>JBCDED010000032.1:0-39107 GCA_039179985.1 Pseudomonadota bacterium
GACATCAAGCCGCGGGTCGACGACGCCGCCTCTATCCTGAAGCTGGAGCCTTCCCGGAAGCGCAAACCCATGGCGCTCTCCGGCGGTCAGCGCCAGCGCGTGGCCATTGGCAGGGCCATCGTGCGCGGGCCAGAGGTCTTTCTTTTCGATGAGCCGCTGTCGAACCTTGATGCCGAGCTGCGCGTCGAGATGCGGGTTGAGATCGCCCGGCTGCACAAGGAAATCGGCGCAACCATGATCTACGTGACCCACGATCAGGTCGAAGCCATGACGCTGGCCGACAAGATCGTGGTCCTGCGCGCGGGAAACATCGAACAGGTGGGCGCTCCGCTTGAGCTATATCGGGACCCAAACAACAAATTCGTCGCGGGCTTCATTGGCTCACCGGCCATGAACTTTCTCGGCGGGACGGTGACGGGCGGACAGGTCGAGGTGCCGGGCCTCAAGACCAGCGTGGGCCTACCCATGGCGCTGCCGTCCGAGGGGTCATCGGTGTCGCTCGGTTTGCGCCCGGAACATCTGGAAATCGATCCGGCGGGCGCGACACACAAAGTGGAACTGACCGAGGCGCTTGGCGGCGTGTCCTACGCCTATCTTGTCTGCGATACGGGCGAGCGCATGATCGTCGAAGAACGCGGCGACACCAGGTCGACGGCCGGGCAAACTGTCGGGCTCCGCTTCGATCCCGGGCGCGCCTACCTCTTCGACGCCAGTACTGACCAGCGGATCAGGTAACTTCTGTAAAGACCTGCTCCAGGGCGGCCTCGAGTTTTTCGAACATCTCATCCATCTGTGCGCCCGTCATGATGAAGGGCGGGCAGAGTACGATCGACTGACCAAGTGGGCGGCAGATAAGCCCATGATCGGTGCACGTGTTGGCGATGCGTTCCGAGATCGACAGATCGGCTGGAAAGGGCGTCTTGCTGTCCTTGTCCTGCACCGCTTCCAAAGCGCCCATCAGTCCCTTGCCGCGCACCTCACCGATATTCGGGTGGCGCGCAATGCTGGCCAGCCCGTCTTCGAAACGGGGGGTCAGCGTGCGGACGTTGTCGAGCAGACCTTCGTTCAGGATCAAGTCGATAGCTTTCAGCGCAACAGCGCAGCCAACTGGGTGGCCTGAAGCCGTGAAGCCGTGAGGGAATTCTTCGGTCGCTTCCGAGGCGGCTTGCAGGCGGTCTGCCAGCTCTGGCCCAAGGATCACCGCCCCCATCGGGAAATACCCGGCGGTCAGCGCCTTCGACGAGATGATCGCGTCCGGCATGAAATCATAGGTCTGGCTGCCCCAGACCTCGCCAGTCCGGCCGAAGCCGCAGATGACTTCATCCGCGATCAGGGGGATGCGGTGTTTTCTCAGGACTGGTTGGATCGCCTGGAAATATCCCTTGGACGGCGGAATCACGCCGCCCGCGCCCATCACCGGTTCTGCGAAAAAGCCTGCGATGGTCTCGGCACCCTCGCGCGCGATGACCTCTTCCAGTTCCTGCGCCAACCGGTAGGTGAAGGCGGCCTCGGACTCGCCCGTCTTTCCCTCGCGCCAATAGTGAGGGCAGGTGAGGTGAATGAAGCCGTCGACGGGCAGGCCGAAAAGGCCGTTGTAAGGCTTGCCGGTCATTGAGGCGGCGGCGACTGTTACACCGTGATAGCCGTTCACGCGCGCCAGGATCTTGCGGCGCTGCGGCTGGCCTTCCTGTCCGGCCACGAACCACAGCATCTTGACCATGGTGTCATTGGCCTCTGACCCGGAGTTCGAATAGAAGACTCGGCCCCGCTCAAATGGCGACACCTCGACCAGCTTTTCGGACAGCATGACCGTCTGGTCCGACATCCTGCCAAAAAAAGCATGGTAGCCGGGGAAGCGGTCGTATTGATCCTTCGCCGCCTGCGCGAGCCCGGGGTGATCAAACCCCGCGACCATGTTCCAGAGCCCCGAGTTGCCATCGAGATAGCGCTGCCCGTGGACGTCGATGACGTAAGGGCCTTCGCCATGAGTCAAGACAACGGTGCCGCGATCGGCAACCGATGGCAGATCGGTAAAGCCATAGGCCGTGAAGTTCTCAGCGCGGCCTTCCCAGCTGTTCGGGGCGTGGTCTTTCATGGTGCGACTCCGCTCAGATGTTTTGGGGGACCCTAGTCAGCCGCGCGCTTGCCCGCAATCGAACGGACGCCGTTTTGACGGGCTCTTTCGTCAGAGTGTCGTTGCGAACGCCGGGTCTTCGGCAATGTGCCGGTGTCAGGCGACGGCCCGAGACGGGCCCTTCACGTCTTCCGCAGCGGCGGTCAGAGCCGTCACGATGAAATCCAGATCGCTGCGCGACAGGCGGGCAGGCAGGCGAACGTCGCCGGTGCGCATCAGCATGGCGCGGGTCGCAGGCAGATCTGGCGTATCGCCCAGGAATTGCCAGTTCCAGAAGGCGCGGGCGTTGTCGGTCGACAGACCGAAGATCTGTACTGAGACGCCGCGTTTTTTGGCGGCCTTGGCAAAGGCGCGGGCTTCGTCCTCGTCCAGATCATCGAGCAGGAACTGAATCGAGTCCGGCGCGCGCAGTTCAGGCCCGAGCGAAGGCGGCACGATCATCCAAGGAGACCGGTTCAGCGCCTCGGCCACATAATCGTGGTTGCGGCGACCGTCCTCCACCCGTCGGGCGATATGGGCGATCTGTGGGCGGATCACCGCAGCCGACAGGTTGTTCATGCGCATGTTGTAGAGCGGCAGGCGGTTTTGCCAGTGGGCGCAGCGCTCGGCGACGACCTTGTGCTTTTTCCAGTTGTGCTCATAGGCGCCGGACATGATCACGGCGCGTGCCACGAGGTCCGCGTCATCGGTGATCAGGATGCCGCCTTCGCCCGCGTTGACCAATTTGTACGACTGGAAGGAAAAGCAGCCGATTTTGCCGATGGTGCCCACCTTGCGCCCGCCCCAAAGGGTGCCGAGGGAATGGGCCGCATCCTCGATGACCGGCACGCCTTTGGCATCTGCCAGTGCCATGATCGCATCCATATCCGAGGTGTGGCCGCGCATGTGGCTGATGAGGATCGCGGAAATGCTGTCGTCAAGCTTGGCCTCGAAATCGGCCATGTTGATGCGCAGGCTGTCGTCGACCTCGGCCAGAACCGGGATGCACCCGGCGTGAACGACAGCCGAAGGCACCGCGGCGAAGGTAAAGGCGGGAATCAGAACCTTTGTGCCCTCGCGCAGATCGAGGGCCCGGAGCGAGAGAAAGAGCGCGGCTGAACAGCTGGACACAGCGAGTGCGTATTTGCTGCCCATGGCCTCGGCGAATTCGGTTTCGAGCAAGGAAACGGGGGCGTCCGCAGGGGCCGTGTATCGGAACAGATCGCCGGATTTCAGGAGCTTGTCGATCTCGGCGCGCGCTTCGGCGGGAATCGGCTCGGCGTCGTAGGTGTTGGGGGCCTTTGCCATGGTGCCTCGTCCGGTGTGAGTGTTTTTTGCAACCTTACCCTACCTGACATGAAAACGACATGACGAATTCGACCCAGGTATTGCTTGAAAGCGGCAAATAGAACGCTTGGCGCCGCGCGTCCAGCCTTTGGCGCATGAAGGCGAGGGATCAGAAACCCAACCGGTCTCTCAGGCTGTACCATGTCATCGCAAGCACCAGGAGCGGAGCGCGGAGCGCCCGACCGCCTGGAAAGGCCGGCGGAGCGGCACTGGAGAATAGGTCAAATCGTTCGGCATCACCAAGGATCGCCTCGGCCACGGTGCGCCCTGCCTGGCCCGCCATGGCGACGCCATGGCCAGAATAACCCGATGCGGACCAGACACCGGGGCTGAGCCGGGCAAGAAAGGGCATCCGCGACAGTGTAATGGCCAGCGTTCCGCCCCAGGCATGGGTGAGGCGGACGCCCGCCAGTTGCGGGAAGGTGCGTTCCAGAGGTTTCCGGACGGTCGCGGCGATGTCGGCGGGGAACTTGTAGCCGTAGCTCTCACCGCCCCCAAAGACGAGGCGTCCGTCCTTCGACGGACGGTAGTAGTTCACCACAAACCTATCGTCCGCAACGGCAATCGGGTCTGCCAGAACCTCATTCAGCCGGTCACCCAGGGGTTCCGTCGCCGCAACGAAGTTGTTAATCGGCATGACATGGCGGGCGGGTTCCGGGGCGAGATTGCCGAGATATCCGTTGCAGGACAGCACAACGTGGTCCGCCGTCACCGTGCCTTTGACCGTCAAGACCGAGGGGCCAGGGCCTAGCTCTGTGGCGCGGGTGCGCTCGAAGATCCGCGCGCCTGCCAGAGCGGCTGCCCTGGCGAGGCCGAGCGCATAGGCCAGCGGATTGAGATGACCGGCCCCCCGGTCGATTATGCCCCCTGCGTAGCCGGGCGATTTGACGACTTCCGAAAAAGCAGCGGGGTCCAGAATGTCGATCTGAGTGTAGTCATGTGTTTCGGCGAGATGCCTGGCATATTCGGCTAGTTCCCGAAAACTGCCGGCACCTGTGGCCGCCTGGGCGACGCCGGGCGCCAGGTCGCAGTCGATACCATGTGTGGCGATGCTGGTTCGCACCAACGCTTTCGCCGCTTCGCCCAAATCCCAGAAGCGCCCGGCGGCGTCCTTCCCGAAGCGCGCTTCGAGCCAAAGCTGGTTCTGCCGCTGTCCGCTGCCGACCTGCCCGCCATTGCGCCCCGACGCGCCAAAGCCGACCCTCTGCGCCTCTATCAGCACCACGTCGAGCCCGGCTTCGCGCAGGCGCAATGCGGTGTGGAGCCCGGTGTACCCGCCGCCGATCACGCAGACATCGGCACGGATGTCTCCGTCAAGCGGAGCAAAAGGTGGCAGTTCCGGCGTCACGTCTGCATAAACGCTCGGCGGATAGTGGCCGAAACGGTCGTTGGCGTCGAGAAGGTTCATACGTTCAGGAGCAGATGCTCCCGTTCCCAGGGGCTGATGACTTGCAGGAATTCTTCGTACTCGGTGCGTTTGACGATCGCGTAGACACGGGCGAAGTTCTGACCGATCAAGGCGTGTAGCTCGTCGGCGGCCTCGAAGAGGTCAAGCGCACCACCAAGGTCGCGCGGGAACCCGGCTTCGGCGTCGTAGGCCTCGCCGCGGATGGCGCGGCTGGGGCGCAGGCCGTGTTTCAACCCCAGATACCCGCAGGCGAGCGACGCCGCGATCCCGAGGTAGGGGTTGCAATCCATGCCCGCGAGCCGGTTTTCGATCCGCCGCGCGTCCGGGTCGGAGACCGGGATGCGCAGGCCCGTCGTACGATTGTCGCGCGCCCATTCCAGGTTCACCGGCGCGGCGAAATCCTTCACGTAGCGCCGGTAGCTGTTGACATAGGGTGCGATCAGCGGAATCGCCTGGGGTAGGTAGGTCTGCAGACCGCCGAGAAAGTGATAGAAAGCGTCCGTCTCGCCGCCCTGCGGTCCGGCGAAGATGTTCTCGCCCTCTTCGTCCACCAGTGACTGGTGAAGGTGCATGGAACTGCCCGGTTCGCCTTCGATGGGCTTGGCCATGAAGGTCGCAAAGCAGTCGTGGCGCAGGGCCGCTTCACGGATCAGGCGTTTGAAGTAGAAGATCTCATCGGCCAGCTTCACCGGGTCGCCATGGCGCAGGTTAATCTCCACTTGTCCGGCGCCGCCTTCCTGGGTGATCCCGTCGATTTCGAACCCCTGGGCTTCGGCAAAGTCGTAAATATCGTCGATGACCGGCCCGTATTCATCGACCGCGGACATGGAATAGGCCTGCCGGGCGGCGGCCGGGCGGCCCGACCGGCCCATCATCGCTTCGATCGCCCTGGCCGGGTCGGCGTTGCGTGCAACGAGGAAGAATTCCATCTCTGGTGCCACGACCGGGTTAAGCCCGTCCCGACGAAACGCCTTGACCACGCGTTTGAGGACGTTTCGCGGGGCAAGGGATATAGGTTCGCCGTCGCGATCGTGGGCGTCATGGATCACCTGCAACGTCCAGTCTGCCGTCCAGGGGGCGGCCGTGGCCGTGGAAAAATCGGGGGTCAGGATCATGTCGGGCTCGGTGAAGCCGTCTTCGCCCGCTGCCTCGGCCCAACCGCCGGTGATCGTCTGGTAGAAGATCGAATTTGGCAGATGGAATCTGGGCTGGCGGGCGAATTTCTTGGCCGGAACGGCCTTTCCGCGAGCCACGCCCGCCAGGTCCGGGATGATGCACTCGACCTCATCAAGGCGCCGGCCATCGAGGTAGGTCTGCGCGGCCTCTGGCGCGCCTGTCAGCCAATCATCCATGGCGGGCCTCGCGGAGGAAGCGCCCGATCCGGTCGGCTAGGGCGGCGTTGTCGGTGGGCACGTCGGTCTTTTCAGCGGCCTCGGCCAAGAGCGCGTCCGGGACCAGCCCAGGTCCCCGGTGCGCGATCAGCCCTTCGATAACCGGGCGCTCGAACTCGGGGTGGGGTTGCACCGTATAGGCCCAGTTGTCGTAGATTAGTGCCGCGTTGGCGCAAAAATCCGTGCTGCCGATGACGCGCGCCCCGTCGGGCAGGCCCACGACCTGATCCTGATGCCAGGCGTTCAGCGCATAATCGCGGCCTTCGATGGGGTAGACCTGTCTGCCCACGGACCAGCCCCCCGAGAATTTCTCGACCGTCCCGCCTAGGGCCTGCGCGATGATCTGGTGGCCAAAACAGATGCCCACCATGGGCACATGGGCGTCGCGCGCCTTCCGGATGAAGTCTTCGAGCCTCGGGATCCACGGCAGATCGTCATAGGCGCCGTAGCGCGACCCGGTGATCAGCCAGCCGTCGGCAGAGCTCACACCCGCCGGGAAGACACTGTCGATGACCTTAAAGCTTGAAAGCGTGAAACCCTGATCTCTTAGGAGGCGCTTGAAGAGGTCGTCATAGTCGCCGACGGCATCCCGGAAGGCCTCCGGGGTGTTGCCGGTCTGAAGGATGCCGATGTGCATGGATCACCGTGTGTCTTTGGCAGCCGGACCGTAATTCGCAGCCGCGGGGCAGGCAAGGGGCCTTCAAACCGTTTCGAGGTAGAGGCGGACACGGTCCTGCGCGCTCAGCCCGTCGAAAAGTTCCTCTTCCTGCCGTTTCGTAGCGATCAGATTGGCGCGCAACGCCTCGGGCAGGAAGCTCCGCACCTCTTGCAGTGTCTCAAGGGCGTTCATGGCGTCCCCCCACGCCGTCGGAATCTTCGGCAGATCCTGGGCGTAGGCGTTTCCAGTGATGGGCGGCGGGGGCGCCGTGCCATCTTCCAAGCCCGAAAGCGCCGCACCGAGGACGGCGGTCAACAGAAGATGCGGGTTCACGTCGCCGCCTGCGGCGCGGTGCTCGATCCGGCGGGCCGCAGTGGGGCCGCCCGGCACCCTGATGGCCGCCGTCCGGTTCTCATAGGCCCATGCGATGCCGGTTGGGGCGTGGGCCCCCGGTGTAAAGCGTTCATAGCTGTTGCCATGCGGCGCGAGGACCAGCGTGCTGCCCGCCATCGCGCCAAGGCAGCCCGCAATGGCGTGGAGGAGCCGGTCCGACCCCCGCTCGGTGCCGTCGTCAAAAATGTTCGTGCCCGCGGCGTCGCGCACGGAGAAATGCATGTGCAACCCGTTGCCCGACTGGTCCGGGTAAGGTTTGGCCATGAAGGTCGCGGCCATGCCGTGCCGCCGGGCAAGACCCTTCACCAGCATCTTGAAAAAAAGCGCGTCATCGGCCGCCTTCATGGCGGGGCCGTGGAGCAGGTTGATCTCAAATTGCGCTGTCCCGGCTTCGGAAATTGCGGCGTCCGCTGGAATCCCCATGGCCGCGCAGCCGGCGTAAAGGTCGGTGAAAAAGGCGTCGAAATCATCGAGTGCATCGCTCGACAGGATCTCGGCGCCGGACCGGCGGCGAGCAGAGCGCGGACCGAGGGGCGGCTGCAATTCGGCTGCCCTGTCATCGACAAGGTAGAATTCAAGTTCTGTTGCCACCACAGGGTGCCAGCCGTGCCGCGCGAAGCGTTCCAGGACAGCGGCAAGCGCCTGCCGGGGATCGCCCGGATAGGGCGCGCCGCTCTCGGTAAACATCCACATGGGTAGAAAGGCCGTGGGCGTGTCCAGCCACGGCATAGGCACGAAACCGCGCTCGGTGGGCTTGAGAACGCCATCGCGGTCGCCGCTTTCAAATACAAGTGGACTGCCCGCGATATCGTCGCCGCGGATATCAACGTTCAACGCCGAAAGGGGCATCCGGGCGCCATCTGAAACAAGCTTGTCCGCCGCAGCAGCGGGCAGACGCTTGCCCCGCGCTTGACCGTTCAGATCGAAGACAAGCGACCGGATGGATTCCACATCGGGCGATTGCGTCATCGTACCAACTGCGGGCGGACCCGGATCCGCTGCCTGCGCTCGTCCGGCAGGTGTCGGTTGAGATGCTTGTTCATCAGCCCGAAGGCGCCGATGATCAGAAGGCAGGCAAGGATAAAGTAGACGGCCACAATCGGGTAGGGAACGAAGGGGTTGAAGGTCTTGTCGGCGAAGTAATTGGCGTAGTAGAGCGCATCGCCTTTTTGTTGCCAGGCCGGAAAGCTGGAGAAAAAGACCAGCGTCGTGGACTGGAAGAGAAAAATCGCCTCGTTCGTATAGCTGGGCCAGGCGAGGCGCATCATCGTGGGAAAGACGATGCGGCGAAACTTTTTCCAACCGGTGAGCCCATAGGCTTCCGCCGCTTCCAGATCGCCTTTGGGGATTGCCCTGAGCGCGCCGTAGAAAATCTCGGCAGTGTAGGCGGAGGTATTGAAGAAGAGCACGATCAGTGCCCCGGCCCAAGCCCGGGTCAGCCAGCGCGTCTCGGCGGTGAAGTCGGTCCCTAGAAACGCGAATTCAATGCCCGCGCGCGGCAAAAGCACGAACATTTCATAGGCGAGAAAGAACTGGATAAAAAGCGGTGATCCACGGAAGACGAAGACGAACCACTCGGCCGGTTTGCGCAGGATCGCGCGTCGGCTTGTTTTGGCCAAAGCCACCGCCGTCGCGAGGAAAAAACCGAGCGCCAGAGCCATCACGCCGAAATAGATGTTCCACAGCATGCCAGAGCCGATCAGCGTGATCTGCTCGCACAGCGTAATATCCGTCCGGGGCAAAAGGCGCTCGCCGATGCCTATGGATCGCAGCGCGTAGGCCTGGATCGTGGCCAGGCAGCTCATGCGGTCACCTGATTGCGCAGTGCTTCGCCCGCCGCCGTGGCCTGACCGTGGCTGAGGCGCCGGTTCAGCCGGGTCAGGACAATCTCCGAAACCTTGGTCAGCCCGAGATAAAAGACAAGGAGCCCGAGGAAGTACCAAAGCCGCCAGTCCGGGTGCGGGTAAGTAAAGGCGTTGGTCTTGGCTCCGCCAAGCTCGCGCGCCCAGTAAACTATATCCTCGACGCCGAGCAGAAAGAGAAGCGGTGTGGCCTTGATCAGGATCATCCAGAGGTTCGACAGCCCCGGCAGCGCATAGATCCACATCTGCGGAACAAGGATGCGCCAGAAGCTCTGCCGATGGGACATGCCATAGGCTTCGGCGGTTTCAATCTGCGCTTTCGGCACGGCGCGCATAGCGCCATATAGCACGTTCGCGGCGAAGGCGCCGAAGACGATGGCGAAAGTCAGCACCGCGAGGCTGAAACCGTAGACCTCATGCACCCACTGCGGGCTTGCCGACAGGGGCAGCTTGGCCTCGGTGCAGACGATAAAGTCGTTGCCCTGTCGGACAGGCGCGTCCCAGTCGGGGCATTTGATCTGGTGGCGAAGCCACTCGAATGCCTGGTCGAGGGCGATCACGAAGAAGAGAAAGAAAACAATATCAGGCACACCCCTCACGATCGCCGTGTAGCCCTTGCCAAACCAACGCAGCGGGGCGAAATGGCTGCGCGCCGCAACGGCGCCACCAAAGCCGAAGGCGAGCGCAACGGGCGCCGTAACTGCCAGAAGCAAAAGGACCGTGCCGAAGGAGGCATAAAACGCCATATGCTTGCCCGAGGTGAGGTAGCAGGCAAGCCACTGGCCGTCAGGCAGCGTGGAAGGATCGATGCAGAAGGGAAACATATGGGGCGACGGGGGCTCAACCGCCCCCGCCATATTGCATATCAGAAGGTCAGGGCGTCGTCACCAAACCATTTCTTGATCATGGTATTGAGTGTGCCGTCTTTTTTCATGGACGTAATCGCGGCGTCCATCTTTGCTTTGAGGTCGGTATCGCTTTCGCGCACACCCATGCCAACGCCGCCACCCAGCATGATGGGCTCGCCGACGACCATCAGTTCCGCATCCTGTTCGGCGATAGGCCTGAGGTAGTCCTGGTCTGCCAGAACCGCGTCCACTTCGCCGTTCTTGACTGCGGCGATGGTTTCGTCGGGTGTTGCGAATTCCACAAGCGTCGCGTCGGTCGTCGAAATATACGAAGAGTGGATGGTGTTGGTCTGAGTAGCGATGACCCCGGTCTTCAGGTCGGCGTCCTTGGAGATAGCAAGGAAGTTCGACGGATCGGGCTGCAGGTAATTCTGCGTGAAGTCAATGACTTCGTCCCGCTCGTCTGTAATCGACATGCCGGCAATGATAGTGTCGTAGTTGCCGGAAACGAGGTTCGGGATGATCGAATCCCAGTCGTTGATGACCCATTCGCAGCTCAGTTTTGCCCGCGCGCAAAGCTCATCGCCCAACTCGCGTTCAAAGCCGTCAACTTCACCGTTGTCGTTAATGAAGTTGTACGGAGGATAGGCGCCCTCTGTCCCCATACGCACGACGTCTTGGGCAACGCCCATGCCTGCGGATAGAGCCAGAGCGGCGGTTGTCAGTATTAGGTGCTTCATGGTTGAGTGCTCCCCAGAGTGAACGCAGTGCTGTTTTTTTAGGCTGGCGCAGTCGCGCTCAAAAACTGCTTCAGCCTTTCCGTTTTGGGCGTCTCAAAGACGCTTTCGGGCGGACCCTCTTCTGTGATCCGCCCCTGATGTAGAAATACCACGTGATCCGACACGTCGGCGGCAAGTCGCATGTCATGGGTCACCAAAAGCATCGTCCGGCCTTCGCGGGCGAGGTCCTTTATGACCTTGACCACCTCCTGTTCCAGCTCTGGGTCCAACGCGCTGGTGGGCTCATCGAACAAGAGCGCCTTCGGTTCCATGGCAAGCGCGCGGGCGATGGCGGCGCGCTGTTGCTGCCCGCCCGAAAGCTCTGCCGGATAGGCATCACATTTTGCGCCGATCCCGACCTTGTCCAATAAGCTGCGCGCACGCGCTTCCACCGCACCTGAGGGCTCGCCAAGTACGGTGACGGGCGCCTCCATGACGTTTTCCAGGATTGTCAGGTGAGACCAGAGATTGAACTGTTGAAAGACCATTGAAAGATTCGTTCGCACGCGCCGGACCTGCGCGGCATCGGCAGGGTGACGGTGGTGGCCTATGCCCTTCCAGCGGATGGGTTCGCCTTCGAACCGGATCTCGCCGTCCTGGCTGTTTTCAAGCAGGTTCGCGCAGCGCAAAATGGTGGATTTGCCCGACCCGGAAGAGCCGATCAGTGACACAACGTCTCCGCGCCGGGCGGTGATGTCCACGCCCTTGAGGACCTCAAGGGCACCAAAGCTCTTGTGGAGATTATGGATCTCTAAAACGGGTGTTGGCGTGTCGTTCAAGGATGCTCGGTTTTGTCATTGCCCGACCCGAGGTATGGCCCGAAAAATGCCTGAATTGCAATGGGAGCGGCTAGTCTGCCAAGGGAAAGTGGTCTTCTGGCACAGTGGGGAGTGGTATTTCAGTATACCGATCTACTGTCAGTTGTATCACGGCCGAAGTTCCAAGCAGCACACGCTCCTGACTGGAAAGTTGGTCTGCCGCGGCAGCCAGGGCGGCGCTCAGGTTTTCTACCAGGTCAGGGTGTGCGGTGACATAGGGCAGGGCAGGGGTTGGTTCGGTTTCGGCGATGATCCTGAGGTCACTGGCCCAAACATCCCAGCGGGAGATGCCGGCCCAACTGACGGCGTCGATGGCTGCGATGTCTGCCAACCCTTCGGCCACTGCGCGGGCGGAAAGGCTATGCGATCCGGTCAGCCGACCGCTGCCAAAACCGACACCCGCGGACTCGACCGCGGCCCATCCGCTTTGCGACAAAGGATCGTTCAGGGCGAGCCGCGCGCCCCTAAAGGCGTGCAGATCCTCTCGCGTATCCGTTCGGCGGGCAACCAGAACGCTGCGATAGTACCCTGCGGGACAGCCCGGAAGGTCGTGGACCGGTGTAGCGACAAGAGCGAGGTCTTTGTGCAGTTCCGCGCGAAACGGCAAGCCACAAGTCTGCGACAAAAAAAGGTCCGGATGTCGCCAGTCGGTCCAGGGGTCGGAGCCACGCTGCAACCGTTCAGGCGCTTCGATGTCAGAGGGAAGATGACTGCGGATCAGATGCCAGAACCGGTCGTGCGCCGCCCGTGTTTCCGGGCGGTCGTACATCGGCAGGCTGGCGATCACGCCTGGCCCTTTTCGACCCTTTGCCGTGCAAGCGCGCTGTCGCGGTCGTTGACGCCCAACATCGGCGCCACGAGCCGAATAAGCGCGTCCTCTTCGTAGTCGCGTTCGCCGTCCACCAAAGCCACGGCCCAAAGCGCTTCGAGCACCTGCGCGCGGTCTTCGTAGGCCACGGCATCCTTGATCGCGCGGGTGAAGCGCACGGTGTCCGGCGCTTCGGATTCAAGGATCTCGGCATCGGCTCGCAGCTTTGTCACTTCAAACGGCGACAGCCCGTAGCGATGAGCGAGCAGCTTGTCGATCAGGCGGATTTGCGTGGGGGCGTAGTCACCGTCGGACCGCGCCATCCTGACCAGGAGCGCGGCAAGGGCCAGACGAGCGTCGGCATCCGACAGTTGGTCGGGCTCCGGCGCGGTCAGCTTTTTCAGAAAGTCTCCAAACATGGAGCCCATATAGACATTCGGTTCCGGGACCTAAAGCCCCTAGGGGTCGTAGCCCTCGACGATGATCAAAGAGCCTTCGGCAGCGGGCGCTCGCAATGCAACAGCAGCTTGATAGTCCGGGCTTTCGTAGCAGGCTATGGCATCGGCGTAGGTGGGGAACTCAATGATCACGCTTCTGGCGTGTGGATTGCCCTCCCTCGCTTCCTGGTCGCCGGCGCGCACAAGGAACTTTCCGCCAAAGTCCGCCAGAGGTTTGGCATTGGCCGCCTTATACGCCTCATAGGCTTCGGCGTCGGTGATCTGGTTGTTCACAATCCAGTAGCCTTTGGGCATTGGGTCCTCCCGGTTGTCATCCGCGGCTCTGATGGCCAATTCGCCAGCCCGGCGCAACCCCCGTGACGGCAATGGCGTCGAAGACGATGTCGTCGATAGCAATACCCGCCGGGTCTCGGTTGGTGATCGTGATCCCTGCAATATCGCGGCTGTCGTCTGCCATAGCAAAACCGTAGCCAGCGCGACCCCATTCAAGGGCCAGATCCAGCTCATCGATCAGGCTGCCGTCGCGACGGTAAAACCGAACGGTCATCCGTCCTTTGGGCGGCGCCGGTTCGGTTTCTGGTGTTGGCTCGGCAGCGACGCGGAAGCCAAGAGCCCTTTGGTTGATGTCAAAAAGCGCCGCGATTGCGCCCTCGCCGCCGGCGCGGCTTTCAGGAAACCCGGGCGCAGCGTTTCCCACCAAGTGGTTCGAGATGAGGAAATAGAAGGTCACCGACAGGTTTTCCTTAGGCGCGCCCGGAACAAGCGTGAGCGGAGCCAGCGGGGCGCCGGACAGAGCGTCGAAACCCTGATCCTGCAGTACCTCCTGCCCCAGGAAGCGCTCGGCGAAGGAGGCCCCGTCGAGGTCTTGCACATCGTCCAGTCGGGTGCCGGGAGACATGTATTTCGGGAATGACTCAAAGTCGATGACGCGCCCAAGCTCTTCCACAAGGGGGGCGTAGGGCACCTGCACGACCTGCGCTTGCGCCTTTAGCGCCGCCAGGATCATGAGGACTGCCAGAAACCATCGCATAGTCGACAGTGTGACCGAGTGCGGCCGGCGGTCAAGCCGCGGGATCGTCCGGAAAGCGTTTTATGCACCACCAGTAGAACTGCGGCGCGGGGCTGATCATTTTCTCGACATTCCTCAGCAACCTTCGCGCGCGACGTCTGGGCGGCCAGCGCTTTTCGATCCAGACCGGATCCAGGAAAGTGAACCGGTATCCTGTACCATCCGGGTTACGCCTGTGACAGGCGGGTATGATCGTCGACCCCGACAGGTGTGCGATGCGAAAAATGGCATCGCTGCTTTCCATCGGCTGGCCCATAAAGCGGCTGACAACGGCGTTTTTTTCAGTCACACGAAGGTCCGCCGCAACCCAGAGAATGCTGCCCGCCTTCAACTCTTCGGCCACGGCCCGCATGTTTTGCGATGTGATCAGGCGGTCGACGATCTTTCCCCGTCCCCAGCGAATGATTTCGTCGACCATCCGATTTGTAGGTTGGCGATAAATTGCTACCAGTCGCCGCCCCCGGCGATCCAACCGGCTCAGGAAGGCGCCATTCAGTTCTGTGGACCCGTAGTGTGCCGCAAGAATGATCACGCCATTGCCTTGATCAAGCGCCGCCTCGAATTGCATCAGATTATCGTAGTCCACCACGTCGAATTCGGGGTTATCGGGGCGAAACCGGACCCAGGTCTTGACGCTTTCCACCAAAGAGGTGCCGAGTTCGCGGTGCGTTTCCTGGACCAATGCCTGCCGATCTTCAGCCTTGAGGTCGGAAAAACACCGCTCGATGTTCTCAAACGTCACCTCCCGAATGCGCCGGTTCAGGGATAAAAGGCGCCCGATCAGCCTGCCCGGGCCAACAAGGGCGCGCATGGGCAGAAGGGCCATCGGCAGGAAGAGACCCATTGCGAAGAGGGATGGCCAGGCTGATGGCCGCAGCAACGCGTGCCAGGGGAAGCCCGGCCGTCGAACGTCGGAACCGGAGGCGGCGGGATTGCTCTGAACTGTCTCTGAAGGCTTGGTCTCGGTCACGATGTGTCCAGATGGATGGCGGGCCGAAAAGTGGCGCGGCTTCCCTGACATGCGGCATGGCTATTTGAACCGCAACATGGTTTCGCGCAGTCAGCCCCGTGGCGCCAGACGGTCAGACCAACCGGCTCTCTTCCTTTGCAGCCCTTATGAAATCGGCAAACAGCGGATGTGGCGCAAAAGGCTTTGACTTCAGCTCGGGATGGAATTGAACGCCGATAAACCAGGGATGATCCTTGGCTTCGACGATTTCGGGCAGACGTCCGTCCGGGCTCATTCCCGAGAAGACCAGTCCCTGCTCCTCCAGTTTGTCGCGGTATTTGATATCGACTTCATAGCGGTGCCTGTGCCGCTCTTCGATGACGGTGTCGCCATAGACTTCCGCGACCCTAGAGCCATTCTTGAGATTGGCGGTGTAGGCACCCAGGCGCATGGTGCCACCCTTGTCGTCGTCGGGCCTGCGGCGGGCTGTTTGGTTGCCCTGCACCCATTCCTTGAGGTGGTAGACCACCGGGGTGAAGCGGCGTTTTCCCGCTTCGTGATCGAACTCTTCCGATCCGGCGTCAGGCAGGTCGGCGAGATGCCGGGCCGCTTCGATTACGGCCATCTGCATTCCGAGGCAGATGCCCAAGTAGGGCACACCCCGCGTGCGGGCAAACTCGGCGGCCTTGATCTTGCCTTCGGTCCCGCGTTCGCCGAAGCCGCCGGGCACCAGAATGGCGTGAAACCCTTCCAGATGCGGCGAAGGATCCTCGCGCTCAAAGATCTCGGCATCAATCCACTGGGCCTTTACCTTCGTTCGGTTCGCCATGCCGCCGTGGGTCAGGGCCTCGGCAATGGATTTGTATGCGTCCTCGAGCTGCGTGTACTTGCCGACAATGGCAACGCGGACTTCGCCCTCGGCGTGCTCCACGCGGTCGTGGACGTCTTCCCAACGGGAAAGGTCGGGCTTCGGCGCGGGGCTAATGCCAAAGGCGTCGAGAACGGCCTGATCTAGGCCCTCCTTGTGGTAAGCCAGGGGCGCGTCGTAGATCGAAGTCAGATCATAGGCCGCGATCACGCTTTCCTTGCGGACGTTGCAGAAGAGTGCGAGCTTGTCTCGCTCTTTCTCCGGGATTTCTTTTTCAGAGCGGCACACCAGGATATCCGGGGCGATGCCGATCGATCGCAATTCCTTGACGCTGTGCTGTGTCGGTTTGGTCTTGAGTTCGCCCGAGGCGGCGATCCAGGGCAAAAGCGTGAGGTGCATGAATATGCACTGACCGCGCGGGCGGTCCTGGCTGAACTGGCGAATGGCCTCAAAGAAGGGCAGGCCTTCGATGTCCCCCACGGTTCCGCCGATTTCGCAGAGCATAAAATCGACCTCATCATCTCCGATCTTGATGAAGTCTTTGATCTCGTTGGTGACATGGGGGATCACCTGAATGGTTTTGCCCAGGTAATCGCCGCGCCGTTCTTTCTCCAGCACATTTGAATAAATCCGCCCGGAGCTGATCGAATCCGATGTGCGTGCCGCGACACCCGTGAAGCGTTCGTAGTGGCCAAGGTCGAGGTCCGTTTCCGCGCCGTCGTCGGTCACGAATACCTCGCCGTGTTCGAACGGGCTCATCGTGCCGGGGTCGACATTGAGATAGGGGTCAAGCTTGCGTAGCCGCACCGTGAACCCGCGCGCCTGCAACAGCGCCCCAAGCGCCGCCGACGCGAGGCCCTTGCCGAGCGAAGAAACCACACCGCCAGTGATGAAAATATACCGTGCCATCTGCGTGGCTGCTCCCGTGTCTGCTCGATTTTGCGCCCGAATCCGACCGTGCGGATGGGCTGCACCACGGGATTTAACCTATAAGGGATTCGCGGCCTTCCCGCAACCGGACCGCAACATCCTGCATAGTGGCGGCGCGCCGCCTCCAATACCTAGTGTTTGATCAGTCTGCGCGCGGTGGCGTTAGTGGCGCATCAGCGGCCGGGGGTGGCAAAAGGTCTTCACCGGCTGGCAGGCTTGTCTCGCCGCCGCCGCCGGAGCCAGCGTTTCCGCCGAATTGGTCGATGACCGACGTGCCCTGCGCGGCGAATATTGTCAGCGTCAGCGAGGTGCAGATGAACCCGATTGCCAATAGCCAGGTCAGCTTTCCAAGTGCCGTTGCGGCCGAACGGCCGGAGACCACGCCGCCGCCACCGCCGCCACCAAGGCCCAGCCCGCCGCCTTCAGACCGTTGCAGAAGCACGATTCCGATCAGCGCAAGCGCTAGGATGAGATGGATGATAAGAACGACGTTTTCCATGGGGCCCAATGGTCGGTAACGGACCCCGGGGATATATGCGGTTCGCGCTGAAGGCGCAAGCGTCTGCAAGCGCTCTTTTCCCCCGGTGCCAAGCCCAGTATAGCGACACCGGCGCGGCGAAAGGAGCATGCGATGGCAAACGTGGTGGTCGTGGGCGCCCAGTGGGGTGACGAGGGCAAGGGCAAGATCGTCGACTGGCTCAGCGAACGGGCGGACGTCATCGTCCGCTTTCAGGGCGGGCACAACGCCGGTCACACGCTGGTCGTCGATGGCGAGGTCTATAAGCTCCATGCACTGCCTTCGGGCGTTGTGCGGTCTGGCAAACTCAGCGTTATCGGCAACGGCGTCGTACTGGATCCCTGGCATTTGATGGAGGAGGTCGCGACGCTCCGCGCCCAGGGGGTCGAGATCACGCCCAAGACACTGATGATTGCTGAGAACACCCCGCTGATCCTGCCTCTGCACGGCGAGCTTGACCGCGCACGCGAGGGGCAGAACTCCGTCGCCCGGATCGGCACAACCGGCCGGGGCATCGGGCCCGCTTATGAAGACAAAGTCGGACGGCGGGTGGTGCGTGTTGCGGACCTCGCGGATAGAGCCACCGTGGAGCGCCGCGTGGACCGGGCGCTGGTGCATCACAATGCCCTTCGCAGCGGGTTGGGGCTGGACCCCGTCGACCGCGAGGCTCTGATTGAGGCCTTGGCGACGATTGCACCGCAGATCTTGGAATACTCCGGCCCGGTCTGGAAGGTTCTGGGCGAGGCGCGGAAGGCCGGTCGACGCATTCTCTTTGAGGGCGCGCAGGGCGCCTTGCTGGACATCGATTTCGGCACCTATCCTTTTGTGACGTCGTCAAACGTGATCGCTGGACAGGCTGCCACGGGGTCTGGCCTTGGGCCCGGCGCCATCGATTTCGTTCTCGGGATCGTCAAGGCCTATACGACGCGCGTCGGCGAGGGGCCCTTTCCGACGGAACTTGAAGATGAGGACGGGCAGCGACTGGGTGAGCGCGGCCATGAGTTCGGCACGACCACGGGCCGGAAACGGCGCTGTGGGTGGTTCGATGCGGTGCTCGTGCGTCAGACCTGCGCCACCTCTGGCGTGAACGGGATATCACTGACGAAGCTCGATGTTCTTGACGGATTCGAGGAACTGAAGATCTGCACCGGCTACACACTCGACGGCGCGCCTATCGACTACCTGCCCACGGCCGCAGAGGCGCAGGCGCGTTGTGTACCGGTCTACGAAACCATGGCAGGCTGGGGGGAAAGCACGGCCGGGGCGCGCAGTTGGGCCGACCTTCCTGCGGCCGCCATCAAATACGTGCGGCGGATCGAGGAATTGATTCAGTGCCCGGTGGCACTAGTTTCCACTTCGCCGGAACGGGAAGACACCATTCTGGTGACTGATCCCTTTGAAGACTGACACCATGGCGCTGAGTTACAAAGCACGTCGACGCTGGTCGCTGGTCATCCTGCTGGTCGGGCTGCCCGTCTACATCGTGACGGTGGTTACCGTCATGAACTGGCTGGGCCGCCCGCCGCTCGCGGTGGAGTTTCTGGTCTATGTGCTGCTTGGCATTGTCTGGGCCCTGCCGTTCAGGTTCGTCTTCCGGGGTATCGGGCAAGCGGATCCGGACGCCAGCAAGGACTAGATGTGTGCCGGCCAAAACGAACGGCGGCCCGATTGGACCGCCGCTTGTGACTTTTTCTGAAGTGAATTCGCCTGTTTACTCGCCGGCGATCCGGTTGGGTGGGCTTGCGTACCGCGAGCTTTCGGACAGAACGAAGATTCCGCGCTTGAGCTTCTGAATCTTGCCCTGGCGAAGCAGAGTTCCGAACGACCTGAGGCCGGCCTCGCGGGTGAACCCGTCCTCTTCGGCGTGCATGGCGACCTTGCGCATGATCTGCGGGCGCGAGAACTGGGGGCGCCCTTCAATCTGCGCCGAATAGGCTGCCGCAGCTTCCAGGAGGTCGGGCAGTTCCGTCGCACCAAGGCGTTCGGCGAATTCCGCGAATGTCTCATCGCCGCCAGCGAATGCCGCGTCATCTTCGCCGAAGGCAGGCGCGGCGCGCGGGTAGACCTCGCCGATGGCGTCATGGGCGACCGGTTCATCGAAGTCTGACTGAGTTGGCACGCGCTGCTCGGAAACCAGAACCAGTGGTTCACTCGGTTCCTGTGCGTCATCCTCGTCTGCGTACCCGTCCGCCGTTTCGGTGCCGGGCGCATCATCCTGGTTCGGCGTGGATTTAACCACGGCGGCAAGATCCTCGCGGTAGGGATGTTCTTGCTCTTCGTCCTTCTTCGAGCGCCAGCCCAGAATGCCACCGTCGGCGACCGTCGCGGCGACAGCGGCCTTAAGGTGAGCGATGGCCGAGCGGCGATTGCGGGCTTCCTGGCCTTCCATTTGAGAGTTTGTCTTCTCGAGGATCCGGTCGAGATCGGCGCTGCCCGTTGTGGCTTCGGGTTTCGCAGCGACTTCCTCGGTCTCAGTCCGGGCTGCCAGCGGCGCCACTTCGTCTTGCGTGACGTCGCCCCAGGTATCCGCGGTCTCCCCGGAAGCGGTGGTGTCGTCTTCTTCCTCGGCATCCGCCCAACCATCGTCGACATCGCTTTCGGCACTCTCTGCCGGCGCGCTGTCTTCTTCGGGCTCTTCGCCCACCGGCTCGAATGGGTCTGACGAGATCGCAGCATCGCGCAGCGCCCGGAGGCGGTCTTCCTCGAGGGGAGGTGTTTCGACCGCGTCGTCCTCAAAATCTTCATCAGCTACGTCAGCGGGTGCGTCGACCGCAATTTCGTCGCGGGCCCAGTCGTCCTGCGCTGCCGCGTCTCCCTCGGCGGTCTCTTCTGTCTCGTCAGCCTCTTCACCGGCGTCGGTGGTGTCCATGGCGTTCTCAGCGTAGAAGGCCGCAATGTCTGCGGTTTCGTCTGTGTCAGCCGCAAGGCTCTGGTCTTCGGATGTCCCGAACTCTTCGGCGCTGAAACTATCGGCGTCTTCGCTGGCAGGTGCCGCGTCGACGACAGGGGCACTAGGTTCCTCAACCTCTAGGGCCGTTTCTTCGGGTACGTCGGCGGCAACCACGGTGTCTTCGGCGATTTGCTCTTCGGGCTCTTCGGGAGTGTCTTCAGCCTCAAATTGCTCAATCGGCTCATCGGACGCTTCGGTGCTTTCGGACGTTGCTTCGTCTGCACTTGCACGCAGCCGTGCGGCGACTGCCTGAGCCAGCAGATTGCTTTTGATCGGCGTGTCGGCCACGTCGGCGTCCGTCGTTTCGTCTTCGGCGGTCTCCGTCTCGTGGTCGTCATCGTCGGACAGGTCTTCGGCCTCTGCGACAAAGGAAACCGCATCCTCCTCTTCGGCGTCGGCTTCCGGTTCGTCTTCTTCCAGATTGCCGTCGTCGTCGTTCTCGGTGGCACCTTGGGCTCCGGTGTCCTGCGTGTCCTCTGCATTCTCCGCGTCGTCGGCGAAAAAGCTTTCGGCGGCAATGGCCGGCATCGCCTCTTCAGCATCGTCTTCGGCATGCGCGACGTTGTCCGACGGCTCTTGGGCAGTGGGTTCCACAGGGGCTTCTGCGGTGTCCTTGTCGACGACTGCCCGGATGCGGGCGAGCTTTTCGGCAACGCTAGAAAGCGGGGCGGCCGGCGCCGTGTCTTCTTCCACGTCAACCGGAGTGTTGTCGGCGGCGTCCGAACCGCTGTCAGCGAAGAAAGCTTCTGCTGTCTCCAGAGCTTCCGCTTCGGCGTCATCTTCGGATGGCTCAATTTCCTGTGCCGCATCGCCGCTCTGTTCACTGGCGGCGAAGTCTTCTTCCGGCGCGCCTTGGTTGGTCTCGGCGATGGTGACGGCTTCGACCACGGCGTCCGGTTCGGAGGCCAGCTCTTCGGGAGCCGGCTCTGCGGCGTCTTCCACGACGTCCTCTGGGTCTTCGGCCAGCGTCTGCAGGTCATCGGCGTCCGGTGCCCTGAATTCGGTGGCGGCAGCAGCAACAGTTGCGGCGACAGCCGCAGTGGCTGTGGCAGGGGCGTGCTCGGGCGTTGTAACGGGCGCTTCTGCAGCGTCATCCGATGGGCGCATGGTGATACCAGTCGGCTCTACCCGCGCGTCAACCCGGCGCTGAATCTCGCGCTCGGCGATCTTGTGCAGCATTTCGGGGTCCGGTGTCGGCGGTTCGGCACCGAAATAGCGATCCTCGGCGGCAAGATCCCGGAAATACTCGGCGATCGACCGCATCGTGGAAAAGGGGTCATCGAACCCTTCCAAAGTGCACGAAAACGTCCCATAAGAAACGGTCAGGATCTTGTTATCACCCACCATCGAACTGCTCACTTTCTCCCATCCAGCAACAGAGTGTTTACCATGTGGCCTCTCGTAAATTTGCACGAAAGGGGGATTTTTGCGGGTTCATTTTGTGTCCACAATGTGACGCTGCCGACGAACCAGCAGTAATTGTCCATGCCACCGACCATTGTTCAGACCACAAGCCCCGTTGTTTTGCTGGGCGCAGGTGAGATTAGCGCAGGGAGTCTTGAGATTGCGCTAACCCACGGTCGCCACATTGTTGCCGCAGATGGCGGGGCACAGGTGGCACTGGATCGCGGACTGCTGCCTGATGCTGTGATCGGTGATTTCGATTCGCTTGATCCGGACGCGCAAAAGAGGATTCCCATATCCCGACTGCACCGCATTGACGAGCAGGATACAACCGATTTTGAGAAGTGCCTTGCCCGAATTTCGGCGCCACTGGTCCTGGCGGCCGGGTTCACCGGGGCGCGCATGGATCACATGCTGGCAGTGATGAATGTTTTGGTGCGCGCACCCGGCCCGCGCTGCATCGTCATCGGTATCGAAGACGTGGCCTTTGCGTTGGATGGACCGCTGCGCCTGACGCTGGAGGAAGGCGAAAGGGTGTCGCTCTTCCCATTGGCGCCCGTTCGCGCCCGGAGCACGGGGCTTAGATGGCCCATCGACGCCGTGCCCTTCGCGCCGGGTGGTGCAATCGGGACCTCGAACGAAGCCACCGGTGGCCCGGTTGAAATTACGCCCGAAGGTCCGGGGCTTCTGGCCATGTTCGAATTGCAACGTCTGCCGGACCTCTTGGAGGCCCTCGTCTAGGCCTCTTTCGCGGCAAGACGCTCGCGGTAGATAACGAAAAGCCCGGCGGAAATGGTGACGCAGATGCCAAGCGCCGCCAGCCCGTTCGGAAGGTCGCCAAAGATGAGCCAGCCAATCAGCGTCGCAAAGGGGATTTCAAGGTACTGCATCGGCGCCAGGGTGGCTGCCGGGGCGTAACGCAGGCTCCATGTCATCAGAAGATGCGCAGCCGTTCCAAGAATCCCGAGACCAAGAAGCAGAGCCGCCTCAAGCGCCCCCGGCAGCAGAAAGGAAAAGCTTTCGGTGCCCATGGCGTGGCCGATCAGCAAAAGCGGCAGAAGGACTGCGCAGGCCATCCCGCCGCTCAGGCATTGCAGGCTGATGGGGTCGATGTCTTTTGCTAGCTTGCGTGTCACGAGCATAAACAGCGCAAAAACCACCGCGACGAAAACCGGCAGAAGCGCCGGCGCGCCGACTTGGGCAAAACTGGGCTGGACGACCATCAGCGTGCCAAGAAAGCCGATGGCACAGCCGAGCACACGCCAGGGCCCGACCGCTTCGCCCAGGACCACATGGCCGAGCACCAGCATGATAAAGGGCATCACGAAGGCGATGGCGATGGCATCCGCAAGCGGCAGGTACGACAGCGCCAGAAACATCGCGCTGATCCCAAGAATATGGAGCGCCGTGCGCCAGGCGGTCAGCCTCAGGATGCGGGCCGTCAGCCGCACGGTGCCGGCCGTGCGGAGGGCGAGCGGCAAAAGCACCAGGAACTGGACCGCAAATCGGACGGTCACAAGGACCCCGACCGCGATCGTGCCGCTGAGAAATTTTGCCAGCCCGTCACCGAGCGGCGCCAGCAGGCAGAACCCAAGCATCAGGAGAATGCCCAGAAGCGGGCGATCGGACATCATGGCGCCACGCTAGGGGCAGGGGCCCGGGGGTGCAACGCCGATACAATCGAAACGAAGACGACGGGTCCGGGACATTCGACTGAAACGCGCAAGGCCTAGGGTCTGGTTCATGAAAGCCAACCCTGAAAGGAGACCCAGACATGATGCAAGCAACACCCAAAGACTTCGCCCGAACCCGTGTTCTACCCGAGTTCGTCGGCCCCTACTCCGACTGGCCGCGACGGCCCCGTCGCAAGTGGAAATTCCCAGCAACCATCGCCGCATCGGCTGTCACAATGACGGTCTTCGTCCATTGCGTGGTTCCCATGATCGCCTAATTGACGATGCGGGCGCCGCCGCCTTCCTTCCCTCAACCGGCGGCGCCCCGAAGATCCTCCGTGGACGAACCGGCCCGAAGGGGTCAAGGTCGGACCATTGTCCAAGACTGCCGCCCGAGCAGTTGTCGTGATGGACGCGTTGCCGCTTGTCGCGGGCACTGCGTTGACCTTCTTTAAGGACGGTCCGAACATCGCTTCAGCCGGGGTCGTGACCGAATAAGCGCCTCGGCTGCGCCGGGACCGTCAGCAATTCGGCACGTTGACAGCGAGACCGCCGAGCGAGGTTTCCTTGTATTTCTCACTCATGTCCCGGCCCGTCTGACGCATGGTCTCGATGGCCGCGTCCAGAGGCACGAGATGCGTGCCATCCCCGCGCAGCGACAGCGAGGCGGCAGAGACCGCCTTGATCGCGCCAAGGCCGTTGCGTTCGATGCAGGGCACTTGCACCAGTCCTTTCACCGGATCGCAGGTCATGCCAAGGTGATGCTCTAGCGCGATTTCGGCCGCGTTTTCCACCTGCTCCGGCGTTCCTCCCATCACAGCGGCGAGCCCGGCGGCGGCCATGGCGGCCGCGCTGCCCACCTCGGCCTGGCAGCCGGCTTCGGCCCCGGAAATACTGGCGTTGTACTTGATAAGACCGCCGATGGCCGCTGCGGTCAGCAGGAACTCCGGCACCCGGCTTTCCGTAGCGCCGGGAACGTGGGTCAGCCAGTATCGCAGGGTCGCGGGGATCACACCGGCTGCGCCATTTGTGGGTGCTGTGACAACCTGTCCGCCGGCGGCGTTTTCTTCGTTCACCGACATGGCGTAGACGCTCATCCAATCGTTGATTGTATGGGGCGCGGTCAGGTTCATGCCGCGTTCGGCCTGCAGGGCGTCGTGGATATCGGCGGCCCGCCGTCTCACCTGAAGCCCACCGGGCAGTATACCACGGCTGCTGAGGCCCCGGTCGATACAGGCCGACATGACCTCCCAGATCCGGGCGATGCCTGCGTCAAGATCCCCGTGCCCCGGGCGCGACAATTCGTTTGCGCGCTTCATCTCGGCAATGCTCTTGCCGCTTTCCCGGGCCATCGCCAGCATCTCGGCGGCGCTGTGGAATGGGTAGGGGACGCGCGGGCCGATGTCCGTGGTCTTGCCCGTCGCGAGTTCCGCCTCGGTCACCACGAAGCCGCCGCCGACCGAGTAATAGGTCTCGCGCACCACCACGTCACCCTGGGCATCAAGCGCCATGAGCTGCATGCCGTTGGCATGGCCCGGCAAAGGGGTGTCGTAGTCGAAGATGACATCGGCCCGTGGATCGAAGCGCTGTTCGGGCAGACCGTGGGGTCGCAGCGAGCGTTCTGCCTCTATGCGCAAGAGTTCTGCCTCTGCCGCCGCGGCGTCATAGGTCTCGGGCGAAAACCCGGCGAGCCCCAGTACAATCGCGCGGTCCGTCGCGTGTCCGACGCCCGTGAACGCAAGGCTGCCGTGGAGCGAGGCGCGCAGCCCGTGGGGCGTGAAAGGATTGCCGCGCAGGTGATCCAAAAACCGCGCCGCGGCCAGCATCGGCCCCATGGTGTGGGACGACGACGGACCGATCCCCACCTTGAACATCTCGAAGACAGACAGAAACATGCCGCGCTCTCTGACAGTAAACTTCCGCCCGAGATAGGGCGAATGCGACCGCACGGCGAGCGGCTGCGGCAGAGTTTTGTTGCTGTCCTCCACCCAATGATCGATGGGGTCCGCACCGGCGCGTTGGTGTAAAACGGGCTGCCCGGTAAGGACTGCCGTGCGCCCGTATCAGGCAGAATCGTATTTCCGGAGTATCCGAGTGATTCGCATCTCGCACCTGACCGGAACTTTGCCTATAAGGCCGGGAAGCGAAGAGGAGACCTTTGGATGCCCAAGGAACTGTCCCCAACGGATGTGGCCAAGCGTGCCGCGGCCATTCGCGCCTGTGATATGGTCGAGGACGGTATGCGTGTTGGTCTGGGAACCGGATCAACTTCGGCGTTCATGGTGCGGCGGCTGGGCGAGCGCGTGCGCGAGGAAGGCTTGCGGATTTCCGGTGTGCCCACGTCGAGCCGCACGGGCGATCTGGCCCGTGCTGAGGGGATCGAGGTGATCTCGCTCGACGATGCGACCTGGCTCGACCTGACCATAGACGGGGCCGACGAGTTCGACGCCGAACTGAACCTGATCAAAGGCGGCGGTGGAGCGCTCTTGCAGGAAAAGATCGTGGCCACGGCCAGTGACCGCATGGTCGTGATCTCGGATGCTTCTAAGGAAGTAAACGTTCTGGGCGCCTATCCCTTGCCGGTAGAGGTGATACGGTTCGGCTGGAAGACCACCAAGGCGCTTTTGGAAGAGACCCTGATCAGTCTCGATGTGATGGGCCGGACCGCGGCTCTCCGCCAAAATGCCGATGCGCCGTATCTGACGGACGAGGGAAACTACATCCTTGATTTGTCGCTGAAGCGGATAGGCAATGTCAGAAATCTGGCGCTTGTCCTGAATCAGATCCCTGGCCTGGTTGAAAACGGCCTTTTCATCGACATCTGCGATGCAGTTGTGATCGGGCATGGGGATGGCCGCGTGGAAACCCGTGACCTCTCTGCCGGTACGACGACCGACGGACCGCACGACGATGGTGTGCCGGAAAACCTGTTCACAGACCTCGCGGACTAACGCTCTGCGACGCGGCTAAAAGGAACTTGCTGCCATGGCTTTCGACTATGACCTCTTCGTAATCGGAGGCGGCTCCGGCGGTGTGCGTGCGGCCCGTGTGGCCGCGGGCGAGGTCGGTGCCAAGGTGGCGCTCGCAGAAGAGGACCGCTATGGCGGGACCTGCGTGATCCGTGGCTGCGTGCCCAAAAAGCTGATGGTGTTCGCCAGCGAATACCCCGAGACGATGGGTCACGCACAGGACTACGGCTGGGATGTATCGCACAATGGCTTCGATCTGCCGAAATTCTGCACGCGCCTGCAAGCTGAACTGGACCGGTTGGAAGGGATCTACCGCAAACTCCTGTCGGACGCCGGAGTTGAGACCTTCGACCAGCGGGCCATGCTGGCCGATCCGCATACCATTGAACTGGCAGACGGAACCAAGAAGACGGCAAAGCATATCCTAGTCGCCACGGGCGGGCGGCCCTTTGTTCCGGACTTTCCCGGGAGCGAGCACACGATTTCGTCGGACGAGATGTTCGATCTGCCCGAAGTCCCGAAACGCATGCTCATTGTCGGCGGAGGTTATATCGCCTGCGAATTCGCGGGCATTATGAATGGTCTCGGCAGCCAGGTCTGCCAGTACTACCGCGGCGCGCAGATTTTGCGCGGTTTCGACGAAGAGGCAAGGGGCCTGATCGCCGAGGGCATGCGCCACAAAGGCGTGGATATCCATACAGGAACCAACGTTATGGAGATCCAGAAGACCAATGACGGGCTCTGGACAAAGGCCACCGACGGGTCGGAGATGACATTTGACGCGGTGATGATGGCCACAGGCCGGACCCCCAACTCCGGTGGCATGGGGCTGGAAGAGCTCGGTGTGGAGATTGGGCGGCGCAGCGAAATTATCGTCGACGAATACAGCCAAACGGCGGTGCCCTCGATCTACGCCATCGGCGACGTGACCAACCGGGTCAATCTGACGCCAGTGGCGATCCGCGAGGGGATGCAATTCGTGGAAACGGTCTTCAAAGGCAACCCGACGCCGGTCGATCACGAGCTGATTCCCTCGGCCGTCTTCACGCAACCCGAGATGGGATCTGTGGGCCTAAGCGAAGAGGAGGCGCGCGATCAGGAAGAGATTGAGGTTTACGCAACATCGTTCCGGCCCATGCAGACCGCCTTTATCGACAAGCCGGACCGTGTTCTGATGAAACTCATTGTCTCTCGGAAAACACGAAAGGTCCTTGGTTGTCATATCGTTGCGCCGGGCGCGGGCGAAATGATCCAACTGGCTGGCGTTGCACTTAAAATGGGAGCGACAAAAGAGGATTTTGACCGCACCGTGGCGGTGCATCCCACAGTGTCTGAAGAACTTGTGACCTTGCGCACGCCGGTGAGAACAGCTTGAAGTCTGGCGCAGAGCCTACATTTAGCAGTACAAGCCCACGAATTTGTTGATCTAAGGAGAGACCAACCACATGGCTGGCAATAACGGCGGACCCTGGGGCGGCGGCGGTGGCAATCGCGGCGGCAACGGGGATGACCGCGGCGGACGCGGCCCGGGCCGACGTCCCGGTGGGGACCCGCAGATCCCCGAAATCGACGAGATTGTCCGCAAGGGCCAGGAACAGCTGAAGGTTCTCATGGGCGGCCGCGGCGGCGGTGGATCTGGCCGTGGTACAGGCGGTGGCGGCGGCCCTCTTTTCACCCGCGGCTCAATCACAGTCGGCCTGCTCGCGCTTTTGGGCCTCTGGCTTTTCGCTTCGCTCTACACGGTGCGCCCAGAAGAACGTTCGGTTGAACTCTTTCTCGGAAAGTTCAGCAGCATCGGTGAGCCCGGCCTGAACTTCGCGCCTTGGCCGGTCGTCACCTACGAAGTTGTCCCGACAACCACGCAGCGGACCGAGGATATCGGCAAAGGCCGGGCCGGTACGGCCGACGAAGGTCTTATGCTGACCACGGACGAAAACATCGTCGACATCGACTTCCAGGTGGTTTGGAACGTCAATGACCCGGCTGATTTCCTGTTCAATCTGCGCGATGGTCCGCAAACGGTTCGCGCGGTGTCAGAATCCGCCATGCGGGAAATCGTTGCGGGCAATGAACTTGCCCCGATCCTGAACCGCGACCGAGGTGCGATTGCTGTTGAAGCCGAAGAGCTTATTCAGGCGACCCTGAACGGATACGTCTCGGGCATCAACATCGTCCGCGTCAACCTCGACAAGGCCGATCCGCCGGAGGAGGTGATCGACGCCTTCCGCGACGTTCAGGCGGCCGAACAGGAACGCGACAGGTTGCAGCGGACCGCAGACGCCTATGCCAACCAGGTGCTGGCCGGCGCCCGCGGTGAGGCCGCGCAGGTGCTGGAAGAGGCCGAAGCCTACCGCGCGCGTGTGGTCAACGAGGCAGAAGGTGAAGCCAGCCGCTTCACGGCGGTTCTGCAGGAGTACGCCAAGGCGCCAGAGGTTACGCGAAAGCGTCTGTATCTTGAGACCATGGAAGAAGTGCTGGGTCGCGTCGACAAGGTCATTGTCGATGACACCGGAACCGGCACGCAGGGTGTCGTACCTTACCTGCCGCTTAACGAACTGCGCCGGAACAATGCCACGGCCTCTGCCGGAGGGTCCAACTGATGCGTCGCTCAGCAATCATTCTGCCCATTCTCGTCCTCGCGGTGATCGGCGTTCTGTCGTCGATCTTCATCGTCGACGAACGTGAAAAGGCGCTGGTTCTTCAGTTCGGTCAGATCAAGCAGGTGAAGGAAGAGCCGGGGCTTGGATTCAAGATCCCGGTCATTCAGGAGGTTGTCCGCTACGACGACCGAATCCTGTCGCTCGACACGCCGCCGATCGAAGTCACGCCCTCCGATGACCGTCGTCTTGTGGTCGACGCCTTTGCGCGCTACCGGATCGCTGATGTGGTCCGCTTCCGCCAGGCGGTGGGTGCTGGCGGGATGCAGGAGGGTGAGAACCAGCTTGCCGACATCCTGAACCCGCAAATCCGGGCGGTGCTCGGTGAAGAAGGCGTGACCTCGAACACGATTCTGTCATCCGAACGGGCTGCCCTGATGGCACGTATCCGCAACAGCGCTGACGCACGGGCGGCGGCGCTTGGGCTCGACGTGGTGGACGTACGTCTGAAGCAGACAAACCTGCCCGAGCAGAACCTCGAAGCAACCTTCGAGCGGATGCGCGCCGAACGTGTCCGGGAAGCGACCGACGAACGTGCCCGGGGTGAAGAAGCCGCGCAGCGGGTCCGCGCCCAGGCCGAGCGGACTGTGGTCGAGCTTGTGTCGGATGCGAACCGGCAAGCGGAAATCACCCGCGGTGAGGCCGACGCCGAGCGGAACGCGATCTACGCCTCCGCCTTTGGCGCCGACCAGGAGTTCTTTGAATTCTACCGGTCGCTCACTGCCTATCAGCGTGCGTTGCAAGCAAATAACTCAACGCTCGTGATCTCGCCCGACAGCGACTTTTTCGACTATCTCAAGACGGATCAGCCGAGGAACCCTGCCGAGTGATCGCCACGATCGTCCTTGCCATTGGCTTGGTTTGCGTCATCGAGGGGCTGGTGTTCGCACTGGCCCCTTCGCGTCTGGAGGATATCGTACGCCTGATCGCAGAGATCCCGCATGAGACGCGGAGAACACTGGGCTTGGGCGTTCTGGCATTGGGTGTCATACTGATCTGGATCGCGCGCAGCCTCGGCGCAGGATAGTGAAACTTTGGTGACAAGTCCGTGAGAAAAACCCCTAGGCTTTGCGCCCTCTGGTGCGCCGCCTATCTTTTAAAAAGACGAGAGCATCAGGTACCAAGGCGCCAGACCGGGAGTGTGGGCGCCGCCAAAAACCAGGAAGGAGTTTTGGCGTGAAGTCTCAGGCAGTTGCAATCTCAACACCGAATGTGGCCGTGGTGCGCGCATTGTGGGCGCTGGTCCTCGGTGCCGCACTGGTTTTGGCGCAGGCTATTACCGCGCAGGCCCGTGGTGGCCCGGAAAGCCTGGCCGAACTGGTCGATCAGGTCTCAAACTCGGTCGTGAACATTACCACGACCCAGACGGTGGCCGCCAACACCGGGCCCGCGCCGATGGTGCCCGAAGGGTCCCCGTTCGAGGACTTCTTCCGCGAATTCCGGGATCGGCAGGGTGAAAACGGACGCCCGCGCCGCAACTCTGCGCTAGGCTCTGGCTTTGTGATCTCCGAAGACGGCTTCATCGTGACCAACAACCACGTCATCGAGGGGGCCGACGAAATTCTCATCGAGTTCTTCTCGGGCGCGGAACTTCCGGCTAGCGTGATCGGCACCGACCCCAACACGGACATCGCGGTACTGAAGGTCGAAAGCGACGAACCGCTTCCCTTCGTGGCCTTCGGTGACAGCGACGTCCTGCGCGTGGGCGACTGGGTCTTTGCCATGGGCAACCCGCTGGGCCAGGGCTTCTCTGCTTCTGTTGGCATCGTTTCTGCCCGCAATCGTGCCCTGTCGGGCAGCTATGATGACTACATTCAGACCGATGCCGCCATCAACCGCGGGAACTCCGGTGGTCCGCTTTTCAACATGGAAGGTGAAGTGATCGGCGTAAACACGGCGATCCTGTCGCCCAACGGTGGCTCGATCGGGATCGGGTTTGCTATGTCCTCGGGCGTGGTGACGCGCGTGGTCGATCAGTTGCAGCAATTCGGCGAAACCCGCCGTGGTTGGCTGGGTGTCCGCATTCAGGACGTGACGGATGAATTGGCCGAGGCCCTTGGGTTGGATGAGGCAGCGGGCGCGCTGGTGACGGATGTGCCGGAAGGCCCGGCCGAAGAGGCCGGTATGGAAGCCGGGGATGTGATCCTGAGCTTTGACGGCGAGAACGTGGTCGACACGCGAGAACTGGTGCGCCAGGTCGGCAACACCGAGGTCGGCAAGGCAGTCCGCGTGGTGGTGTCTCGCAATGGCGAGACCCAGACGCTGGTCGTGACGCTTGGCCGCCGCGAAACGGCGGAAGGCGCTGTGCCTGCATCGGCTCCGGCGGACGCGGAACCCGAAGAAGCCGATATCCTGGGCATGAAGATTTCCGGCATGACCGATGAACTGCGTGAACAGCTTGGCCTTGACGAAGATGCCGTGGGTCTTGTGGTGACAGATGTGGCCGAAGACTCGGAAGCCTATGAGAAAGGCCTACGCGCCGGTGATGTGATCGCTGAAGCGGGCCAGGAGAAGGTGTCCGGGGTCGAAGACCTGGAAGAGCGGATCGAGGATGCGCGCGAAGGCGGGCGTAAGTCGCTGCTCTTACTGGTGCGCCGTGGCGGCGACCCTCGCTTTGTGGCGCTATCGCTCGAAAACAGCTAAGGTCGCCAGATTTCTTGGATAAAGGGCGCCACGGGGCGCCCTTTTTCATGCACGCGTGGTTTCGGGCTGGTCTCCTGCGCGGCAGATTTCGTGGTGGCGCAGGAGCGAGTCGAGCATGCCCGAGATATCCTCGATCCGTTCGGCCACAAGATGGGTGACACCCGCCTCACGCTGAATCCGTCCCGTGACCCGCAAGAGCCGCCCTGCAATGACGGCTCGGCGGAAGGCCTCGTAGATCTTGGCCCAGACGACCACGTTGCAGGTACCGGTCTCATCCTCGAGCGTAATGAAGATCACGCCCTTGGCGGTGCCCGGCCGCTGGCGCACCAGAACGAGCCCCGCAACCGTGATCCGCGCCCCCGCGGGCGGCACGCCGATGTCCCCCGCTGGCAGGCAGGCGGGAGGGCGCGGCCATGAGGCTGGTGCGTTGTGTAAAGCTCGGGGTGAAAGCTGGGACAAAGGCATGAGAACAAAGATAGAACAAATGGGTGATCTTGCAACTCTGATCCGCGTCCGCCCCGGGCTGGCAAATTGTCTCGCCATGCACTATGTGCGACCGGTACATCCACAAGACCGCGATCAGGGAATAGCGACCGAATGGCCAAGATCACCTACATCGAATTCAACGGCACCGAGCATGTGGTCGACGTGCCCAACGGGCTCACCGTCATGGAAGGCGCCCGCGACAACAATATTCCTGGGATCGAGGCCGACTGCGGCGGCGCCTGTGCCTGTTCCACCTGCCATGTTTACGTCGATCCGGCCTGGACAGACAAACTGCCCGAGATCGATCCGATGGAAGAGGACATGCTCGACTTTGCGTTTGAGCCGAAGCCCGGCCAGTCGCGCCTGACCTGCCAGCTGAAGGTCTCCGATGCGCTCGACGGTCTGGTTGTGCGCATGCCCGAACGCCAGATCTGATGCGCAGCCTAGCAGCCCTTGCGCTTGCGCTTTCAGCCGGTGCTGCTGCTGCGGACACCATTACCGCTGCCCGCTACGCCGAGCCCACGACGCGCTATGCCCATGCGGTTCTGGGCGACGCCATAGAGTATGGCGCGCTGATCCTGTCGCTTTCGGACGGCAGCGAGCGGCAGTTCGTCTTGCCTGAAACCCGTGTTTTCGAGGATACCGAACCACGCCTTGCCGATCTTGATCAGGACGGCGCGCCCGAAGTCATCGTCGTGGAAAGCGACAGCAGGCTTGGCGCCCGTCTGGTCGTCTACGGCCCCGCAGGCGAGATCGCGTCGACACCCAACATCGGCCGGTCATTTCGGTGGCTGGCGCCCGTGGGGGCCGCCGATCTTGACGCGGACGGCGCCGTTGAGATTGCGTTTGTTGACCGGCCGCATCTGGCCAAGCGACTGCGTGTCTGGCGCTTCCGGGACGGTGCGCTGAACGAGGTGACCTTTGCTGATGGCTTCAGCAACCACCGTATTGGCGAACCGGATATCGCCGGCGGCATCCGCGACTGCGGGCAAGGCCCCGAGATGATCGTCGCTACTGGCGACTGGCGGCGGCTGGTGGCCGTAACACTGTCGAACGGCACGCTTGCCGTAGAGGACATCGGACCGCATAAAGACCGTGCCAGCTTTGCCACCGCCATGGCCTGCCAGACGCCCTCATAGGGTTCGGCGCACGCGGCACCTTCTGGCACTTTCCCACGAATGGCCAGAGGAAACGTCCATGAAATACGTCAAGACCCGCGAAACCGACGCGGGACAGTCCTTCTTCGAGGAGGGCGATCAGCCCTTGGGTTTGACCGAGTTCGTGCCGCCTGCCGATCCGATACTCGTATCCGACGTGCTGCCGGCCAGCGGCATGGTCTTTCTGACACTACCGGCCGGGTGGTCCGGCGTCCGCCACCGTTCGCCCCGCCGCCAGATTGCGGCAATCTTGTCGGGATGTTTCCGTGTGGAAACCTCGGACGGTCAGGTGCGGGACTTCAGGGTAGGAGATATCTACTGGATGGAGGATACCACTGGCGAAGGCCACATATCCTCTGCGGTGGGCGATGAAGACGTGCGAATGATGGTCACGCGTCTGGCGGAGTGAGCGCGCGCCAGCCGATGTCGCCGCGGTAAACGCCGCCGGGCCAGTCGACGGCACGGGCCAGCGCATAGGCTCGGTCGCGCGCCTCTTCCAGCGTCGCGCCGCGCGCCGTTGCGTTCAGAACGCGTCCCCCGGCCGAGACCATGCGCCCGTCTATCAGCGCCGTTCCGGCATGGAACATCTGCTCGAAGCTCGACGAAGGCGCCTCTGCAAGCCCGCCGATGACTTCGCCCTTTGCGTAGCGGCCGGGATAACCCTTCGCGGCAATCACCACGGACAGGGCATGATCGTCGGCCCAGTTGATCCGCGCCTCCGCCAGGCGGCCTTCGCTGGCCGCCAGCATCGCGTCAAGCGCCTGCGCGCCAAGGCGCATCATCATGACCTGACACTCCGGATCGCCGAAGCGCACGTTGTATTCCACAAGCCGAGGTGCGCCATCCTGGATCATGAGACCCACGTAGAGCACGCCCTGAAACGGCGTGCCGCGCCGGGCCATCTCTGCGATTGTGGGCTGAACGATCTGCGTGAGCGCCGCTTGTGTGACCGTATCCGTCATGACCGGCGCCGGGCTGTAGGCGCCCATGCCGCCGGTGTTCGGCCCGGTATCCCCTTCACCGATCCGCTTGTGGTCCTGTGCGGTGCCGATGGGCAACACCGTTTCTCCGTCGCACAGGACGAAATAGGAGGCTTCTTCGCCGTCCATGAACTCCTCGATCACCACCTCGGCACCCGCGGCGCCGAAAGTGCCTCCGAACATCTCGTCGATGGCCGAATGGGCGTCCTCAACAGACATGGCGACAACAACGCCCTTGCCTGCGGCCAGCCCGTCGGCCTTGACGACAATCGGCGCGCCCTCGGCTGCGACGTAGGCCTTTGCGGCCTCGGCATCCGAAAAACGGGCCCAGGCGGCGGTCGGTGCGCTACAGGCGTCGCAGACTTCTTTGGTGAAGGCCTTTGAGGATTCCAGTTTAGCCGCCGCCTCCGACGGTCCAAAACACAGGATCCCCGCGTTTCTCAGAGCGTCGGCCACGCCCGCGGCAAGCGGGGCTTCGGGGCCGATGACCACGAAGTCCACCGCGTTTTCGGCGGCAAAGGTTGTGACCGCGGCGCCGTCGCAGATATCGAGGTCGGCGCATTCCGCGATTTGGTCGATGCCTGCGTTCCCAGGGGCCACGATCAGCCTGTCACAGCGCGGGTTCTGCAGGATCGCCCATGCGAGCGCGTGTTCGCGTCCGCCGCCGCCAAGGATCAGGATGTTCACGCGCGCCCCCTTTGCATGTGTTGCGCGCCGTTCTAAGCTCGTCGTCACCACACCACAAGCCGAGGGCCGAAAGAGCCGCGTGTCCGATCTGATCGAAGATCCCGAACCAGGGCAGAACGCCCCTGAATTCACCGTCACCGAGATATCGGGCGCGATCAAGCGCACTATAGAAGGCGAGTTCGGCCATGTCCGCGTGCGTGGTGAAATCGGCCGCGTGTCGCGCCCGCGATCCGGGCATATCTACCTGGATCTCAAGGATGACCGCTCGGTCCTGTCGGGCGTGATCTGGAAAGGTGTTGCAGGCCGGCTTCGCACCCAGCCAGAAGAAGGGCTGGAGGTTGTCGCGACGGGGCGCCTGACCACCTTTGGTGGCCAGTCAAAATACCAGATCGTTATCGAAGAGATCGCCCCGGCGGGCGTCGGCGCGCTGATGGCGATGCTTGAGAAGCGCAAGAAGGCGTTGGAGGCCGAAGGTCTTTTTGCGCCGGAACGCAAGAAGGCGCTGCCCTATCTGCCCGAGATCATCGGCGTGGTCACATCGCCTTCGGGCGCGGTGATCCGTGACATTCTCCACCGTCTGCGCGACCGATTTCCGCGCAAGGTCCTGATCTGGCCTGTGGCCGTGCAGGGCGAAGGCTGCGCCCCCCAGGTTGCTGCGGCGATCCAGGGCTTTAACGCGCTGGCGCCGGGTGGCGCCCTCCCGCGCCCGGACCTGCTGATCGTCGCGCGCGGCGGCGGATCGCTGGAAGATCTCTGGGGCTTCAACGAAGAAGTGGTGGCCCGGGCGGCAGCGGCGAGTGACATTCCCTTGATCTCAGCCGTGGGGCACGAGACGGATACGACGCTGATCGATTTCGTCGCCGATCAGCGGGCGCCGACACCGACCGCGGCTGCCGAGATGGCAGTGCCAGTCCGGCTGGAGCTTCTTGCCTGGACGCAAGGGCAGGGGGAGCGGCTGGCCCGGGGGCTGGCGCAAGGTATGGCGCAGCGGCGCCAGCGTCTTGTGGACCTCGCCCGCGCCCTACCGCGGGCGGATGCATTGGCAGCCTCGCAGCGCCAGCGGCTCGACACTCTGGAAGACCGCTTGCCTTCGGCACTCAGGGCCGCCACACAAGCCAAGCGCGTGCAATTGGCCGAGCGCGGCGCGCTGCGACCGGGCGTACTTCTGGCGCGGCTGTCACGAGAGGCGGAGCGCCTGTCGCTCAGGGCACAGGGGTTGCCGCGCGGTCTGACCCGCACCATCGCTGACCGGCGTCTGAAACTGGAGCGCCTGAAACCCGCACTGCAACCGGCACGGCTGGGACGTGAGGCGGCGCGCCAGCGCGAAAACCTTGCCCTCCTTTACAAGCGCCTTGTCGATGTGTCGCAGCAGAGCCTCCAGGAAAAAGCCACGCGGCTCATCGCGCTAGAGCGCCTGCGCCAGTCACTGGGCTACACCGAAACCCTGGAGCGGGGTTACGCTGTGGTGCGCGCGGGCGATGTGGTGGTGACGGAGGTGCGTGCGGCCAAGGAGGCAGAGGTTCTGGAGATCGAGTTTGCCTCAGGCCGCCTGACGGTTGCGCCCGAGGGGCGTAAACCACTGGTGCGTGCTACCCGCAAACAAACGGCCCCGGACGATCAGGGATCTCTCTTCTAGGCTTTCTCAGACGCCCACACCTGGCGCCGGGCACTGGAGCGGTTCTTCCGTCGAGTTCACCACATCCTGCACGGCACCGAGGTCCGACGAGATGACAGTTACGCCTTCGTCGTTCTGGAAGACCGCCCAGCAGGCCGGAATGTCACTATCCTCGTAAAGAAAGCAGATCCGCTCCCCCTCCGGGTACCAGATCCCATGCTTGCAGTCGCCGCCTTCGGGCAGCCAGATGACGCGGTTGTTGGGCAGGTATTGCTCGTATCCCGTCCAGCCCGACCGGTCGGCGAACGTCAGCGTCCGGCCTTCAGTCAAGGCGTGAAACTCGTCAGCACCCAGTAGCTGCGGCTGAGCATATGCGACGGCGGGGGCGGCGATTGCCAGAAGAGCCAGAAATCTTCTCATGGGAGGAATGTAGGTACGGCCCGGCCATCCTGACAGCGCTTTGCGCCCTCGTTGTGTCGCTTTTTTCATGGCGTGGCCAAATAGCCATGTGCTTAAGTCTGCCTCGACCAAGAGGAGGCGCGACATGGCTTTGGACGAGCGGGCAGGCGTATGGAAATCCGGTCCCGGTAAGGGCCGCAAGACGCCTAAGGGCCGCCAGCTTGATGATGCCGCAATTGCCGAGGTGCGCACGCTATTGGGCGACACGCCACGGCGGCGCGATCTTCTGATCGAACACCTCCACCGCATTCAGGATGCCCGTGGGCATCTCTCGGCAGCGCATCTGCGGGCTTTGGCCGAGGAAATGCGCCTCAGCCAGGCCGAGGTCTGGGAGGTTGCAACCTTTTATGCCCATTTCGACCCGGTGAAGGAGGACGACACGCCACCCCCGGCGCTGACTGTGCGCGTGTGCGACTCGCTTTCTTGCGAACTGGCAGGGGCGCAGGCGCTTCTGTCGGCGCTTGGCGACGGGCTCGACCCTTCCGAGGTGCGCGTTGTGCGGGCGCCTTGCATGGGCCGTTGCGACACGGCGCCGACCTGCGAGCTTGGTCACAACCACATTGACCACGCGACGCCGGAAAAGGTGGCGGCGGCCATCGCGGCGGATGAGACCCACGCAAAAATCCCGGATTATCAGGCGCTTCAGGCGTACCGGGCCGAAGGCGGGTACGAGACGCTTTTGCGACTGCGGAAAGACGGCGATCCGGTGGCCGAGCACGAGCGCGTACTTGCCTCCGGCCTGCGCGGGCTTGGCGGTGCGGGGTTCCCCGCGGGGCGCAAGTGGGACATCGTGCGCAGCCAACCCGGGCCGCGCTACCTTGCCGTAAACGGCGACGAGGGCGAGCCGGGTACGTTCAAGGACCGTTTCTACCTGGAACGCGTCCCGCATCTCTTCCTCGAGGGCATGCTTGTCGCCGCCTGGTCGGTCGAGGCCGAAACCGTCTTCATCTACATGCGCGACGAGTATCCGGCCGTGCTGGAGATCCTGCGCCGCGAAATTGCCGCGCTGGAAGACGCGGGGATCGTCGCGCCGGGCTACATCGACCTGCGCCGGGGCGCGGGGGCCTATATCTGCGGTGAAGAAAGCGCGATGATCGAGTCGATTGAGGGCAAGCGGGGCCTGCCTCGCCACCGCCCGCCCTATGTGGCGCAGGTGGGTCTTTTTGGTCGCCCCACGTTGGTTCACAACGTTGAAACGCTGCACTGGGTGGCGCGGGTTTGTCGCGAGGGTCCAGAGGTTCTGAACGCCACAGAAAAGAATGGTCGCACGGGGCTGCGCAGTTTTTCGGTGTCGGGGCGCGTGGCATCGCCCGGGGTGTATCTTCTGCCTGCGGGGTCCACGATCACCGATATCATCGAGGCCGCCGGGGGGATGGTGCCGGGGCACGTCTTTAAAGCCTATCAGCCTGGCGGTCCGTCTTCGGGGCTTTTGCCAGCGACGATTGCGGATGTGCCGCTCGACTTCGATACGCTGCAACCCTTGGGCAGTTTCATCGGCTCGGCGGCGGTTGTTGTTCTGTCCGATCAGGACAGTGCCAAGGCCGCGGCGCTCAACATGCTGAGGTTCTTCGAGGACGAAAGCTGCGGCCAGTGTACGCCTTGTCGGGTTGGATGCGAAAAGGCGGTCAAGCTGATGCAGGCCGACCGCTGGGATCAGGGGCTGCTGGAAGAGCTCTGTCAGGCGATGGCCGATGCTTCGATCTGCGGCTTGGGACAGGCGGCGCCGAACCCCATCCGGCTGACAATGAAGCATTTCCCAGACGAGGTCTGAACGCGCGGGTCTTTTCCTTCCCGGCCACTCGGCGTAGAGGAAAGCCATGGCATTCTTTGGAAAACTGAGAGAGCGGCTTTTCAAGTCGTCTTCCAAACTGGAAGAGGGGCTTGATGCCATCGTGGAGGACGGTGGCGAAGAAGAGGATGCGCGCGAAGAGGAGGCGCTTGCCGCAACCGAGGCCGCTGTACAGCGCAAGCAGTTAGAAATAACGGATATTTAGGGCTATGAACCCATGTATCAACGTTGATGGGAGCGGTGAGCGTAGCTGCTGTTTCCATTGCTTAGATGATATGTATCATTTCCTGAATTGAAAAATTATGTATGTAATAGTTTGCCCATCAAGCAGATGGATGACTACCAAGCCTTTGGAAGAGGGAGTCATGTTAAAATTATGTTGCTTGACTCAGTTGTTTGACTGAACTGGAGGTAAGTGTTAA
>JBCDED010000033.1:0-38700 GCA_039179985.1 Pseudomonadota bacterium
CTTCTAAACGCCAATACCGCGTCCTGACAGATTGTCTCCTGGATGTGGGGAGCTTTCGCCTTCCCCCATATCGGGGTGGGGCACGCCGACGACGGCGCTCTCCAGCACGCCGGGCTGGTCGTCGAGAACCAGTTCGATTTCCTTTGGATAGATGTTGTAGCCGCCCGAGATAATCAGATCTTTCGCGCGCCCAACGATGGTCAGGTAACCATCAGCGCCAATTTCGCCCAGATCACCGGTGATGAAAAAGCCCGAGGGGCGCAGCTCTTCGGCAGTCTTTTCGGGCATGTTCCAGTACCCTTTGAAGACGTTTGGTCCGCGTACCTCGACCATCCCGCGCGCGCCCTGTGCCATCGGGTCTCCCGTGGCAGGATCGGTCACCCGGACCTCGACACCGGGCAGGGGCTGGCCCACGGTGCCTGCCTTACGCGCGCCGTCATAAGGGTTGGATGTGTTCATATTGGTTTCGGTCATGCCGTAGCGCTCAAGGATGCGGTGTCCGGTGCGCGCCTCGAAGTCTTCGTGGGTGTCGGCCAGCAGCGGGGCGCTGCCGGAGACGAAAAGGCGCATGCTGGACACAAGATCCTTTGTCAGCCGCACGTCGGACAGAAGCCGCTTATAGACCGTGGGCACACCCATCAGTGCGGTGCTGGACGGCAGGGCGTCCACGACCGCATCAAGGTCAAAGCCCGGCATGAACCGCAGGCGGCAGCCCGAGATCAGTGCCACGTTCACGGCCACGAAAAGCCCGTGCGTGTGGAAGATCGGCAGCACGTGGATCAGCACGTCGGAGTCCGTGAATTGCCAGATCGCGGTGAGGGTCTTGGCGTTCGACAGAAGGTTCGCGTTGGTCAGCATTGCGCCTTTAGAGCGTCCGGTGGTGCCTGAGGTGTACAGGATCGCGGCCAGGTCTTCGGGCGCGCGGGGCTCTGGCACGGTGACAGGCTCCGCCGTCGCCCAGGCATCGGCATAACTACCTGACGCCGAGGCATCCAGTGTAAGTACCTGCGCACCCGTCGCGCGTGCCAGGGGCGCCAGCGCTTCGGCGGCACCGGGATCGCAGATCAGCACCGCCGGCTTTGCGTCGCTCAGAAAATAGCCGATCTCGTTTGGCATGTAGCTCGTATTGAGCGGTAAGAGCACCGCCCCGAGCTTGCAACAGGCCGCGTAGATGGCCAGCGCCTCGGGTGACTTTGACACCTGAACCGCCACCCGGTCACCAGGTACCACACCGGCCGCCCGCAGCGCCCCGGCTTGCCGTGCCGCAAGTTCCAGGAATGCAGCGTGGCTCACCGTGTTGCCGTCGCCAAGATCAAGGAAGACGGTCTCGCTGCCTTCATGGGGGCCGAAAAGCGCGGCGTAAAGGCTGTCAGTCACTGGGCCGTGGCTCCTTTTTCGGTGGTTTGCCCGGCGCCCTGGCGGGCAAGGCTCTGCACGGCGCGGGAGGCAAAGACCCTGCGTTCGCTGGCGTAGGCATCGCTTCGGTCTTCCAGGGCGCCGGTATCGTAGAGGTAATTGACCATCGCGCCCCAGGATTGTCCAAGGCCGTTCTCCGACAGATCGGCCCCGGCCAGAAGGTTGTGGACCTGGGCGCCGTTCGACAGATGAAAGCGCGCCACGGGGTCGAGCGGATGGCCATCCGCCCGTTTGACCTGCGTGAGGTAGTGGGCTGCAAGCGCGCGCAGGTCTTCGGGCGTATACGGAGGGTCCGTCAGACCGCCCGACTCTTTGGCCCACCTGCGCAGACGCGGAATGGGCGACAGCGTTACAAACGTCTGAATCTGTGGAAACTCATCCGACAGATCGGCAGCCACGTGTTTAATCAGGCTTTCGCCAAAGGAAATCCCGTGCAGCCCGGGTTGGCAGTTGGAGATCGAATAAAACACCGCTGTGTCGAGCGCGGCAGGGTCTTCGGCCTCGCGTATGTCGCTCAGGACCTCCTGGATCGACTCCGGGATACCGGGGCAGAGCGCGACCTCCACGAAAATTAGTGGATCGTCGGGCATCCGCGGGTGGAAATAGGCGTAACAGCGTCGGTCGGCCGGCTGCGTGCGGCGGCGCAGATCGTCCCAGTCGTTAATCTCATGGACAGCTTCATAGGCGATGATCTTTTCGAGGATGTCCGCCGGCGTGGACCAGTCGATGCGGCGCAACACCAGAAAGCCCCTGTTGAACCAGGACGCGAAGAGATGCACGAGGTCTAGGTCGACACGGGCAAATTCAGGATGCTGGCGCATGTCCCGCAGGAGGTCATAGCGCATCTGCACAAGCTGCGCGGTCGCGCCTTCGGCATAATTGAGCTTTCGGAAGAACGTCTGGCGCTTTGGCTCTGCCGCCTCAAGAAGTGCGCTCAACGCTTCTGTACTGGGCATGTCGTCGTAGATCTCGGCGTATTCCTTTACCTCGCGCGGTGACAGATCGAGATCTTCGCAGAGGTAGTCAAAGAAGGCAGTCCGATCTGCGTCGCTGAGACCCGTATAGGTCGCAAGGATCGATCTGGACAGGCGCAGGATCGAGGTCTCGCCCTTCGCGTCCATCAGATCGCCGGACTGCTCGATGATCGACCGCCCGTCGTGCGGAACAACGCCCGCGCGGCGTTGTTCAAAGACTGAGGACAGGATCGACAGGAAATTCCCGTTACGCGCCATAAAACTCACCTGATGTCTTTCCTTTCGGACGTCAACGTGCTGACCGCAGCGCCGCTTGCCGGTCCAATCTAAAAAAATCGATATTATTTGACAACGGGAAAAATAATCGCCAAAAGAGGGGAAACAGGAAGGGAGGCGGCGCATGCGCTTAATGGTCGGACGGACTGCAAACGAAGAAGGCGTGTTTCTTCTGGATGGCGACATGGCGACCAGCCTCACGGCGCTTGATCCGCGCGTGGGCACAGACATCATGGGCCTTGTGTCTTGCGAGATCGACCGGGCCGACCTTGCGTCCCTCGCCGCAGCCGCGCCGAAAGTACCGGTCGCGTCCATCGAGCCGCTTCTGCCGGTTGCGCGCCCCGGAAAAGTCATCTGCCTTGGCTTGAACTATGTCGATCATATAAAGGAAGGCGGCTACGATGTGCCGGACTATCCGGCGCTGTTCATGCGAGGTACCAACTCGCTGATCCCGGCTGGCGCGCCCATGGTGCGGCCGTCCTGTTCGGAAAAACTCGACTACGAAGCCGAGTTGATGGTGATCATCGGCACTGGCGGCAAGCACATCTCCGAAGGCGCTGCGCTGTCCCATGTCTTCGGCTACACGATATTCAATGACGGTTCCGTGCGCGACTACCAGCGCAAGACCCACCAGTGGACGCCCGGCAAGAACTTCGACGCAACGGGCCCGGTCGGGCCGGTCATCGTAACGCCGGACGAACTGCCCGCAGGCGCGCAGGGGCTGAAGATCGAAAGCCGCGTGGGCGACGAAATCCTGCAGAGCGCGACGACTTCGGACATGCTCTGGACCGTTGAACGGACCATTGCAACGATCTCGGAATATTCAACGCTGGAGCCGGGCGATATGATTGCCATGGGCACGCCTCCGGGCGTGGGACACGCCAAGAAGCCGCCGCGTTGGCTGCGACCGGGCGAGGTGGTGGAAATTGAGATCGAAGGCATCGGAATCTGCGCCAACCCGATCGTTGCCGAAGAGGCCATGCGTTCGATCGAGGCCGCCGAATGAATGCGCTGACCGGAGAGGCGCTGGAGCTGGCACGGGCACAGGCCCAGTCGGGGTACCGCGCGCTGAAGGACCGACTCCCGGCCATTTCCGACGATGCGGTTGCGCTGATCCTCGGTGAAGCGCGGTCACACTACGCCTGGCGCGACAAGCCGGTGTCGCGGGACGTGCTTGAACGGATCTACGACATCACCGCTGCCGGTCCGACCAGCATGAATTGCTGCCCGGCGCGTATCGTCTTTGTCACCTCGGACGAGGGCAAGGACCGGCTGGCAAAATCGCTCAAGCCAAAGAACGTCGAAAAGATGCGCTCGGCTCCGGTGACGGCAATCATCGCCCATGATCTGGAGTTTTGGCGCGAATTGCCGTTTCTTTTTCCCCATGAAGACCGCCGGCCGTTTTTTGAGGGCAAGGAAGAGCACTCCAAGGAAACGGCCTTCCGGAATGGCACTTTGCAGGGCGCCTATTTCATGATCGCCGCGCGGGCGCTCGGCCTTGATGTGGGCGCCATGTCGGGATTTTCCAATGCCGCCGTCGACGAAGAGTTCTTTGCGGACACGACCCTGCGCTCAAACTTCCTGTGCAACCTTGGCTACGCCGATGAAAGCGCGCTTTTTCATAAGCTTCCGCGCCTTCCTTTCGACAAAGCCTGCAGTTTCGCGTGACGGCCATGGGGGCGGTGCGCATGAAAACCACGGTGACGCTGAAGGCCAAAGGGACCGGCGTCTCGCACTCGCGCATGAATGTCGCGATTCGCGATCTGGGCTTCACAATTGACGAACCAGAGGCGCGTGGGGGCACGAATGCCGGGCCCACGCCCACGGACACGGCGCTGTCTGCGCTGGCAGGCTGCACCAATGTGATTGGCAACAAATGCGCCCACGCCCTTGGTGTCGATATCGGGAACATCGAGGTCGATATCACCTGCGATTTCGACCGCCGCGGCGTCACGCTGGAAGAAGAGATCGACGTGCCCTTCACCAAGGTGGTGCAGACGGTTCTGGTCAACGGACCGGCATCGGAAGAAGACTTGCAAAAGGTGGCCGCAGAAACCGCCAAGTACTGCCCGCTCTCGAAACTTTTCGAGCAAGCGGGAACGGACCTGACAACAATCTGGCGCAAGGCCTGAGCTGGCGCGCCGAAACCTAGGGAGGACCGACCATGATCGGATATTTGACAAGACGGACAGCTCTTGGACTGACGCTGGCTGGACTGACGGCACTTCCTGCCGCCGCGGCCGAGACCATCAAGGCGGTGGTCATCGACGGCTACCCGGCCCGCGCGCTCTGGGTCCAGGAATTCACCAACTTCTTCATCCCGGAGGTCGACAAGCGGCTCGCCGAGAATGGCAACTACGTGATGGACTGGCAGGAAAGCTACGGCGGCGCCATCGTAAAGCCCAAGGGCGTTCTGGAAGGTATCGAACTTGGCCTCGGCGATATTGGCATCGTCACCACGATCTTCCACAGTTCGAAACTGCCCAGCCAGGCGATTTCGGCTGTGACACCCTTCGTGGCGCCCGACGCCCGGGCGGTGGCCAAGGCGGTTGACGAGATCGCCAAGGAATACCCGACGATGCAAAATGAATTCCAAGCCCAGAACCAGGTCTACCTGGCCACGGGCGTCGTGCTCGATACCTATCAGCTCTTCTCAAAAGAGCCGATCAACTCGCTTGCCGACGTGGAAGGCGGCAAGGTGGCCGGGGCCGGCATGAACCTGCGCTATCTTGAAGGCATTGGAGGCGCTGCCGGTGTACGTGGTGGCCTCACGGACTTCTACAATATGCTGCAGACCGGCCTTGTGGACCATGCCATGCTCTGGCCCGAAGCTGCCTCGACCTTCAAGATCGCCGAAGTGGCGCCCTATATGCTGAAGGCCGACCTTGGCGCCGTGAACTCCAAGACGATCACCGTGAACAAGGACTACTGGGACAGCCTGCCCGAAGAGGTGCAGGGCGTGTTGCAGGAAGTGGCCGTGCTCTACCGTGACCACGTGGCAGGCATCGCCATGGACCGCGCTGAAGCCAGCCGCCAGGCCTATGTGGCAGCGGGCGGTACCATCGTCGAGATGGACCCGGCCGAGCGCGAAGCCTGGGCAGCGGCCATCCCGAACATCGCCCAGGAATGGGCCTCTGGCCTCGATGCCAAGGGTGAACCGGGCTCGGAGATGCTGGAAGCGTATCTCGGCAAGCTCGAAGAGGCCGGTTACGCTCCTGTGCGCGACTGGACGGCCCCGGCCACCAACTGATCTGACGATCTGCAGGCGGACAGCATGTCACCGTTCATCAACTTTCTGTCCGCCACCACCAACGGCATTGCGATCCTCGCCAATGCCGTTGGGACCCTGGTGGTCCTGGGGCTTGTCCTGCTCGTCAACTACGACGTCGTCGCGCGGGGTTTTTTCAATTCACCGTTTCTAGGGGCCGTGGAGGTCGTTCAGTTCTCCATGGTCCTGATTGTTTTTCTGCAGTTGCCCGACGTTTGCCGCGTGAACCGGCTGACGCGCTCTGATGGGTTTCTGACGGTGCTCGGCACCAAGTATCCAGAGACCGCGAATATCCTGCGTCATGTCATCAACGGGATTTCCGCCGCTTTCATGGCGGTGATCGCCGTCGCGATCTGGCCGGAGTTCGTAAAGATGTTCGAAACCAAGGACTTCTTTGGCGTGCCCGGTGTCTTCACCGCGCCCTGGTGGCCGGTCAAACTCACGATCTTCGTCAGCGCCGCCTTGTGCACCGCGATCTTCGCGCTGAAAGTGCTGAAAGCGCGCGAGGACGTACCACCCGTGCGCCTGCCTGAAGGCGAGGACAGCCGATGACCCCCGTCGAAATTGGTATCGCCTCGGTCATCGCGATCGTCCTTCTGGTCTACCTCGGGCTCTACATCCCCATTGCCCTTGGCGTCGTCAGCTTCGTGTCGATTTGGCTAATGCGCGACAACTTCGATCTGGCGATGAACCTGGTGAAGATCGCCGTGGGCGACAGCGTGATGGAATACACCTTCGCCACGGTGCCGCTCTTTACCTTCATGGGGCTTGTGGTGTCCAAGGCCGGGCTCGGGGCGGATATCTACGAGGTCATGAACTCCGGTTTCCGCAAGGTCAAAGGCGGCATCGGCATGGCGACCGTGGGCGCCAACGCGGTCTTTGCTGCGGTCACCGGATCGTCCATCGCGTCGGCTTCGGTCTTTTCTAAGGTCTCGGTGCCACAGATGCTGAGCTACGACTATAACCCGCGCTTTGCGGTAGGGGTCGTGGCGGGGTCGTCCGTTCTGGGCATGATCATCCCCCCGTCGGCCATGTTGATCATCTATTCCTTTGTGGCCGAGCAATCGGTGGGCGAGATGTTTCTGGCGGGCGTCGTGCCCGGGATCATGCTGGCCATCGCCTATGTCATCGCCATCTGGGCCATGGGCCGCTTTACACCTGGCTTTGTGGGCGGGCGCAGCGGCGAAGATATGGAGTGGATGACACCGGGCGAGATAGCCGGAAAGACCCTGCCGACGTTGCTTTTGATCGTTGCCGTCCTGGGCGGTATCTACACCGGCTGGCTGACACCAGTAGAGGCAGGGGCCACCGGCGCGCTTCTCGGCCTGATCATTGCTGCTGCGCGCGGTCGGATGACACTGAAGACCTTCTGGCAGGCGCTTTTGGAAACCGGACATATTACGGCGGCGATCCTGTTCCTCATCACGGCTGCTTCGATCTACAGCCGGATGCTGGGGCTGGCGGGCCTGCCGAATGAGCTGAGCGACCTTCTGAACGGATCGAACTTCGGTTTTTTCTGGATCATGTTCGTCTACGTACTCTTGATGATCTTTCTCGGCACGCTTCTGGATACCGCATCGATCATCCTGATCGTGGTGCCGCTCTTCCTACCGCTGGTAGAGCCCATGGGCCTGAGCCTTGTCTGGTTCGGGATCATCACGGTGGTCGGGGCCGAGATCGGGCTTCTGACGCCACCGCTTGGCATATCATGTTTCGTGATCAAGGCGACCCTTGATGACGACCGCATCAAGCTGAAGGATGTCTTTATCGGCGCATTTCCCTTTGCGGTCGTCATGCTGATCGTCCTGATCCTCTTGATCCGCTTCCCGTCGCTCAGCACCGCCATTCTGAACTAGGAGCCCGCCATGCGTACCGTCACCAAGGACAACATCACCGATGTCTTCATGGGCTACTTCGGTCCGGACGCCGACCCACGCCTGCGGGAAGTGATGCAGGGACTGGCCACGCATTTGCATACCTTCGCCAAGGAAGTGAACCTGACCCATGCGGAATGGCAGAAGGGCATCGAGTTTCTGGAGTGGGCGGGACAAATCTCGGACGCGGAACGGCACGAGTTTGTTCTGTTGTCCGACGTGCTGGGGCTATCCTCGCTCGTCGATATGATCAACACCCATCCCCAGGGTACTTCGTCGAGCGTGCTTGGGCCCTTCCACATCTCCGGCGCGCCCGCGATCCCCTTCGGCCATGACATGAAGCGGGACTATGAAGGGATCGTTCTCTTGGCGCAGGGTCGGATCACCGATACCGAAGGCACCCCGATCGAAGGCGCAGAACTGGATATCTGGCAGACGGCGCCCAACGGGCTCTACTCCAGCCAGGACCCCGATCAGGACACTTACTCCTTCCACGGTATCCAGACCACAGGCGCCGACGGGCGCTACGGTTTCACCACCGTGCGACCCGTCAGCTACACTGTGCCAACGGACGGACCCGTGGGCCAGATCCTGGAGGCCACCGGCCGTCACCCATGGCGCCCCTCGCACCTCCACTACATCGTAAAGGCCGAAGGCTACCGCCCTCTGGTGACCGAGATATTCCCGGCTGACGATCCCTACCTTGACGAAGACACGGTCTTTGGCGTGCGGGACGATCTGGTGATGACCTATGTTGAATCGCCCGCCTCCGAATTCCCCGAAGGCTACGATCTGAGCGGCAAGGTCAGCGACCCCTTTCTCGTGGCCGACTTCGATCTCAAACTGGTGCGCGCCGACTGACTATTTCCGGGCTGGTCCACGCGGCCGCGCTCGGCTAGCTCTGGTCCGAATTATGCGGAGCAGAGACATGCCAGACGTTTCGACAACCATCCGGGGCCGGGTGATCGAGATCACGCTCGACCGACCCAAGGCCAATGCGATCAACGCGGCCACCAGCATCGCCCTTGGCGCTGCGTTCCAGCGTTTGCGCGATGACGACGCTCTTTCGGTCGGGATCATCACTGGTGGCGGCGACCGGTTCTTTTCCGCTGGCTGGGATCTCAAAGCCGCTGCCGAGGGCGAAGCGCCCGATGCCGATTTTGGGGTGGGGGGCTTTGCCGGGCTGACCGAGTTCTGGACACTCAAGAAACCTGTGATCGCGGCGGTGAACGGTATGGCCCTTGGCGGTGGGTTCGAACTGGCGCTGGCCGCCGATATGATCGTCGCGGCCGATCATGCGGAATTTGGCCTGCCAGAGGCCACGCTTGGCATCGTGGGCGACAGTGGCGGAACAATCCGGTTGCCTCGCCGACTGCCCCGTGCCGTGGCCATGGAGATCATGATGACCGGACGCCGCGCCCCGGCCTCTGAGCTTGCCCGCTGGGGGTTGGTCAACGACGTGGTCCCCGCCACGTCGCTGATCGAAACCGCGCGGGCACTGGCGGACCGCGTGGCGGCCTCGGCGCCGCTATCGCTGCAGGCGATCAAGGAAATCGACCGGGCGACCGAGGGCCTTGGCGAAGAGGCCGCCTATGCCGAGATGCGCGGTGCGGACCTGCCGTCTTACCGCGGCATCTACGACAGCGCCGACGCGGCCGAGGGCATGGCCGCCTTCGCCGAGCGCCGCACGCCCCAGTGGACGGGTCGCTGAGCATGGCCGAAGCCTATGACGCGCCGCTGCCCTGGACCGGCGAGATCGCCGCGCCCCTGCGGCTTTTCCGGTCGGACGTGCGCGCCGGGTGGCTGGACAGTTTCGACCACGTGAACATCGCCCACTACCTGACAATCTGCGACCATGCCAACTGGGCCTTCTGGAACTGGATCAACGCACCCAGGGGCCGGCAGGAGGACCGGGAGGGCCATGAATACGTCATCGTCGAAAACCACGTGCATTACATCGGGGAACTGGCGCTCGGCATGTCGGTGGAGGTCTCGACCCAGCTTCTGGGCGTGGATGACAAGCGGCTGATCCTCTTTCACCACGTCTGGAACGCAGGCACGGGCGAGCTTGCGGCCACGAATGAGGTGAAGTTCCTGGCCTTTCATCTGGGCGCCCGGCGGCCAGAGGCCTGGGCGGCCCATGTGGCGGACCGGCTGCACGAGATCAGGGCGGCGCACGCGGGCCTGCAAATCCCACCACAGGCCGGGCAGGGCATCGCCCTGCGCAGGAAACAGTCGGTTACTGGCGGCCAATCATCCGGTTGAGGCCCGCGATCACCTCGGCCATAGTCGTGGAGTGATCGAACCCGCGGTGGTGGCTATCGATGATCACCTCCTTGCCCGCGCCCTCCAGCCGCGCGCTCCAATAGGGCACCACGCCGTCCGTGGGAAAGCAGCCCGGCGTTTGAAGGCACGCGGGCCCTCCCTTTACGCCAATGATGGACACCGTGTCGATGTCCTGGGGCACGGGCAATTCCGCCGAGATGCGCATCAGCGGATGGGTCGGGCTCAGCACGCGGACGCTGTCGGGCCCGGTGCCGTTGATATAGGGCTGCATGACCGGCTGGACGTATTCGATGGGCAGGCTGTCGCTGGCGAAAAGCGAAGTAAACTCCCCGGGCAGGGCGATCAGGCGCGATCCCATGCGTCCCACAAGTCCCACGGCCACATTGCTGCCCCGGTGCGGGCTGTTGACCATTGCGGCGAACTCGATTTGCGGTTCTTGCCGGGCATCAAAAATCAGCTCGTAATTCGCGCGCCGCACCGCGTCGACGGGCAGGTCTTCGGGCGGCACCCTGAACGTGGCGTTCCAGAGCGCGCCATTGTCTTCGGTGATCAGGTGCCGCGTGATGACGCCGCCCATGCTGTGCCCGACCACGGCCATGCGCTGCGAAGCAATGTGAATGCCCGCCGGATCGGCCTCACTGCGCAGGTTCCAAAGGGCGCCACGGATGCGCGCCGTGGAGTAGTAGACGGGCAGACCCGTCGGATAGAAGGCGTGCCAGATCTGGAAGCGGCTGTTCAAAACCGGGTCGCGCATGATCTGGCGGGTCAGGGGTATCCAGACCTTGGGCGATGACCTGAGGCCATGGATCATTAAAACGGGGATCCGGTCGGGATCATAGGGTTCGACCATGTAAATGCCGCTTTCATGGTCGCGGCGGCTGCCGGGATCGAAAAAGCCCAAAAGGCGGTCTTCGGAAAAATTCGTGGCGTCCAGCAGGCGCAGATAGGCCATCTCCGTCAACTGGGCTTGCCAGTCGGCGGGCAGCTTGGACGGTGGAACCACATCAAATCCGGCTTCAGAGGGACGCAGGGCGGCGAACTGGTAAAGCCCGGCGGGCGGGTAGTTGTCCGGGAAGGGCGTGGCTTCGACCGGCTGGCTGTAGATCACTGGAATGTCGCCGGTTGGGCTTTCGAACCGGGGCTTGCCTTCGGCGGTCACAAGGTTCTCTGCCAGAACGGCGTCGGCGCCGAATGTGGTGCGGGCCACGTCGCGCGCCGCGCTGATTTGTGCTGAGCGGAGCAGGACCGGCGAAATGCTGCCCGCATCCAGTGCCGCGCAATTCAGGATCGCACCCGGGTCGCTTTGATTTGCGGCGCAGGTCGGACCCGGGGTATTCGCAGTCGAGACGTCAAGGTCCGGCCCCGGCGAGTGGGTGACAAGCGGCGCGCCCGAGCAGGCCGCCAGAACAACCAGGGCGAGCGGGGCGAAACAGCGATAGAAAGACAACATCTGTGGGTGTCGGCAGGCAAATGAGCAGGTCCTTGTGAGATAGGTCGCCGCCTGAATTTGCAAAGGTGCCAAAGGTTTCGGGGACGGCGCCTCAGCCATCCTGTAGCGTCAGCGTCACATGGTCGCCCGAGAACCATGCGCGACCGTATTCGATCGGGGTGCCGTCTTGGTCGATGTTGACGCTGGTCGTCCGGATCAGCGGCGCGCCCGCAGCGATGCCCAGTTGGTGGGCCTGCGTCGGTGTGGCGAGCTTGGCGTTGATCTCGGTTGTGGCGCGCGTGTAGTCGTCGATCCCAGCGGCGCGGAATCCGGCTGTGACCGAGGATGTTTCCTGCAAAACCGACAGGATGTCGGGGAAGCGCTCGGCGGGAAAGACGCTGCGGAACAGGGCAATAGGCAGACCGTCGGCGAGGTTCTGACCTTTCCAGACGATCACGTCCGACCCGGGGGCCAGCCTGAGCGCGTCGCTTTCGCGTTCCGTGGCAGGCCGGGCCGCCGCATAAAGCGTGGTGCGCATGGGCGACTGGCCTGCCGCCCGGAGGTTCTGGTGAAACCGCACCCGGCGTCCGATGGGGTAGGCGACTGGACTGCGGGCGACAAAGACGCCCGCACCGCGCCGCGATTCCACCAGACCCTGCTCTGCAAGGTCCGCCAGAGCGCGGCGCACCGTGTGCCGGTTGACACCGAAGCGCGCCGAAAGCTCGGCCTCGGTCGGGAGTTTTTTGCCGGGCAGAACATGGCCGCTTCCGATTTCCGATGCGATGGTGTCGCGGATCGAGGTCCATATGGCAGGTCGGGTCATGGGCGTGTCGTCAAAGTTTCACAAAGGGCGGCTTGCGGGCGCCCGCGAAGCTGTCTAGAAGATTTGTATAGTTGTATATTTAAATGGACAACTGAAAAAGATGTCGCAAAACACCGAAGCCCGCCGCCGCAGACTGAGCCTCCTTGCGAAGGCGCCCCATGACCGCCTGATCGCGCTCTGGTCGGACTGGAACCAGACCCCCGCGCACGGCTTTCTTAGGCCGCCCGAAATCGGCGCGGTCATGGTGCGCGGTCGGGCGGGCGCCACCGGGGCGCCGTTCAACTTGGGCGAAATGACGGTCACGCGCTGCTCGGTGGAACTCGCGGGAAGCGGAACGGTCGGGCATGGCTACGTGCAGGGCCGCAGCAAGGAAGCCGCCAAGATCGCCGCGCTGGCCGATGCCATCGCGGAAGACGGGCAGGCCGAGGCGGTCGAAACGGCGCTGATCGGCCCCCTGGCTGCCGAAGCCGAGGCCAAGGCCGCGGCCCGTGCGGCCAAGGCGGCTGCAACCAAGGTCGAATTTTTCACAATGGTGCGAGGAGACAACGCATGAGCCAGACAGCTCTCAGCGGCGGTTTCCAGACTCCGGCCATTGACGCATCCCATGCGTTCCGGGCGGCATTACAGGCCATGTCGCGGCCCGGACGCATCGAAGAGGTGGCTGGCGTGGCTCCGCCAGCCCCTCTTTCCTCTGCCGCCGGTGCGCTTGTCCTGACGCTTTGTGATCGCGAAACCAGCCTCTACCTGGCACCCTCACACGATACGTCCGCGCTGCGGGACTGGATCACCTTCCAGACTGGCGCGCCCTTCGCGCCTGCCGAAGAGGCGCAGTTCGCGCTCGGCACGTGGGCTGCATTGCAGCCCGTCAGCGCCTTTGCCGTCGGCACGCCGGAATACCCCGACCGCTCGGCCACGCTGATTGTCGAGATGGCGGCGCTCAGCGCCAGTGGTCCGATGCTCAGCGGGCCCGGCATTCGCGACAGCGCCACGCTCAGCCTGCCCGAGACGGCGGCGTTTCAGGCCAATGCCGCGCAGTTCCCCTTGGGCTTTGACTGCTACTTCACTGCCGGAACGCAGCTTGCCGGTTTGCCAAGATCCACTCGTGTCAAGGAGGCCGTCTGATGTATGTTGCCGTCAAAGGGGGCGAGCGCGCCATCGACAACGCCCATAGCTGGCTGGCCGAAGAACGCCGCGGCGATGTGGGCGTGGCCGAACTTTCGGTGCCGCAGATCCGCGAGCAACTGAAGCTGGCGGTCAACCGCGTCATGGCCGAGGGCTCGCTTTTCGATCCCGATCTTGCCGCGCTTGCGATCAAGCAGGCGCGCGGTGATCTGATCGAGGCGATCTTTCTTATCCGTGCCTACCGCACGACCCTGCCACGGTTCGGCGCGTCAAACCCGGTGGAGACGGGCGAGATGGTCTGTGACCGCCGGATCTCGGCGACCTTCAAGGACGTGCCTGGCGGGCAGGTGCTGGGGCCGACCTTCGACTACACGCACCGTCTGATCGACTTTGCGCTGGCCGCGGAAGGCGAGGTGCCAGGCGCACCCGAGGGCGTCGCGCAGCCGGGCCCGGTGCCCCATGTGACCGAGTTTCTCCAGCGCGAGGACCTGATCCAGACCGAGCCCGAAATGAACGACACCCCCGACGACCTGACGCGCCAGCCCCTGGCCTTTCCCGCCGAACGTCCCTTGCGTCTTCAGTCTCTGACGCGCGGAGACGAAGGTTTTGTGCTGTCCATGGCCTATTCCACGCAGCGCGGCTACGGGCGCAACCATCCTTTCGTGGGCGAGATGCGCGTCGGCGTTGTGGATGTGGAGATGGACGTGCCGGAACTGGGCTTTGCCATCGACCTTGGCGAGGTGGAACTGACCGAGTGCGAAACCGTGAACCAGTTCACTGGCTCCAAAACCGAACCGCCGCAATTCACCCGTGGTTACGGGCTTGTCTTCGGCCATTCCGAGCGCAAGGCGATTTCCATGGCGTTGGTGGACCGGGCGCTGCGGTGGAAGGAACTGGGCGAGGACAATGTGGGCGCGCCGGCGCAAGACGAGGAATTCGTGTTGAGCCATGCCGACAACATACAGGCCACCGGGTTTCTGGAACACATAAAATTGCCCCATTACGTGGACTTCCAGTCCGAACTTGAACTGATCCGCAAGCTCCGCGCCGAGGCCATGGCCGCGACCATGCCCCAGGCGGCGGAGTAATGCTCGACCCCGCAGAAAGCCTGGCCCAAAGCCCAACCCAAAGAAGGACGCAGACCCGTGTCTGACTACAATTTCGCTTACCTCGACGAGCAGACCAAACGCATGATCCGCAGGGCGATCCTGAAAGGCGTGGCCGTGCCCGGCTATCAGGTGCCCTTCGCCAGCCGCGAGATGCCGATGCCCTATGGCTGGGGTACGGGCGGTGTGCAAGTCTCCTCGGCCGTGCTGACGCCCGAAGATACGCTGAAGGTGATCGACCAGGGCGCAGATGACACCACCAACGCCGTGTCGATCCGAAAGTTCTTCCAGAAGGTGGCCGATGTAGCTGTCACCGAAAAGACCGAGGACGCCACGGTCATCCAGACCCGCCACCGCATCCCCGAGCGCGATCTGACTGAAGAGCAGATCCTCGTCTATCAGGTGCCGATCCCTGAACCGCTGCGCTTTCTTGAACCCCGCGAGACCGAGACGCGCAAAATGCACGCGCTGGAGGAATACGGGCTCATGCACGTTAAGCTTTATGAGGATATCTCGCGCCACGGGGCGATCTCGACCGCCTACGCCTATCCGGTGAAGGTGGAAGATCGCTACGTGATGGACCCCTCGCCGATCCCGAAATTCGACAACCCAAAGCTTGAAAGCTCGGCCCTGCAGCTCTTCGGCGCGGGCCGGGAACAGCGCATCTATGCGGTGCCGCCCTACACCAAGGTCGCCAGCCTCGATTTCGATGACCACCCGTTTGACCCGTCCAAGGCGAACCATGTCTGCGCGCTATGCGGCGCGGAAGATAGCTATCTTGACGAGGTGATCGTGGACGACGAAGGCGGTCGCATGTTCGTTTGCTCGGACACGGCCTATTGCGCCAGCCGCAGAGGAGAGGCCGCATGACACCGCCGCTTCTGGAGGTTCAGAACCTCACCAAACGCTATGGTGCGCGGATCGGCTGCGCGGATGTGTCCTTCCGGCTCTATCCGGGTGAAGTTATGGGAATCGTGGGAGAGTCCGGTTCGGGAAAATCAACTCTTCTCAATTGCTTGGCCGGGCAACTTGAGCCTGACCTAGGTCGCGTCCTTTTCGATACCCGTGCAGAAGGGCCGAAGGATACTCTGACAATGTCCGAACCCGAACGCCGGATGCTTGGCCGAACGGACTGGGCGTTCGTGCACCAGAACCCCCGCGACGGTCTGCGCATGCGCGTCAGCGCCGGCGGCAATGTGGGCGAGCGCCTGATGGCCGTCGGCGCCCGGCATTACGGCGATATCCGCGAGGCGGCGGTCGATTGGCTGGGGCGCGTGGAGATCGATGCGGACCGTGTCGACGACCGCCCGGCGGCCTTTTCGGGCGGGATGCAGCAGCGCCTGCAAATCGCGCGGAACCTTGTTACCGGCCCGCGGCTGGTCTTCATGGACGAGCCCACCGGCGGCCTCGACGTCAGCGTGCAGGCGCGGCTACTGGACCTTTTGCGCGGCCTAGTTCGCCGCATGGGGCTCTCGGCGATCATCGTCACCCACGATTTGGCCGTCGTCCGGCTGCTTGCCGACCGGCTGATGGTTATGAAAGAGGGCCATGTGGTCGAAACCGGGCTGACCGATCAGGTGCTCGACGATCCGCAGCACGCCTATACGCAACTTCTGGTCAGCTCGGTGCTGCAGGTCTGAGGAGAGAGGGACGATGATCGAGGTATCAGGACTGTCGAAGGCGTTCACTCTGCACAATCAGGGAGGCACGGTCATCCCGGTGCTGGCCGAAGCGGCGTTTACCGTTTCCCCCGGCGAGTGTGTTGCACTGACCGGTGAATCCGGCGCGGGCAAGTCGACCGTAATGCGCATCCTTTACGGCAACTATCTGGCCGCCGAGGGCCGGGTGATGATCGGAGAGGTGGATCTGACGGGCGCGGAACCCCATGAGGTATTATCGCTGAGGCGGGATACGCTGGGCTATGTCAGCCAGTTCCTGCGGGTCGTGCCGCGCGTGCCGACACTCGACGTGGTGGCCGAGCCCTTGCTGGCTATCGGTATCGACGAAGATGCCGCGCGCGAGCGGGCCGAGGCGCTTCTCGAACGGCTTCGCATCCCGCGCAGGCTTTGGGGTCTGTCACCCACGACCTTTTCGGGTGGCGAGCAGCAGCGCGTGAACATCGCGCGCGGCTTTGCCCATGCCTATCCGGCGCTTCTGCTAGACGAGCCGACCGCGAGCCTCGACGCCACGAACCGCGAAACGGTGCTGCAACTGATCGAAGAAGCCAAAGAGGGCGGGGCAGCCATCGTCGGCATCTTCCACGATGCCGCCGCGCGCGACCGTGTGGCCGACCGCGAGATCGACGTCAGCCAGTTCACCCCGAAAGTCGCATGAGCGCAGGGCGCCTGATCGCTGTCGTCGGCCCGTCTGGTGTCGGTAAGGACAGCCTGATGGAAGCGCTCTGTGCCGCGCGGCCTGATTTCTGGCGCGTGCGCCGGGTGATCACGCGCCCCAGCGAGGCGGGCGGTGAGGATTTCGAAGGTGTGTCCGAAGCCGAGTTCCTGCGACGCGAGGCCGAAGGCGCCTTCGTTCTGTCCTGGCAGGCCCATGATCTGCACTATGGCATTCCGATGGAGGCCGCGCGGCGCATCGCCGAGGGCGCGCAGGCGGTTGCGAACCTATCGCGCGGCGCAGTTTTCGCGGCGGCCGAACGCTTTCCGGGCCTGCACGTACTGTCGGTGACCGCCAACCCCGAAATCCTGGCCGCGCGGCTGGCGAAGCGGGGTCGGGAGGATGCCGACGGGATCGCAAGGCGCCTGTCGCGCCCGGCACCTGAAATGCCCGTGGGCGTCGCCACGACCACGATCGACAACAGTGGTGCGATGGATGACAGCGTCGCTGTCGCGCTCGCCGCGCTTTACCCGGTCAGCGCGTAACGGTGGATGAGATGAAAGCGGCCATCCTCCGCCTCACCCAACAGACCGAGCGAGCCAATGCGAAACGGCTTGGCCAGAAGATCGGCAAAGTGATCCGACAGACGCGCGACGGTCTGGTCGGCGTCTTCTTCGGGCAGCCGTCCGGTCAGCGTCATGTGGTAGCGAAACTCGTCCAGAACATACGGATAGCCCCAGGCTTGCAGCAGTTCTTCCTGACGTGCGCTGAGCCCGGTCTTACGACGGCGCTCCAGATCCGCCTCGCTCAGGGGTGCGCGATGGTCGTCAAGACCGGTGACAATGGAGCCAGCCAGGTCCGCAAGGTCGGCAGAAGGCTCTTCGGGCACCATGGCCACGAAGCCGCCCAGTCGGTGCACGGTCAGCTTCGGGATGACCACCGGTGCAATTCCGGCGCAGGCCGCCTCAAGCGCGCTTTGAAACGTGGACAGATCCGTGCCCTCGGCCAGCCGGAATGGCGGCTTGATTGTGCCGTGGAAGCCATATTTTCTTGGAGTCTCGGTCAGGTTTTGTGGCGGAGCGGGCAAGCCTTCGACCAGCGGGTGGTAGGTCTTTTCGCCCGTCTCGCTGTTCCACCCAAGCCAGTCTGATGCGCGCAGAAACAACTCCCCCTCAGGCACCACGTACATGGCGTACCTCATGAACTCACCCATCCCGATCTCTCCTTCTGAAACGCGGCCATCGCTGATCCTGGCGAATGCCCGGCTTGTCTTGCCCGATGAGGTGCTGGTCGGGTCCATTGTGGTGCGCGACGGTTATATCGCCGATATCGCAACCGGCGCCTCGGTGCCAGCGGGGGCGGTCGATTGCGAGGGCCTGAACATCGCGCCGGGGCTGATCGAATTGCATACCGACAACCTCGAACGCCACATCCAGCCGCGTCCCCGCGTGGACTGGCCCCATGACGCGGCGATCCTTGCCCATGATGCGGAACTGGCCGGCACCGGCATCACAACGGTCTTCGACGCCATGCGCGTGGGCTCTATCCCCTCGGGCAAAGGCCGCTACCTGCAATATGCGCGTGGTCTGGCGTCGGAGCTTCTGGCGCTGAGAGCCAAAGGTGTGCTGAAGATCAGCCACTTTCTGCATCTGCGCGCCGAGGTCTGTTCCGAGACCCTGAAGTCTGAATTGGATGAGTTTGGTCCCGAAGACCGGGTGGGGCTTCTCAGCCTCATGGATCACACGCCGGGCCAGCGGCAGTTTCGCGACATCTCGAAGCTGAAAACCTATGTGATGGGAAAGAACAACCTGACCGAAGCCGAGTTCGCCGAACACGTGGCCAAGCTCCAGAACCTGCGCGACCGGTTCGGGGATCACCACGAACGCTGCGCTGTCGAGAGCGCGCGGGCCTTCGGTGCGGTTCTGGCAAGTCATGACGACACCACCGCGGAACAGGTCGCCGTCTCTGCTGCGCATGGGGTCCGGCTTGCCGAATTCCCCACAACGCGCGAAGCGGCGGCGGCCTGCCATACCCACGGGATCGCCGTGATGATGGGCGCGCCGAACCTCATTCGCGGTGGCTCGCACTCCGGCAATGTCGCCGCAGCCGAACTGGCCGAGGCCGATCTGCTGGACATCGTTTCGTCCGACTATGTGCCGGCCGCGCTGATGCTGTCGGCGGTTCGCCTGTCGGAGCTTTGGGGCGACCTGCCACGCGCGATTCGCACGGTCACCGCAGCGCCGGCCGAGGCCGCGGGGCTGGAGGATCGGGGGCACCTTCAGGTCGGTCAGCGTGCCGATCTGATCCGTTTCGGGATAAGTGGCGGCACGCCGCATCTGCGCGGGGTCTGGTCGCAAGGTCGGCGCGTGGCCTAGGCGGTGGCCGCCAGACCCTGGCCTTCGAGATAGGCCATGGCGGCGGGGATATGCTGGGCGTCTCTCAGTTCCAGCACCAGATGCGGCTTCACCGGCAGGGCCGAAAGAGCGCGGAACACCGAATGCCAGAGGATCGTGCCCTGACCTGGTGCCCAGTGCCGGTCAGCATAGCCGTCGGCGTCCTGGATATGCACATGGTCCAGCTTCGCACCCGCATGTTCGACAAAGTAGTCGACGGGCGGCGCGCCGGTAGACCCATGGGCGTAATGGGCGTGGCCCGTGTCGATCGAGAGCTTCATCGCGCTTGAGTTGAAGCTGTCGGCCAGCTCCATCCGGTCGCCCGGGTTTATGTCCTCGATGTTCTCTATCACCAGCGTCACGCCCTGATCCGCTGCGCGGGCCACCACGGGGCGCATGACTGTGTGGACGGCCTCGATCTTGCGTTCGCGCGCGCTTGGCACGTTGTCCTGGCGCGGGTTGTTGCCGAAGTTGTTGTAATCCCAAGTGGTATAGGGCGAGTGGACCACCATCTGCGTGGCACCGAGCGCCGCGCAGATGTCGAGCCCGGTCATCATGCGGCGGGTGATCACCGGCGCGAACTCGGGGTCGTCATTGTCGATCGTGAAGCCCTCGAACGGCCCGTGAATGCCCATCCGGCCCTTGAAGCCGTCGAGTGTCTTCTTCGCTTCGGCCACGCGTGGAGCCCAGTCACCGGTGATCCCGGCTGACGAGTAGAAATCCTGGATCTCAAGATCGCGGTCCATCTCGAAAAGCCAGTCGCGGAACTGCGGTAATTCGCTGATCTGGAGGGCCGCGCCCACATTCAAAGGTGTCATGGCTTGTCGTCCTTTGTGGGAGGGTTAGAAAACACGGTGGCCTTCGCGCCAGACGGCGGTCACCTGCGGCTGGCCGTCGTGGAGGCGCACGGCCACGAGATCCGCCCGCAGGCCTTCGGAAATCCGGCCCCGGTCGCCGAGGCCGGAATGGCGCGCGGGCGCATCGCTGACAAGCGCAATGGCGGCGGGCAGATCGTAGGCCAGGTCGGGATCGGCGGCGATGGCGAAAGCGGCGTCAAGCGGGCTGCGCGGCACGTAGTCAGAGGCCAGAACGTCAACGAGGTGTTCGCTGAGTAGTTCGCGCACGGCGACATTGCCCGACTGCGAGCCGCCGCGCAGATAGTTCGGCGCGCCGGCTACGACGATCTGACCCAGCTCGCGGGCGCGCCGCGCGGCCGCGTGGGTCGTGGGGAATTCCGAGATCGTCACGCCCTCGGCCTGTGCCGTTTCCACATGGTCGACCGTGCGGTCATCGTGGGCCATCAGCGGGCGTCCGTGGGCGTGGGCGGCGGCGACCACATGGGCGCGCACATCGGCGCCCACGCGGGCGGAGCGTTCGAGAAGCTCATCCAGCACCGCGTGTCCTTCTTCCATGGTGATCCCCATGTCGCGGATGGTAACGCGAAGCCAGCGGTCCACATCGGGGCTCTGGCGGTCGCCCGGTGTGTGATCCATGACCGAGACCATGGCCGTGATGTCCTTGCCGATGGTGTGGTCGACCAGGTCCTTCGTCTCTGGGTCGGCCACTTCGCAGCGCAGGTGCAGAAGATGCTCGGCGCGGAAGACGCCGCGCGCGCAGCCGTCTTCCAGTGCGGCGACCAGGGGTTCAAGGATTTCTCGCCGCTCGGGTCGCTTCACCGAGGCGCCGACGCAAAGGCTGTCGAAGACCGTGGTGGTGCCCCCGGAGATGACGACCGCATCGTGGGCCATGAGCGCGGGCAGGTAGGCCCACCGCACGCTGGAGCGGGGGTGGACATGGGTTTCCACGTGGTCGGTATGGACGTCGACGACGCCTGGGATCAGGTATTGGCCGGTCAAATCGACCTGGCCGCTGACGCTGTCAGAAAGCCCGGCGATCACCCCGCCTCGCAAGACGACCGAGGTGTCGACCACGCCGTCCGGTGTCACCACATGTGCGCCGGACAGAACCACTTCGGATGCGCTTGGAGCGTCGAACATCTGCTTCTCCTCTGGTGCGTGTCATCGGGGCCGGTGCCGCTTGCCACGCATCGTCATTCTAAAACGGAAATGGATGCCGCGCGTTGCCTGTGATCGCGGCCCCTAGCGTGTCCAAACCGCAGTCATGTAACGGTCTTGTGGCAGTTGCGCGATAGTTTAGTGACGCCATCGAAGGCGGCGGTGGGACGGGCGCGGGCGGCTCTCAACTCACGATGCCTGCAACGCGCTCGATGGTCCAAAACGCCGCAATCGACCCGACCACATAGAGCGCGGCGGTGACCCCGCCGGTATAGGCGGAAAGGGACACGCGCCTGACCACCCAGCAGAGCGAGAGAACCATGGCGACAAAAATCAGCTGTCCGATCTCGACGCCGATGTTGAAGAAAAGAAGCGCCGCCGGGATCGCATCGGCGGGCAGACCCGTATCGGTCAGGGCCCCAGCAAATCCAAGTCCGTGCAAGAGCCCAAACGCAAAGGACACCTTCCAGGGCCGCAGCGCCGTTGGGCTGAGTTCGCCCCGCCGAGCGGCAAGCGCCTCGGCGGCGATCAGGACGATACTGAGCGCGATCAGCGCCTCGACGGGCGCACCGGGCACGCTCACGTGACCAAGGCTGGCCAGCACCAGGGTGATCGAATGGGCAACGGTGAAAGCGGTGATCGCCCAGATGAGCCGGCGCGTGTCCTGGACAAGAAAGAGCAGCGCGAGGACAAAACACAGGTGATCGAATCCGAAAAGGATGTGATCGACCCCAAGCGGCAGATAGGTCGCCGCCACGCCCCAGAATGTGCTGTCGTCCATTACCGTAAAACTGGTGGTGCCTGCCAGAAGCCGCACGGACTGGCTGCGCCCGTCGGCCATCTCGACCCGTCCGATGGTCTCGATCAGGGCGCGTTCGGGGCTGAGAATCTCAACCACCTTTCCTGAAAGCCCGCCCGCGCAGTCCACGGTCCAGCGTTCGGCAAAAGAGTTTCCGCCGCGCGTGGCGACCCGCGGCGTGGCATCGGCACAGTTCTCGGGCAAGGCGACCGTCAGCTCGCGCGGCGCGCGGCCCCCGACCGGTACCTTCCAAAATACCTCATAGCTCTCGGGCGTCAGTTCCCGGATATCGAGAAAGGCGGGCCGCACCTCATGGGCCTGCCCGCTAGTAGGCAGCGCAAGGGCAAGCGCCAACAACATGAGGCGAAGAAGGGTCATCCGCTGGTGTCTTCGGCGGGCGTTGCAGTCTCGATGGTATATTTCTCGCGCAGGGCCTTTACATAGGCTTCCCGTGCCTTAGTGCGCTCGGACTCTTGCCAGTCGCGGGCGACCGCGGCCTTCGCTTCGGTCAGTGTTTCGGGGCGATCGGGCTGAAACTCTGAGACGAAGACAACGTGCATGCCAAAGGGCGACAAAACCGGCCCCGCCCATTCTCCCGGTGTGGCGCGGACCAGTTGCTGGGCAAAGACCTCGCCGTAAGCGCGGGCAACGGCGGGCAGCGGCGTGGCCTCCATGGATTGGGGCAAAAGGCTGCTGTCTCCGAGTTCGTCCGGCGGGATGCCCGCGATCAGACCTTCGAGCGTTGCGTAGGCCTTGTCTTCCAGACCCGCGCCGTGGCGCTCGCCGCTCAGAAAGACTTGGCGAAAGCTGATGATCGCAGGCCGGGTATAGTCGCCCGCGTTTTCTGCAAAGAACGCCGCAAGCTCGTACTCGCTTGGCGCGCGCCCGCCGGATAGATCGTCGAGTATGAATTCCATCTTCTGGGCCATGCGGCGGCGGACGATTACGTCGTCCGCATCAAGACCCAATGCCAAAGCTTCGCGGTAGAGCAGTTCTTCTTCGATGCGGGCGTCGAGCAAGCCGACCATCTCTTGATCCGTGGGCGGCCGCCGCCAGGTCCGCTCGAAGAGCGTGGCGAGGTTTTCCTGTTCTGCCGCCGAGATGCGGATCGTTTGCCCCTCTGCCGTCTCTCCCGGCTCCTGCGCGCGGGAGAGCGCAAAAAGCACGGCGCCAACGGCGAAAAAGATGAAAACCGGGTGGCTTATGAAGGCGCGCACGTGCATCGGAAAAGGCCTGCGGGTGGTCACGATTCAGCCGGACCCTAGACCCTCACGCCGAGGGTTCCTAGTGCCGGATCTTGGGTATTTGCGGCGCGCCCGGACCACGGCGCCCGCCTGACCGATGGCCGCTTCGTACAGCGCGCGGGTGTTCTCGGGCGTCATCTTGACGGGGTTGGCGCCCGAGGTTGGGTCGCGCAGGGACATCTCGACCATCTCGTCGATCCGGTCCGTGCCCACGCCCATGGCGCCGAGCGTTTCCGGGATCGACAGCGCCGTGCGCAGCTCCATCACATACGCTCGGAACCCGTCAAAGCCGCCATCAATCCCAAGATACGCCGCTGCCCGCGCCAGCCGGTCTTCGACAGCGGGCCGGTTCATATCGAGCACCATGGGCATCACCGCGGCATTTGTCGTGCCGTGGTGCGTGTCGTAGATGGCGCCGACGGGGTGCGACAGGGCGTGGATCGCTCCGAGACCCTTTTGAAACGCCACCGCGCCCATGGCGGCGGCGGACATCATTTCGGCGCGCGCCTCAATGTCGGTACCGTCCTCGTAGACGCGCAAAAGGTTGTCCTTCACGATCCGCATGCCTTCCAGCGCGATCCCCTGACTCATGGGGTGGTAGAGCCGGCTTGAATAAGCCTCCAGACAGTGGGCGAAGGCGTCCATACCTGTGCCCGCCGTGATGGCGCGCGGCATGTCGACGGTCAGTTCCGGGTCTGCGATGACGACAGTGGGCAGGACCTGCGGGTGATAGATGATCTTCTTCTCGTGTGTCTGGGTATTGGTGATGATGCTGGCGCGCCCCACTTCGGAGCCCGTGCCCGCCGTTGTCGGCACCGCGACGATGGGGGCAATTGTGCTGGCATCGGCCCGCGTCCACCAGTCGCCAATGTCCTCGAAATCCCAAATCGGCCGGGACTGGCCCGACATGAAGGCCACCATTTTTGCCAAGTCGAGCCCCGAGCCACCTCCAAAGGCCACGACCCCGTCATGGTCGCCCGCATTGTATGCCTTGACCCCGGCCAGCATGTTGGCCTCGGTCGGGTTCGGATCGACCTCGGCGAAAATCGCGCGCCCAAGCCCGGCGGCGTCGAGAATATCCAGCGTCTGCGCCGTGATTGGCAGGGCGGCAAGGCCCCTGTCTGTGACAAGCAGCGGTCGCGTGATGCCGGCCTCGGCGCAGGCCTCGGGCAGTTCGGCGATGCGGCCGGCGCCAAAACGGACGTTTGTCGGGTAGGCCCAGTTGGCTTTGATCGGCATGTTCTACAGTTCCTTGCGCAGGTGGTAGGATTTTGGCCGCGTAAGGGCCTGAAAGCCGAGGACCGACAGGGCCGCGCCGCGCCCGGTGTCCTTGCAGCCGGTCCAGCAGAGCCCCGGATCAAGGTAGTCGCAGCGGTTCATGAACACGGTACCAGTCTCGATCCGGCGCCCCAGACGGGCAGCGCGGTCCGCGTCAGACGTCCAGAGCGACGCGGTCAGGCCAAAATCGCTGTCGTTCATCAGCGCCAAGGCTTCAGCGTCGCTGTCCACAGGCATGATGCCGACGACCGGGCCAAAGCTTTCCTCGCGCATGACCGCCATGTCATGGGTCACGCCCGTCAGGATCTGCGGCGTCAGATAGCAGCCGCCATCGTCTTCGGCGAAGGTCGGAATATGGGCGGTCGCGCCCGCCGCCACAGCCTCCGCGATATGGCGGCGCACGGTGTCTGCGAAGCGTTTGTTGGCCATGGGACCGAGCGTGGTCGCGGAATCCATGGGGTTGCCGAGTTTATAGTCCTTGACCAGCGCCACAGCCTTCTCAACGAAGGCGTCGTAGAGCGGGCGTGCTACGTAGATCCGTTCAATCCCGCAACAGCACTGGCCCGAGTTGAACATCGCCCCATCGATCAGCGTCGCCACCGCGGCGTCCAGGTTGGCGTCGTCCATGACATAGCCAGGGTCTTTGCCCCCAAGTTCTAGTCCAACGCCCGTAAAGGTGCCCGCTGCCGCGCGCTCGATGGTCTGGCCACCGCCGACAGACCCGGTGAAGTTCACGAAGCCAAAGGACCTTGCCGCGATCAGCGCCTCGGTCGTGGCGTGGTCAAGGTAGAGCGCCTGAAAGAGATCCGCCGGAACCCCGGCCGAGACGAAGGCGCGCACCATGCGTTCGCCTGCAAGCAATGTTTGCGTTGCGTGTTTCAGCATCACCGCATTGCCCGCGATCAGCGCGGGGGCGACAGTATTGATCGCCGTCAGATAGGGATAGTTCCAGGGTGCGATCACCAGCACCACGCCATGCGGCTCGCGTTCGATCCGGCGCTCGAAGGCATCCGAAGTCTCCACGACGATCGGCGCCAGCGCCTCATGCGCGATGGCGGCCATGTGGCTGGCGCGCTCGTCAACGCCGCCGAATTCGCCGCCATAGCGCACTGGGCGGCCCATCATTCGGGCCAGTTCCTCGATCATCTCGTCGCCCATGGCGCCGAGCGCGGCCACACCGGCGCGCACGCGGTTGATCCGGGTCTCCAGGGGCAGGGCGGCCCAATCGGCCTGCGCCGCGCGGGCACGGGTCACGGCTTCGGTCGCGGCCTCCGATGTCAGCGTCTGGCGTTCCGCGTAGATGGATCCGTCCACCGGAGAAATGCAGGTCAGTGTTGCCATGGTGTCAGGCCCTTTCAAACCCGCGGTTGACCTCCCAGTCGGTGATCACGCGGTCGTATTCGCTTTGCTCCCACCGGGCGGCGTGGACGTAGTGATCGACCACGCCATCCCCCAGTGCTGCGCGCAACATCACCGACCGGTCAAGCGCATCGGCGGCGGCGCGCAACGTCTTGGGGATCTCGCGCACCCCTTCGGCCTCATAGGCGTCGCCGGCGAACTCGGGCTCCAGCTCGAGACCCTCGTCGATGCCGGCGAGACCGGCGGCGATCTGACCGGCGAAGGCGAGATAGGGGTTCAGGTCTGCGCCGCCCACGCGGTTTTCGATGCGGATGGCCTTGGTGCCTTCGCCGACCAGTCGGTAACCCGCCGTGCGGTTGTCGCGGGACCAGACCGCTTTTGTCGGCGCAAAGGTGCCGGCTACGAAACGCTTGTAGCTGTTGATATTCGGCGCGAGGAACAGCGTCACGTCCGAGGCGTATTTCAAGAGCCCCGCCACGTAAGAGCGCATCGCGTCAGACATCCCTCCGGGCGCGTCGTCATCGCGGAAGAGCGCCCCGCCACCCTCCGACCAGAGCGACTGGTGGATATGGCTGGACGAACCGGCAGCGGTATAATCATATTTCGCCATGAAGGTCACCGCGCGACCTTGCGCCAGAGCGATCTCTTTCACGGCTTCTTTCGTCAGCACGTGGTTGTCGGCCGTCGCGAGGGCCGTATCGTATTTGACATTGATCTCATGCTGCCCGGCCCAGGCCTCGCCCTTGGAGTTCTCAACCGGGATGCCTGCGCCATAAAGCCCGTTGCGCACGGCGCGGAGCACATCCTCTTCGCGGGCGGTGGTGAAGATGTGATAGTCTTCGTTATAGGGGCTGACGGGGACCAAGGTCTTGTAGCTTTCCGCCTGCGCGGCGTCGAAACTGTTGCGGAAGAGATAGAATTCCAGTTCCGAGGCCATCATCGGGATCATCCCCCGCGTGGCCAGCCGCGCTATCTGCGCCTTGAGGATCGCGCGCGGGCTGACGGGGATCTCAGCATCGCCGTGGTGATCCAGCACGTCGCAAATCACAAGCGCCGCACCGGGCGCCCACGGAATGCGCCGGAGCGTGGCCAGATCGGGCTTCATCATGTAGTCGCCGTAGCCCTGCGACCAGCTGGCAGACTCGTATCCCGGTACCGGCTCCATCTCTTGATCGACCGTCAGAAGATAGTTGCAGGAATGGGTCTCGTGGACGCCGGCGTCGAGGAAATGGCGCGCATGGAACCGCTTGCCCATAAGCCGCCCCTGCATGTCCACCTGCGCCATGATCACCGTGTCGATCTCCCCGGACTCTACGGCTTGGGTGAGAGCGTCTAGGGAAAGCAGGCCGGTCATGTGTCGTGTCCTTGAGCTAGAGGGGACGGGGCGGCGTGGCGCCGACTCGTTCGTTTTTGCTAGCGCGGTTTTTGCCTCGGGGGTAGGGGCTCTGGCCCCGTGCCGCCCGGCGGCGCACTGTTCGGGCCGCCCCGGGGTCATGTCCAACTGAAGTTCCCGCAATCACTGGGGGCTTAAGACACCACCGAGTTGCGCTATGTACGTTTCGGGCGGGGTGTCAACGAGCCGCCAGCAAGATCCCGGCGATGGATCTGATCCCGTGGGCCGGACGATGGCAAAAACACGCCCGCCGCTCCGGGCGCTTATTCAGGTGCGATGTCGCGCCTTTCGCGGGCGAGCGTTCGTGCCTCGGCCTTTGTGAGCGACACAAGCGCTTCCTCTGGCGTGGCGCCTCTGGAAAGCGAACGGGACCAGATGCGCCGTGCCGAGGCGGGCGACCAGGGCAGCGCTGCCTCGGATAGCCAGTGCCGCAGGGGCGCGGGCAAACTGTCGTAGGTGTGCATGGGGTCTGCCGAGCGTCGCTTGCGGCGCAGGCCGGTCGTGCCGAGGTTCCCGCTCATATCTCGTCGTAGGGCTCCGTGACCGGGTCGAGGACCAGCATCAGCCGGGTCTCACCCGTGCCTTCGATAGGCGGCGAGCGGTGCTTGAGGCCGATGGCGGGCGTCACGGGCCAGCGCGTGCCACGCATCAGGAAGGGCGCGCCGGTGGGCACGGTCAAAACCTCATCGGGGTCCTCGCCATCCCGGGCGATGCCATACTGCGTGCCGGTTCCCCGGTAGGTGCAGACCAGCCGCGCCGTGATGGCATCGATGTGAAACTTCCGGCACATGTTCGTGGTCACCACGTCAAGGCGCAGACGCAGGTACGGGGCTTCTGTTAGCTCCGTAAAGGTGGCCGCGAGGTCAGCGATATCGGCCTGAAGCCAGTCGCGCGCCGGACCCGTTGGCGTCTGGGCGAGGTCACATAGCTCGTCCACAACTTCGGCGACGGCGCTTGGATGCAGGATCACGCGTCCCGCGGGCAGGCGGTCGGGGTTGAGCGCGCAGAGCCAGCGATCCACATCCTCGGGAATGTGCCGCTGCCAGACGACGGCGGCGCATCCGGGTTCTTTGAGGGCGCCGAATTCGCTGGCCGCGTCGATCTGCGAAACGCCCGGCGTGTTTGCGCCGTGCTGCCTCGGGACAAAATTCATGCGACCTGATCCGCAGTCCGCCAGGCCGGGAAGGGATCGGCGTAGTCGGGCAGACTTTCCGGACCGCTAGCGGCGACGGCGGGAACAAGGCAGCGGTCGAGCCGCTCTTTCAGAACAGGCCAGTCGATGTCGGTGCCGATGAACACAATCTCCTGCCGACGGTCACCCCAGGGTTCCTGCCAGTGCGACTGCAGGTAGGCGCGGGCGCTTTCGTGGTTCGGCCAACGCTCTTTCGGGACCGAGGCCCACCAGGTGCCAAGTGGCTTTATGCTGGAGAGCGCACCGGCAAGAGAGAACTCCGCAACCCAATCGGGCCTGGTCGAAATCCAGAAATGGCCCTTGGCACGGATTACGCCAGGCAGGTCGCCGTTCAGAACCTCAAGGACCTTTTCCGGCACAAAGGGCAGCCGTGCGCGGTAGACGTAAGAGGTGACGCCGTATTCTTCGGTCTCGGGGACGTGGTCGGCAAAGCCGTAAAGCTCTTTCGCCCACATGGGATGCTCGTGGGCTTTTTCGAAATCGAAGAGCCCGGTATCAAGAATCTTTTCGGCGGCCACATCCGAATGGTCGGTTTCGATGATCTGGGCATCGGCGTTCAGACTGCGAATGATTTTGCGCGCCGCATCTGTCCGCTGGGGTCCGGCGTCGGACACTTTGTTCAGGATCACCACATCGGCAAATTCGATCTGATCGGTCAGCAGATGGACCAGGGTCCGGTCATCCTCCTCGCCCATGGTTTCGCCCCGGTCGCTGAGGAAATCGTGGCTGGCATAATCGTTGAGGAGGTTCACGGCATCGACCACAGTGACCATGGTATCGAGGCGCGAGACATCGGCCAGGCTCTCTCCGTCCTCGTCGCGGAAGTCGAAGGTGGCAGCGACGGGCAGAGGTTCGGAGATGCCGGTGGATTCGATGAGGAGATAATCGAACCGCCCTTCGTCAGCCAGGCGCCGTACCTCAGCAAGCAGGTCGTCGCGCAGGGTGCAGCAGATGCAGCCGTTCGACATCTCCACCAGCGTCTCATCGGTGCGGCTGAGTTCGGTGTCCGCGCGCACGAGGTCGGCGTCGATGTTCACTTCGGACATATCGTTGACGATCACCGCAACCCTGCGGCCCTCGCGGTTGTTCAGCACGCGGTTGAGAAGCGTCGTCTTGCCCGCTCCGAGAAAGCCGGAAAGGACGGTTACGGGAAGGCGGGTGTCGGTCATGGATGGCTACCTGTTTTAGACGCTGTCTGCCTGGCCTTGGAGGCGCGGTTTCCGGTCGCGCCCGCCCCATCGGCCCGGGTGATTTCGGCGGAGCAGATGAAACGTTATAACATTACAACGCGGGTTACCAGACGCCAATCTGCGCAAAGACGTTCTGCTGTTCACAGGGGTCCAACCATGCCAGTCTCCTAGCTGACAGAAGGACAACGCGGGGGCCTTGCAGAACAATGACACTGGAAACCTGGACCCTCTATGTTGCTACGGTGCTCGCGCTCATGAGCACGCCGGGGCCAAGCCAGCTTCTGATGCTGTCAAACAGCGCGACCCACGGTTTCGGGCGGGCGCTGGCCACCGCGGCGGGCGATCTTTCGGCCAATGCCCTGCAGATGCTGGCCGCTGGTCTGGGCCTGGCGGCGCTGATCGCCGCGTCGGGGGCCGCACTTACGGTGATCAAATGGGCCGGGGTCGCCTATCTCGTCTGGCTGGGTCTGCGCATGATCCGGCGTGCAAAGCGCGATGATCCGGATCTGCCGGCGCGAGGGCCGCGCGCCTCGCTCCGGTCCCTCTGGATGCAGGGGTTTCTGACCTCTGCTGCCAACCCCAAGGCCGTCGTTTTCTTTGCAGCGCTCTTTCCGCAGTTCCTCGCGGCCGAGTCGGCATTCTGGACGCAGTTCCTGATTTTATCGTTCACCTATATCGCGCTCGACGGATTGTTTTTGTCCACGTATGGCTTCAGTGCCAGCTGGATTGCCCGCAGATTTAAGGGCACGGCGCGCCTTTGGACCGAGCGCATCGGCGGCGGGTTCATGATTGTCGCGGCGATCCTATTGGGGCTGCGTTCGGTCGAACCGCGGTAAGATCCGCCATCGCGCGCTTTACCAAGAAACCGGCTTCCACAGATCGGTCCTGGGACCTGATCCCGTCGGGCGCCACTGGACTATTTTCTCCTGGGCGCGCATAGTTGAGGAGCGCGCGAAAAAGCAAAAAAGCCAAGGGCACCCGGAATTCAGCCGGAACGCCCGCGCCACACGGGAGGGAGAGTCCGTTGTTGAGACCCATTGTCATGGCGGCTGCAGCCGCCTCATTCTGTACGCATGCCGCCGCCGATGGTGTGCCAAGTGAAGCGGCTGCCGAAGGCACCTTCGCCGAGCGCCCCTTTTCACCCTATGCCAACCGGACGTTCCCGGAACGCCCGCTCTGGGGGGACTCGCATCTGCACACCGGGCTATCGCTTGATGCCGGGACCTTCGGCAATACCCTTTTACCCGATGACGCCTGGCGCTTTGCAAAGGGTGGACAGGTCATCTCGTCCACCGGGCAGCCCGTACGCCTCGCGCGCCCGCTCGACTGGATGGTGCTGACCGATCATACGGACCTGATGGGCTTCGCGCCGGACCTGCAGGCGGGAAAGCCCGGCGTTCTGGCCGACCCCAAGGGGCTTGAATGGTATGAAGGCTACAGTCAGGGCGGTGAGGCTGCTGGCAAGGTCGCCTTCGACCTTATCACCAATTTCTCGCAGATGACGCTGCCGGAGCTCTTGCTGGAATCCTACAGTCCCGGTGCCGATGCGTTTGCCTTCACCTGGGAACAGATCGTCATGGCCGCCGAGCGGGCCAACGAACCGGGCCGGTTCACCGCCTTCATCGGTTTTGAATGGACGTCGGTTCCCAAGGGCTTCAACCTGCACCGCAACGTCATGCTGCGCGACGGCCCGATCCGCGCGCTTCAGGTGGTGCCACCGGTGACGCAGCCCCCATACGGTAGTACCGATCCCAAGTCGCTCTACGCCTGGCTTGAGGACTACCAGGCCAAGACCGGGGGCCGTGCGGTGGCCTTTGCCCATAACGGCAACCTTTCGAACGGCTGGATGTTCCCGACGGAAGACACCTACCACGGAGGTCAGGTCGACGCGGACTACGTAACCGAGCGCGCCAAATGGGAGCCACACTACGAGGTGACGCAAATCAAGGGCGACGGCGAGGCACACCCTTACCTCAGCCCCGACGACGAATTCGCCGACTACGAGAACTGGGATGTGGGCAACCTCGATATCACCGAACTGAAAACCGAGGACATGCTGGCCGGCGAATATGCACGCGAGGCACTGAAGCGCGGCTTGCTCTTGGAAGAACGGCTGGGCGTGAACCCCTACAAGTTTGGCATGGGCGGGGCCACGGACAGCCATACCGCGCTGACGACGGCGGATGAGGACAATTTCTTCGGCAAGTCGGTCAGCGTTGAGCCGTCGCCCACGCGCATTGAACACCCCTTTATCGCCAACGACCTCGGCGAGATCCCGGGCGATCTTCTGGTGGCCTCGGGCTATACCGCCGTTTGGGCGACCGAGAACACGCGGGCCGCGATCTTCGATGCGTTCAAGCGTCGCGAGACCTATGCAACAACCGGCCCGCGGATCGGATTGCGGTTCTTCGGTGGATGGGAATTCTCGGACAGCGATCTGGAAACCCGATCGATTGCAGAAGTGGGCTATACCAAGGGGGTTCCCATGGGATCTGATCTGCGCCCGCGCGAGGGAGACGCAGCCCCCAGCTTTCTGATCGCAGCGCTGCGCGATCCCATCGGGGCCAACCTCGACCGCGTTCAGGTCGTCAAGGGCTGGCTCGACACCGACGGAACGCTGCAGGAAAAGGTCTACGACGTCGCATGGTCAGATGACCGGGTTGCGGATGCAAGCGGCAAGGTGCCCGCGGTGGGCAACACGGTCGATGTGGATCAGGCCAGCTGGACCAACACCATCGGAACTGCAGAGCTCCTCACGATCTGGAGCGATCCTGATTTCGATCCGGCGGAGCGGGCGTTCTACTACGTGCGCGTGCTAGAGATCCCGACGCCGCGTTGGGTTCTTTTTGACAAGGTCCGCCTTGGCGCGGAACTTCCGGCCGATGCCGTTCTGACCCATCAGGAACGTGCCTATTCCTCGCCCATCTGGTACACGCCAGAGGGCTGAGCTCTCGCCCATGGCGGGCGCCGGACGCGCCCGCCACTTGCCAGAATCGCAAGGGTCGCGACAGTGGCAGCCGCAATTCCTTTGAAAGCCAGCCCATGTTTTACACGGATATTCCCACGACCGCCGAAATCCGCAGACTTGCCGAGGTCCGCGACCCCGTCTGTGTCAGTCTTGCGCTACGCACCACCCCCGTGACGCAAGAAGTGCAGCAAGACCGGATCAAGTTCGCCAACCTTGCCCATTCAGCGCTGGAACAGGTGCCGGCGATGGCACTTGGCAAGGCCGATCGGGCGGGGCTGGAGGCCGGGCTGGCGGATATCGCTGAAGACGATGAATTCTGGGCACACCAGTCTGAAAGCCTTGTGGTCTTCGCCACACCAGAGCGCACGCGCACCTACCGCCTGCCCAATCACCTGGTTGACGACGCACAGGTCTCCGACCGCCTCCACCTGCCGCCGCTGCTTCGGGCCGTGGCTTTCCCGCACAACGCCGTGGTGTTGGTTCTGGGGCAAAATGCGGTCCGCGTGATCGAGATGACCGGCAATGCGCCGGTGGGCGAGATCAGGGTCACGGGCATGCCGACCTCCGCCGCCGAGGTGGCACGCAAGGCAAGCATCGCTGGCCGGTCCCCGAAAGGCAGGCTCCAGGGCAGCGAGGGCCAGAAGGTGCATCTTCTGGCCTTTGCCCGACGCGTTGACAGCGCGCTGCGGTCGGTTCTGGCGGGTCGCGACACGCCGCTGATCGTGGTCGCCAACGAACCACTTCGCTCCGTGTTTTTGTCGGTGTGCAGCCACGGCGCGGTGCTGCACGGCCACCCTGATGGCGTGTCAGAGACCAGTTCGGACACCGACATCGCCGCCGCCGCGCGGGGCCTGATTGACGGTCACTACCGCGATGAGGTGCGGGCCCTTTGCGACACCTACGCGGTGCGCGCTGGCATCCGCCGCGCCACCAGCAAAGTGACCGACATCGCCCGGAGCAGCACCTTCGGGGGCGTCGACACACTGATGGTCAATATGGAAAAGACGCTATCTGGACGCATCGACCCCGAAGACGGCAGGGTGAGCTATGCCGCAGAGGGGGCGGAGACCTATGACATCTTGTCAGAGCTGGCGTGCCGCACACTCCTGACCGGTGGCCGCGTCCTGAGCGTGCGGCAGGAAGATCTGCCGGAGGTCGAGCCGGTGGCGGCGCTTTTGCGTCACCCGGTCTGAGGCGGGCCGAACGCGGCGGCCTGAAAGCAACCGCTTCGCTTCTGGCGCATTCAGGGCTGTGTGTTGGCCACGCGGGGCCCGCCCGGGCAAAGACGCTACGGCAGGTCGTTCGAGACGTATTTACATTGCGTATTCTGTGGATAAGTTCAGCGCGATATGGGTCTTGGCGGCAGTACGCGCGTGCAGGGTGATTTTGACTACATCATCGTCGGGGCGGGCTCTGCAGGGTCTGTTCTGGCCTACCGCCTTGGCGCCGACCCGCGGCTGCGGATTCTGATGCTTGAGGCCGGGGGGAGCGATCTGGTGCCCTCGGTGCAGGTGCCGATTGGCTACGGGCTGTCCTTTTACGACGCGCGCCGCAACTGGAAGTACACTACCGAACCCGAAGCGGGACTCGGCGGGCGGACAAGCTACTGGCCGCGCGGTAAGGTCTTGGGGGGGTCATCTTCCATCAATGCCATGGTCTATGTGCGGGGCCACGCGCAGGACTTCGACGACTGGCAAGCCGCCGGTGCGACCGGATGGGGCTGGTCAGAGGTCGAGCCCTACTACCGTAAGCTGGAATGCTGGTCGGGACCTTCAGATCAGGGGCGGGGCCGCCACGGGCCTTTGAGCGTCGAGGATATCTCTGGCCGGGTCCATCCGCTTTGCGACACCTGGCTCAAGGCCGGTCACGAGGCGGGGATCGGCGTGACCGAGGACTACAACGGCGGCATCATGGATGGCGCCATGATCTACCAGCTCACTACCAAGAGCGGGCTCAGGGCCTCCACGGCGCGGTGTTACCTGCGTCCGGCGATGCGGCGCGGAAACGTGCGGGTGGTCACCGGCGCCCATGTGGAAGGCATCGATCTCGAAGAGGGTCGCGCGGTCGGCTTGCGCTACAGGCTGGGCCAGACGCGCCACAGCGCCCGCGCCACCCGCGAGATTGTGCTCAGCGCGGGCGCTGTGAACACACCGCAGATCTTGCAGCTCTCCGGCATTGGGCCCGGGGACAAGCTGCAGTCCGCAGGTGTCGCGGTCAGCGTGGAGGCGCCCGCGGTCGGGCAGCATATGCAGGACCATCTGGGCGTCGATCTGCATTTCCGAAGCCGCGTGCCGACACTGAACCAGGACCTCCGGCCGTGGGTCGGGCGGGCCCGGGCCATGCTTCAATACGCCATGACACGGAAAGGGCCGCTGTCCCTCAGCGTCAATCAGGGCGGCGGGTTCGTCCGCTTGCAGGACGGGGCAGGGCCGCCTGACCAGCAGCTTTACTTTTCGCCCGTCAGCTACACCCGCGCCGCTCCTGGAAAGCGCCCGATGATGTCGCCGGATCCCTTTCCGGGGTTCCTTCTGGGTGTCTCCCCGTGCCGCCCGACGAGCGAGGGAGAGGTCAGCCTGGCCTCGCCCAACCCCGGCGCGCCTCCAAAAATCCGCCCGAACTACCTGTCGACAGACAAGGACCGGCGCGACATGCTGGACGGTATCCGCCTTCTGCGCCGCATCGCCGGGACTGAAGCCTTTGGCGAAGTGATCGATTCCGAGATTTCGCCGGGCACCGAGGCGCAATGTGACCAGGCTTTGGGCACCCATGTGCGCGACACCGCCTGGACGGTCTTTCATCCCTGTGGCACCTGCCGCATGGGCCAGGACCGCCGGACATCCGCAATAACGCCCCGACTCAGCGTGCACGGTGTGGGCGGCCTGCGCGTCGTTGATGCCTCGATCTTTCCGAATATTACGTCCGGCAATCTCAACGCACCGACGATCATGGCCGCCGAACGCGCCGCCGATCTTATCCTGGAGGACGCTCGCCCATGATCCTGACCCAGATCGAGACTTTTGCGACCGAAGACGTGGGGTTTGTGCGCGTCACGGCAGAAGGCGGTGCGCAGGGCTGGGGGCAGGTGTCCACCTATCATTCCGACATCACCTCAAAGGTCCTGCACCGGCAGGTGGCGCCCTACGTGCTGGGCGTGGATACGACGGACCTCGATGACCTGCTCGATCTCGTCACCGAGCGCGAGCACAAGTTTCCGGGCTCTTACCTCCGCCGGGCGCTTGGCGGTTTCGACACTGCGCTTTGGGATGCCCGCGCGAAACTACGTGGAGTTCCCGTTACCGCGCTTATCGGCGGCGCGCCGGGGCCTGTCCGGGCCTATGCCTCGTCCATGAAGCGCGATATCACGCCGCCGGATGAGGCCACGCGCCTCAGGGCGCTGGCTGGCGAAAAGGGCTTTACCGCCTTTAAGGTGCGCGCGGGGGCCGAGGTGGGCCGGGGCAGGGACGAATGGCCCGGGCGCACCGAAGAGATCATCCCGACAATGCGCCGCGCCCTGCCGGATGCGGATCTGCTGATTGACGCAAACAGCTGCTATGCGCCCACCCGCGCCATCGAGGTGGGCCGAATTCTGGAAGCAGAAGGTTACGACCACTACGAAGAACCCTGTCCTTACTGGGAGCTTGAGCAAACCAGGGAAGTCACCGAGGCGCTCGACATTGATGTTAGCGGGGGCGAGCAGGACTGCGATCTGACGATCTGGCGGCGGATGATCGATATGCGCGCCGTCGATATCGTCCAGCCCGATATCCTCTATCTTGGCGGGATCTCCCGGACGCTGCGCGTTTGCCGTATGGCCGCGGATGCCGGTCTGCCGGTAACGCCCCATTGCGCGAACCTGTCCATGGTAACGCTCTTCACCATGCACCTTCTGCGCGCCCTTCCAAACGCCGGAAAATACCTGGAATTCTCCATCGAGGGTCCCGACTACTATCCTTGGCAGGAAGGACTTTTCGTCGAGTCGCCCTACGCGATCGAGGACGGCCACGCATGGGTGACGGACCGTCCCGGATGGGGGGTCGATATTTCGCCGGAATGGCTCTCGAAAGCCCGTTATCAGTGCACTTCTATTTGAAGTTGCAACCCCTTGCAGGGACTTCTTGACAGCGCCCTTTCGCTGGGCGCACAGTCTTGCCGTTGGGGCTGAGACGAAAACCAATCGACTGTTGAAAAACTGTCATAATTCCCGGGCAAACGGGAAGCCGCATAATACCAACACGGAGGTCGTAATGACTAAAGGTAAGAGGACGCTGCTTCTATCAGGAGCGGCCTGGTGCGCCCTTGGCGCAGCCGCATTTGCGAACTGCCCGGCCATCTCCATGGCTGACATGCAGGGCGTCGCACCGGGCGAGTTTCCCCAGCAGTACGAGCTGAGCGAATTCGAAGCTGCCGCTGGCTGCACCATGGAATTTTCGGGCAACCCCGAGGCCGAGGCTCTGAACGCCGAAATCCAGGGCAACCCTGCGCTGCCGTCCCTGGCCGAGCGTATCCCGACCGAACCACTGGTCATCGTTCCTTACGCCGGCACCGGCACATACGGCGGCACCATGAACGCGCTGTCGAACGCGACCGAGGCTGGCACGTCCGACTTTCTGTCCACGCGACACGTGAACCTCGTCCGCTATTCCGATGATTTGCAAACGATTGTCCCGAACATTGCCAAAAGCTGGGAATGGAACGACGACTTCACGCAGCTGACCTTCCATCTGCGGGACGGCCACAAGTGGTCGGATGGCGCGCCCTTCACTTCGGCGGATGTGAAGTTCTGGTACGATAACCTGGCGCTTGATTCGAAGATCATCGAAAAGCCCAAGGACTACGTGCTTGTCGCTGGCGAGCGCATGACGGTCGATACGCCCGACGCGACCACGGTTGTCTTCAACCTGCCGTCGCCAAAGCCTGGCCTTCTAGCCCACTTCGCCACATCCTACGCCCAGGCCTTCCAGCCCAAGCATTTCTTCGAGCAGTTCCACCCGGACCTGAATGCCGACGCAGATGCCAACGCGCAGGCGCTCGGGTTCGAGAACGGCATTGCCGCGGTGTCGGCCTACTACGGCAACTCGGACTGGACGGATACGCCCACACCGATGCTGTCGAACCCCGACAAGGTCGATGCGCTGCCCGCCGGGACGCAACCGACGCTGGAAAGCCACATCTACATCAGCGACACGACCGAAGGCCGCAAGCTGGTGGCGAACCCCTATTTCCACATGGTCGACACCACCGGCCAGCAGTTGCCCTACATCAGCCGCCAGGACGAACTTTATGCCAACGACAACGAGGTGCGAATCCTCAAGCTCGTGAACGCCGAAGCCGACTACAAGGCCCAGTCGCTGACGCTGGAAGCCGCGCCGATTCTCCTGGAAAATCAGGAAAAAGGCGACTTTACGATCCAGCTGAAGCCGACGATCGCCATGCCGGTCTTCAGCTTCAACGTGACCTCGGAAGACGAAGGCAAGCGCGCCGTCTTCAGCGATCTGAAGTTCCGCCAGGCCATGTCGGCGGCCATCGACCGGGCCGCCATCAACGAGACCGTTTTCTTCGGTCAGGGTGAACCGAAGCAGTACATCGGCTTTTCGCCGACGCCGAGCTTCGTCGACGAAAGCTTGCTGCAGCACTTTGCCGAGTTCGATCCGGACCTGGCCAAGTCGCTTCTCGACGAAATCGGCATGGTCGACACCAATGGCGACGGCTTCCGCGAGCTGCCCAACGGTGACGCGATTGTGCTGAACATGCAGTTCGCGACCCAGGGCATCGGCGGAGGTGTCGTGGAACTGGTTGCGCAGAACTGGGCCGATGTGGGCGTCCAGACCACCGTGAAAGAGGTGACGCCGGACGAATACCGGTCGGCGCAATCCTCGAACCAGCTCGATGTGGGCATGTGGCGCAAGGGTCAACCGACAGCCATCGTGCTTGGTAACAACGAGCTTTGGGTGCCGCCGTTCGAGA
>JBCDED010000034.1:0-37794 GCA_039179985.1 Pseudomonadota bacterium
GCTCGATGATCCCTCGCGGCCGAACGAACCTGGCACAATCGACCCAACCTATCTGAAGCTTATTGACTGGGTCGATCAGCCTTTGGTTGGCGATGACGTTCTGGTCGGTGGTGAGGGCGCGGATCACTTTAAGTTCGAGACGCTGATCAACGCCAAGAAAGACATCCTGGTCGAACACGCAATGGAAAACCGGATGATCCACTATCACGGAGTAGCCGGGGAAAATACGTACACCCATGATCACTGGGTGGATCACCTGGGTATCGATATCATTGCGGACTACAACGCCGACGAAGATACAATCTCGGTGATCGGACATACCACTGAGGTCGAGGTCACATACGGAACCATCGACACAGATGGTGACGGTGTTGTTGATGATGCCGTGTCCATCATCCGTGCCTATTCCCAGCAGGGTGCCGGCGGCGGCGCGCATGACGAAGATGAACTTGGCTACATTGTCGTCCACGGTGACAGGGTCGACGAAGATGACATCATCACGGACGCGGGTGCACACTACGGCATTGTCGACACCATCGATGAACTTCAGGAAGCCGTCGCACCGACCGGCGACACAAAGTACATCGAAATCAACGGTGAAATACACCTCGGCTACGACACGCGCGACATCGAAGGCAATCCCATTGCTGACAATCCAGAAGCGTTTTCGTCGAACCCCTGGCTGCTGAACGGCGAGGTCAAGCTTGACCGTGCCGTCTCGGGCAATGGCTCTGCCCCGAGCGTGCTATTTGCACACGATGGCGGACAGTTCGGCAACGGGGACGCACCGATCGAGGTTCCTCATACAGGAGAGCAGGCCGTCGCCGAGGGCACCTGGGCGTTCAGCTTTACGGCGTACACGCCGGGTGAAGGCACCCAGGCGCTGTTTTCAAAGGATCACAGCGGCTACAAGGACGGCGGCCACCTGACCGCGTTCATCGACGATCGCGGCATCATGAAGGTGCGCTACCAAGGCACGGACGGCGAAACCCACCTCTACGATCGCGACATAGAGATTGAGGCCGGTGAAGAATACCATTTGGCCTTCACCTTCTCGGGCGACGAGGTCGGGCTCTATCTGAACGGCGAGCTTGTGGACGCGGATTCCGGGTTTCCTCAAGGAATGCTGGGCAACCTGGAGGACCTGGTGCTTGGTGCTTCGACCCGGAAACGCAACGGTGAATCCGACAATCTCGAATGGGAATTCGAGGGGGAGATCGACAATGTTGTGTTGCTCGATCGGCCAATTGACGGCGTTGAAGCCGTGTTCCTCGCAAATGCCGGTGGTAATGTCGAAGCCCTGGAAACTCTCTATGGTGCAGCCAGTACCCCTGTAGAAGAACCCGAAGAACCGGCACCGGTAGACACTCCGGTCGAGGAGGACCCCGTAGAGGCCCCAGAGCCAACCGAGCCTGCAGACGACGTTGTCGAGGCACCGGAAGAGGTGGTTGCAGAAGACCCAGAACCAGAGGAAGACTCCGGCGAAGAAGAACCTGATCCAGTGTCTGAGCCTGAAGAGGTGTCTGAGCCCGAAGAGGTGTCCGACTCTGATCCAGCGCCCGAAACGGATCCGGAAAGCGGCGCCGATACCGTTCGAATGCAGCTCGGCTACACCGAAGTCATGCAACCCGACCGCGACACCTGGCACACGATTACCTTCGAAGAAGAGATCAGCGATGCGGTGGTGATCATGGGCCCGCTGGAACGGAATGGTCGTCACGACTCTACCGTGCACGTCCGGAACGTGACCGATACTGGGTTCGAGTTCCAGATCAACGAGTGGAGCTACCACGACGGTTGGCACAAGACCGAGGGGGTCAGCTGGATGGCAATCTCCGAGGGCACCCACGAGCTGGCCTCGGGGACGACCATAGCCGCCGGCAGTACCCAATCGAGCACTGACCTCGACGCCTCCATCGTCGTAGATCTTGATGGCTTCGAAGATGCGCCTTCGGTCTTCTCGCAGGTGACGTCAGCCAACGAAAGCTCTGCCGTCGCGACGCGGCATTCGGACATCGCCAATGAGTCCTTCACCCTTAAGCTGCAGGAGGAGGAAGGCGCCCCGGACGCGACCCGTGCGGTGGAAACCGTCGATTGGATCGCTGTCAGCGATGATATTGGCGAGATATTTGATCTGGTGTCCGTGGATGGCGGAGTGAACCACCGCTTCAAGTCGGTGGACTTTGACGAGGTTGAAGGAGAAACGGTTCTCCTGGCGTCTATGCAAACCACCAACGGCAGCGACACGGCCAACCTGCGGTATCGGAACCTTGAAGATGGTGGCGTGGACCTGAAGATCGCGGAAGAGCGCAGTCAGGACAAAGAGCGGGGCCATGCTATCGAAGAGGTAGACTTGCTCGCCGGAACCGCCGGAAGCTACGAACTGCTTCTCGCCTAAACAGATCGCATGGGCGCCTGGCTTGCCTGGCGCCCATGCGGCTTTGTTCATACAAAGAATAAATCTTCATACTAACGTATTTTCTCTAAACCCTTGTCTAGGTTTGATCTTTTCGACCGGACATCGGGTTCTTGCGCCGTCCATTCCGCCCTGGATCAAAAGAAACCCGTACGGCGCTAGAAGGGTCCGTGGCGAGCAGAGTACCACTGCCTTGTGCAAGCAACATCCAGTGGCCCACCACGCCTTCTAAACCGTGTCAGCAGACCTTTGGCGATCAGCGCCGTACTCGGGCTGGTGGCTTTTTGCGTTCCCTGAACCAAAAAAGAGGGTCCCGGCGACCCGGAACCCTCTCTCACCCCAAGTGCCCCTCATCGGCACTGACGCAATCGAATGTCCGGACCGTCCTGGTCCCGTTGCAAGGACCATGCCCGATCGGGCATTCACTTTCAAATGCAAAAACCTGAGAGTTTTAGCTAAATCGTTCGGTCGCCGTCAGGCGTAGACGCTTTCTTTCCCGAAGTGCTTGGTCAGCAGGTAGTAGAAGACGGCGCGGTATTTGTTGCGCTCGGACTTGCCGTAGGTCTCGATAACCGACTCAATGGCATCCATCAGCTCCGGCCCGTCGCTGAGACCCAGTTTCTTGATCAGAAAATTGTTCTTTACCGTTTCCAGCTCGCCCGGCTGCGAGGACGCTACGGTGGAAGCATCGGCGTCGTAAATCGCCGGACCGCAGCCGATGGTCACCTTGGTCAGAAGATCCATGTCCGGATCCACGCCGCATTTGTTCTTCAGATCGTCTGCGTATTGCGCGATCAGTTCTTCCCTCTTGCCCATTCGTTCCTCCTTGGCCAGACATAAGTAGGGCGCAGGCTAACCCGCCTGCGCCCTTGGAAAAAGTCTTTTGCTGCACGGCTCGCAACCGGGCGCCGTTCCCGCCTAGTAGCGGTAGTGCTCCGGCTTGAAGGGCCCGTCCACAGCAACGCCGATATAGTCCGCCTGATCCTTCCCAAGCTCGGTCAACCTTGCCCCGATCCGGCCCAGGTGCAGACGCGCAACTTTCTCGTCGAGGTGCTTGGGCAAAATGTAGACGTCGTTTTCGTACTCATCGCCTTTCGACCAAAGCTCGATTTGTGCCAGCACCTGATTTGTGAAGCTTGCAGACATCACAAAGGACGGGTGCCCGGTTGCGTTACCAAGGTTCAAAAGACGCCCCTCGGACAGCAGGATGATGCGGTTGCCCGAAGGCATCTCGATCATATCCACCTGTTCCTTGATGTTGGTCCATTTGTGGTTCTTCAGCGCCGCGACCTGAATTTCATTATCGAAGTGACCGATGTTCCCGACGATCGCCATATCCTTCATCTCGCGCATATGCTCGATGCGGATGACATCGCGGTTGCCGGTGGTGGTGACAAAGATGTCGGCGGTCGCGATCACATCCTCCAACGTCGTAACCTGAAATCCGTCCATGGCGGCCTGAAGCGCGCAGATCGGGTCGATTTCGGTGACGATCACGCGCGCACCGGCACCGGAAAGCGATGCGGCAGAGCCTTTGCCCACATCGCCGTACCCGCAGACCACAGCGACCTTGCCTGCCATCATCGTGTCCGTGGCACGGCGAATGCCGTCGACCAGGCTTTCCTTGCAGCCGTATTTGTTGTCGAACTTCGACTTCGTGACGCTGTCGTTGACGTTGATGGCCGGGAAGGGCAGGAGGTCTTTTTTCTTCAGTTCATACAGGCGGTGAACACCGGTGGTCGTCTCTTCCGAGACACCCTTGATCGCATCGCGCTGCTTGGTGAACCAGCCGGGGCTTTCGGCCATGCGCTTGCGGATTTGCGCAAAAAGCGCAACCTCTTCTTCGGACTGTGGCACGGCGATCAGGTCTTCCTCGCCATTCTCCACACGGGCGCCGAGCAGGATGTAGAGCGTTGCATCCCCGCCATCGTCCAGGATCATATTGGCGGTGCCTTCGGGGAAGTGGAAAATGCGGTCCGCATAGTCCCAGTATTCTTCCAGCGTCTCCCCTTTGATCGCAAAAACCGGCGTGCCGGTTTCCGCGATGGCGGCGGCGGCATGGTCTTGCGTGGAAAAGATGTTGCACGACGCCCAGCGAACATCGGCACCGAGCGCGACCAGCGTTTCGATCAGAACCGCCGTCTGCACGGTCATATGCAGCGACCCCGCGATCCGGGCACCGCTCAGCGGTTTAGACGCGCCGTATTCCTCGCGAAGCGCCATCAGCCCCGGCATCTCCGTTTCGGCGATGTCCAGTTCCTTGCGGCCGAATGCGGCAAGAGAGATGTCTTTGACGATAAAATCCTTGGCCACCGGGTGCTCCTGTCCTGCGGGCATGTCAGGCGGCCATGTAGCACCGGCGCTGTGCCGGGGCAACGGGCGGCGTCGTCGCCAATTTAGTCAACTTGGCGGCGGCGCTGCCGGTCGTCTGGGGCGATCAGCCCGGAATGCCCATCAGTTGTTCTTTGGGCAGGCCGTCTCGCCAGTTTGTGCCCGAGGCCATAACGCAGGTCGTGCCGTCAGCCTGGGTGCGAAGAATGGTCCACGTGCCTTCGGCATCATTGGTCCAGACTTCAATAACCGCCGTGGCATTCTGAAGTCCGCCACCCGAGAACACCTCACCCCATTTAGCGGTGAGCCGTTCGGTGACGTCCGTTCTGTCTGCGCAATAGGTTTGTGCCAGTGCGGCGGGGGCAGTCGCGGCCAATACGGCCAAAGCACTCAAGAAACGTTTCATGGTTCCATCCTTTCCGCGGGCGAAGCCGCCCACTTTCAGTGCCTGTCGAACCTCCCAATTCGTCTTGCTTCGTGCTCTTAAACGTAGTCACAACACCCTAACTGTCCTTTACTGAACGCTCGTTCGTGAAGGCACGTGACATAATACTGCTTCAGTTGGCTATTTTTTGGGCAATTGTGCGCGGTTTCTGCAACGGACTGAAACATTGAATGCTGCTTCTGCCCCCCGCGCCTGGCAACGCATGCTGTCGGGTCGCCGTCTGGACCTTCTCGATCCCACGCCCATGGACGTGGAGGTCGAAGATATTGCCCATGGTCTGGCCTTTGTGGCGCGCTGGAACGGGCAGACACTGGGCGATTATCCCTATTCCGTGGCCGAGCATTCCCTGCTGGTGGAGGCGATCTTTTCGCGTCTCGACCCGGAAACCGACCCGAAATGGCGGTTGGCCGCGCTATTGCACGATGCACCGGAATACGTCATCGGCGACATGATCTCACCGGTGAAAGCCGCCATCGGCAGCGGCTACGGTACGCTGGACGACCGGCTGACGGCGGCCATTCACCTGCGGTTCGGCCTGCCAGCGCAGATTCCGGTGAAGGTGAAGAAGAGGATCAAAAAGGCTGACAAAGTCTCGGCCTGGCTCGAAGCAACGCAGATCGCGGGCTTTTCCGACAAAGAGGCAACAAAGTTCTTTGGCCGCCCCGATGCGGCGCTTATTGCCGGACTGGGCGTTGAACTCAGGCAACCCGCCGAGGTCCGCCGGGCCTACCTGGACCGGCACGCGGCGCTTTTGTCGGCCTGTGAGTGACGGTTAGACGGCGCAAGCCGCCCCCGCCGACTGGCTTGTGATCACACCTGCGGTGTCGGTCGTTTTCCGGATAGCGGGTGCGTCTGCTACGAACAGATCCGGATCGGATGACCGCCAACCGGAGAAGTCACCCTCCAGAAACACCATCTCAAAGCCAGCATTCCAGCGCACCGCCGTGCAACCCGCCCCGGCAAGGCGGGTACTCGGCAGTCCGAGAAACCGCGACACCGACGCCACTGCGCCGGCTTGCGCGCGGCCAAAACCGATCTCCAGACCGGTCCCGGCCACGTTCAGACCGGAATCGGCCAGGATTAGAGACGATTTGGCAAGGTCGGTGCGCGGCTCGTGCGCACAGGCAGCCAGACCCACAAAGGCCAGGCCCACCCAAAGGCGGACCATCAGCGCGGGCTGCGTTTGGCCAGTATCCGCTGCAGCGTGCGACGGTGCATGTTCAGCCGCCGTGCCGTCTCAGACACGTTGCGATCACACAGCTCATAGACCCGCTGGATATGCTCCCAGCGTACCCGGTCCGCCGACATGGGGTTTTCCGGGGGCGGGGGCAGTTCATCGGGCAGGGCCAGCAGCGCTGCGGTGACATCGTTGGCATCGGCGGGCTTCGACAGGTAGTCCGTCGCGCCGATCTTGACCGCGGCAACCGCGGTGGCGATGGCGCCGTAGCCGGTCAGCACGACCACCCGGGAATCCGGCCGCTTGTCGCGGAGGATCTCGACCACATCGAGACCGTTGCCGTCGGCAAGCCGCAGATCAACGACTGCATAGGCCGGCGGGCGCGCGGTCGCGATGGCCTTGCCACCCACACCCGTCTCGGCGGTTTCGCCGTCGAAGCCGCGTTTCTCCATGGCGCGTGCAAGGCGCCGCAGAAACGGTTCATCGTCATCGACGATCAGCAAAGTCTTGTCATCACCGATCGCCGTCAGCTCGCGTACGGACATTGCGGATTCCTATACAGCCTTGGCCTGTATGATGAATCTTAGGTCGATGACCCCGGGCGGTCAAACGCTCGGCGCGGCATCTACGAAGCAGGCGGTGCGCTCGGCCATATCCTCGGCCGTGGCATCGCGGCGGAAAAACTCCACAAAACCGGTCTCCGGCATGACAAGATATGTGAAAGTGGAATGGTCAACGAGGTAGAATTCGTCAGAGGTGTCGTGCAGCTTGTAATAGGTGCGGTAGGCCTCGCTTGCGGCTTTCACCTGTTCTTCGGACCCGGTCAGCCCGATCATCCGCTCGTGCAGGTTAGCGGCGAAATCACCAACGATTTCAGGGGTATCACGGTTGGGATCCACCGAGATAAAGACCGGCGTCACCTCATGGCCTTCTTCTTCAAGGATGTCGACGGCAAGGGCGTTTCGTGCCGCGTCCAGCGGGCAGACATCGGGGCAGAATGTATAACCGAAGTACACCAGCGTGGGCTTGGTGATCACATCCTGATCCGTGACGGTCTGGCCTTCGGAATTTACGAGGGTGAACGGCCCGCCGATTTCCCCGGCAACCTCGCCTTCCCGGCACTGGGCAAAGGCATCATCACTTGCGCCGCGGGAGAGGAAATACTGAACGCCAACTCCGGCAACGACGGCGGCAACAGCAGTGGCAGCAAATAGACGGATCATAGTTCACTCCGGTTTCCATTGACGCCCCTCCAACGGCACTTAACACTTGGTCACAAGTTTGCAAGCGACAGGAGGCTGGGTGTGACACCCGCCACGCAAGAGATGCTTCCGCGCACCGGGCGATCGGAATGGGTGCGCCTTCGGACGCTGACAGTCCTGCGCTGGATCGCGGTCATCGGCCAGCTGATTGCCGTCGGCGTGGCCAGCCGCGCGTTCCATCTGCAGTTTCCGGTGGGGCTCTGCTATCTGGTGATCGGAACGGCGATCCTTGCAAACCTGCTCGCGATCTTTTTCTACCCCGAAAACAAGCGCCTAACGGAAAGCGAGGCGCTTTTGATGCTGCTCTTTGACGTGGCGCAGCTGAGCGTTCTTCTTTTTCTGACCGGCGGTCTGCACAACCCGTTCGCCATCCTGATCCTCGCGCCTGTGACCATCGCGGCGACGGCCCTGCACCTGCGATCGATCCTGATCCTCGGTGGGGTCACAATTGCGTCAATCACCTTTGTCGCCGTGGCGCATCTGCCCATGCGCACGTCGGACGGGCAGGTTCTGGAGACGCCGCTGACCTTTGTTTTTGGCTTCTGGCTGGCGATCGTGATCGGCGTCGCCTTCCAGGCGGTCTACACGCGGCGGGTGTCCGAGGAAATGAACGCCATGTCCGACGCGCTCCTGGCCACGCAGATGGCCCTGGCGCGGGAACAGAAGTTGACCGACCTCGGCGGCGTGGTGGCCGCAGCCGCCCATGAACTTGGCACACCGCTGGCCACGATCAAACTGGTCAGTTCAGAGCTGCTGGAGGACCTCGACGGCGATGATTTGCGTGACGATGCAAGGCTGATCCGTGATCAGGCCGACCGGTGTCGGGATATCTTGCGGTCCATGGGGCGCGCAGGAAAAGACGACGTACACATGCGCACCGCGCCCATTTCGACCGTGGTGGAAGAAGCCGCCCTGCCGCATATGAGCCGCGGCAAAGCCTTGCACTTCGACGCCGGTCCCGGCGAAGGCGGCGAGGCCCGGCACCCTATGGTGCGGCGGCAGCCAGAGGTAATCCACGGGCTTAGAAACCTCATCCAGAACGCGGTGGATTTTGCCGATGACGATGTCTGGATCGAAAGCGAATGGACCGATAACCAGATCGTTGTGCGCATTTCGGACGATGGCGCGGGCTATCCGAGCCACATTCTTGGCCGCATCGGAGATCCATTCGTGCGCCGGCGCCGGACGGACGGGGCTGCGTCCATGCGGCCGGGGTATGAAGGGATGGGTCTGGGGCTTTTCATCGCCAAGACGCTTTTGGAGCGCACGGGCGCAGAACTGACCTTTGCAAATGGCGCCGATCCGTTCCTGGAGCCAAGCGAGCACCCCGAGCGCAAAGGTGCGATTGTCGAGGTCGCCTGGCCGCGCGAACGCCTGGGCGCCGAGCCCAGGTCGCAGGCCGCACCCCTTGGAGAGAACCAGCCACTCGCCACCTGAAGGCTGCGTTAACCTTGAATTAACCAATCTTTACCTAGTGTACCAGCGACGCCCACCCTGGGCTCTTACCGGATATCGGTGATGCTGGCGCTGGACATACCTGACCTGATCGGTCTCACTCTCGCGGCCTTCTGCGTCGCGACAGCGGCGCTGATCACGGCCTCGTTCGTCTGCCAGCGGCACTATGGGCCTGTCTTGCGGCACTTCGACATTCTGGGCCCCGAACCTGCGTCTTTCGTGTTCGACGGCGATATTCTGGTGGATGCCAGCGACCGCGGCGAGGCGCTCTTGCGCTCTTTGCCCGGTGCGGGCACGCCCTGGGAACAGCTTCTCGACCATCTGGCCCACCGGTCGCCCTCGGCCGCCTCAAGCCTCAGGTCGCTTCGGCGAGGGCAGAACGTCTCCATCCCTCTTGGCGAGACTTCGGACATCCCGCAGTTGCGCGCCGACTGGCGCAACGGATTCCTGCGTGTCGCGGTGATCGACGAGGCAGACCGGGGCGCAATCATCCCGATGAACAGCCACAGTATTGCCGCGTTGGAAGATCAGGTCGCCTTCCATAAGACCCTCGCCAAACATGCCCCCTTCCTGATCTGGAAATCCACCGGCGATGGCCGGACCGTCTGGTGCAATCCCAGCTACGCTCAGCTCCACGACGATGTCGCAGAGACGGGCGAAAGCTGGGACGCACCCTCGCTCTTCGGACTTACCGAGGTCCCGTCAGAGGCCGGCGCGGCGCATTCCGCCGTCCGCCGCGTGTCCGTCAAGAAGCCCGGAACCGATGATGTCCTCTGGTTCGACACACTGTCCTTTCCCCTGGGCGACGGTATCCTGCACTTTGCCCTGCCTGCAGATGATGCCGTGAAGGCGGAAGGCGCCTTGCGCGAATTCATCCAAACACTCGCCAAGACCTTTGCCCATCTGCCCATCGGCCTCGCGATTTTCAGCAAGACGCGCAAACTGGTGCTCTTCAACCCGGCGATGACCGATCTTTCCGGTCTGCCGGTGACCTTTCTCAGCGCGCAGCCACGGCTCGTGGAGTTCCTCGACGCGCTTCGGGAAAAGCGCGTGATGCCCGAACCGAAGAATTACGCCACCTGGCGGCAAGAGGTCTCGGCGCTGGAGGCTGAGGCCGTGAACGGCACGTTCCAGGAAACCTGGTCGCTGCCAGAGGGACAGACCTACCGCGTCACCGGCAGACCGCACCCGGACGGCGCGGTCGCCTTTCTGTTCGAAGATATCACCTCGGAAATCGCACTCACCCGGCGGTTCAGGGCCGAGCTTGAACTGGGACAGGCGGTCATGGATGCCCAGTCCGAGGCGATTGCCGTGTTCTCGCAAAGCGGAATCCTGACCCTGTCGAACACGGCCTATGCCGATCTTTGGGGCATGGATCCCACCACGACCCTCGGCGATGTGCGAGTGACCGATGCGATGGAGGCCTGGCTGGAGTTAGGCGAGCCGTCGCCGGTCTGGGGCGAAATCCGGGACTTCGTAGATTCCATCGATGACCGCACCGACTGGACAGCGCAGGCGCGGCTGAAGTCCGGCGTGGATCTATCCTGCCGCATCGTGCCGCTCGCCGGAGGCTCTGTTCTTTGTGGGTTCCGCCGCCAGCCCGCGCGCTCGGACCAGCAAAGGCGCCTGCATTTCGAAAAGCAAAGCTGACCATCCGCTTTCGGCCTTGCGGCCTGCAGGGCCCGCCGTCTAGGTTTCGCCCATGACGGAGCTGGCCCGCCTTCTTCTGCCAAATGTCGAGACCACATGCATCCTAGCCGCGCGGCTCGCGCCGGTGCTCGGGCGCGGCGACTGCCTGCTGCTGCAAGGAGACATCGGGGCGGGTAAAAGTGCGTTCGCCCGCGCGCTGATCCAGACCCGAATGGCCGCCGCCGGGCCGGTCGAGGACGTGCCGTCGCCCACCTATACGCTTGTCCAGACCTACGATGCCGGACCGCTGGAAATCTGGCACGCAGACCTCTACCGCCTGGGCGATCCTCAAGAAGCGGCGGAACTTGGTCTGACAGAGGCATTCGAGACGGCGCTGACCCTTGTGGAATGGCCCGACCGCCTGGGCAGCCTTGCGCCGGATGGTGCGCTCTGGCTTGAATTTGCCCATGCCGACACCCCGGGCGCCCGCCACCTGACCCTCAGGGGGCAAGCCGCCAGATGGGCGATGGTGACGGATCTGGCCGCACAACTTGCAGATGCCTGACACCGCGACAGACATGGGTGCGCTTCTGGCCAGCGCCGGATGGGCCGGGGCCTCGGTCACCCCGCTCGCCGGCGACGCCTCAAGCCGGCGCTATTTTCGGGCCATTATTGCCGACAAATCATCCGTTATCATGGATTGCTCTTCCCAGCCTTCTGCGACGATGGACAGCTTTGTGACTCTTGCACGCGCTCTGCATAGTTTCGGCTACAGCGCGCCAGAGATCCTCGCCGCCGACCGGGATGTCGGGCTGATGCTGATCGAGGATCTCGGCGATGATCTCTTGCCACGGGTCATCGCGCGCGCTCCAGGGACCGAAGCACCGCTTTACCGTCTGGCCGCCGCGTTTCTTGCCGATCTGCACCGGCAAGTGCCTCCGGCGAACCTTGCGCCCATTCCGCCTGAAACCTTCGCGCATATGCCCGCTTTGGCCCTGTCCTACTACAGAACCGGATCGCCCGAGGCAGACCCCGATCTTGAGGCGGAGCTTGCCGGTCACCTGAACACCGCACTGGCCGCATTGCCCCAAAGAGATGCGGTCATCGTCCTGCGCGACTTCCACGCCGAAAACCTGATTGACCTTCCCGGCCGGGATGGGCTGAGGCGGCTGGGACTTCTCGATTTTCAGGACGCTTTCCTGGGGCACCCGGCCTATGATCTCGCCTCGCTCTTGCAGGACGCGCGGCGGGATCTGTCGCCGGGGATCGCCGCCGAGACCGCCGCGTATTTTGCCGAGCTCAAGGGCTGGTGTGGCGAAGAAACCGACCTCGCGCTCGCCACCCTTGGCACCCAGCGCAACCTGCGCATCCTCGGCGTCTTTGCGCGGCTGGCCATCGATGCCGGAAAGCCAAAATACCTCGACCTGATCCCGCGCGTCTGGGGGCATGTGGAGGCAAATCTGTCTCACCCGGCCCTGGGCGCGCTGCGCAGCTTTGTTGAGACTGTCCTGCCACGGCCGACCGATGGCCACCTCAACCGCCTGAGACCGTCATGACCGATGCACCCGACGCCATCATGGTCTTTGCCGCAGGGTTCGGCACCCGCATGGGAGCGCTGACTGCAGACCGGCCAAAACCCCTGATCGAAGTTGCGGGCAAACCGTTGATCGAACACGCGCTGGAGCGTGTTGCGCAAGCCGGCATCTCCAGGACCGTGGTCAACGCCCACTACCGGGCCGGGCAGATGGCGGACTACCTCGCGGATCGTCCTGTAACTTTGTCTGTGGAGGCGCCCGATATTCTCGACACTGGCGGCGGGCTTCGGCAGGCCATGCCGCTCCTCGGTCCGGGTCAGTCGGTCTATACCATGAACAGCGACGCAGTCTGGCGCGGGTCAAACCCGCTGGTCGCTCTACGCGATGCCTGGGCGCCCGCAACAATGGACGCGCTGCTTCTGGTCGTCCCGGCCGAACGCGCCGGCGGCCGCGGCGACCGGCCCGGCGATTTTTTGGTCGGTGAGGACGGCCGCCTGACCCGCGGCGGCCCTTTCGTCTACACCGGCGCGCAACTCCTGAAATCCTCGGCCCTGGACAAGATCACGAACCGCGTTTTCTCGCTCAACCGCGTCTGGGACCAGCTTTTTGACAAAGGCCGGCTTTTTGGCGCGGTCTGGGACGGATCCTGGGTCGACGTCGGCTCACCAAGGGGCGTCGACGAGGCCGAGGCGCTTTTGGGATATCAAAGACCGTGATCCATGGGCTTCCTCCGGGTGTGGATTTCCCCGCCGAACTCGTTGCCGGGCTGCGCGCGCGCTGGCCGGATCCCGTGGAGCTGGCGCGCGTCCGGGTCTATTTGAACTCTGCCCGCATGCTCACGCGCGTCCGCGAGGCCTTTCTTGACGGCCCGCCTGGGCTCTTGCCGCATCTGGGGCTGGTGACGGACATCTCCGCTGAACTGATCGGCAGCGATCTGCCCGATGCCGTCCCGGCGGTGAAACGCAGGCTCGATCTGGCACGGCTGATCTCGGAGCTTCTTGACCTGCAACCCGACATGGCCCCGCGCAGCGCGCTGTATGACCTGTCCGACAGTCTGGCGCGACTGATCTCGGAGATGTCGGGCGAGGGAGTGTCGCCGGACAGCCTGCGCGCCCTCGACGTGACAGACGCTTCGGGACACTGGCAACGGAGCCTGAAATTTGTCGATATCGCCCGCCATTTCGCAGATGCGCCGGACGCGGAAGGGTGCCAAAGACTTGCAGTCGAGGCATTGGTAGCCCGTTGGGCCAAGGCCCCGCCAACAACGCCTTTCGTCATCGCCGGGTCCACCGGGTCGCGCGGCACCACCTTTCGCCTGATGCAGGCGGTGGCCGGTTTGCAGCAAGGGCATATTGTGCTGCCGGGGTTCGATGTCACCATGGGGGCCGACATCTGGCGGGCGCTCGGCGGGCCGAACCCGGCCGAAGACCACCCGCAGTACAGGTTCTTTCACCTCCTCGACAGCCTCAGCCAAACGCCCGCCGCTGTGCTGCCCTGGACAGACGCACCTGCGCCGGCACCCGACCGCAACGCGCTCATTTCCCTGTCGCTGCGCCCCGCACCCGTCACCGATGGCTGGTTGCGCGACGGCCCAAAGCTTGGTCCGCTCGGCCCAGCCACCGAAGACATCACGCTGATCGAAGCGGCAAGCGAACGGGACGAGGCGCTGGCGCTGGCGCTTCTCTTGCGCGACGCGGCGGAGCACGAGAAAAAAACGGCGCTGATCACACCAGACAGGACGCTCGTTCGCCGGTTGTCGGCCATTCTGGACACATGGGGCATCCGGCCCGACGACAGCGGCGGCGAACCACTGCCGCAAACCGCGCCGGGGCGGCTGGTGCGTCAGGCCTCGGGTTTGATGGGCCGCCGGCCGGCCTCGGAAGATATCATCGCCCTGCTCAAGCATCCGCTGGCCCATGCGGGTAGCGGGCGGGGTGATCACCTGCGGCACACCCGTGATCTGGAACTCTTCCTCCGCACTGAGGGAAACCCCTATCCCCATCAGAGCGACCTGATCAGATGGCATACAAAGGCGCCGTCAGATGGCCGCGAGATCTGGGTGGACTGGCTTTGGGGCATCCTCAGCGCCCTTGAAGCCGCCGCCCATGGGCCGCTTGCCAATATGGCGCAGGCGCATCTGACGCTGGCCCAACACCTGTCTCAGGGCGCAGACCCTGAGGTGGACCTGCCGCTCTGGCGCGATGATGCCGGGGCGGCGGTATTGGCGGCGCTGGACGACCTGAGGCTTTATGCGGGCGACGAAATGCAAGTGTCGGCGACCGAGTACCATGCGCTGGCCGCGGGCGTTCTGAGCGGGAAAGAAGTCACCGAATCCCTGGCCCGACACCCGGGCGTTCTGATCTGGGGAACGCTGGAGGCGCGCGTTCAGGGGGCCGATCTGGTCATTCTCGCCGGGCTGAACGACGGGATATGGCCACCACAACCCGACCCGGACCCCTGGCTCAGCCGCCAGATGCGCCGGGATGCGGGCCTCCTGATGCCCGACCGCCAGATCGGGCTGTCCGCCCACGACTTCCAGCAGGCCATCGGCGCGCCCGAGGTGGTGATCAGCCGCGCCCTGCGCAGCAGCGACGCCGAAACCGTGACCTCGCGGTGGGTGAACCGCTTGACAAACCTCTTGGGCGGTCTGGGAAACCAGGGCGAAAGTGCCCTGGGCGCCATGCGTTCGCGGGGTCAGCGCTGGCAGGAAATGGCACGGGTCTACGCCACGCGGTACCGACAGGCCGACCCGGCAGACCGTCCCGCTCCTGTACCTCCGCAAGACGCACTGCCATCCCGGCTGAGCGCCACGGAGATCAAGACCCTGAAACGCGACCCCTATGCGGTCTATGCGCGCCGCGTCCTGCGCCTTGATCCTCTGCCGCCCTTGCGGCCAGAGCCCGACGCCGCCGACCGAGGTACCGTTCTGCACAGGATCATGGAGCTCTTCGTGGCCGCAACCCGCGATGATCCCACCGACATGCGGGCCGAGGTTCTGAACCGGATCGCGCGTGAGGTTCTCGATCAGGAGGTGCCCTGGCAGACCGAGCGGATGTTCTGGACGGCCCATGTGTCGCGGATCGCCGGCTGGGTCGTGGAAACGGAAACCACTCTTCGCGCGCAGGGGCGTCCGGCCCATCTGGAAGCCTCGGGGCGTCTTTTGTTCGATGACCCGCAGCTGGAGATCCGCGGCAAGGCCGACAGGCTCGATCTGGCGGGCGATGGCACGGTGTCTGTGTATGACTACAAGACCGGTCACGTGCCCAGCAAAAAGGAACAGGACCACTACGACCGCCAGCTTGCCCTGATGGCGCTGATGGCCGAGGACGGCGGATTTCAGGACAAAACGGGTGCCGCGATCGCGCCTGCCATGGTCGCGCGTATGGGATACATCGGGCTGGGCTCGACACCGAAATTCGACCCTATTGCACTGCAATCCGGGCAATTGGCCAAAGGCTGGGCCGAGATATCGAAACTGCTTCAGGCCTATTTCAGGGAGGGTCACGGTTTTGCCTCCCGCGCCGCCCTTTTCCGCGAGGGGGACGTTGGTACCTATGATCACCTTGCCCGCTTTGGCGAATGGCCCATGTCAGCGGCGCCCGTTGCCCGACAGGTGGGCCGATGATCCGCGATGACGCCACCCAGCGGCAGGTGGATGCCGCGGCGCCGGGCCGCTCCACCTGGGTCGCGGCGAACGCCGGATCGGGCAAGACGCGCGTTCTGACCGACCGGGTGGCGCGGCTTTTGTTCTCGGGCGTCCGCCCGGAACGCATCCTGTGCCTCACCTACACCCGCGCGGCGGCCAGCGAGATGCAGAACAGGCTCTTCAGTCGTCTGGGTGGCTGGGCCATGAAAGCCGACGCGGCCTTGCGGGATGAACTGGCGGCCATGGGCGAAGAGACGGCGCTCGATGCCACGGATCTCGGCCGCGCCCGCCAGATGTTCGCCACCGCCATCGAGACGCCCGGGGGCCTGAAGATCCAGACGATCCACTCGTTCTGCGCCAGCCTCTTGCGCCGGTTCCCACTGGAAGCGGGCGTCTCACCCCAGTTCAGTGAGATGGACGACCGCGCCGCGCGTCGCCTGCAACTCGATATCATCGAGGCCATGGCCGCTGGCGACGCGCCAGAGGCCGTCGAAGCGATTGCCCGGGTGCACGGGGGTCACCGGCTGGAGGCACTGGCGGGCAGCATCATCCAGCATGCCGACCGGTTTTCGGGCGAGGTTTCGCGGGATGACATCCTGGCGCGCTTTGGCTTGCCCGTGGGCGCATCAGAGGCTTTGGTTGTCGGCGCTGCTGCGCTCTCAAAAGGGGACGCCGCGCTGCTGGGCGCCCTCGTGCCCGTTCTTCGCACAGGAAAGTCCAGCGATGAAAAGGCGGCGGAGAAACTCTTGCCTCTTCTCGGGCGCCCGCTGGTTGTTGCCGATTTGCCCGTGTTAGAGACTGTTTTTCTGCGTGGAGAAGGCGCAACCATGCCTTTCTCTGCCAAGATTGATGGTCCGGGTGCATTCATCACAAAGGATCTGCGAAACGGGGCGGCGGCGACGCTCTTGCCGGATCTCTTTGACCTGATGCAGCGGGTCGATGACGCGCGGCACATGCGAATAGCGCTTGAGGCTGCCGAAAAGACATGGGCGTTGCACGGCTTCGCCGGCCCCTTCCTCGGCCGCTACGAGGCGCGCAAGGCGGATCTGGGCTGGCTCGACTTCAACGACCTGATCCGCAAGACCCGCGATCTTCTGTCGGACAGCCGCGTGGCCGATTGGGTTCTCTTCCGCCTTGATGGCGGGATCGACCACATCCTTGTGGACGAAGCGCAGGACACCAGCCCTGAGCAGTGGCAGGTCATCGATCTTCTGGCGCGGGAATTCACCAGCGGTCAGGGCGCGCGCGAGGATACCGAACGCACGATTTTCGTCGTGGGCGACCAGAAGCAGTCGATCTACTCCTTCCAGGGCGCCGACCCCGAAGGCTTCATACGGATGAAAGACGCCTTCGGCACGCGGCTTTCGGCGGTCGGCAGACCGCTGCAGGATGTGGGGCTCTTACATTCCTTTCGCTCGTCGCCCGCTATCCTCGGGTATGCCGACGCAACGCTGGCGGCCCATGCCGATGCCGGACTGGGTGGCGCGGTCTCACACAAGGCCTTCCACGAAATGATGCCCGGCCGGGTGGACATCTGGCCGCTTTTGCCAAAGTCCGATGCGCCAGAGGATCCTCCCTTTGATGCTCCGGTGGATCAGCGACCCGCGGACCACGAGGCCGTGCTGCTGGCCGCCGAACTGGCCCGGCACATCAAGGATCTGGTGGAATGCCAGCGCGAAACCATTCCCGTGTCGGCCACCCAACGCCGCCCGCTCAGATACGGCGACTTTCTTGTGCTCGTTCAGCGGCGGTCGGGTGTTCTTTTCCGCGAACTGATACGCGCCTTCAAAGCGGCGGACCTGCCCATTGCCGGGGCAGACAAGATGGAAGTGGGCGAGGAACTGGCGGTCCGCGATCTGGTCGCGCTTCTGTCGTTTCTGGCAACGCCCGAAGATGATCTGTCGCTCGCCACCGCACTGCGCTCGCCGCTTTTTTGCTGGAGCGAGGACGATCTTTTCCGCCGGGCTCATCCGCGCGGGGACCGCGAGTACCTTTGGGCGGCACTGAGGCGGATGGAAGACCCGGCCAGCCCGACCATGCGCGTCTTGCACGATTTGCGCGACAAGGCGGATTTCCTCCGGCCATACGATCTGCTCGAACGGATCCTGACACACCACGGCGGGCGCAACTTGCTTCTGGGCCGATTGGGTGCCGAAGCCGAAGAGGGGATCGACGCCGCCTTGTCGCTTGCGCTCGACTACGAGGCGCAAGAGGTGCCCAGCCTGACCGGCTTTCTGACCTGGCTTGCCGCCGATGAGGTGCGTATCAGCCGCACCATAGACGAGCAGAGCAACGAGATACGGGTGATGACCGTGCACGGCGCAAAGGGCCGCGAAGCGCCGGTGGTTATCCTGCCCGACACCCACTACCGAAGACCGCCCAACGAAGGCGGGCTCTTGACCGACGAAACCGGGGTGTACTGGGCGGTACCGAAACCCGAGGCGCCGCCGGTCATCGCCCGGGCGCGCGAACGACTGCTGGCGCGCCGGGAAGAAGAGCGTAAGCGGCTGATCTACGTGGCGGTGACACGGGCCGAGAAATGGCTGATCGTCTGCGGCGCGGGCCGATCCGCCGAGGGCACCTGGCATGACATTCTGTCCACAGAGGTCGAAGCCCTGGGCGCCGCGCCACTGGAAACACCGGCGGGTACAGGCTGGCGTCTTGTCTCCGGCGATTGGGGCGCGGGAGCTTTGTCGCCCGCGGTATCCGCGCCAGTGGCGGGCGCGGCCCTGCCCGATTGGGTTGACCGGCGCGCACCGGAACCGGCCGCCTATCAGAAGCCGCTCAACCCGTCGGATCTGGGCGGCGCAAAGGCGCTGCCCGGCGATGACGGTCTCGCCAGCGCGGTAGCGATGGAACGTGGCACGCGGCTGCATCAGCTCTTGGAAGTTCTGCCACAAGTCCCGGCAGAGCGGCGCGCGGACACTGGCCGGGAACTTCTAAAAGGCGTCGATTCGGCTGAGCTAGAGACGCTTTTGGCCGAAGCCGGGGCCATTCTGGCAGACCCGGCTTTCAACCATATCTTTGCCCAGGGCGCCCTCGCAGAGGTGCCTGTCACGGGCCGGATTTCCGAGGTTGGCGGCGCAAAGGCTTACGGCGTGATCGACCGGCTGATCGTCGAACCTACTCGGATTCTTGCGGTGGACTTCAAATCGAACGCGACCGTGCCAGCCACACCCGGGGAGGTTCCGGACGGCATCCTGCGGCAGATGGGGGCCTATAGTGTTCTTTTGGCGGACATCTGGCCCGACAGGCAGATCGACACGGCCATTCTCTGGACGCGGAAACCGCGGCTTATGGCTTTGCCACACGACATCGTGAGGGCCTCGCTGCATGCAGCCGCAGCATCTTGACGCTGGAGAGCCCCACACCTAGCTTTGCACCCCAATGCTCAACGCAAGGAGATTCCCGATGGCAACCGTCGCAGTCACCGACGAAACCTTCGACAGCGAAGTCCGCCAGTCGGACATCCCGGTCGTGGTCGATTTCTGGGCCGAATGGTGCGGCCCGTGCCGGCAGATTGGCCCGGCCCTAGAAGAGCTGTCTGCCGAGTACGACGGCAAGATCAAAATCGTGAAGGTCAACGTGGACGAAAACCCGAATTCGCCAGCACAGCTGGGCGTACGCGGTATCCCGGCGCTCTTCATGTTCAAGGATGGTGAGGTCGTGTCGAACAAGGTCGGCGCCGCCCCGAAAGCCACGCTGGAAGGCTGGATTCAGGAAACCATCTGACAACGCCAGATATCGGAGAAGGGGCGCCCGATGCGGCGCCCTTTTTTCGTTCAGATGTCCCAACCCAGCGCGCGCAGACGCGCGGTGATCCGGTCGCGTACATCCGGGCGGCCTGCATTGATCGCCTGCTCTTGCAGAAACCAGTAAAGATACTTGTCGTAGGCCGGCCGCGCGTCGAGCGCGGTCTGAAAAACCGCATCGGCGTGGATCTCGGCGCTTGCTGCGATGTGGTGAAAATCAATTCGGGCGAAGGTCACCGCCGGGATACCCATGAAAAACCCTTTGAAGGCAACGGACGAGTTTTCCGTCACCACAAGCCGGGTTCTTGGCAAGAGCATCTCAAGGCTTTCCTCGGCCAGCTGCGCGGTCCTATGACCTTCCATCAGATCAGCGAGCGCGTTCAATTCGCCCGGTGCGTAGGTTTCTTTTGGGTGTAGACCGATTCGAACCGGATCATCCGGAAACGCCGCCAGGGTACGCCGCACCATGCCAAGCGGGCTGTCGGACTGAAAACTGCGTTGCTTTTGCAGCTGCCCCTGCAGCGCAATGTAAATGAGATCGGGCGCATCCGACCGCGCCGCCATCCAGCGATATTCGCGGCGGCGGGTCCGACCCACAAAGGCGTGGGCTTTGTCTGTGTCCACCGCGGCGGGGTCGAACGCGGCTTTCGCCACATCAAACTTCCAGCGCTGGGCTGTCTTTTCGATTTTCCAGAACGGATAGGCATAGGCTAGCCGGCATGTCAGCCCGACCGGACCGGTTGGCGATTCCATATGCGTCAGCGAAAAGCCTTGCCGAAAACGTGCTGCGCCGCGCTGCCAGGGCGTGCTTCGGTGCAGTTTCACACGGTGGCCGAGATCTTCAAGCGCGCCGGTCAGCTGCGCAAAAAAGTTCTGCTTGCCCCCGGCAACCCGCCGCAGAAGTCCGGCGTCGAGATAAAGGTGAATGGTCTTGCCGCCGGACATGGGCAAAGGCTACCGCGCGGGCGAGACTTTGCAAACGCCCCCGCCGTGGCCATATAGGGCGACAACCGAAAACGGAGCGCCCATGGCACAGAAGACAGATTTCCCCGGATGGCACGGCACCACGATCATAGGCGTCCGCAAGGGCGGCGACGTGGTGATCGCGGGCGACGGTCAGGTAAGCCTTGGGCAGACAGTGATCAAGGGCTCGGCCCGCAAGGTGCGGCGGCTGTCGCCCGGAGGCCACGACGTCGTGGCTGGGTTTGCCGGATCGACAGCAGATGCCTTTACGCTTCTGGAACGGCTCGAAACCAAGCTTGAGGCGACACCGGGTCAGCTGGCGCGCGCCTCAGTGGAACTGGCCAAGGACTGGCGCACCGATAAATATTTGCAAAAGCTGGAGGCGTTTCTGATCGTGACCGATGGAAAAGATCTGTTCGTGATCACCGGCGCCGGAGACGTTCTGGAACCCGAACACGATGTGACCGCCATCGGGTCAGGCGGCAACTATGCACTGGCTGCGGCACGGGCGCTGATGGACAGCGATCTGGACGCAGAAACCGTGGCGCGGAAAGCTATGGGGATTGCCGCCGATATCTGTGTCTATACCAACGGCAATCTCACGGTCGAAAAGATCGGCGGCTAGCCCAGTGTGGCGACGCCGAGCGGTACGTTGAAACGCTCGCACCAGATCCAGACTTCGTTATAGGCGCTGGCGTCGATGCTGGCCGGAACGACATACTGCTGAGCACCTTTGTCGGCTTTCAGCGCCCCCATCAGGGTGGATTTGTCATAGCCGTTATTGCCCAGGGCAACTTTGGGATCGGGCGCGCCGTCAAAGTCGAAGTCCGACTTGAAATCGATAATGGTCTGTCCGTTCTGCTCGACGACTTCGACAGTGCCCAGCGTGACGTGGTTTGACTTGCCGACAAAAGTGCCCTGGCGGCCATGGCCACCGGCAAAAAGGCCCGTGACGCCCAGACCGAGGGCGGCAGCGGGAACCGTGGCAAGAAGCGTGCGACGCGTAATCATGGGAAAACTCCTAATGTGGGATCTGGGATGCGACCCAGTGACCAAAGGATGGGTTCGATCTGACAAAAGGCATAGCCGAAACACAGGTGTGTGACGGGCGGCGATGACCCGTGAGCGGGTCTGTAACACATGGGTCCGATCTTGCGTTTTCGGCCAAACCGCTTACCTAGCGCGCAGACTGCCCGAAGGAACCACCCCTTGACCGACCTGACGCCCCGCGAAATCGTTTCTGAGCTCGACCGGTTCATCATCGGTCAGAAAGACGCCAAGCGCGCCGTTGCCGTGGCACTCAGAAACCGGTGGCGGCGCAAGCAGCTGGGCGACGATCTGCGCGACGAGGTCTACCCCAAGAACATTCTGATGATCGGACCCACCGGTGTGGGAAAAACCGAAATCAGCCGCCGGCTTGCGAAACTTGCCCGCGCGCCCTTTCTGAAAGTTGAGGCCACGAAATTTACCGAGGTCGGCTATGTGGGACGCGACGTCGAACAGATCGTGCGCGATCTGGTGGATGCCGCGATCATCGAGACGCGCGAATACATGCGCGAAGACGTGAAGGCGGCGGCCCATCAGGCGGCCGAGGACCGCGTGATCGAGGCAATTGCGGGCGAGGGCGCGCGCGATGGCACGCGCGATATGTTTCGCAAGAAACTAAAGGCAGGTGAGCTCGACAACACAATTATCGAGCTTGACGTCGCCGATACCTCAAACCCGTTTCCGATGTTCGAAATGCCCGGGCAACCCGGCGGCCAGATGGGCGGAATGAACCTCGGCGATCTCTTCGGCAAGGCCATGGGCGGTCGCAAGGTCCGCAAGAAGCTGACTGTTGCCGACAGCTATGAGGTCTTGATAAACGAAGAGGCCGACAAGCTGCTAGATGACGAAACAGTCACTAAATCGGCGCTGGAGGCGGTTCAGGAAAACGGAATCGTCTTTCTCGACGAGATTGACAAGGTCTGCGCGCAGTCGGACCGGCGCGGCGCGGATGTGAGCCGCGACGGCGTGCAGCGCGATCTGTTGCCCCTGATCGAAGGCACCACGGTCAGCACCAAGCACGGGCCTGTGAAGACTGACCACATCCTTTTTATCGCGTCGGGCGCGTTCCATATCGCCAAACCGTCAGACCTTCTTCCAGAGCTTCAGGGACGTCTGCCCATTCGCGTTGAACTCAGGGCGCTGACGGAAGAAGACTTCGTGCGGATCCTCACCGAGACCGACAATGCGCTAACCCGTCAGTACACCGCCCTGATGGGTACGGAAGAGGTCAAAGTCAGCTTCACCAACGACGGTATTGCGGCGCTGGCACACATTGCAGCAGACGTAAACCAAAGCGTTGAAAATATCGGGGCCCGCAGGCTTTATACGGTCATGGAACGGGTGTTCGAGGACCTCAGCTTCTCTGCTCCTGACCGATCGGGTGAAGAAGTGATTGTCGATGCAGGATTTGTCGAAAGCCATCTGGGCGAGTTGGCCCGCTCAACGGATCTGGGGCGCTACGTTCTCTAGGTTTGCTCTGGCCCTTGGCACGCTGGCCCTTGCGGCCTGCGTCAGCAGGGGCGAGTTGACCTATGTGACCCTCGACACCGAAACGGCAGAGCTGAACCGCGTGTTCGTCACCACCAGCCGCCAGCCGACAGAAGCCGGATTCTTCGGCACAACACGCGGTGGGTCACTGCATTTCACCCATTTTGACATCTCCATCCCGCCCGTGCGGAACGTCGGCGAGATCACATACCCGAAGCGCACGCCCGATCCGACCCATGACTTCCTGACCAGCGAGTGGTCGGATTATCCGGATCCCGTGGTCTGGCGAAATGCTATCAACGAGCGTCTTTCGCAGCTGCCGCCCGATCAGCGCGAAGTGGCGATCTACGTCCACGGCTTCAACAACACATTTGCCGAGGGGCTCTACCGCGCGGCGCAGATTTCCGAGGACTACCAGATCCCGGGCATCATGGCGCATTACTCCTGGCCCAGCGCCGGGAACCCGCTGACCTACGCCTATGACCGCGACAGCGTACTTTATTCCCGCGACGGGCTGGAAGCGATGCTGCGCGAACTCTCAAACGTGGCGGCGGACCGGATCATTATCGTGGCACATTCCATGGGGTCGCTTCTGACGATGGAAACCCTGCGCCAGATAGACCGGCGCGATCCCGGTTGGGCGCGGCGGAACCTGCACGGCGTTGTTCTGATGTCGCCCGATATCGACCCGGCCATCTTCAAGGCGCAGGCCCGCGATATCGCGGAATTGCCGGATCAGTTCATCATTCTGACCTCGGACAAGGACCGGGCGCTCCAGCTTTCGGCGCGCCTGACGGGACAAACCGAACGGCTGGGCAATGTGGGCAATGTCGATGAACTGGCAGAATTCAACATTACCGTTGTGAATATCTCTGAGTTTTCGACGGGCGGCGGCCATATGACAGGCCTAACGTCACCCGCGCTCATCGGAATTCTGAGCCAGGCGCGCGAACTTGACGCATCGATCCAGGGCGGTAACTCGGGCCGCGTGGGCATTTTGCCCGGGACGGTTCTGACCGTGCAAAACGCGACCGAAGTGATCCTGTCGCCCGGCAGCGGCTCGGGGGGTGGCGGCGGCCGCTGAGTTTTCGCTTTCCTTTCCGGCGAAACCTGTCACCAGTGAATCCATGTCTACCCTCAGTTTCGTGCGGGACAATGCGCCTTATCTCGGCGCCGGGGCGCTGCTCGCCTTCACGTCGAGCTTCGGGCAGACCTATTTTATCTCGGTCTTCGCCGGCGAGATCCGCGAAACCTTTGTCCTGAGCCACGGCCAATGGGGCGGCATCTACGCCACGGCGACCACCATTTCCGCGATCGTCATGGTCTGGTCTGGCGTCCTGACGGACCGGATGCGCGTCCGCGCGCTTGCCCCCATTGTCCTGGTCGGCCTCGCCTTAGCCTGCCTTGGCATGGCTGGTGTTGCCTCGGTCTGGATGCTGGGCGCGGTGATCTTTGCGCTGCGCCTGACCGGACAGGGGATGACCAGCCACATCTCGATGGTTGCCATGGCAAGGTGGTTCGTGGCGCGCCGGGGCCGGGCTCTGTCTATTGCCGCCCTCGGCTTTGCCTGCGGCGAGGCGTTTTTGCCGATGATCTTCGTGGCACTGAAATCGATTTTTGACTGGCGGCTCCTTTGGGGGCTGGCAGCGGTGTTTGTACTGGCGGTGATCTTCCCGCTGACACGCCTTCTGAAATTCGAGCGCACGCCGCAGTCCATCTCAGCCGAGACGGTGGCCGTCGGAATGGACGGGCGCCAATGGAAACGCATGGAGGTCATCCGCCACTGGCTTTTCTGGCTTGTCCTGCCATCGGTCCTGGGACCGTCCGCGTTCATCACCGCGTTTTTCTTTCTTCAGGTGCATGTGGCCGAGGTCAAAGGATACAGCCACGTCTCCCTTGCCGCGCTTTTCCCGGTTTATACCGGCGCTGGAATCGCCGCGATGCTGGCGGCGGGCTGGGCAATTGACCGGGTGGGCGCCGCCCGTCTAATGCCGATTTTTCAGATCCCGATGATCGCCGGGTTCCTTGTTCTTTCCTGGGGCAACGGGCTGGGCGCCGCCGCCCTCAGCCTGGGGCTGCTCGGTATTTCAACGGGGATGAATGCAACCCTCTCAAGCGCCTTTTGGGCCGAGTTCTACGGCACGCAGCATATCGGGGCGATCAAGTCGCTCGGTACGGCGGCGATGGTTCTGGGCTCGGCCATCGGACCCGGCATCACCGGGTTGATGATCGACGCCGGCGTCGATTTTCCCCAGCAGGGTACGGCCATCGCCGCCTATTTCGCTTGTGCCTGCCTTGCTGCGGGTTTTGGCGTTGCCCGGGCAGGGCCCAGCCTAGCGGCTGCGACGTAGGTAGACGTAGTAAGCCCCTTCGCCGCCGTGGCTTTGGTGCGCAGGCTGGACTTCCATCACCAAGGGCCCGCAGGGCGCGGCGCGGAGCCAGCCGGGCACCTGATGTTTCAGAACGCCCCGGCGTTCAGGGATGGGCCCGTCTGACGGGCGATCCTTGCCTTTACCGGTGATAACCAAAACCAGCCGCAGGCCCGCACCGTGACTGCGCAGAATGAACCCGATCAGGGCCGGATGGGCGCGGTCCAGCGTCATGCCGTGCAGATCGATCCGGTCCTCGGGCGAAAGCTTGCCCCGCGCCATGCGTTTATAGGCTTTCTTGTCCATGGTGACGGGGGCCGAGCGCAGGCTTTCGGTAACCGCGACAGGTTCTGGCAGGGCTGTCGCTGCCTTTGATCGCCGCTCGCCAATCCTGAAACCGGGGATCTCAACCGGGCCTGGCAGGGGCGTCTGCGCGGGTTTTGGTCTGACTGGCGTCTCCAGCTTGGGAAGGGCCGACTTTGCCTCCGGTGCCAGCGGTTTTGCGGTTCGCGCCACGCGATCCCACAGCGCCGCCTCCTCAGGGCTCAGGTTCCGGGGTCGGCGCGCCACCTGTCAGCCATCCGCAAGGGCAAGGGCCGTTTCGATCGGAAAGAGCACTACCATGCGGCCGCTGTCGCGCACGATACCCGCGCGGTCCCCGGCATCCTTCCCGGACCCGTAAAAGATATCCGCCCGACCGGCACCTTTGATGGCCGAGCCCGTGTCCTGCGCCACCATAAGGCGGGTCATCGGTTCCACACCCAGCTTTTCGATCCAGACAGGGGCACCGAGGGGCACGAAATCCGGGTCGACCGCCACGGTGCGCATCGTCGTGATCGACACGCCCATGGCGCCGACCGGCCCTTTCTCCGGCGGCAAGTTCAGTTCGCGGAAAAAGATGTAGGACGGGTTATGCTGGAGAAACCGGCGGCCTGCCTCAGGGTTGCGGCGAACCCAGGCCTTGATCGATCCCGCGGACAGCTTGTTCGGAGGCAGCACGCCCCGGCGGGCCATTTCCTGACCGACCGAGCGGTACTGATGGCCGTTCTTTGCTGCAAATCCAAGCCGCATGGATGTACCGTCGGTCAGACGCAGACGGCCCGACCCCTGGACGTGCAGAAAAAACCGATCAACCGGATCGGAAAGCCAGGCCAGTTCCAACCCGCGCCCCTGAAGAATGCCGCCGTCTTCCAGTTGCTGTCGGGTGTACCAGGCCTGACCTGTCGGCATATCGGGCGGGCGGGCGTAAAGGGCGTAACGATAGATTTCGGTCCGCACGCGCGAGGCCTGCAACTCGGGCTCATAATAGGCGGTGAAAAGCGTCGGGTTTTCGCCGGTAATCTCAACCGGGCGGAAGAATAGCTCGAAAAAACTACGGGCGTTTTTCTGTTCCCCGGCGACACCGCAGATAGCCGACCAAGTGTCATCTTTCAGTTTGTCACAGGAGTCGCGAAATGCCGTCAGCGCGGCTGCATGGTCATCCGCGTCCCAGCCGGGCAGATCGCTCCAATCGAGCATTTTAAAGCGCGCGTCGGAACCTTGGGCAGAGGTCATCAGGGAAAGGCCAAATGCGAACGCGCAAATGGCCCTGATCATGCGCCGGTCGCGACCAGCTGCCAGTTGGGATCATCGCTGCCCATGGTCCGGCCAAAGGTCCAGACATCTTTCTGGCGTTTGATCTCGTTCGCGTTGCCCTCGACAACCTCGCCTTCGTCATTCTTCACAACGGACGACAGCTCGGCCACGAACCGTACGGTCAGTTCGCCTTTACTCGTTGCGCGATCAAAGGTCGCTTCTTGTAGTACAAGCTCGCGAATTCCGACAAAATGCGCGTGAACGGTCAGGCCCTGATCTTCACGTGCGCCGATCACATCGACGAAGGTGTCGAACACATCTTCTGAAAGGAAGGGGCGCACATCGTCCAGTTCGCCGTTTTCAAAGGCCATCAGGATCATCTCGTAGGCGCCGCGGGCACCCTGCAGGAACTCGCCCACCGAAAATTCGGGTTCTACCAGCTTCATCGCGGCAAGCGCCTTGGCCGAGTCGCTGCCGTCTTCTACATGATCCGTGATGTCCTGATCGGGCCCGCCTTCGATCACTTCCAGATCGGGACGTCCCGTGCGCGCGCTTTCCGGACGGCCAAGCGGCGCCGGCGGCTTTTCAAAACCCTCGCGGGTGCCGAGGACGCTTCGCAGCTTCAGAATTAGGAAAACGGCGACACCGGCCAAAAGCAACAATTGAACTACGGAATTCATCTGGGTCTCTTGGCTCGGCCATTGGGATTTTTGCTCAACGCCACATATGTAAGTGACGCAGGGGGTCAAGTCCACCTGCCGTACTGACACATTTGGACACAAAAGAGGGTGCCATGTGGTTGTTTCTTGCCTTTCTGGCAGTGCCGCTGATTGAGATTGCCTTGTTTATTCAGATTGGCGGGCTGATCGGGCTTGGGCCAACGCTTGGGATCGTGGTGCTGACGGCGGTTTTGGGGACTTGGCTCGTGCGCAATCAGGGGCGGCAGGCGCTTGGGCAGATTCAGCGCTCGTTTCAGGAAATTGACGACCCGACCGAGCCGCTCGCCAATGGCGCGATGATTGTCTTTGCCGGCGCGCTTCTTCTGACACCCGGGTTTTTTACGGATGCCGTGGGATTCCTGCTGCTCTTCCCTCCCACTCGCGCCGTGATCTACCGCCAACTGCGCAAGCGTGTCGTGGTGCAAAGTGTCGGCGGATTTCAGCCAGAAACAGCCCGCCGCCCCCGCGGAGCACAGGGCGACATCCTTGATGGCGACTACACCGAGGTTACACCTCAAAAGGACCGGCCCCAAACCGACGGACCGCAGGCACCGTCGGGATGGACCCGCCATTGAGGCTGCGCTTCTACTCTGTTAACAGGCGGCAAAGCGCCCAGAGCGCGGATTTGCCACAAGGAAACAGATTAGATGGCTGAACAGGAAGCGACAGGATCGAACGGGTCGGGTGCAAAAGAGCCCGTTGCCCCGCAAATGCAGATCCTGGCCCAATACGTCCGGGATATGTCTTTTGAGAACATTCTGGTGCAGAAGGGGCTGTCGGCCGAAGGCCAGCCTGACGTCCAGGTCGGTGTCAGTCTTGATGCCAAAAAGCGTCAGACCGAAGGTCAGTTCGAGATCCTGCTGAAACTGAAGGTCACGTCGAAAGAGAAAGACGGCGAGGCGGTCTTTTTCGTGATGGAGCTGGAGTACGGCGGTGTCTTCCTGCTAAACAACGTCCCCGAAGAACAGATGCACCCGTTTCTTCTGATCGAATGCCCAAGGATGCTGTTCCCTTACGTCCGGCGTATCGTCTCTGACGTTACCCGCGACGGGGGCTTCCCGCCGCTCAATCTTGAGAACATCGATTTCGTCGCGCTCTACCGTCAGGAACTGACCCGCCGCGCCCAGGCGCAGGCGGAACAGACGCCTCAGGCCTAACCGAAGGTTTTCCAGAGCGCGTCATCGCCCATCTCGTCGATGAATTCGGCATGGGCGGCGCGCTCTTTTTCCGTCAGGCGCGGCGGCAACGGCACGGCCCGCGGTTGTGGACGCCACCCACGGGACAGTCCGCCAGTACCAGACGACGCATTGGTCGACAGGCCAAAGCTGGGCTGCTGACCTCCGATGAGTTCCAGATAGACCTCGGCCAGGATCTCGCTGTCGAGCAGGGCACCGTGTTTTTCCCGCGCTGAGTTATCGACGCCAAAACGCCGGCAAAGGGCATCAAGCGATGCTGGCGAGCCGGGGAAACGCTTGCGCGCGATCAGGAGCGTGTCGAGCGCCTGATCGTCGGGCAACAGCGGTCGACCAACCCACCCAAGCTCGGCGTTCAAAAATTTCATGTCGAAGCTGGCATTGTGGATCACCAATTTCGCATCGCCTACGAACGTCAGAAAGTCGTCGACGATATCGCGGAATACAGGCTGCTTTGACAGAAATTCGTCCCCAAGCCCGTGCACATCAAAAGCCTCCTGCGGCATGTCCCGTTCAGGGTTGATATACTGGTGATAGGTGCGGCCTGTGGGAATGTGACCGCTCAGTTCAACGCCGCCGATTTCAACGATCCGGTGGCCTTCATAAGGATCAAGGCCCGTCGTCTCGGTATCCATTACGATTTCACGCATCACCCAACCGCCTCTTTATATCGTTCAGCATATCATCAACGGCTTCTTCCGCGCCTTCAAGTGTATCCGATGGAATGATGTAGTCAGCGCGTGCGCGTTTCTCGGCGTCTGGCGTCTGGCGCGACAGAATGTCGTAAAAAAGCGCCTCGGTCATTCCCGCGCGCGCCATCACCCGCTCCTTTTGGGTCCGGGCATCCGTGCTGACCACAGCAATAGCGTGCACGCTTGCATCAGCCCCGGTTTCGAAAAGCAGGGGGATATCGAGAACCGCGATGTCGCTATCGGATGACGCTAGAAAAGCCGTGCGGTCCTGAGCGACGAGCGGATGGACCACCTTTTCAAGGCGCTTCAGCGCGGTGTCGTCGCCAGAAATCCAGTCTTTCAGTACGGCGCGGTCAACCTGTCCGTCCGAGACCGCCGGGGGATGAAGCGCACCAACAGGGCCAACGGCGGCGCCTCCCCGGTCATAAAGCCGGTGAACCGCCGCATCGGCATCCCAAACGGGCAGGCCCCGGCTGCGCAGCATCCGGGCCGTTGTCGATTTTCCCATGCCGATGGAGCCGGTTAGCCCGAGACGGAAGGGCGGGGTCATGGCCCGTCCGACAGGATGACCGCGCGCGTTTCGTCATCAACCACGGGCTTTTGCCCGAACCATCGGTCAAAACCGGGGACCGCCTGATGCAAGAGCATGCCAAGCCCATCCACCGTCGTGCAGCCTTCCGCACGCGCCGACTGCAGGAATTCTGTATCAAGCGGGGTGTAGACCAGATCATTGACGACCGCTGACGGCGACAAACCAAAAAGCGGCACGCGAAAGGGCGGTTTGCCGACCATGCCGAGCGCCGTCGTGTTCACCACCGTGGCCGCATCGTCCACCATGTTCCCTGCCTGAACCCAGTCGAAAACCTTGATTTTCGCGCCAAACTCCGCGTTGAGCGCTTCAGCCCGCGGGCGGGTGCGGTTGGCGACCCGGATTTCCGATGCGCCAAGTTCAATGAGCGATGCAATCACCGCGCGGGCGGCACCGCCCGCACCAAAAACCGCCGCCGGCGCATCCCTGGGCTGCCAGCCAGGCGCGTGTTGGCGCAGGTTCTCAACGAAGCCGTAGCCATCGGTGTTATCGGCGTGAATCCGGCCGTCTTTGCGGAAAATCAGTGTATTCGCTGCTCCGATCACTGCAGCCCGGTCTGTCACGAGGTCCGCGATCTGCAGGACACGTTCTTTATGGGGAATCGTTACGTTGGCGCCGACAAAGCCCATCTTGGGCATTGCGCGCAGCACGTCTTCCAGATCCGCCTGTTCCACGTGCAGCGGAATGTAGTGACCCCGGATGCCGTAACGCTTCAGCCAGAACCCATGGAGCCCAGGCGATTTCGAATGGGCCACCGGGGCACCGATGACGCCGGCCAGATGAATAGGTTCGCTCATGCCTCGATCTCTCCCCGGAGGCTGAGGTACGACAGAAGCGGCAACAGGGGAAGTCCCAGGACGTCAAAGTAGTCGCCCTGTATCTGAGAAAAGAGGCGGATGCCTTCCTTTTCCAGTTTGTAGCACCCCACGGCATCCGAGACATCCGGCCAGTTCCGGTCAAGGTAACCAGCCAGATAGGACTCGGAAAAGGATCGTATGGTCAGACGCACCACTCCCACGTGGCGCCATACCGCCTGGCCCCCGTCGTAGACAACCGCGGCGGAATAAAGATGATGTGTCTCGCCGCGCAGCTGGCGCAACGTATCCTCTGCGGCCTCGCGCGTTTCTGCCTTGACCAGGATCTCCGACTTCAGCGCCAGGATCTGATCGCATCCGATCACCAGTTTTTCCGGGTGACGGCCAGAGACTTTCCGCGCTTTTGCTTCGGCAAGCGCATCGGCGACATCCCTTGGATGCGCACCTTCGGCTTCCAGCGACGCCCGTATTGCGGTCTCGTCAATCCTGGCTATTTCTACTTCGGAACTGACACCGGCCTGCGCCAGAAGCTGACGCCTGATGGTCGACGCGGAGGCAAGCAGGATGTTTGTCATTCTGGGGATATTTTCTGTGTGAAGCTTGTGTGACAGAGCCGGAAACAGGCGCCTCTCCGAGCCCTTGGGATAACGCGCGAACCATGCCCAGAACCGGGCCCGTCTGTCCACGGTGTGTAACCCGAAGAGCGGCTGGGTGAATTTGTCATCTTTGTGTCACATTACCAGAACTGTCCGGGAGTTTTCCACCGGTATAAATCCTTTAAATATCTGTTTATATTTATAAAAAATCGATTTCACTATGGTGTCGACACAGGGATAAAAAGCTGTCCCCATGTGTGTGGAGTTGTGGAAGATAAAAGTATCCCCATCTTCCACCGCGCATACAACAACATCATCCTTTTCTTTAAATCTTATATTTACTTTGATTGGCCCAGTGGGGCAGGACAGCGCCCATGGGTGATCTTCTCGCGTCGCTTTATCCCTGGACCAAGAGCCTGCATGTGATCTCGGTTATCGCATGGATGGCCGGGCTGTTCTATCTCCCTCGGCTTTACGTCTATCACGTGGAACGGGTTGAAAGCGGATCGGACACAGACGATATGTTCCAGACGATGGAGCGCCGGTTGCTGCGGGCCATCATGAACCCGGCGATGATCGCGACCTGGGTTTTCGGTCTGGCGCTGGTCTTTACGCCAGGTATCGTCGATTGGTCCCAGACCTGGCCCTGGGCCAAGGCCGCATCGGTTCTTGCGATGACATGGTTCCACCACTGGTGCGGTCTGAGACGCAAAGACTTTCTCAATGGCGAAAATACCCGGAGTGGACGCGATTACAGGATCATGAACGAGGTACCCACGGTTCTCATGGTTGTGATCGTCATCTCAGTGATCGCCCGACCGTTTTAGCCTTTCTGAACGCTTTGCGTTGACAGAAGGGCGCGGTTCCAAGTAAACGCCCTGCCAAACGGCCGCCGTCCGGCGGTACCGGCTTCCGAGCGATATATTCCCTAAGGCATGCAACGCGCCCCCGGCGCGTGCCTCTCTGTTTTCAGGACTTCCCAGACATGAGCGAAGAAAAACTCAACCTCTCCGATCTCAAGCGTACCTCGCCCAAGGACCTTCTGGCCTACGCCGAGGACCTGGAGATCGAGAACGCCTCGACCATGCGCAAGGGCGAGATGATGTTTCAGATCCTCAAGGAACGCGCCGACGAGGGTTGGAAGATCTTCGGCGACGGCGTGCTTGAGGTCTTGCAGGATGGCTTTGGCTTCCTGCGGTCAACCGAAGCAAACTATCTGCCCGGTCCCGACGATATCTATGTGTCGCCGGAAATGATCCGTCAGTTCAGCCTGCGGACTGGTGACACAATCGAAGGCGTCATCCGTGCGCCAGGTGACAATGAGCGCTATTTCGCCCTGACCGACGTTACGCAGATCAACTTTGAAGATCCCGAGAAAGCGCGTCACAAGATCAACTTCGATAACCTTACGCCGCTTTATCCGGACGAGCGGATCAAGCTGGAAATCGAGGATCCGACGCTTAAGGACCGTACCGCCCGCATCATCGATCTGGTAGCGCCCATCGGTAAGGGCCAGCGCTCGCTGATCGTGGCCCCGCCACGGACCGGCAAAACCGTTATCCTTCAGAACATCGCGGCCTCGATCGAGGCGAACCACCCGGAATGTTATCTGATCGTTCTTCTGATCGATGAACGTCCGGAAGAAGTGACCGACATGCAGCGCTCGGTGAAGGGCGAGGTAATTTCGTCAACCTTCGACGAACCAGCCACACGCCACGTGGCGGTGAGCGAAATGGTCATCGAGAAGGCCAAGCGCCTTGTGGAGCACAAGCGCGACGTGGTGATCCTGCTCGATTCGATCACTCGTCTCGGCCGCGCCTTCAACACGGTTGTGCCCTCGTCAGGGAAGGTTCTTACCGGCGGTGTCGATGCCAACGCATTGCAGCGGCCCAAGCGTTTCTTCGGTGCAGCGCGGAACATCGAAGAAGGCGGATCGCTGACGATCATTGCCACGGCGCTGATTGAAACGGGCAGCCGGATGGACGAGGTGATCTTTGAAGAATTCAAGGGCACCGGTAACTCGGAAATCGTGCTCGACCGCAAGGTCAGCGACAAGCGCGTTTTCCCGGCCATGGACATCCTCAAATCCGGTACGCGGAAAGAAGAGCTGCTCGTCGACAAGGTCGATCTGCAGAAGACCTACGTGCTGCGGCGGATCTTGAACCCCATGGGGACCACGGATGCGATCGAGTTCCTGATTTCGAAACTCAAGCAGACTAAGACCAATTCAGAGTTCTTCGATTCCATGAACACCTAAAGCTTCGGGCTTAGCAGGTATGGACGCGGACACCATATTCGCCCTCGCCACGGCGCGGGGGAAGTCCGGCGTCGCTGTCGTGCGGGTCTCAGGGACCGGCGCCGCAGAGGTGCCGGCGCTTTTCGGTTTTCGGACTGTCCCGGTGCGCCAGGCATCGCTGCGGAAACTACGTGAGGCGTCGGGCGACTTGATTGACGAAGCGCTCGTTTTGCGGTTCGCCCGTGACCATAGCTTTACCGGCGAAGAGGTGATCGAACTGCACCTCCACGGCAGCCTGGCGATTGTGGATGCCGTTTTGCGACAGCTCGGGGCAGAAGCGGGCTTTCGCATCGCCGAACCCGGCGAGTTCACGCGCCGTGCTCTGCAGAACGACCGGCTGGATCTTGCGCAGGTGGAAGGGCTTGGAGATCTCATCGAAGCCGAGACGGAGGCGCAGCGGCGGCAGGCCATGCAAGTCTTCAGTGGCAAGCTGGGCACAGCAGCAGAAGGTTGGCGGGCGGATCTGTTACGCGCCGCGGCCCTGATCGAGGCGACCATAGATTTCGCGGATGAAGAGGTGCCGGAGGATGTCTCGCCAGAGGTCACGGAACTTCTGGCGCGCGTCAGTGCGGCTTTGGAGGCAGAGATAGCGGGGTCGCGGATAGCCGAACGCGTGCGTGCGGGGTTTGAGATTGCCATTGTCGGCCCGCCCAACGCCGGAAAGTCCACGCTGTTGAATGCGCTGGCCGGGCGCGAGGCCGCGATCACGTCAGAGATTGCGGGCACGACCCGGGATGTCATTGAGGTTCGGATGGATCTTGGCGGCATTCCTGTGACGCTGCTCGACACGGCTGGCTTGCGGGAAACAGGGGACGTTCTTGAGCAGATCGGCGTTGACCGCGCACGCGATCGGGCGGCGGCGGCGGACCTGAGGATTTTTCTGACCGATGGTCAGAATCACATGGACGGCGTTGACAGAAAACCCGGCGACCTCGTGTTGCGAGGCAAGGCGGATCTGGGCAGGGGTGATGCGGGTCTTCCTGGTGTGTCCGGTTTGACCGGTCAGGGGATCGACAGCCTGGTAAGCTCTTTGCAATCGCAACTGGAGGCACGGGTAGCCGGGGCCGGTCTGGCGACGCATGCACGGCACAGGCAGGCGATGCAGCGGGCAGCAGAGTCTTTGGTCGCGGCGCGGAATCAGCTAGACACAGGCCTCGATTCGGAATTGGCGGCAGAAGATCTACGTCGGGGTGTTCTAGCTCTTGAAAGCCTGGTGGGCCGTATCGATGTGGAAGCGGTACTTGGCGAAATCTTTTCAAGCTTCTGCATCGGGAAATAAGGGTGTTTCACGTGAAACAGCGGGACTTCGACGTGATCGTGATTGGCGGCGGACATGCGGGGGCCGATGCGGCCTCGGCTGCCGCGCGCGCGGGCGCCCGGACGGCGCTTGTCACCCTGCGCGCCGACACAATTGGCGTGATGTCCTGTAACCCAGCGATCGGGGGCCTCGGGAAAGGGCACCTTGTTCGCGAAATCGATGCGCTTGGCGGCTTGATGGGGCAGGTGGCCGATGCCGCTGGTATCCAGTTCCGTCTGCTCAATCGTCGTAAGGGCCCGGCTGTACAAGGGCCGCGTGCCCAGGCCGACCGGGCGATCTATCGCCGTGAAATGCAGAACCGGCTGAGGGCGATGGATGGTCTTTCTATCGTTGAAGCGGAGGTTGCGGATCTGCTTGTCGCTGACAATCGTGTGGCGGGCGTGGTTTTGGGCGACGGAACGGAAGTGACGGCCGCCTCGGTCGTTCTGACCACCGGCACGTTTCTGCGCGGCGTCATCCATATCGGGGACAAACAGGTGGCAGGGGGTCGCATGGGCGACAAGCCATCGGTTCCTTTGGCTGAACGGCTAGATACCATGGGGCTGCCGCTTGGCCGTCTGAAGACGGGCACGCCGCCCCGGTTGGACGGCCGAACGATCGACTGGTCCCGTGTCGGCATACAGCCCGGTGACGAGGATCCGGTGATGTTCTCCTTCCTGTCGGAGAAACCCGTGGCGCAGCAGGTGTCCTGCGGGATTACCCATACCAACGCCCGGACCCACGACATCATCCGTGCAAATCTGGACCGTTCGGCGATGTATGGCGGACATATCGAAGGTGTGGGCCCGCGCTATTGCCCTTCGATCGAGGATAAGATTGTGCGCTTTGCGGACAAGGACAGTCATCAGGTGTTTCTTGAACCCGAGGGTGTGGATGATCCGACCGTCTACCCAAACGGCATTTCGACGTCCTTACCAGAGGATGTGCAGGCCGAATACGTCCGTTCGATTGTCGGCCTCGAGGGTGTCGAGATCCTGCAACCGGGCTATGCCATCGAATACGACTACGTAGATCCGCGTGCCCTCACGGATGTGCTAGAGTTAAAGGCCTTGCCGGGGCTGTTCCTTGCCGGGCAGATCAATGGAACCACAGGGTACGAAGAGGCTGCCGCGCAAGGACTGGTTGCCGGCCTGAACGCCGCGCATCTGGCCATGGGGAAGGGGGCCGAGGTGTTCTCGCGTTCCGAAAGCTACATCGGTGTGATGATCGACGACCTTGTGACGCGGGGCGTGTCCGAGCCCTATCGGATGTTTACCTCGCGGGCAGAGTTCCGGTTGTCCTTGCGGGCCGATAACGCGGACCAACGCCTGACGCTCCGAGCGATTGAACTTGGGCTCGTTGGTGATGTTCGACGGCGCGCCTTTGCCGAAAAGATGGAAGATCTGGATGCGGGGCGGACTCTGCTTAAAGAGACGCAGTGGACACCCTCAGAACTGCGCAAAGCAGGTGTTCACGTCAATCAGGACGGTGGACGCCGTTCGGGTATGGATCTGCTCGCCCTTCCGGATATCGGATTTGGCGAACTGGTGGCGCTGGATTCCGTGTTCAAGGATCTCTCCGGGGAAACCCGTGCGCAGCTGAGCCGCGAGGCGCTTTATGCCCATTACATCGAGCGGCAGAAGCGCGATGTGGACGCGCTGGAACGGGACGAGGCGTTGGAGATTCCGCACGAGTTTGCCTTTGACGATGTGGGCGGATTGTCCTCGGAGCTGCGTTCAAAGCTAAATTCGGTGCGTCCCCGGACATTGGCGCAGGCGGGCCGCATCGACGGGATGACCCCGGCAGCGCTGACCCTCATCCTTGCGCGGCTGCGGCAGACGGAGAAACGCAAGTCCGCATGAGTTTTGGCCCGCGCGAGTTCGTCACGGAAACCGGTGTTTCACGTGAAACACTGGAGGCCCTGGAACACTACGCGGCGCTGATTGCGAAATGGTCGCCGCGGATCAATCTGATCAGTAAATCCACGCTCGGGGATATCTGGAGCCGCCACTTCATGGATTCCGCTCAGGTGTTCATGGCACGCGACGGCGATCCAGCCTCCTGGTGCGATCTGGGAAGTGGCGGCGGACTGCCGGGGCTGGTCGTGGCCATTATGGCAAAGACATACGCGCCGGATTTCTGGGTGACGCTGGTCGAAAGCGATCAGCGTAAGTGCGTTTTCTGCCGAACCGTCATTCGGGAACTGGGCCTGCCGGCCAAGGTTATCACCGCCCGGATCGAGGAGATTGCGCCTCAATCGGCGGAAATCCTGTCGGCCCGCGCGCTGGCGCCGCTTGCGACGCTTTTGTCCTACGCTGAAAAACACCTTTCTCCGGGTGGCGTTGCCCTTCTGCCAAAGGGAGAAAGCTACCGACAAGAAATAGAAGAAGCACTTGCATCCTGGCATTTCAGCGCGGAAACTCTACCCAGTATGACGGATCCCAAGGCCGTTCTCCTGAAAATCAAGGATATCTCCCGTGTCTGATCCGACGCGCCCCCCCGGACCC
>JBCDED010000035.1:0-37591 GCA_039179985.1 Pseudomonadota bacterium
CTTGCCCGGATCACCGATATGGCAAGCTTTGCCTATGGTCTGGGGCTGGAGGTGCATGCCGGCCATGGCCTGACCTACGATACGGTAGCGCCAATTGCGGCTTTGCCAGAGCTTCGCGAGCTCAACATCGGGCATTTCCTTGTCGGCGAGGCGATCTTCCTGGGTCTCGATCCGGCGATCCGTAAAATGCGGGCCATCATGGACGGAGCGCGCAGCGTCAGCGCCGCTTAGACCGCCGTGCCGTGGAGAAACTTGTTTTTCTCCATGGGCACATCGGGTTCTTCGCCGAAGCGGTCCACGCAGTCCGCACCCTTCCGCCCGATGTCGAAGGGTTTGCACGGCTCGGGCACCACAGGTAGCGGCCCCATGGGTTGGGACGGCGGTGATTTTCCGCCTCCGCTAACCGGCGCCCCAGGGCAGGGGCGATGCAGGACGGTGGGGTCGCCTGATGGAACGGATTGATGCCAGAGCGAATTCCAGTTCCCGCTTGGCAATTGGGCGCGGCAGAACTCTGACGGTTCGTCGATCGTCTGGACACGCGTGGCGATCCCGTACTGAAAGGTAACGATCACGAACGGAGATCCGGACCGGTCAGTGTTCTGGTAGATCCATTCGGTTTGCCCGCCCTGCCGGTTCTTCGCCACCGGGCGCCCCCACCGGAGCAAGACGTCGCCCTCGGTGCTCAGCCCAGGCGTCACCGAGGCGCGCATGGCATGCCGCCCCGCCGGCTCTTCGGCCACAAGCGTGTTCGATGTAATACCGCCGCACCCAGCGACGCACACTGCGCCCGCCAGACCGGCGAACAGACCCAGACTGCGCCTTTTCATGGCACCCCTCATCTCATCCCGGGAGCACCATAGCCGCCGGGCCGCTCCAAATCGTTAACGCCGGCATGCTTGCAAATTGCTTCCGAAGTCGCTTAGTGGCGGTCCATGCAGACAGGCGCTTCCATGATCCTCGGCATCGGCACGGACCTTGCCAATATCGACCGCATCGCCGGGACGCTCGACCGGTTCGGGGACCGGTTTCGCAACCGGGTTTTCACCGAGATCGAGCAACGCAAGGCCGAGCGGCGCGCGGACACGCCGGGCACCTATGCAAAAAGGTGGGCGGCGAAAGAAGCCTGCTCCAAGGCGCTTGGCACCGGGCTTCGGATGGGTATCGCCTGGAAGGACATGTCGGTGAGGAACCTGCGGACCGGTCAGCCGGTCATGGAACTCACAGGATGGGCGGCGGAACGGCTGAAATCCATGACGCCTGACGGTTACGAGGCGACGGTTCATGTCAGCCTGACCGACGATCACCCTTGGGCTCAGGCCTTTGTTGTGATCGAAGCGCGACCTAAATCTCAGGGGCAGACCGCTTGACAGGGGCACGGACGCCTTCCAAGAAGCGCGGGCAAAAAATCATGGGCGTGACAGGGCAAGTATGGCTGAAAAAGTAGAAAAGAGCGGCGGTTTGGTCGAAACGGTCAAGACCATCGTCTATGCGCTACTGATTGCCGGTGTCTTCCGGACGCTCTTCTTTCAGCCGTTCTGGATTCCGTCGGGCAGCATGAAAGACACGCTGCTAATTGGCGACTTTCTCTTCGTCAATAAGATGGCTTATGGCTATTCCCAGTATTCCTGCCCATTCTCCATCTGTCCTATTGCGGGTCGGATCTTTGGATCAGAGCCTGAGCGGGGCGACGTGGTGGTCTTTCGCCATCCCGTGACCGGCAGTGACTTTATCAAACGCGTCGTGGGCCTGCCCGGGGACCGTATCCAGATGTCAAACGGTGTCCTGTCGATCAACGGAGAATTCGCCGTTCACACGCCGGACGGCGTTTTTGAAGAGATTTTCGAGCGACAGGGGCCCCTTGGAAGCCTGCCGCAGTGCGAAAACGGTGCTGTCGGCCAGGGCGGCGTCTGTACAAAATCGCGCTTCATCGAGACCTTTCCCGATGGCCACCAGCACAGTATTCTGAACATCCGCAGTTCTTTCATGGACAACACGCCGGTTTTCACGGTGCCCGAGGGACATTTCTTTGCCATGGGCGATAACCGCGACAACTCCACAGACAGCCGCGTTGCGCGGCCCGCAGGCGGCGTCGGTTTTGTGCCGATGGAAAACCTGATCGGCCGGGCGGACCGGGTGATGTTCTCGTCTGCGGGGCGGTCCATGCTCTATTTTTGGACCTGGCGGCCCGACCGCTTCTTCAAGGCGATCGAGTGAAGCTGTCGGGCGAACTTTCCGCCTTTTGCGACCGGATCGGCTACAGGTTCCAGGATGCCGACCGCCTAAACCGCGCCCTGACCCATGGGTCGGTGTCCTCGAGCACGCGGCCCAGCAATGAACGACTGGAATTTCTGGGCGACCGAGTGCTTGGCCTTGTGATGGCCGAGGCGCTTTTGGCGGCGGATCCGGCGGCCACGGAGGGCCAGCTTGCGCCGCGCTTTAACGCGCTTGTCCGCAAGGAAACCTGCGCCGACGTGGCCCGCGACGTCGATCTGGGTGCCGTGCTAAAGCTCGGACGCTCTGAAATGGTGTCGGGCGGGCGCCGGAAAGAGGCTCTCCTTGGGGACGCCATGGAGGCGCTGATCGCGGCAGTCTATCTTGACGGCGGCTACACGGCAGCGCGCGAGCTTGTGCTGCGCCTTTGGGGCAGCCGGGTGGGCGAGGTCGAGGAAGATGCCCGCGATCCCAAAACCGCGCTCCAGGAATGGGCCCAGGCCCGCCGTCAACCGCCGCCGCGCTACGTCTTGATGGACAGGTCGGGTCCGGATCACGCGCCCGTCTTTACGATCGAGGCGCGACTTGCCTCCGGCGAAGCACAGATCGCCAAGGCTGGGTCGAAACGACAGGCCGAACAGGCCGCGGCGCTGCTGCTCTTAGAAGAGGTCGAAAGCGATGCCTGAGACACGTGCCGGATTTGTCGCCCTAATCGGCGAACCCAACGCCGGGAAATCGACCCTGCTCAATGCCATGGTCGGGGCCAAGGTGGCGATCGTCACCCACAAGGTCCAGACCACGCGCGCGCGCATTCGCGGGGTGGCCCTTGAAGGTGATGCGCAAATCGTCTTTGTCGATACGCCGGGCATCTTCCGCCCGCGCCGGCGGCTGGACCGTGCAATGGTGGCGGCGGCCTGGGGCGGGGCTGAGGACGCTGACATCACGGTTCTGTTGGTCGAGGCCCATCGCGGGATCACCGAGGGCGTCGAAGCGATCTTGAGCGCGCTGGAAGAGCGGGGCGGCGCGCGGCGCGTCGTGCTTGCAATCAACAAGATCGACCGGGTCGAGGCCCCGGTCCTGCTGGGGCTGACGAAGGATCTCAACGAGCGGTTTTCTTTCGAGGAGACCTTCATGATCTCAGCTGAGAAAGGCCACGGCGTCGCGGATCTGAGGGCCTGGCTCGGGGCCCAGATGCCAGAGGGCCCCTGGCTCTATCCCGAAGACCAGATAGCAGATCTGCCGCTGCGCATGATTGCTGCCGAGATGACTCGCGAAAAGCTGATGCTGCGTCTCCATCAGGAACTGCCTTACCAGTTGACGGTCGAGACCGAAGGCTGGGAAGAGCGTGACGATGGATCGGTGCGGATAGATCAAGTGGTCTATGTCGCGCGCGACGGGCACAAGGGGATCGTTCTGGGCAAGAAGGGCGAAACCATTAAGGCAATCGGCCAGCTGGCCCGGCAGGAGATCGAAGAATTCCTGGAGCGCCGGGCGCATCTTTTCCTGCAGGTGCGCGTGCGGGAAAACTGGCAGAACGAGGCCGAGCGGTATTCGGAGATGGGGCTCGACTATCGCGACGGGGCGTTGTGACGCGGCTGACCTCGGAGTTCTGGGTGGCGGCCTATCGCAGGCGGCTGAACCTCGCAGGCATCCCAGCTTTCGTGACCCGGAAAGGCGACCTGACGGCCGGGGCCGTACTGGTGAAACTCAACACGCTCGACGGGCGCGCTGTGGCCTACCAGCGCTCTTTCGATCTGATGAGCGGAGCACGGGCCTGGGTCACGCTAGCAGAAGGTGACGAAACCGAAGTGGATGCCGCCCTGGACAAGCAACGGTCCTTTGACCCCGATCTTTGGGTGATCGAGGTTGAAGACCGCGACGGGCGGCATCTTCTGGACGAAGAGGGGCTCGCCGATTAACCCTCGGTGGGGCCGCCGCCTTCCTTCCAGCCCTTAAAGCCGCCGACGTTCGAGACGTTCTGGTAACCCATGTCTTTGAGCGTTTTACCCGTCAGCGCGGCCTGGCCGCCGGCGCCGCAGATCAGAACGATATCGGCCTCTGGCGTGAGTTCTGCTTTGTGGAAGGGCGTGCCGGGATCGGCAGCGAATTCCATCATGCCGCGTGCAACGCGCAGCGCGCCTGCGATGGTTCCCGAGGCGGCGATATCACCGCTGTCGCGCACGTCTATAAAGACGCTGTTGCCCGCCGCGTGTTTTGATATGCCTTCTTCGACGCTGATGCGCGGGACGACGGCGTTCGCCTCGTCGAGATAGTCCTTTGCCGTTTTTGCCATATGATCCTCCCAAATTCACCTGAAATGATGCGGCGCCTCTCGCCGCTCCCCTTGGCACATAGTCCGGCCCGGCCTCCGCGTCACCTGATTTCACGCGCTTGACCTTCCCGGCGTGCCGCCATCCTATGCGGGTCCAAAGAAGGAGGACCGGCAGCTGGACTGGCGCGACGAAGGTGTTCTTTTGACCACGCGGACCCACGGCGAGACCTCCGTCATCGCCGAGGTCTTCACCGCGACGCACGGACGGCACGTCGGAGTGGTGCGTGGCGGGATCAGCCGTCGCCTTGCACCCCATCTGCAATCCGGCGCGCAACTGGACATGACCTGGCGCGCCCGGCTGGAGGAGCATCTTGGCACCTTCACCGTCGAGCCGCTGAAAAGCCGTTCCGCGCAGGTCATGGGGGATCGCCAGGCGCTTGCCGCGCTTAACGCGGTTTGTGCGCTTCTGTCGTTTTCGCTGCCGGAACGCGAGGCGCATCCGGGGCTCTATGCGGCCACGATCGCGCTCGTCGACATTCTTGGCGCCGAGGACGGCTGGCAACGCGTTTACCTGCAATGGGAGCGGGCGCTTTTGGCAGATCTTGGCTTTGCGCTCGACCTCGACGAATGCGCTGTTACCGGCGCGACTGAGGACCTGATCTATGTGTCCCCTCGCACCGGGCGGGCGGTGTCCTCAGAGGGTGCCGGTACCTATGCGGATCGTCTTTTGCCCTTGCCGCCAGCGCTCAAAGGGGCGGTGCCAGTGGACGCCGCAGAGATCGCCGATGGATTGCGCACGACGGGTCATTTCCTAAAATCCGGGCTTGCGGCCTCTCTCGGCAAAGATGATTTGCCCGCGGCACGCCAGCGGTTTCTCGATGCGCTGTCCTCTCAGGGGCGCGCCTGAAACACCCATTCGGACCCGCCTTCGCCTGTCAGGATAAGTGTGCCGCCCGAAACCTCGGCAAGGGACATTGTGGTCAGGGCCTCAGGGAAAGGCGCGCAGCCGGCGCCGCCTTCGATGCGGTCGAACTCTACCCAAGGGTATGGCGCACCTTGCCGCGCGGTGAACTCGCCGCAGCCCGCGTCGCCCGAAACCCTGCCCTTGCGCGGGAACCGAAGCGTAAGGCTGTGGCCTTTGGGCTCCACCAGAACGTAGCTCGCCGCACGGTCGGCATAGCCAGAGATCGTTTCATCCTGCCAGCAGGCGGCGACGGTAAAGGTTATGCCAAGGGCCACAGCGGCCCGGATATGCGGTCTGAGCGTCTTCCAGGTCATGCCCGGCAGATAAGTCCACCGCGCCTGGAGCACCAGAGGGCGTCAGCCGAGAAGACGCCGTGCGATGACCTGCGCCTGAATTTCTGCGGCCCCTTCGAAGATATTCAGGATGCGCGCGTCGCAGAGGATGCGGCTGATGGCGTATTCCAGCGCAAAACCGTTCCCGCCGTGGATCTGCAGGCCATTGTCGGCGGCTGCCCAGGCCACGCGGGCGCCCAGGAGCTTGGCCATGCCCGCCTCCAGATCGCAGCGGCGGCCGGCGTCTTTCTCGCGCGCGGAGAAATACGTCAACTGGCGCGCGACCATGATTTCCACGGCCATCATCGCCAGTTTACCTGAGACGCGCGGGAAAGAGATGAGCGGCTTGCCAAATTGCTTGCGGTCCTCCGCGTATTGCATCGAAACATCCAGAGCCGACTGCGCAACGCCAATAGCGCGGGCGGCAGTCTGGATGCGAGCGGACTCGAAGGTTTCCATCAGCTGCTTGAACCCCTTTCCGGTCTCGCCGCCCAAAAGGTTCGCGCCGTCCACGCGGAAGCCGTCGAAGGCGAGTTCGTATTCCTTCATGCCGCGGTAGCCCAGAACCTCGATTTCGCTGCCGCTCATGCCCTGCGTCGGGAAAGGTGCGTCGCCTGTGCCGGGTTCTTTTTCGGCAAGGAACATGGAAAGGCCGCGATAATCGCTGGTGTCGGGCTCGGTGCGCGCAAGCAACGTCATGACATGGGTGCGCGCGGCGTGGGTGATCCAGGTCTTGTTGCCTGTAATCACCCAGTCCTCGCCTTCTTTCTCGGCCCGGGTGCGCAGCGCGCCAAGGTCCGAGCCGGTGTTCGGTTCGGTGAAGACCGCCGTTGGCAGGATCTCCCCGCTGGCGAGGCCCGGCAGCCATTTCTGCTTTTGCTCTTCGGTGCCCCCGCAAAGGATCAGTTCGGCTGCAATCTCGGACCGGGTGCCCAGCGAACCAACGCCGATATAGCCTCGAGACAGTTCTTCCGACACGACGCACATGGAGGTTTTCGACAAGCCAAAGCCGCCGTAGGCCTCGGGGATGGTCAGACCGAAAACCCCCAGTTCAGACATCTCGGAAATGATCTCCATCGGGATAAGTTCGTCTTTCAGGTGCCAGTCATGGGCGTGGGGGTCCACCTTTTCCTGGCTAAAGCGGCGGAACTGTTCGCGGATCATCTCAAGCTCTTCGTCGAGACCGCTGTCGCCCACCGTGGCGCGCGCCGTCTGGTCACGCATGAGATCCACAAGCCGGGTGCGTGCGGCCTGGGTATTGCCCGCCTGCGTCAGCGTCATCACGGCAGGATGCATCATGGCACGCTGGTTTTCCTGGCTCAGGCCCACGTCCTGCGGACGCAAGATTTCGCCCTGGCTCATGGGCAGACCGCCGTAGACCTGCCAGAGGTATTCCCCAAAGGCGATCTGCAGGATCAGTGCCTCGATCTCGCCAAAACGGCGCTCAGCGTTCAGGCCCTCGGCCCATGTCTGCAGCTGCGTCAGCGCCTCGGCATAGGTCGCGAGCCACGCAAGGCCATGGGCCGCGGTCTGGTGGGCCTCCAGCTTTGCCGCCGAGACCCTACCGCCCGCGCAGACATTTTCAGCGACCCGGGCCTTCGCGGTGTCCACAAGCATCCGCAAGGGCGGCAGCGCCGCGCGGCTCAGGGAAAGAATGTCGTCCAAAACGGGGCTCTCCATCAGATCGGGGCTCTGTCCGTCGTGGGGCATATCACATCTCCTCAGTGGTCCGGGTCGTGATAGGCATTTTGCAGTCGCAGCGCAATAAAAATACAAAGAAGATGATAAAAAAGTTCTAATGTGTCGCAATGGATTTCTGGATGCGCCCGCCGTCGGAGCGGACTATACCCCGAAAATGACCGACACGCTGCTGTCTCTTGTTTCGCTTCCGGCTTTTCTGCTTGCCACCGCCATCACCCTTCTGGCGGGCTTCGTGAAGGGCGCGATCGGCTTTGCCATGCCGATGATCATGATCTCGGGCCTGGCCTCTTTCCTGCCAGCCGAGTTGGCCATTGCGACCCTGATCCTGCCCGCGCTTTTGTCCAATGTCTGGCAGGCGCTGCGGCAGGGCATCGTGGCGGCAGCGCAGGCCGCCTGGAAGTTCCGGCTCTACCTGGGGCTTCTGGTTGTGATGATCGTTTTCGGCGCGCAACTGGTGCCTATCCTGCCGCAATGGGCGCTGTTTCTGGCCCTTGGCTTTCCGGTCACCGTCTTTGCCGCGCTGCAGCTTGCCGGATGGCGGTTTCGCATTACCCCCCAGAGCCGTCCAAAGTTCGAGGCTGGCGTTGGGCTGTTTGCCGGGTTTCTTGGCGGGCTCTCCGGTGTTTGGGGGCCGCCCACGGTGCTTTTTCTGACCGCCCTTGAGCTGCCCAAGCTGGAACACGTGCGTGTCCAGGGGGTGATCTACGGAATCGGTGCGTTGATCCTGGGCTTGGCCCACCTGCGTTCGGGCCTCCTGAACGCCGAGACGGTGCAGCTCTCTGCCGCCATGGTAATCCCGGCTTTCGTGGGCATGGCGCTTGGTATGGTTGTGCAGGACAGGCTCGACCAGGAGAAATTCAGGACGATCACGCTGATCGTGCTGGTCATTGCCGGGCTGAACCTGGTGCGCCGGGCGCTGGTCGGGTAGCCCGCGCGGCGGGCCACCCTTAAGGGCGCATCAGTTGAGAGCGACGGCTCGCACGTCTTCGTCAATGTAGTCGGCGTATTGGGCGAAGTTTTCAGCAAACATCGCCACCAGCTTGCGGGCCTGGGCGTCGTAGGCCGCGGCGTTTTCCCAGGTGCGGCGCGGGTCGAGCAGGATATCGGCCACGCCGCCGACACTGACCGGGACCGAAAAGCCGAAGTTCGGATCCTTGCGGAACTCGGCCGTCGAGAGCGACCCGTCCAGCGCGGCTGTCAGGAGTTCCCGGGTCGCCTTGATCGGCATGCGGCCGCCCGTGCCAAAGGCGCCGCCGGTCCAGCCGGTGTTCACCAGCCAGCAGGTTGCGCCGTGTTTTGAGATCTTCTCACGCAAGAGATTGCCATAAACTTCGGGCCGGCGCGGCATGAACGGCGCGCCGAAGCAGGTCGAGAAGGTGGGCTGTGGTTCGGTCACGCCCCGCTCGGTTCCGGCTACTTTGGCCGTGAAGCCAGAGAGAAAGTGATACATAGCCTGCGCCGGGGTCAGCCGGGCGATGGGCGGCAAAACGCCAAAGGCGTCGCAGGTCAGCATGATGATATTCTTGGGATGCCCGCCGAGCGCCGTGGGGGAGGCGTTGGAGATATAGTCCATCGGGTAGGCGCAGCGCATATTGGCGGTGAGGCTGTCGTCTTCGAAATCAAGCTCCAGCGTTTCTGGATCGAACACCATGTTCTCGATCACCGTGCCGAATTTCGATGTGGTTGCGTAAATCTCTGGTTCGGCTTCGGGGTTCAGACTGATCGTCTTGGCGTAGCACCCACCCTCGAAGTTGAAAGTGCCCCGGTCCGACCAGCCGTGTTCGTCGTCGCCGATCAGTACGCGGTTGGGGTCCGACGACAGCGTGGTTTTTCCGGTGCCCGAAAGGCCGAAGAAGATCGCAGTATCGACCGGGTTTTCCGGCGCGTGGTTGGCCGAGCAGTGCATCGGCATGATGCCTTTTTCAGGCAACAGGTAGTTGAGTAGCGTGAACACCGATTTCTTGTTTTCGCCCGCGTACTCCGTGCCGCCAATGAGGATCATCTTGCGGTCTAAGTTGAGCGCGATCACCGTGTCCGAGCGGCAGTCGTGACGCTCGGGGTCGGCCTTGAAGCTGGGGCAGTTGATGATCGTGAAATCCGCTGCGAATGTCTCGAGCGTTTTGCGGTCGGGCCGCCGCAGGAGATGGCGGATAAAGAGCCCGTGCCAGGCGAGCTCGGTGACAACGCGGACGTCCAGCCTGTGGGAGGGGTCCGCGCCGGCGAATAGATCCTGCACGAAGTAGTCCCGCCCCTGCATATGGGCCTTCATATCTTCGTAAAGGGCATCAAAGCCCGCCTCGGACATGGGGGCGTTGTTGTCCCACCAGATGTTCTTTTCCACCGAGGCTGTGCGAACCACGTGCTTGTCTTTCGGCGACCGCCCGGTGAACTTCCCGGTCTCCACCAGCAGCGTGCCACCTTGACCGAGCGAACCTTCGCCACGCACCAGTGCTTCTTGAATGAGCGCAGGTTCGAGCAGGTTATAATAAACCCGGCCCAGTCCGCTCAGTCCCTGATCTTCCAGTCGAAAGGATGGGTTCACGCGCCCTGAGGTCCCCGTGGTCATAACATGCTCCTTATGATCCGCTTGACGGCGGAATTGCCGCTTGCACTCGCCACACCTGTGACAGCGGCGCAGAGCGTAACACGGCGGATTCAGGGGAGGGAACCGGAGCAGGGCGTGAGTTAGCGCAACCATGTAAGGGTTAGCGCAACCAATGCGCGGTCATCGTGGCAAGACCGTGGCATATTAGTCGTTAATTACCGCTTTTCGGCCTCAATGTTTCCGAAGATGTGGCGCGATTCGCACTTATCAGTTGATTCGGGTCAGGGTTAACGCGACACTCCGGCCAAAACGAAAACACGTAGAGCAGGACAGAAAACATGACTGACCACTCGCGAATTGCGTTAGTTGATGACGACCGCAATATTCTGACTTCGGTTTCGATGACGCTCGAGGCCGAGGGGTTTGAAGTCGAGACCTTTAACGACGGCCAAAGCGCGCTTGATGCATTTAACAAGCGCCTGCCCGACATGGCCGTGCTGGATATCAAAATGCCCCGCATGGACGGTATGGATCTGTTGCAGCGGCTCCGTCAGAAAACTTCGATGCCGGTGATCTTCCTGACATCGAAGGACGACGAGATCGACGAGGTGCTCGGCCTTCGGATGGGCGCTGACGACTATGTGAAGAAGCCGTTTTCGCAGCGTCTGCTTGTCGAACGCATCCGCGCGCTCCTGCGCCGCCAGGAAGCGATCGCCAGCGACGAAGTGGGAGAAACCGAAGAAACCAAGGTCATGTCGCGTGGCAACCTGACCATGGACCCGCTGCGCCATGCCGTGACCTGGAAAGGCCGCGATGTTTCGCTAACCGTGACGGAATTTCTACTTCTTCAGGCGCTTGCACAACGCCCGGGCTTTGTCAAAAGCCGTGATCAGCTGATGGATGTTGCCTACGACGATCAGGTTTATGTTGACGACCGGACCATCGACAGCCACATCAAGCGTCTGCGCAAGAAAATGCGGACAGCCGACGATGACTTTTCGGCTATCGAAACGCTTTACGGCATAGGGTACAGATACAACGAAGAATGACCCTGGCGTCTCGCATAGACGTCGACAATCCGGGGGAGGTTCAACCCAGCGACGTGGTGCTGGGCGAAGATTGGGTCCAACCGGATGCTGTTGCGGAAACTGAGCTGCGCGCGCGTCGTGCGCGGCGCAGTCTTATTTCGCTCAATCGCTCGCCCCTCGCACGGAAAATCATCACCTTCAATCTTCTGGCGATGATCGTGCTCGTTCTGGGCGTACTTTACCTCAATCCGTTCCGGGAAACGCTGGTGGTGCAGCGCGAAGAGGCGTTGGTCGTCGAGGCGCGGTTGACCGCGAGCGTTTTTGAGGCACAGCTTCCCGAGGGCCTGCCGGTCAATCTGGCTTCGGGGGATGGTGTCAACGTTGAAAAAACGCTCGATACCCTAGATCTGCGACCTGGTGTCGAGCTGTTTGTTTTCGACCCCCGCGGCAATCTGGTGTCGCGCCGGGTCGGTGCACAGGAAGACTTTGTGCTGGAAGCCGACAACGGCAGCACGGTCATTACCGACTTTCTGAACTCGATCGTGGAAACCGTGGCGGGGCTGCTGACGCTCAGCAACGGGCCGCCGCCCCAGTCGACCGAAGAGCAGGCGCGCGACCTGGTGTTTTCGGCGCTTCGGGACGGCCCTCAGGTTTCCATCAACCGCAACGAAGACGGCAACCTGATCTTTGCCGCCGCCAATGTGATCGCACAGAACGGCAGGCCAATTGGCGTGGTGGCCCTGGCCACCGCCGAAGGCGAGATCGACCAACTTGTCCGCAGCGAGCGCGAGCAGGTTTTGCAGATGTTCGTTGTGGCCATCCTTGTTTCAATCGGACTGTCGCTGGTCCTTGCGAGCACAATCGCCAACCCGCTACGCGATCTGGCCGCCGCCGCGGAAATGGGCCGCGACAAGAACGCCCGCAAGGTCAGCCCCAGCCGGGTCCGCATTCCGGACCTGACGGCGCGGCCCGACGAGATCGGCCGCCTTTCCGGGGCCATGCGCGGCATGGTCGGTGCGCTATACGAACGCATCGACGCCAACGAACAGTTCGCTGCCGATGTGGCCCATGAAATCAAGAACCCTCTGGCTTCCCTGCGCTCGGCCATTGGCACGTTGCGCGTGGCCAAGAAGGACGAACAGCGCAACAAGCTCCTCGATGTGATCGAACATGATGTGCGCCGGCTTGACCGGCTGGTGTCGGATATCTCGAATGCCTCGCGTCTCGACAGCGAACTCGTCAAGGAAGAGGAAGAGCCGTTCGATGTTCTGCGGACGATCCGCAACCTTACCGAATACCTGGCCGAAGATGCGCGCAGCAAAGGCATTGATTTCATCACCGATCTGCCCTCCGAGCCGATCTACATCGAAGGACTGGAAGCGCGGCTTGCCCAAGTCTTTGTGAACCTGATCACCAACGCGATTTCGTTCTGCGAAGAGGGCGACGCGGTGCGTGTCTGGACGCGTTGCCGCGAAAACCGCGTGCTGATCGTGGTGGAAGACACCGGCCCAGGTATTCCGCAGCAGGCGCTGACCAAGATCTTCACCCGGTTCTATTCCGAACGCCCCGAGCGGCAGTTTGGCAATCATTCCGGCCTAGGGCTGGCGATCTCCAAGCAGATCGTCGAGGCGCATAGCGGGGTGATCTGGGCTGAAAACATCCGGCCCACCGATGCCGATCCGACCTCGGATCCGCTTGGCGCGCGTTTCGTCGTCGGCCTCCCGGTCTGATCCCGTGGGCGCCGGGCCGCACGACCCTGGCCATTCTGAACTCATCCTCTCGGGAGGCGATGCTGGCGAACCGGGTGCCGCCCATGCCAGCGCGGTTGCCTTCGGGAGCCGGGGCGTGTTGGTCTTCGGGCCGTCGGGCTCGGGCAAGTCGAGCCTTTGCCTCAGCCTGATGGCGCTCGGCGCCGATCTCATCTCAGACGACCGCGTCCTGGTTTCCAAGCGGGATGCGGCGCTTTGGCTCTCGCCTCCAGCGGCAATGCAGGGCAAGGTTGAGGCACGGGGCGTGGGCATTCTGTCCGCCGCCCATGTGTGTGAAGTGCCACTGGTGCTTGCGGTGGATATGGGGAAGACAGAGAAAGACCGGCTGCCCCAGCGGCGCCATGTCACCATCGGTGGCACATCTATCCCTTTGCTCAGGAAGACGGGAGCGCCCGATTTGCCAGCCGTTCTGAAGATCTGGCTGACGGGCGAAGGGCGCTGGAATGACGGATAGGACGCCCGAACCATTGCCGGTTCTGCTTGTTACGGGACCCTCCGGCGCCGGGAGGACCACCGCGATCAATGCGCTGGAAGACATGGGTTACGAGGTCATCAATAACCTGCCCCTATCGCTTCTGCCGCGCCTTCTGGACGGCGCGCCTCTCGACCGGCCACTGGCGCTCGGGCTCGACGTGCGCAACCGCGACTTCAGTGCGCAATCTCTGGTCGAGACAGTTGATACGCTCACTTCGGATCCGCGGTTCCGCGCGGAGCTGCTGTTTCTCGACTGCTCGCCTAAAGTTCTCGTACGCCGCTACTCCGAGACGCGCCGGCGGCATCCCCTGGCGCCGGACGCGGCGCCGTCCCTTGGGATTGACCGTGAGATTGAGCTCTTGCGACCCATCCGGGAACGCGCCGAGGTTCTGATCGACACAACCGAACTGACACCGCGCGACCTTTCGCGCGAGGTGTCGCGGTGGTTTTCGCTCGGGGAAAGCCGGACGATGTCGGTGTCCGTGCACTCGTTTTCCTACAAGCGCGGCATTCCCCACGGTGTCGACATGGTGATCGACTGCCGGTTTCTCAGAAATCCCCACTGGGAACAGGCGCTGCGCGCCCTGGACGGGACCGACCAGGCGGTCGCGGAATATGTTTCGGCGGACCCATCGTTCGCAGAATTTTTTCGTCGCGTCACTGAACTGGTAGAGACACTGCTCCCGGCCTATATGACCGAAGGGAAAACGCATTTCGCATTGGCATTCGGCTGTACTGGCGGGCAACACAGATCCGTGTTCGTGACCGAGCAGGTGGCCAAGGTCATTGCGGAGACAGGGTGGCAGGTGTCTAAACGCCACCGAGAACTAGAAAGACGGGCGGGCGTCAGTTCTGCCGCAGGCAAGGGTGAAGACGGGTGATCGGTATCGTGATCGTGGCGCATGGCGGTCTGGCGCGGGAATATCTGTCCGCCGTTGAACACGTCGTGGGCCATCAGGACGGCATCCGCGCGATCGCTATCCGCCCGGACCATGACCGGTCGCAAAAGCAGACCGAAATCTGTGCAGCTGCCGATGCGGTCGATTCCGGGGACGGCGTTGTGGTCGTGACGGATATGTTCGGCGGCTCGCCCTCCAACCTGTCGCTGTCGGCTTGCCGTCCGGACAACCGCAAGATTCTTTATGGCGCCAACCTGCCGATGCTTATAAAACTGGCCAAATGCCGGCACAAACCCGTGCCAGAGGCGGTCGCCATGGCCCTTGCTGCCGGTCGAAAGTACATCGATACGATGGATGTGGGCACGGCGTGACCGGTTTTCATTCGTCGGTCGCCTAAGTCAGGGCAAGACGCCACCATGTCCCAGAAGGTTTCCCGCGCTTTGAGGATCGTCAATGAAAAGGGTCTGCACGCGCGTGCCTCGGCGAAGCTGGTGGAGGTGGTCGAAGGCTTTGATGCCGATGCCACAATTTACCGCGACGGCCACGAGGCCTCTGGTGACAGCATTATGGGCCTTTTGATGTTGGCAGCTTCAAAAGGAACGACTATTGAAGTCGAAACCAGCGGCCCCCAGGCAGGGGAACTGGCGGACGCTTTGGAAAAGCTCGTCCAGGACCGGTTCGGCGAAGATGTCTGAACACCGGCCTGCGGCGGCGCAAGAGATGGACCGGAAGACGTTGGTCGATAGCTATCATCCACCCGGTATCGCCGGGGCCGAGGCAAACACGCCCCCGGGCTACGTTCCCTACGACAAGCGCAAGCTGTCCTATGCGACGACTTTTACCAACCCCTGGCAGGTCCGTGTGATCCGGTCCATGGAGTGGATGACGGGAAAGCTGAGGCTTTTGCACCTCATCCGCAAATTCGAACGTCAGGGCGTCGTGCCGGGACAGAGGTTCTGGCGCGACTCGCTGGGGCTCATGGGTATCACGCTCGAAACGCCCGCAGCAGAGATTGCGCGCCTGCCGTCTGAGGGTCCTGTCGTTGTCGTGGCCAACCACCCACACGGGCTGGTGGATGGCATGGTGCTGGCCGAACTCATCGGTCGCGTGCGGGAAGACTACAAGATCCTGACGCGATCGCTGCTGACGGGCATCGACGAGATCGCGCAGTTTATGATTCCGGTACCGTTTCCGCATGAAGAGGATGCGCTCAAAAAGAACCTCGAAATGCGCAAGCAGGCCATGGACCACCTAAAAGGTGGCGGCGTCGTGGTCTTGTTCCCATCTGGTGTGGTGGCTTCCAGCGACAGCGCCTTTGGTCCCGTGATCGAGCGTGAATGGAATCCGTTCACCGCCAAGATGATCCAGCGCAGCGGCGCGACGGTGGTGCCGATTTTCTTTCCGGGATCAAACTCGCGCTGGTACCAGGTCGCCAACCGCGTGTCGGCGACCATCCGGCAGGGGCTGTTGATCCACGAGGTCGTGCATTCTCTGAACAAGCCTCAGTCGCCGGTCGTCGGTCCCGCAATTGCGCCCGAAACCTGTGCCGAGTGGTCTGATAATCCGCGCGGTTTCATGGCGTGGCTGCGGGAACAGACGCTGGCGCTGTCGGCACAGCGGTGATCCCTAGCGCGTCGGAACCGGCGCCTCGCCCCGGTAATCATAAAAGCCACGCTGCGTTTTCCGCCCAAGCCATCCGGCCTCGACGTATTTCGTGAGCAGGGGACAGGGCCGATATTTGGTGTCGGCCAGCCCGTCGTGCAGCACGTTCATGATCGCAAGGCAGGTGTCGAGTCCGATAAAGTCTGCCAGTTCCAGCGGACCCATAGGGTGGTTGGTGCCAAGCTTCATGGCGCTGTCGATGGATGAGACGTTTCCGACACCTTCGTAGAGCGTGTAGACCGCTTCGTTAATCATGGGCATCAGGATCCGGTTTACGATGAAGGCCGGAAAGTCCTCGGCCGAGGCGGCCGTCTTGCCAAGCTTTTCGACCACGGCGAGGCAGGCATGATACGTCTCTTCATCTGTTGCGATCCCGCGGATCAGCTCCACAAGCTGCATGATCGGCACCGGGTTCATGAAGTGGAAGCCCATGAACTTCTCGGGCCGGTCCGTTCGGCTGGCAAGTCGGGTGATGGAGATCGACGATGTGTTCGAGGTCAGGATCGTGTCGGGTTTAAGATGCGGAACGAGATCCTCGAAAATCGCTGTCTTGATGGCTTCCCGCTCCGTGGCAGCCTCAATGACAAGGTCGGTGCTGCCGAGTGTCTTGAGCTCAAGTGAGCTTTTGATCCGTGCCATGGCCGCCTGCCGGTCATCTTCCGAGATTTTCTCGCGACTCACCTGGCGGGCGAGGTTCTTGTCGATCAGAGCGATTGCCGCGTTGATCTGATCCTGGCTGATGTCGTGCAAAAGCACCTCATAACCTGCCAGCGCAAAAACATGGGCGATCCCATTGCCCATCTGGCCTGCTCCGATGACGCCAACGCTGCGGATGTCCATGGGTGCGCTCCATTCGGCGAATTTATACGGCGCCAGATGTGGCATGGGCGCTGTTTCGCTGCAAGCGCAACAACCCTTTATCAATTGTCACAAAGGCCGCCTTTAGGGAGCCGGAAACCTTTCGGGATCACTCTGGCACTGGGTGAAGGAAAAGGATGGTGGGGCTATGACCTACGAAACGCGCTGCGGCGCGCTGCTGGACTATGCGCCATGCACATACGGAACCAGTCGTCTGTCGTTCCGCGGACCGAATGCCGAACTGACAGAGTGGAGCGTTGCGGCTATCGGTGGTTCGTCGACCTATGGTCGCTTTGTCGAACGGCCCTATCCCAACCGTCTTGCAGGCTTCCTGCAGGTGCCCGTGCTCAATCTGGGCTGCCAGAATGCGGGCCCCGACGCGTTCCTTGCAGATCCGGTATTGGAAGAAACCTGCGCGCTTGCGGCGGCGACGGTGGTGGAAGTGACCGGCGCGATCAATCTGTCCAATGACCTATACAAGGTGCATCCCCGCCGGGTGCATCCCCGCCGGAACGACCGGTTTCTGAGCGCGACGCCAGCGCTGCATGCCGTCTGTCCGGGGCTGGATCTGACGGATGTGCACTTCACCGGCCACCTTATGTCGCGGATCCGCGCACGGGCGTCCGATAGCTTTCCTGTCGTGGTCCGAATTCTGCAGCAAGCGTGGACAGATGCCATGTGCCGTCTCGTGGACCGCAGCCTTGGGCCGGTGATCTTGCTCTGGTTTTCTGACATGGCCCCGCCGCCTGACTGCGGGGCCCTGCCCGATCTTTCCGCCCATCACGGGCGCCCCTGGTTCGTCACGCAAGAGATGGTGGAACAGGTCGCCCGGCGCGCGGCGGCTTATGTGGAGTGCGTGGTGACCAGCGTGCCGACCCAAGACAACACCCCCGGTTTGTCCTATTCAGAGTTTGAGGCGCCGATTGCCAGGCGAATTCTCCCGCCCAGGGCGCATCAGGAGGCGGCTCAGAAACTTGAAGTCGTGGTGCGGGAGTTCCTGCCGCGGTTGCGGCAGCGTCCATGAAAAACCGCCCGCCCCAGCGGGGGGACGCGCCGGTCTCTGGAAGGCCGTAACCGTCAGACTTTTTCGATCATCTCAGGTACGGCATCGAACAGATCTGCCACAAGCCCGTAGTCGGCGACCTGAAAGATTGGCGCCTCTTCGTCCTTGTTGATGGCTACGATGACCTTGGAATCCTTCATGCCGGCCAGGTGCTGGATCGCACCCGAGATACCAATGGCGATATAGAGGTCCGGCGCGACGACCTTGCCGGTTTGGCCGACCTGCCAGTCGTTCGGAGCGTAGCCCGAGTCGACCGCTGCACGGCTCGCGCCCACTGCGGCGCCCAGTTTGTCGGCAAGCTGTTCGATAATAGCAAACTGCTCTTCGGAGCCGAGCGCGCGGCCGCCCGAGACCACGATTCCTGCGCTCGTAAGCTCGGGCCGGTCGCTTTCGGCCACCTTGTCCTCGACCCATTCGGACAGGCCCGGGTTATCCGCGGCGCCGATGGTCTCAACCGGGGCCGGGGCGCCTTCGCCGGCGGCATCGAATGTGGAGGTCCGGAAGGACACAACCTTTTTGGCGTCCGAGGATTTCACGGTCTGGATGGCGTTACCGGCGTAAATCGGACGCTCGAACGTGTCGGCGTCGACGACGCCTGAGACGTCAGAGATAACCATCACGTCAAGCAACGCCGCGACACGCGGCAGGATGTTTTTGGCGTCCGTGGTCGCCGGGGCAACGATATGGTCGTAGTCGCCGGCAAGGCTGACGATGAGCGCGGCTGTCGGCTCGGCAAGGCGATGGCCGAGCGACGCGTCCTCGGCGACCAGCACCTTGGACACACCGTCGATTTTGGCGGCGGCATTGCCTGCCTCGGCGGCATTCGCGCCGGCGCAAAGCACGGTCACATCGCCGAGCACCTGTGCGGCCGTTACGGCCTTAGCGGTCGCGTCCAGCGAAAGTTCGCCATCGGTCACTTCGGCAAGTAGAAGTACGGCCATCAGATCACCCCCGCTTCGTCTTTGAGTTTCGTCAACAGCTCTTCAACCGAGCCCACCTTGACACCGGCCTTGCGCGCCTCGGGCTCTGCCGTGGAGACGATGGTCAGGCGCGGCGTGACGTCCACGCCGAAATCGGCGGGGGTTTTCTCGTCGAGCGGCTTTTTCTTCGCCTTCATGATATTCGGCAGCGAGGCATACCGCGGCTCGTTCAGACGCAGGTCGACGGATACGATCGCGGGCATCTTGACCTTGATTGTCTGCAGTCCGCCATCGACCTCGCGTGTTACATTGGCGCTGTCGCCTTCGATGTCGAGTTCTGACGCAAAGGTTGCCTGCGCCCAGCCGGTCAGGGCGGCCAGCATCTGGCCGGTGGCGTTCATGTCATTGTCGATCGCCTGCTTGCCGCAGATCACGAGCCCTGGCGCCTCTGCGTCGATGATGCCCTTGAGGATCTTGGCGACGGCCAGCGGTTCGATGTCCGTGTGCACATCATCCGCGGCCACCACCAGAATCGCGCGATCGGCACCCATGGCGAGGGCCGTGCGCAGCGTTTCCTGGGCCTGCTTGACGCCGATCGACACGGCCACCACCTCATCGGCCTTGCCGGCTTCTTTTAGGCGGATGGCTTCTTCGACGGCAATCTCGTCGAAGGGGTTCATCGACATCTTGACGTTCGCTAGATCGACACCGCTGCCGTCCGCCTTAACGCGGACCTTCACGTTGTAGTCGATCACGCGCTTCACAGGCACAAGGACCTTCATCGACACGTATCTCCTCAAAGAGGCGCCCTATGATGGCGCCGTTGATCTATCCGAAGGTCACTTATCGCCTTCGCGATCCGGGAAATAGTGCAAAATCGACGCGCTCTGTCCCCGCGACGCCGCGTTTTCTGCTAATCTGGCAAAAAATCGGAGGAAAAGACTTTGGAAAAAGTCACTGGCTTTGGTGGGTTCTTTTTTCGGTCGGACGATCCTGCTGCGCTTGGCAAGTGGTATCTGGACGCCCTGGGGATCAATCTGGTTCCGCAGGACTACGACACGCCGGTGTGGACGCAAGAGACGGGTCCGACGGTCTTTGCGCCCTTTGAACGGTCCACGGAGTACTTCGGTAATATGGAGCGGAGCTTCATGCTGAACTTCCGCGTGCGCGACCTTGATGCCATGGTCGCGCAGCTAGAGGCTATGGGGGTCGCTGTACGACGTGATCCCGATACGCAGCCCAATGGTCGCTTCGCCTGGCTTAGCGACCCCGAGGGCAATCCGATTGAGCTGTGGGAACCTGCCTAGCGGTTCGCGCCGGGCACCCAAAGCACGTCGTCCCGCCCGCCGTTGTTGGCGATCCGCGAGGCCACGAAGAACCAGTCGCTGAGTCGGTTGAGATACCGCACAGCTGAATAATTGACCGATTCCAGCGAGGCAAGTTCGACGCTGAGCCGTTCGGCGCGGCGGCCGACGGTGCGGCAGAGGTGCAGATGCGCGGCCAGGGCAGAGCCGCCGGGCAGTATGAAGGATTTCAGCGGCTCGAGCGCGGCGTTCATCTCGTCGATCTCCGCTTCCAGCCGGTCGACCTGACTGTCCACCATGCGCAGGGGCGGGTACTCGGCTTCGGCGTCCATTTCCATATCCGGGCGGCAAAGGTCTGCGCCAAGGTCAAAAAGGTCGTTCTGAATACGCTCCAGCCGCTTGTCCATATCGCCGTCGGCGTGGAGGCGCGCCAGCCCTACGGTGGCATTCAGTTCATCCACAGTACCGTAGGCGCTGACACGGGCCGTGTATTTCGCGACGCGTGCGCCATTGCCAAGGGCGGTCTCACCGGTGTCGCCGGTCTTGGTGTATATCTTGTTCAGTACGACCATCACTGGCCTCCCATGCGCCGGATCGCGACGAATGCCAGGATCAGCAGGACAGCGACGAATTGCGCTGCGATCCGGTATCTCATGATGCGATTGGCGTGTTTACGGTTGAAGTCGCCGCCCTTTGCAAAGCCTCCGATGCCCACAAGCAGTATCGCCAGAACAAGCAGTACAGAAATTGCGACGACGACGAATAGCGGATCCTGCGCCATGATGTGTCTCTCCCACGTTCGGCGCGATGTAGCGGGATTGGCGGCAAAAGCGAACCGCGATCCGCTGCGTCAGTTCTTCGCAAGCACCCAGTCGAGCGCGCGGGTGGGCAGGAGCCGGCGCAAAAAGCCCATCACATACGTGGGCGTCGTAACATAGTAGCGCGGGTGCGGGGTGTAGGCGGTGAGCGCCTGTTCGAGCTTTTCTGAGACAGCGCGCGCCGGCAGTTCGAATTGGTCTTTGGAGGCGGGCGCGTAAAGCCGTTTTATCAGGGTGCTCTCATACAGGGCCGCATGAGGGCTGACCTTCCAGTCGACCCACTTCTCGAAATGCGGGGCCGAGTTTTCGCGGATTTTCGACGTGATCGGCCCGGGTTCGATCAGGATCACGTGGATAGGGCTATCGGCCATCTCGATACGCAGTGTGTCGGTCAGGCCCTCTAACGCAAACTTCGTTGCCTGATAAGCGCCGCGCCATTTCAGCGTGACAAAGCCGAGGACGGATGAGCAGTTTACTATACGGCCCCGGCCCTGGGAGCGCATCACCGGGATCACGGCGCGGGTCAGTTCGTGATAGCCGAAAAGGTTCGTCTCGAATATCGCGCGCAGGGCGTCCGTTGGCATATCCTCTACCGCGCCCGGAATGCCATAGGCGCCGTTGTTGAAGACGGCATCGAGTGTCCCGCCCGTGCGGTTCAGCGTTTCCCGGAGAGCGCCATGTATGCTTGCGGTGTCGTTATAGTCCAGGACGAAGCTTTCCAGTCCGTCCGCCTCCAGCCGGGCGCAGTCTTCGGGGTTTCGGCAGGTTGCAAAAACCCGCCATCCCTTCTCTTTCATGTGGTGTGCTGCGTCATATCCGATGCCGCTCGAACACCCCGTGATCAGAAGCGATTTCTCGGCCATATCTGGTGGATCCTCATTCCCTACTGGACCGCACCGCGCGAGCCATTTACACCGTATCTATGTCAAACGACGCCGAAGACCCCAAGACCTTCCCGAAAAATGTGGCGGAACCCCTGCGCAGGGCCATTGGCGAGCGCTACCTGACCTATGCGCTTTCTACGATCATGCACCGGGCGCTTCCCGATGCGCGGGACGGGTTGAAACCGGTTCACCGGCGTATTCTTTTTGCCATGCGCGAACTGAGGCTGGCCTCGACCGGGGGCTTCCGGAAGTCGGCCAAGATCTCGGGCGACGTGATGGGCAATTATCACCCGCACGGCGATGGGGCGATCTACGAGGCCATGGCGCGTCTCGCGCAGGATTTCGTGGTGCGTTATCCGCTCGTGGACGGGCAGGGGAACTTTGGCAATATCGACGGCGATAACCCTGCGGCCAGCCGGTACACTGAAGCGCGGATGACAATGGCCGCGGAGGCGTTGCTTGAGGGTCTGAACGAAGACGCGGTGGATTTCCGCGACAATTATGACGGCACGCTGACCGAACCCGTCGTCCTGCCCGCGTCCTTCCCGAACCTTCTGGCCAATGGTGCGGCGGGCATCGCCGTGGGCATGGCGACGAATATTCCGCCCCACAATATTGTCGAGCTCTGCAACGCTGCGCTGCACCTCATCAAGCATCCGAACGCCAGCGCCGAGAAGTTGACTGAATTCGTGCCCGGTCCCGATTTCCCGACCGGCGGCACGATCGTGGAGCCGCGCGAGAATATTATCGAAGCCTACAAGACGGGCCGCGGTGCCTTCCGGTTGCGGGCCAAGCACGAGACCGAGGAACTGGGCCGCGGCCAGTGGCAAATCGTGGTCACGGAAATCCCCTATCAGGTCCAGAAATCAAAACTGATCGAGAAACTGGCCGAAGTGATCCAAACAAAGAAGATACCGATCCTCGCGGATGTGCGTGACGAAAGCGCGGACGATATCCGGATCGTGCTGGAGCCGCGGTCTAAAAACGTCGATCCCGAGGTTCTGATGGGGATGCTCTATCGGAACTCTGATCTGGAGGTCCGGTTCAGCCTTAACATGAATGTGTTGATCGACGGTGTGACGCCCCAGGTCTCCAGCCTGCGGGACGTGCTCCTGGCCTGGCTGAAGCACCGGCGCGAAGTGCTGTTGCGCCGCAGCCGGTTCCGGCTGGACAAGATCGACCACCGGCTTGAAGTGCTCGAAGGGCTGATTGTCGCTTTCCTGAATCTCGACCGCGTCATCGACATCATTCGCTATGACGACGATCCCAAGGCGGCGCTGATGACCGAGGACTGGAGCAAAGAGCACGTGCGCGCCATGTCCGAGGCGGACTACGTGCCGCCGGTGCCGGGCGAGGGGGAACTAACCGAGGTTCAGACTGAAGCCATTCTCAACATGCGCCTGCGCAGCTTGCGGCGGCTCGAAGAACTGGAACTCACGCGCGAGCGCGACACCCTGATGGAAGAGCGGGCGGGCATCGAGGACCTTTTGTCGGACGAAAGCCTGCAATGGGCGCGGATTGCCGATCAGATCCGGGAAACGCGCAAAACCTTTGGCAAAGACTACGATGGCGGCGACCGGCGCACGGATTTCGCCGATGCGGTCGAAGTGGCGGAGGTTCCAATGGAGGCCATGATCGAGCGCGAACCGCTCACGGTCGTCTGCTCGCGCATGGGCTGGATCCGGGCCATGCGCGGCCACGTCGATCTCGGCGGTCCGCTGAAATTCCGCGACGGCGACGAAGGGCGGTTCATCTTCCATGCGGAGACCACCGATAAAATCCTGATCTTCGGCGCCAATGGCCGGTTCTACACGTTGCAGGCGTCGAATTTGCCTGGCGGGCGTGGCATGGGCGAACCCCTGCGCCTGATGGTCGATCTCCCCAACGAAGCCGACGTGGTGTCGATTTCCGTGCACCGGCCCGACGGACGCCTGCTTGTGGCCAGTTCGGCCGGGGACGGTTTCGTCGTGCCCGAGGCCGAGGTCGTTGCCCAGACTCGCGCGGGCAAACAGGTTCTGAACGTCAAGGGCGATGTGGTTGCCGCCGCCTGCATTCCGGTCACCGGCGACCACGTGGCGGTCGTCAGCCAGAACGCCAAATTCCTCGTGTTCCCCCTGGAAGAACTGCCCGAGATGACCCGGGGCAAGGGCGTGCGCATTCAGAAATACCATCAGGCACGCGGCAAGCAGGGGGCGCTGGAGCTTGACGGCGGTCTCAGCGATGTCACGACCTTTGCCTGGGAAGACGGGCTGAGCTGGCAGATGGGCGGCGACCGGACACGGACCGAGAAAGACCTGACCGACTGGCTGGGCAAACGGGCGGGTGTCGGCAAACGTCCGCCACATGGGTTTCCCCGAACCAATAAGTTCTGAATTTGGGCAAGATCGCCATTACGGGACCACATTTGATGCCTACGGCAGGGCTGGGGCGCAGATAGCCGCAGGTTCAGACAATGAGTGACGACTTTGATCCAATCCCGGGGCGCTATACGGGCAGCACGGGAGGCTTGTTCTGGCTGGTCGTGCGCACGTCACTGCTCACGGCGCTGACACTGGGTCTCTACCGGTTCTGGGCGCGCACACGGGTTCGCCGCTACGTGTGGTCGGCTACGTCGCCGGGCGGCGATCCGTTTGAGTACACCGGCACCGGACTGGAAAAGCTGCTCGGGTTTCTTATCGCGATTGTGGTTCTGGCGGTTGTTCTTGGCCTCTTCCAGATGGGGCTCTTTTATCTGGGTGTTTCGCTCTTCAACGATGCGGGCTCTGACATGGAGTTCGAGATCCAGATGGCGTTGTTTCAACTGACTGCGCTTTTGCTTTTTCCCCTGATCTATTTCGCCCAGTACCGCTCGCGGCGCTACAAGATGTCCCGCACACGCTGGCGCGGCATCCGCTTCGGGATGGAGAACGGCGCAGCCGGCTATATGTGGCGGGCCATCGGGCACAGCATCGTGACCGGTCTGACGTTTGGACTGCTTCTGCCGCGCCAGACGTTCTATCTGGCCCGCTACAAGATCAACCGCAGCTGGTACGGCAATGCCAAGTTCGTGCTTATGGGCCACTGGAGCCAGCTCTACCCGGCGATGCTGCACTTGCTGATCGGTGTCGCAATCTTCGTTCTGTCTATGGCGCTGACCGTTTTTGTGGGACCTTTCGGCATGTTTGGCGTCGTTCTCGGGTACGTCTGGTGGATGATCGGCTTCGTCCATTACCGCGTCGCCAGCTATGCCTTCCTGACGGAAAACACGATCCTCGGCGATGACATCCGCTTTGGCGCCGTGCCCTCCACGGGCGCGATCATGGGCAAGATCATCGTCGGCGGAATCTTGGTGGGCATCCTCGGCGCCCTGGCTTTCGCGGGCCTCGGCGGTGTTGCGGCGGTGACCGGCGTCACCGGCCCCCTGTCTCAGGGCGATGTGGACTCTGTCCCGCTTATCGGCGCGGCGGCCTCTATCGTAGGATTGATCTTCGTCGTCGTCCTCTACGGCGCTCTGGCCACGGTTTTCATCGTGCAGCCCATCACAGCGCATCTGGTGGAACACACCGCGGTTCTGAATCCCGACGAGTTGCGCCGCATCCGCCAGCGTCAGGGCGAAGAGCAAGTTGATGCAGACGGCTTTGCCGACGCGCTGGACGTGGGCGGAGCTTTCTGATCCTTGGCGCGCGCAGCCACAGGATCCTACGAGACGCCGCCGCTGGCGGCGTCTTTCTTTGACGGCGAAAGCGCCGAGCGGCGACCGGTCCGGATCGAGGTCCGGCCCAAGGAACTGGTCATTCGGCAGAAAGACAGCACATTGCTTGCGCGCTGGCCTTTGGAGGATGTGCGGGAACGGCGCGACCATGGATTTCCATCGGCGCTGGTTCTGTCCTGCCTCAATGGCGAGGCGCGGGCGATCGCTGAAAGCGCGCAAAGCGTGGAAACCCTGCGCGCGCGCTGCCCGAACCTGAAGCGCTCCACCGTCACTCGGCCGGAAGTCCGCCGCGCGCTCGGGTGGTCCGGGGCCGCCGCCGCTGCCTTTGCCGCGCTTTACTTCCTTATATTGCCCGGCATCGCCACCAGGCTCGCCGACAGCCTGCCGCCCGAGAAAGAAGCCGCGTTTGGCGAAGCCGTGGTAGGTCAGGTCGAGGCGCTCTTTGCCAGTGGCGACCGGGCGTCGCCTTTTTGCACAAATGATGAAGGGCTTGCCGCGCTCGAGACCATGGTCGCGCGGCTCAGCGATGGCGGGCCGCTCGAAGGTCAGCTGCACGTCCGCGTTCTGCGCAGCGACGTCATCAACGCCTTCGCGGTGCCCGGGAACAAAATCGTGATCTTCAGCGGGCTGATCGAGGCTGCGAAGACGCCCGAAGAAGTTGCAGCGGTGCTCGCCCACGAAATGGGCCATGTGGCGGCCCGCGACCCCCTGCGCGCGGCCCTGAAGTCCATCGGCACGGCGGGCCTTTTGTCGATGCTTTTTGGCGATATCTCCGGCGGGACCGTGGTGGGCGCCATGACTGAACAGGTTGTCAGCGCCCGCTATTCGCAGGATCTCGAAAGGCGGGCCGATGCCTATGCCCATAAGCTTCTGGACGAGCGCGGTATCTCGCCGGATGCGCTGGCGCTGATGTTCGAACGGCTGCGCGCGGAATACGGTAATGGAGACGGTGTTGTCGCTGTCTTCTTATCGCATCCGCGTCTTTCCGAACGGATCGCGGCGGCCCGGGCCGAAGCCGCAGCGTCTACCGGGCCGCACCCGTCCGTGCTGACAGGCAGCGAATGGTCGGCGCTGAGGAACATTTGCGACGCTTAAGCCTACGCCCGGGGCCCTTGATTTTTCCCAAGCGACTCAGTAACGAGCGCGCGATGCGAAACCGGGCTCGTTTCAAGCCCCAGAACGACGAGGCGCCAGGCGTATGGCAAAGGAAAAGTTTGAGCGTACGAAGCCGCATGTGAACATCGGCACGATTGGTCATGTTGACCACGGGAAGACGACGCTGACGGCAGCGATTACGAAGCAGTTTGGCGACTTCAAGGCGTATGACGAGATTGACGGCGCGCCGGAAGAGAAGGCGCGTGGGATCACGATCTCGACGGCGCATGTTGAGTACGAGACGCCGAACCGGCACTACGCGCATGTGGATTGCCCGGGTCACGCCGACTACGTCAAGAACATGATCACGGGTGCTGCGCAGATGGACGGCGCGATCCTGGTTGTGAACGCCGCGGACGGCCCGATGCCGCAGACGCGCGAGCACATTCTTCTGGGCCGCCAGGTCGGCATCCCGAAGATGGTCGTCTTCATGAACAAGGTCGACCAGGTGGATGATGAGGAACTACTTGAGCTTGTCGAGATGGAAATCCGCGAGCTTCTGTCCTCCTACGACTACCCCGGCGACGATATCCCGATCATTGCGGGCTCGGCTCTGGCGGCTCTGGAAGGCCGCGACGATGCCATCGGGTCCGAGAAGGTTGCCGAGCTTATGGCGGCTGTGGACGAGTACATCGACACGCCCGAGCGCGCCGTTGACCAGCCGTTCCTGATGCCGATCGAGGACGTGTTCTCGATCTCGGGGCGTGGGACGGTTGTGACCGGCCGGGTTGAGCGCGGTGTGATCAATGTGGGCGACGAGATCGAGATCGTGGGCATCCGCGACACGCAGAAGACGACCTGCACCGGTGTCGAGATGTTCCGCAAGCTTCTGGACCGCGGTGAAGCCGGCGATAACATCGGCGCGCTTCTGCGGGGTGTCGACCGTGACGGCGTCGAGCGGGGCCAGGTGCTCTGCAAGCCCGGCTCGGTGACGCCGCACACGAAGTTCGAGGCCGAGGCCTACATCCTGACGAAAGAAGAGGGTGGCCGCCACACGCCGTTCTTCGCCAACTACCGTCCGCAGTTCTACTTCCGCACGACGGATGTGACGGGCACGGTGACGCTGGCCGAAGGCACCGAGATGGTGATGCCGGGCGACAACGTGGGCTTCACGGTGGAACTGATCGCACCGATCGCCATGGAAGACGGCCTGCGCTTCGCCATCCGCGAAGGCGGCCGCACCGTCGGCGCTGGCGTCGTCTCCAAAATCATCGAGTGACCAAAAGCTTCAATTGACTAGAAAAGGCCGCCTGTAGGGGCGGCCTTTTTTTGTGATTTGGCCTCGGGACGCGTGCAGCCTAAGCTTGTACCACCGGAACAAAAGATGGAGTGGACGATCATGAAGACACTTCTGACAGGTGCGGCGATCCTGGTGTCGCTTGCGCTGGCGCCTGCCGCCATTGCCGATAACCGGCAGATTGAACAACTTCGTAGCCAGACCGCGCTCAAGCTTGTCCCGCTGGACCCGCCGATCGACGTGAACACGCTGAACGAGGAAGAGCTAATCCAGCTTTTCTTTGTAGTGTCCACGCGGCGCAGCTACCGCGAACGCCGCGCGGGCATCCGCTCGGTCATCCTGCGGCAGGAGAAGCGACTGGCGGGGGAGGAGCAGAGCTCGGCGCCGGGGCGCCTCTGACAAGGCAGGCCTCGGTCAGCGGAACACAGAAAACGACACCGTCTTCCTTTGCCACGGCCGAACGAAGCAGCGCGCGCGTCCGTCCACGGGATTCTCCGCCCGGGCCGCTGGTCGTGGAAATCACGTTTGCCAACTGCCGGTTCGACAACCGGGTCACATCGGCCTGGATACCGTAATCCACAAGGATACGCTCGGCGCTGGCCTCAAGCTGGTCGCGGTTGACGTTTTCATTGTTCGTGTCGCAGGCCGTGAGGGCAAAGAACACGACGCAGAGAAAGATCGCTCGTCTCATGGCACCGTGATACCTGCCCAGACCACATGATGCAAAGCCCAACGGGCCCCGCCCGGGCCTGCGGACGGTCATTATGGCAAACTGTGACGGGTCGTGATCACAGTCTGGCATTCGGGGCGCGTTCCGGTAGAAGGGCCCTTGAATTCGGCGCAGCCGCGCCGTAGGACACGAGGCGGCTTTAGGGGTGTAGCTCAGTTGGTAGAGCATCGGTCTCCAAAACCGAGGGTCGGGGGTTCGAGCCCCTCCGCCCCTGCCAAAGCCGCAGGCGAAGTGTCCGATTGGGCTGTGGTCTTCGACCTCGACGGGACGCTGATCGACAGTCTTCCCGATATTGCTTACGCGGCCAACAGCGTCTTGCAGGACGAAGGGCTTTCCGCGCTGCCAGAAGAGATTGTAGGCACATTCGTCGGCCTGGGTGAGGAGGTCTTTGTCGATCGCCTGATCGCGACGACCTCGCTCGATCCAAAAGACCGGGATAGGGTGTTGGCCGGATTCATGGCGCACTATGAAAAGGCGACGGACCGGACGCGCCTGATGCCCGGTGCCGAGGCCGCCCTGGGTGCTCTGGCGCGCCGTGGGTTCAGGATTGGCCTTTGCACGAACAAGCCGACCCGCCCGCTGAACGCGGTTCTGGCGGCGCTTGGCATTGCAGATCACTTTGGCTCCATCGTCGCAGGGGACCGGTTGCCGGTGCGCAAACCCGATCCTGCGCCCCTGTCCCTGTGCCTGTCCGAACTCGGCGCCCGACGCTGCGTCTTCGTCGGGGATGGCGAAGCTGATGCGGCTGTTGCCCGGGCCGCGGGCGTGCCGTTCGTCCGCTTTTTCGGAGGCACGCCCCATGGTCCGGCGGCCGAAATCACCGGCGATGCCAGCTTTTCGGATTACCGGCATCTGGAAGGCATCGTCGATGCCCTGACCGACGGTGAGGCCTAGTCAGAACTCCCGGCGGACCCGAAGGCTGACCGTGTTCACGCCTGGGTTTTCATCGCCCAGGCTGGCATTCGATTTGTGGTCGATCGCAAGCGATAGCTTGTAGCCGTTTTCGAATGCATAGCCAATGCCACCGAGGCTACGGAACTCAAGGTCGTAACCCAGATCGTTCCCGATGGTGCCGGGATCGTAGTATCCGGGCATGACGCTGGCCTCGAAGAACCACTGGCCGCTGATCGGCACGAAGACCGACACGCCGGCGCCGATCCAGAAATCGCCCTCGCCGGTGATCTCGGCACCACCAGCCAGACTGAAATCAGCCGAGCCCCATTGCCAGAACGGGTCGCCATGAATTTCAAGCGCAAGCGCGCCGCTGTCGTCACCGTCCTGCGCGCTGAAGCTGTTGTATCCGAGGCCCAGGACCAAATCGCCTGCGCCCGCGCTGGTTGTTGCGGTTGTACATGCAATGGCAACAGCCACCCTTTTCAGAGTATGTCGAATCGTCTTCATCCTATAGTGCGTGCAGGCGGGAGGCCCTGCATCCCGCAGACTAAGTGACTGACCTGCATTAGCAAGAATCCAAGTTTCACAAGTGCTTGGGTGTTGTTGCCGGTCCGCACTTGCATCGGCGGCGCGGAATGCGTACCTCACCGTAAAGACGCAGACAGGCTTACCATGGCGATCACCAACCCCCTTCAGTTCGTTCAACAGGTCCGTGCAGAGGTCTCCAAGGTCGTCTGGCCGACCCGGCGCGAAGTGCTGGTCACGACAGTGATGGTCTTCATCATGGCCACGGTGACGGCCATCTTCTTCTTTTTCGTCGACTGGGTGATCCGGAACGGACTTCAGCTTTTGTTGCTTAACGTCGGCTGACGCGGCCCCTGCGGCGTATGCCGCTTGAAATCCTATCCTGTCGGGAGTAGCAGGGCGTTCACCCTGGAGGCAGGCGCGCAATGATTCGAGTTGCGCGCCGATTTTCGTTCCGGACAGGGTGGGAAGAGAAAGACCGCACAGGCGGCACAACAAAGGACAAGACCAGAAATGGCGAAAAGATGGTACTCGGTCAGCGTTCTCTCGAACTTCGAGAAGAAAGTTGCTGAGCAAATTCGCCAGTCCGTGGTTGAGTCAGGCCTCGAGGAAGAGATCGAGGAAGTCCTGGTTCCCACGGAAGAGGTGATCGAAGTGCGCCGCGGCAAGAAGGTCACGGCCGAGCGGCGCTTTATGCCCGGCTACGTGCTGGTGCGCATGGAAATGACCGACCAGGGCTATCACCTGATCAACTCGATCAACCGCGTCACCGGGTTTCTGGGACCCCAGGGTCGGCCGATGCCCATGCGGGACGGTGAAGTAAACCAGATCCTCAACCGCGTAGAAGAAGGCGTGGAGCAGCCGCGCACTCTGATCAGCTTTGAAGTGGGCGAGAAGGTGAAGGTCACCGACGGCCCGTTCGAAGACTTTGACGGCATGGTCGAGGACGTGGATGAAGAGAACCAGCGTCTCAAGGTGACGGTGTCGATCTTTGGCCGGGCGACCCCGGTCGAGCTGGAATATACGCAGGTCTCGAAAGAGATCTGATGTGGACACACCACCCGGCGGGTGGTGCGTGAAATCCGTGGGAGGTGTGTCTCGCACTGCACCACGGCGATTAGCCAAAGCTCCTGGCGGGCGGCGGCGTTGAAAAAAGGAGATGGCCAATGGCCAAGAAACTTGCCGGAACCATGAAGCTTCAGGTTCCCGCCGGACAAGCCAACCCGTCGCCGCCCGTGGGGCCGGCCCTGGGTCAGCGCGGTATTAACATTATGGAATTCTGCAAGGCGTTTAACGCCAAGACGCAGGAACTGGAGCCCGGCGCGCCGTGCCCGACCGTGATTACCTATTACCAGGACAAATCCTTCACGATGGATATCAAGACGCCACCTGCGTCTTACTACCTGAAGAAGGCCGCGAAGAAGAAATCGGGTGCCAACAACCCCGGCCGCGAAACCGTGGGCTCGGTCACCCCTGCTCAGGTGCGCGAAATCGCGGAAGCGAAGATGAAGGACCTGAACGCCAACGATATTGATGCGGCGATGCAGATCATCCTGGGTTCGGCCCGCTCCATGGGAATCGAGGTGAAGTAATGGCAAAGCTCGGAAAAAGAACGCGCTCCGCGCGCGCAGCCTTCGAAGGCAAGGAAAACCTGTCGGTCGAAGAAGCTGTCGCTCTGGTCAAGGGCGCAGCGACCGCGAAGTTCGACGAAACCGTTGAGATTGCCGTCAACCTGGGCGTTGACCCACGTCACGCCGACCAGATGGTGCGCGGCGTCGTGACCCTGCCGAACGGCACGGGCAAAACCGTGCGTGTCGCGGTCTTTGCCCGCGGTCCGAAAGCCGAGGAGGCCAAGGAGGCTGGCGCCGATATCGTGGGTGCCGAAGACCTGATGGAAACCGTCCAGGGTGGCACCATCGATTTTGACCGCTGCATCGCAACCCCTGACATGATGCCAATTGTGGGGCGTCTCGGGAAGGTGCTTGGTCCCCGGAACCTGATGCCGAACCCAAAGGTCGGTACGGTGACCATGGATGTGGCCGATGCGGTAAAGAACGCCAAAGGCGGCGAAGTGCAGTTCAAGGTCGAAAAGGCTGGCGTGATCCACGCAGGCGTCGGCAAGGCCTCATTCGACGAAGCCCAGCTGGCCGAGAACGTGCGCGCGCTAGTCGATGCAGTGGCCAAGGCCAAACCGTCGGGTGCCAAGGGCGCCTACATGACAAAGGTGTCGCTCAGCTCGACCATGGGTCCGGGCGTCTCGATTGACATTGACAGCGTGACCTCCTCGGGCGCCTGAGCCGCTTGCACGGCCACAACGGATTTGGGCGGTCCCTGGGGGCCGCCCTTTTTTGTCTTTTAAATCTGCGCGTGACACCTTATCAGGCACGCACTGGCTCGCCGGGAAGATTCGCGCGGGCCTTTGTTCGTCCGAGACGGTGGGTGATCCGGAGTACGCCTGATCATAATTCCTGCCTGAGACGGGACCAAACCAGTTTCCTTGAGGCCCCATCCCGGGCCCCCGAGGGCGATTGTGGCGGACCCGTAAGGACCCGATGCCGGGCTCCCAAGGGGTTCGGCGACATGAGCCGGGGGGCGACCCCCAACTATTGGAGTGAAACTGTGGATAGAGCCCAGAAAGAGAAAGTGGTCGAGGAACTCGGCCAGATCTTCGAAAGCTCTGGCGTCGTGGTCGTTGCCCACTACGCGGGTCTCACGGTTGCCGAAATGCAGGATCTGCGCGCGCGCATGCGCGACGCGGGCGGATCTGTCCGCGTTGCCAAGAACAAGCTCGCCAAAATCGCCCTTGAAGGTAAGCCAGCCGCAGGCATGGGTGACCTTCTGACGGGGATGACCGTTCTGTCCTATTCCGAAGATCCGGTGGCCGCCGCCAAGGCTGCCGAGGATTACGCCAAGGAAAACTCGAAATTCGAGATCCTCGGCGGCGCGATGGGAGAGACCATGCTGGACCGTGCCGGTGTCAAAGCCGTCGCCGCCATGCCGTCGCGTGAGGAGCTCATCGCTTCGATCGTCGGCTGCATCGGGGCGCCTGCTGCCAACATCGCCGGTGCTATTGGCGCACCTGCTTCTAACATCGCGGGCATTCTTTCGACAATCGAGGAGCGTGCAGAAGCTGCATGATCCATCGGGATCCGCGCAGGAGAAATGGCCTCGCGTTGGAACACATTTAAGGAAACGGAAAGCACGGTATGGCTGATCTGAAAAAACTCGCTGAAGAGATCGTGGGTCTCACGCTTCTCGAAGCCCAGGAACTGAAAACCATCCTCAAGGACGAATACGGCATCGAGCCCGCTGCTGGCGGCGCTGTCATGATGGCTGGTCCTGCCGGTGGCGATGCCGGTGGCGCTGCCGCCGAAGAGCAGACCGAATTCGACGTGATCCTGAAGGCCGCTGGCGGCCAGAAGATCAACGTCATTAAAGAGGTCCGCGCGATTACCGGCCTTGGCCTCAAAGAAGCCAAGGAACTGGTTGAAGCCGGCGGCAAGGCCGTCAAGGAAGGCGTCGACAAGGCGGAAGCCGAAGAGATCAAAGGCAAGCTGGAAGCAGCTGGCGCCGAAGTCGAACTCAAGTAATCTCGACTTACTGAATGCGGGGCCCGGCAGGAGCGTGTCTCTTGCCGGACCTTGTTCCGAACTGACCTCTGGGAAGGATCCGGAGCCATGGTTGGAAAGGTCTACATCGTCCAACCAGAAGTCGCTCGTCCGCAGGGCGGGGTAAATGTCGCCTTCAGCTTTGCCGAACTTCTGGCCAAAAACGGCCAACCCGCCTCGGTTCATTTTCAGACGGACAGTTTCGTCTATCCGTTCGTCGACAGTGCGCCAGACACAACGTTTTCGCCGTTTTCCGAACCCGGTCCAGACAATTTGCGCGCGTGGATGAAGCATCTCAGGCGCACCGCCAAGACGCCAAAGCCAAAACGCGTTCCCCGGTCGAACCGAGCCCAGATGCCGGACCCGGGCGACTTCGTGATCCTGCCGGAATATTCCTACCACCTTCAGGCCGACCGATTTGGAGACGTGCCCCATGGGGTGCTGGTGCAGGATGTGTACGGCGGGCTTCGCGGGACCTTTCGCCCGTTGGCCCAAGGTCTGAAACGGTCTCCGGCGCTGCGCGGGTTCATCACCACGTCACAGGCCTCGTCGGAGCTCGTGTCGAGCCTTTCGGATCTGCCGCACGCCAAAGTCCCGCTTTTCGTGGATTCAAAGGCGTTTTCCTATGTGGAGCCGAAAAAACGCCAGATCGCCGTGATGCCGCGAAAGCGCCGGGCGGACGTGGAAACGATGGTCGATCTGATAAGGGCAGAGCCACGGCTGGCGGGATTCGAGACCTGTCTTATTGAGGGTGTTCCCTACGAACGCGTGCTCGAGATTCTGGGCGAATCGCTGATCTTCCTGTCCTTCTCATGGCAGGAGGGGTTTGGCCTTCCGCCCGCGGAAGCCATGGCGCGGGGGTGCATTGTCATAGGCTACCCCGGCATTGGCGGGCGGGAATATTTTGATCCGGCCTATTCCTACCCGGTCCCGGACGACGATTTTGCGGGCTTTTTCGGCCGGATCTGCGAGGTTTGCGCTGCCTATGACGCTGGTCCCGCAGAGTTTGACGCCATGCGGCGACGGGCATCCGAGGCGATCCTGGGTCGGTACACAAGAGAAAAGACGCAAGCTTCGTTGATGCGCGCGGTGGCCGATCTGGCTCCGCACCTGCCCCAACGGCCCTAATAATAGGCGCCGCTCTGAAAGCTTGTTTTGGGTGCTTGAAAGCCCGCAAAGGGGTTGTTATATGCCTCCGGTGATTCAGATTGCAGTCGGCAGGCCAACACACATCCATTAATGACAACTCTCCCAAAGCACAATGCGTTGTGCTTTGGCAGGGTCGTCTGTCGTTTCGGGCGGGGTGCCTTGGGCAGGCACCTCAAGTATGGAAACGATCCGATCCAAATCTGGTACCGACCGGCCACCCAACCGGTTCGGTACCGTGATTGAAACGGAGATCCACGCTCTATGGCGCAGACCTATCTTGGCCAGAAACGACTTCGCAAATACTACGGGAAAATTCGGGAAGTGCTTGAGATGCCGAACCTCATTGAGGTTCAGAAGTCTTCCTATGATCTTTTTCTGAAATCGGGCGACCAACCCGACCCGATGGACGGGGAGGGCATCATGGGTGTCTTCCAGTCGGTCTTTCCGATCAAGGATTTCAACGAGACGGCGGTGCTGGAGTTCGTGAAGTACGAGCTTGAAAGGCCGAAATACGATGTTGAGGAATGTCAGCAGCGCGATATGACCTATTCCGCGCCGCTCAAGGTAACGCTGCGCCTGATCGTGTTCGACGTGGACGAGGACACGGGCGCAAAATCGGTCAAGGACATCAAGGAGCAGGATGTCTTCATGGGCGACATGCCTCTGATGACGCCGAACGGCACCTTCATCGTCAACGGCACCGAACGCGTGATCGTTAGTCAGATGCACCGCTCGCCCGGCGTGTTCTTTGACCACGACCGCGGCAAGACCCACGCCTCGGGCAAGCTGCTGTTCGCGTGCCGGATTATTCCGTATCGCGGCTCTTGGCTGGATTTTGAATTCGACGCCAAGGATATCGTCTTTTCCCGCATCGACCGCCGCCGGAAACTGCCGGTGACGACACTGCTTTATGCCCTGGGTCTCGATCAGGAAGGCATCATGGATGCCTACTATGATACCGTCGAATTCAAGTACAAGAAGGGCAAGGGCTGGATCACCAAGTTCTTCCCAGAACGCGTGCGCGGCACACGCCCGCCTTATGATCTGGTCGATGCGGCCACAGGCGAGGTCGTGGCCGAAGCGGGCAAGAAGGTCACGCCGCGCGCGGTGAAAAAGCTGATTGACGAAGGCAAGGTCACTGAGCTTCTGGTCCCGTTTGAACAGATCGTAGGCCGATTTGTCGCAAAGGACATCATCAACGAAGAAACCGGCGCAATCTACGTGGAAGCGGGTGATGAACTGACCTGGGAAGTCGACAAGGACGGCGACGTGATCGGTGGCACCATCAAAGAGCTGATGGATGCCGGCCACACGACCATTCCGGTACTCGACATAGATAACGTCAACGTCGGCCCTTACATCCGCAACACTATGGCTGCGGACAAGAACATGAACCGCGACACCGCGCTCATGGACATCTACCGGGTCATGCGTCCTGGCGAACCGCCCACCGTGGAAGCCGCCTCGACGCTGTTTGACAGCCTCTTTTTCGACAGCGAACGCTATGATCTTTCGGCCGTGGGCCGCGTGAAGATGAACATGCGTCTGGCGCTCGAGACCGAAGACACCCAGCGAACGCTACGCAAGGAAGACATCATCGCCTGTGTGAGGGCGCTGGTGGAGTTGCGCGACGGCAAGGGCGATATCGATGATATCGACCACCTCGGTAATCGCCGGGTACGCTCGGTCGGCGAACTGATGGAAAACCAGTACCGCGTCGGCCTTTTGCGCATGGAGCGCGCGATCAAAGAGCGTATGTCCAGCGTCGAGATCGACACGGTCATGCCGCAGGATCTGATCAACGCCAAACCGGCGGCCGCTGCCGTGCGCGAGTTCTTTGGCTCGTCGCAGCTCAGCCAGTTCATGGACCAGACCAACCCGCTCAGCGAAGTAACGCACAAACGGCGGCTGTCTGCCCTTGGGCCGGGCGGCCTGACGCGCGAGCGTGCAGGTTTCGAAGTGCGCGACGTACACCCGACGCATTATGGGCGCATGTGTCCGATCGAGACGCCGGAAGGCCCGAACATCGGCCTGATCAATTCACTCGCTACTTTCGCGCGCGTGAACAAATACGGCTTCATCGAAACGCCTTACCGCGTTGTCAAGGAAGGCCAGGTCACGGACGAAGTGCATTACATGTCCGCAACCGAAGAGATGCGGCACACGGTGGCGCAGGCCAACGCCAAGCTCGACGGGAAGGGCAAGTTCATCAACGAACTCGTTTCCACCCGTCAGTCCGGCGAATACATGCTGGCCCCGAACGAAACCGTGGATCTGATCGACGTCTCGCCGAAACAGCTGGTCTCGGTCGCGGCTTCGCTCATCCCGTTCTTGGAAAACGACGACGCCAACCGCGCTCTGATGGGCTCGAACATGCAGCGTCAGGCAGTCCCGCTACTGCAGGCCGAGGCGCCCCTTGTGGGCACCGGTATTGAAGAGGTTGTGGCCCGCGATTCCGGGGCGTCGATCATGGCGCGCCGCGGCGGTGTCATTGACCAGGTCGATGCCCAGCGGATCGTTGTGCGGGCAACCGAAGATCTCGAACCCGGCGACCCGGGCGTCGACATCTACCGTTTGCGCAAGTTCCAGCGGTCGAACCAGAACACCTGCATCAACCAGCGTCCGCTGGTGAAGGTTGGTGACAAGGTGGGCAAGGGCGAGGTTGTCGCCGACGGCCCGTCGACCGATCTTGGGGAACTGGCGCTCGGCAAGAACGTGGTCGTCGCCTTCATGCCCTGGAACGGCTACAACTACGAGGACTCGATCCTGATCTCCGAGCGCATCGTGCGTGACGACGTCTTTACGGCCGACTATGTGATGAACAATTCCAATAGGTCGGACGAACGACTAGAGCGGATGAAGAATCGAGCTCTTGGTAAGGCGAATACCGAAGAAAAG
>JBCDED010000036.1:0-37307 GCA_039179985.1 Pseudomonadota bacterium
CGCGATCAGGCCAAGCTGCAGGCGTCACTCGGCGGTATCCGCGAAATGGGCGGTATCCCGGACCTCCTGTTCATCATTGATGTGGGCAAGGAAGACCTCGCCATCGCCGAAGCCACCAAGCTTGGCATCCCGGTCGTGGCCGTTGTCGATACGAATTGCTCGCCTTCCGGCGTCGATTACGTGATCCCCGGCAACGACGATGCGGCCCGTGCGATTTCGCTTTACTGTGATCTCGTGAGCCGCGCCGCTCTTGACGGCATGAGCGCACAACTTGGCGCCGCCGGCGTCGATATTGGCGCCATGGAAGAGGCCGGCGAAGAGGTCGAAGTCGCCGTCGAAGAAGCGGCGACCGAAGCCTAAGTCGCGGGACGGCGCCGGCGCCTCCCTTCTGGAAGACCGGACCCCGGGACGCTCCCGTGGTCCGGAAACTCGTTACGTTGAAGCCCCTAGGAGCCTGAGATGGCAATCACAGCTGCAATGGTTAAAGAACTGCGCGACAAGACGGGCGCAGGCATGATGGATGCAAAAAAGGCGCTGACCGAGTCGGATGGTGACCTTGAAGCCGCGGTGGACTGGCTGCGGACCAAAGGTCTCGCAAAGGCCGCCAAGAAATCGGGCCGCACTGCGGCCGAAGGTCTGGTCGCCGTGATGGTCGGAGGCGGGCAGGGCGTCGCCGTCGAAGTGAACTCTGAAACTGATTTCGTTGCGAAAAACAGCGAGTTCCAGGACATGGTTGCAGCGATTTCCAAAGCCGCGCTTGCCGTGGATGACGTCGAAGCTTTGAAAACGGCAACCATCGACGGCAAGGCCATCGCCGATGTGGTAACCGACAAGATCGCGACGATCGGCGAGAACATGTCGCTCCGCCGCATGGCCAAGGTGTCAGGTGACACGGTGGTCTCTTACGTCCACAACGCGGCTGCGCCGGGTATGGGCAAGATCGGCGTGCTGGTTGCGCTCTCGGGCACGGACGAGGCCTTTGGCCGCCAGGTCGCCATGCACATCGCCGCTGCAAACCCGCAGTCGCTGGGTGAAGCGGATCTCGATCCAGCCGTGGTCGAGAAAGAAAAGCAGGTCCAGATGGACATCGCCCGCGAAAGCGGCAAGCCTGAACCGGTGATCGAGAAGATGATCATCGGGCGCATGAAGAAATTCCTCTCCGAAGTCACGCTGCTCGGACAGGACTTCGTCGTAAACCCGGATCTGACGGTCGAGACAGCTGCCAAGGACGCCGGTGTCGAGATCACTGGTTTCGTACGCATGGAAGTCGGCGAAGGCATCGAAAAGGTGCAGGAAGACTTTGCCGCCGAAGTTGCCAAGGCCGCTCAGGGCTAACCGCACCGATCAAAAAAGGCGCAGCCGCAAGGGCTGCGCCAGTCACTCGTACCAAGAGCCGGGCCCCCTGGATATGGGGAACAAAGAGACCTGGCCGATGTTGGTGCCGGCAGCGGTACAGGACTATACTGACCGTTGCCGACGTCCGGTTTCCCGGAAGAACGAGCTTTCCCAGTAATCTCTGGTCCCCCCGCTCAAGTTCCTTGGCCTAATGCCACCACTCACGGAACACTGCCAGCATGCCAAGTTACGTAGGGGAAGGAAAGTAGGGAAAACCCTACTTTGGCGAAGTTTTTACCAGGAGGTCAGCTTTCAAGCATGAAAATCTGGCGATTTCTCGTTGCTTTTAGAACGGCTTGCGCGGTGGTATGTACGTCCAGCGCCTCTCTGGCAAGCCTGAGATGTTTTTCGACGGTCTGCGGTGTCAGATTCAGAAGCAGCGCGATATCCTGAACCGTCTTGCCATCGCCAACCCACTCTAGAACCTCGCGCTGACGCTTAGTCAGCATGCGCGTTTGCGCTGCATGGGGCAGGGAGCTGATCTTCAGATGTGCAAGCTTGTTGCAAAGCTCAATTGTGTCGCCGTGTTCCGCCCAGACCGCATCGGCCTCGTCCTGTGACATGCCGCGCCGGGCCGTCAGGGCGATAGCACCTTTGGCACGTGCCGACGAATCCCGGAAGCTGATCGAGTAGCCCGCAACGACACCCCAGGACCGGTTGAACCGCACGACGCTTTGTTCTGACGGGGACAGGCTGTCGGAGTTTTCGGCAATCCAGCGCCAGCTGCACGAGCCCACGTTCTGCATGGCCCAGCGAACCATGGGCGCATGGAAGTACAGGCCGTCATCCATAAACGACTTAACATAATCCGGCTCATGGTTGGACAGGATCAGAATATCCTCAGGATCACCGAAGGAGCTCTCAGTCAGCGAGCTGGTGTAGCCATACAGCAGCCGGTCAAAGCCGAAGTCAGCCATGTGTTTTATGTGCTCTTCCCAGACGTCCTCGATCGTCTGGGCATCCACCACGGACAAAAGGTGCTGAAGCATGCTGCGCAGTCTCCAAACGGAAATCCTGTTGCGACATCACACCAAACCGCGTGAGAGAACTGTGAACGGAGAAGAAAAGTTTTTAACGCGGGCGGCGCAGGCTCAATCGCAAATCAGAGCTTCACGGGTAGAGGATCAGCGCGGTGCTGTCTACGACCCAGGGGTATCCAGAAACCGGGCGCGCCGTAGGGGCGACCTGTATGTTGTTGAGGGTAAGAGATAAAACTAGTCTTCCGGGGCAAGAACATGATCCAACCCTTTCTTAACATAATTCGTCTTATGGGTTTAATGGCAGGCACTGCTAGCCCAAGGCGCAGCCCGCGCCGCGCACTGTGCGGATAGGATCGTCCCCGCCGTGCTGGCGCACATCAAGGAAGAACAAGCGAAGGCCGCACCGCCCCCAAAGTCAAACCCGTCAGCGCAAAGAACGGCTACAAAAAGACCGGACGCCGCCCACCAGGACGACCTTCAAAGATGGAAGCGTATTATGAGCGGCGGCGGGCTGAACGGGCCAAGGAAGCCATCTCAAAGTAGCTTGAGATTGGAATACGATCTGATGCATTAGCTTGAATATGGCCGTTCTCATGTCATTAGCATTTGTAGCTTTCTTCTACCTGATAGTCGCCCTGCAGGTCGCCAGTGGGTTTCCGCCTCTCTACGAGAACAATAAGGATTCGCTCGAAGCCGAGATCAAATCACTTCTGCCGTTTGGTTTTGCTTTGATACTGTTAATGGTGGCAGCCACCCTTGTAACAGAGGTTTTTCTACTCTTTGGCCTTGTTTCGGCGTGGATGGGTTGGCGCGTGCGCAAATCTGTTCAGGTTCGGACAAATGGGCCACGTAGCTGGGTGCTCAACCCGTTGACAATAGGTGCGTTGAACAGATGGCCGATGCTTGCTTTCGACGCCTGGACCATAGGCATGGTCGGTCTCACAGGAGCGCTGATTTTTATCAGCAGTTGAATACCAAAAATCCTCTCAGCCAAGCACACGCAAGGCTTTTCAGCCCTGCAATATTTGAGGTCTCCGGGCTGCTAAGCCTTGCTACCGTCGCGCTCTGTGATGACAATTCTGCTATGCAAACCCGGTGACATTTCTACTTGGTTGCAACAGGTAGTCACCGCTAGCCCAAGGCGTAGCCCGCGCCGCGCACTGTGCGGATAGGATCGTCCCCGCCGTGCTGGCACAGGGCCTTGCGCAGCCGTCCGATGTGCACATCGACCGTCCGCGTGTCCACATAGATGTCGCGGCCCCAGACCCGGTCAAGCAGTTGCTCGCGGCTCCAGACGCGCTCGGGCTTTTCCATGAAGGTCGCCAGCAACCGGAATTCTGTCGGGCCGAGCTTGAGGAGTTTTTCGCCTCGGGCCACGCGGTGCGTTTCGGCGTCGAGGGTGATGTCCGAGAACTCCAGCCGCTCGCCGACGGTCGCCGGACGCGTGCGGCGCAGCTGGCTTCTGATCCGCGCCAGAAGCTCGGCCACGGAGTATGGCTTGGTCACATAGTCGTCGGCGCCGGTCTCCAGCCCGCGCACCCGGTCGCCCTCTTCCGAGCGCGCCGACAGCATGATGATCGGCACGGCGCGCGTCTCGGGCCGCGACTTCAGGCGCCTGCAGATCTCGATGCCGGACACACCGGGCAACATCCAGTCGAGCACGATCAGGTCAGGCGGTGTCTCGTTCACCAAAAGCAGCGCTTCGTCACCGCTTTCTGCCTGAACCACCGCGAACCCTTCGGCTTCGAGGTTGTAGGCCAGGACTTCGCTTTGGGCAGCTTCGTCTTCCACGACAAGCACACTGGGCTTTTCCATGGACATTACAGTACTCCGTCAGGTCCAGCATGGAGGCTGGTTAGGTCGTCCTTCGGGCGCATGTCTTCGGGCATTTCCCCGGTCACCAGATAAATCACCTGTTCGGCGATCGAGGTGACATGGTCGCCCATGCGCTCGATGTTCTTTGCGATGAAATGCAGATGCATGCAGGCTGTGATGTTGCGCGGATCTTCCATCATGTGAGTCAGGAACTCGCGGAAGAGCGCGTTGTACATCTGGTCGATTTCGCGATCGCGCATGCGCACGTCTTGCGCGAGTTCCGCGTCGCGCTGGATATAGGCGTCAAGCGCGTCCTTTAGCATTAGTTCCGCCTCGCGCGCCATGCGACGGATGGCGCCAGACGCCCCCTCCACGGGCGACATGTGTATCAGAACCGCCGTGCGCTTGGCGAGGTTCTTTGAGTAGTCGCCGATGCGTTCGAGGTTGGCGCTGATCTTCATCACCGTCAGGACGGTCCGCAGATCCGTCGCCGTGGGCGCACGCAAGGCGATCAGGCGTGCGGCCTCATCATTGACCCGCTCTTCCAGGTCGTCAATCAGGCGATCGGTGTCACGGACCTCCTGCGCCAATTCCTCATCGCGCGTTTCGAGCGATTTGGCGGCCTGAATGATCGAGTCCTCAACGAGGCCACCCATCTTCATGATCATGGCCTGGATCGCTTCCAGATCCCGGTCGAAGACCGAGGCGATGTGCTGTTCGCCCACCTGCAGCGGCGTGTTCTGTTCGTTCCCGGCTATTACCCGATCCGCCCTGTGATATAGCTTTCGGTCCGCGGGTCCGAAGGATTGGTAAAGATCTGTCCGGTTTCACCGAACTCCACCAGATTTCCGAGGTGGAAGAACGCAGTCTTCTGGCTCACACGGGCAGCCTGCTGCATGGAGTGCGTGACGATCACGACCGAGTAGTTCTGTTTCAACTCGTCGATCAGTTCCTCGACCTGCGCGGTTGCGATCGGGTCAAGGGCCGAGCACGGCTCGTCCATCAACAGAACTTCCGGCGCCGTGGCGACGGCCCGGGCGATGCACAGACGCTGCTGCTGTCCCCCCGAAAGGCCGGTGCCAGGCGCATCGAGACGGTCTTTGACCTCATCCCAGATCGCCGCGCGGCGCAGCGAGCTTTCGACGACCTCGTCGAGATCGGCCTTGGTCTTGGTCAACCCGTGGATCCGCGGGCCGTAAGCCACGTTGTCGAAGATCGACTTGGGAAACGGGTTTGGTTTCTGGAACACCATGCCGACCTTGGCGCGCAACTGCACCGGATCGACGCGGGTGTCGTAGATGTCTTCGCCGTCGAGCTTTATCTCACCTTCCACCCGGGCCACATCGATGGTGTCGTTCATACGGTTCAGGCAGCGCAGGAAGGTCGACTTCCCGCAGCCGGAGGGACCGATGAACGCGGTAACCGTCTTGTCCTCGATCTCCACGTCCACGTCCTTGATGGCGTGGTTTTCGCCGTAGTAAACCTGCACCTTATCGGCGGCGATTTTCACGTCTTTCATGTCGGTGGTTCTTTCTGCGATACGCGCGTCGTCCATCTGCGGGGTTCCTTCCGATTACCAGCGGCGCTCGAAGCGGCGGCGCAGAATGATGGCGATGATGTTCATGGTCATAAGGAACATGAGAAGGATGATAATCCCACCCCAGGCCCGTTCATAGTAGGCCGGATCGGCCCGCTTTGACCATTCGTAGATCTGCGCAGGCATGGCCGAGTTCGGGCTGAGGAAGCCTGCTGCGATCCCGTCTGGGTAGTTCGAGGCAATAAAGCCGACCATCCCGATAAGCAGCAGCGGCGCGGTTTCACCAAGAGCCTGGGCCAGACCGATGATCGTGCCCGTCAGGATGCCTGGAGCGGCCAGAGGCAGCACGTGATGGAACACGGTCTGCATTTTCGAGGCCCCTACCCCAAGTGCCGCTTCGCGGATCGACGGCGGCACCGCCTTCAGCGAGGCACGCGTCGAGATAATGATCGTCGGCAGCGTCATGAGCGTCAGCACAAGGCCACCCACAAGCGGTGCGGATTGCGGCAACTTGGCAAACTGGATGAAGACCGCAAGACCGAGAATACCAAAGACGATTGAGGGCACCGCCGCGAGGTTCGAGATATTGACCTCGATAAGATCGGTGAACCTGTTCTTTGGCGCGAATTCTTCCAGGTAGATCGAGGCCGCCACGCCGATGGGCAAAGCAAGCCCGAGCACGACGAACATCATAAAGAGCGATCCCACCATCGCCACACCGATCCCGGCCTGCTCCGGTCGCGATTCAGAAGCGTCGGCGCCGAATATGAAATCGGTGTTGAAGGTACGCTTCAGCGTCCCCTGCACTTCCATCGCGTCCACGAGGTCGAGGTGCTCGGCCGAAATGTTCCGGTCACGGGCGATAGATTCCCGCGTCACGCGGCCTTTCATGTAGCCGTCCACACGGCTGGACGCCACGAGGCGGAACTTGATGGTCTCCCCGATGAGATCGGGGTTCGCGATCACCGTGTCGCGGACCTGTGCAGGCGAGCCTGCAGAATAAAGCGCCCGCATGTCAGCCGGCGTCTCGAACGGTGTTTCGACGTTCAGCGCAAGCACCTTGTCTAGGATTGCTTGCTGCACCAGTGGTTGGTAGCCGAAAGTCGAGACCTTGCGCAGATCCGCGGGATCCCTGTTGCCGTTTGGATCGAGCGCCTCTGCGTCGAGGGTGATATCGACCTCGAGGAACGTCTGCGTGAAGGCCGGGATGCCGTTCCGCACGATCGAGACCAGAAGCACCACCAGGAAGGCCAGTCCGATCAGGATGGCGATGGCGCCATACATCTGGAACCGCTTCTCGGCTGCGTTGCGCTTTGCCGTGCGTTCGTCCTTGGCCAGCAGCGAAGTGGGCGATTTGGCGGGTTTTTCTGCCCCGCCTGCAACGGTTGCGTCAGTCATTCGTACTGCTCCCGGTACTTCTGCACGATTCTAAGCGCGAGAATGTTCATGCCGAGGGTGATCACGAAGAGCGTCATCCCAAGGGCGAACGCCACCAGTGTCTCGGGCGATGTGAATTCATTGTCGCCGGTCAGCTGACTGACGATCTTGGCTGTCACGGTCGTCATGGCCTCAAACGGGTTGAGGCTGAGCCGAGCCGCGGCCCCTGCCCCCATGACAACGATCATGGTTTCGCCGATGGCGCGTGAGGCCGCCAGCAGGACAGCACCTACGATCCCCGGCAGCGCCGCGGGAAGGATAACCTGCCGGACCGTCTCGGACGTCGTGGCACCAAGCCCGAGAGAGCCGTCACGCATCGCCTGAGGCACCGCGTTGATGATGTCGTCAGACAGCGACGAAACGAAGGGGATCAGCATGATGCCCATGACCAGGCCCGCCGTCAGAACCGAAGACGCGCCGCCCATCCAGCCAACGCTTTGCGGGCCGAAGACGCTCATCAGCATCGGCCCGACCGTCAACAGTGCAAAAAGGCCGTAAACGATGGTCGGTATGCCCGCCAGAACCTCAAGCGCCGGTTTGGCGAACGCGCGCACCTTGGGCGAAGCGTATTCCGACAGGTAAATAGCCGCCAGAAGGCCGATTGGAACGGCCACGGCAAGGGCGATGAACGAGATATAAAGCGTGCCCCAGATCAGCGGAATGACACCGAGTTGAGACAGCTGTCCGCGGCCGGAAAAGCTGGGGTTCCAGGTTGTCCCGAAGAAAAAGCTCGAGGCTGGATAGACCTTAAAGAACTCGATCGTGTTGAAGATCAGCGACAGGATGATCCCGATTGTCGTCAGAATGGCGACCGAAGCTGCAAGCATCAAAAGCAGGAGAATGCCCTGCTCCACCACGTTACGGGCCCGGAAATCCTTGTTAGTGCGCATCAGCGAATAGGCAAAACCGCCGATGGCCAGCGCAAGCGCGCCCACCACCATGATCCACCGTGCGGTGGTTACCATGCCGCGGTACTGCTGGGCAGCACGCAGCGTCGTCTGGTTGACGTCGGATCCAAGGGCCACGCCAACTTGGCCGAGGCGCGCGCGCACGTCCGTGAAATCGGTGCGCAGCGAACTGGCCATTTCCCGTGTCATGGCGCCCTCGCGGACGGCGACGTTCAGCCCGTCCGCAACGCGCCGCACATCGGCCATCATCAGGCCGCGCGACGAGCCTTCAGCGATCGCCTCGTCGGGGATCGTGCCCGAGACCGAGTTGGAGACGTAGATCGGCGCAACCAGCAGGAATACGATGATGAACGCCAGAGCCGGAGCCAGCGTCGTGAACATGACGTTGGAGCCGTAGTAGATCGGCAGCGAATGCAAATCGCGGCTCTCGCCGCCGGCAGAGGCCAAGGCCCGCTGGCGCCCGAGCACGTATCCGACAATCGATAACGCTATAATGATGGCTAAAAGCCAGAGAATTGGCATGGCAGCACCCCGTCCCCGCCTGGAGTGGTCAAAAGGGTCGGCAGCGCCGGCGACCGGCGCTGCCCAGGCGAATAAGCCCGGAGGCTTAGTTCATGGTTTCTTCACCGGAAACAGCGGACTGAGTCGCAGCCAGCTCGGGGTCGGAAACGAGGCCGTACTGAGCCAGCGGACCGCTCGGGCCAGCGATTTCGTTGGACACGAAAAACTCAGCGTATTCTTTGAGGCCGGGGATCACGCCGATATGGGCCTTCTTGATGTAGAAGAACAGCGGACGCGACACCGGGTACTCGCCGGTTGCGATCGAGTCGACGGTCGGCTCAACGCCGGACATCGTCGCAACTTTCAGCTTGTCGGTGTTGTTTTCATAGAAGGCCAGTCCAAAGACGCCGATGCCGTTCGGGTTGCTATCGATACGGGCGAGCGTTTCGGTGTAGTCCCCGTCGATGTCGACCGAGCGACCGTCGGTGCGTACTGCGAGGCACGCATCTTCAGCGTCGTCTTCCGACATGCCGCCAGCGATCATGGCTTCCATTGCGCCCGTCGTTTCACAGCCGGCAGCAACAACTTTTTCCTCGAAGACTTCGCGGGTGCCGTGCTTGGTGCCCGGGATGAATGCAAGGATGTCGGAGTCCGGCAGTTCGGAGTTGAAGTCGGACCATTTGCTGTGCGGATTGTCGACAAGAGCACCGTCAACCAAGACCTTCGGGGCCAGGGCGTTGAAGATGTCGGCCGGTTCGAAAGCGACATAGGCCGGGCCATTCAGCTGGCTGGCGAAAACGATGCCGTCGTAGCCGATGCGCACTTCGATGATGTCGGTGACACCAGCCGCTGCGCAGGCTTCGATTTCGCTGTCACGGATGGCGCGCGAGGCGTTTGCGACGTCAATGGTGTTCTCCCCGACACCTTCGCAGAAACGCTTGAGGCCCGCCGAGGACCCGCCGGATTCTACAACGGGGGTCGGGAATTCGAAGTTCTCTCCGAAGGCTTCCGCAACGATCGAGGCGTAGGGAAGAACAGTCGACGAACCGGCAACCTGCACGTTGTCACGGGCGGACGCTGCGGCAGCGGAAACTGCAATGATCGCCAGAGCAGAGGCGCTCAGTTTCACAGATTTCATGATGTTTTGGCTCCTGATTATAGTTCGGGCCGCTCCCACGCGACCCTACGCGTCCTGCTATGGGGACGCGGCGATGCTTTTGTGACAGGTCTGTAACAGTTATATGACACGCGGCGGTTCACCTAACGTCAGCTGGAGCCTTTCTCGACGTCGACATGTGAAGAACCGGCCTTAAACCGGTAGAAAAACGCTGAAATTCGTGCCCTGCCCCGGCTCGCTGTCAATCTGCAGCCGGCCCCTGTGCCGATTGACGATATGTTTGACAATGGCCAGCCCAAGGCCCGTTCCGCCCATGTCGCGAGAGCGATGATCATCCACCCGATAGAATCGCTCGGTCAGCCGCGGAAGGTGCACGCGGTCTATCCCTTCCCCGTAGTCCTTGACATCAATCCGGTAGGCTGGCGCCCGGATCGGCACCGCGTAATCTTCCTTGGATGCGACCACGTCGATGCGCCCGCCCGCGGCTCCGTATTTGATGCCGTTCTCCAGCAAATTGATAAAGACCTGCACCAACTGATCGCGGTCTCCTTTCGCTTCAAAGGCATCATCCGGGCGCGAGATATCGATGGAAACACCAGCATCCTCGGCGCTGCGCGTCACATGGTCGATGGCGTAATGAAGAACCTCATCCAGATCCACAAGATCCGTGGGGCGTTGCCGTTCTGCCCCTTCAACGCGGCTGAGTGACAAGAGGTCCTGCACAAGCCGATTCATCCGTTCGGTTTCTTTCGCCATGATCTCAAGGAACCGTTCCCGGGCGGCCGGATCGTCGCGGGCGGCGCCGCGCAGTGTCTCAATGAAGCCGGACATCGCCGTCAGCGGCGTGCGCAGTTCGTGGCTGACGTTGGCGACAAAATCCCGCCGGATCTGCCCGGCTTCTTCGAGGTGTGTGGTGTCCTGAAAGGTGACCAGAACCCCCGGCTGGTCCTCGGCAGACACGGGTTCGGTATGCACGTCATAGCTAACCGACTTGCCTTGGCGTGAACTGAGGTATTTGGCCGATTTCGGTGCTCCGGAGGTCAGCGTTGTCTCGATACAGTCGAGAACCAGAGGCTGCCTGAGCGCAGTAATATAGTGCCGTCCCGGCAGGACCCGTCCCAAAAGTTCAATGGCCGCCGCGTTGATCGCAAGGACGCGCTCGTTCGATCCGATCCAGAGAACCGGGATGGGAAGCGCGTCAATAAGTTCAGCGAGTGCACTGGCTTGCATCCGTGCCGTAACTCCAGGATTGATGTCTTTTTGCTGCATACCGGAAGCGACGGAAGAATGCGATTGACGTTGGACAAATCCTTGCTCAACTTTAAGTTGGAGAGGCATGTCACGGGTGAGCCCTAACTGGCAGCTTCGGATGACACCACGATGACCAGTCAATTGAGGATCGGCACTTTGGTTTCAGGCGGGAAGATAGACGGATCGATTATCGATTGGACGCAACCGCAACGCTTGGGTCACCACGGCAACTCGTTAACGCCAAGGGTCTTGTTTCTGACCCAGGGGACCATTGATCCGCACGCGGGGCTTTCCGGCTCAGCGGTCGCGAACCTGCGTCACTGCGGCTTTGCGGAGCTCGACGGCGAACTGCGCGCGCCGCAACCTCCGGACGTTCTTCTGTGCCCGCTTATGGGACTCGGTTGGGATATCTTCGATGCCGCCGAAACGGCGCTTGCGGCAGGCTTTGGCGGGCTTTTCCGGGGTGTGACCCGGGATGCGCCGAACCCCGCGCTCATAAAGCGGGATCTCGCAGCCGCCTTTCCCGGACTTTACACCGGTGTCGTCGTCGTGCTGCCCGGCGGGATGCTGGAACCGGTTTAGCCGCGCGCGGCCCGGACCGCGGCCTCAAATTCTTGCTTTAGCAGATCGATATCTTCGATCCCGACGGAGACGCGAAAGAAGCCTTCGGTGATGCCAAGGGCCTGCCGCGCCGCGTCGCTGAGGGCCCGGTGCGAAGACGAGGCCGGATGCGACAGCGTGGTCCCGATATCGCCGAGCGTGGGCGCAAAGGCGATGTCGGTTGCCGCCGCCGTCAGCGCATTGGTCGCCGCTCTGTCCCCTTCGATCTCGAAGCTGACCATATGCCCTCCGCGTTCTCCCAACAGCGCTACGGCGCGGTTGTGGTCAGGGTGATCGGTCCGCGTGGGATAAACGACGCGACGCACACCTGGCAGCGTTGCCAGGTGATCTGCCAGAGCGCGCGCGTTCGACTCGGCCCTGTCATACCGCAACTCGAAAGAATAAAGGCCCCGCTCGGCCAGCCAGCAGTCAAAGGGACTGGGCGTCAGGCCAAGCGTGACGGCGGTTCCGATGATGGCGGCCTGCAGGTCCGGGTCTTTTGCGGCCACGTAGCCCAGCATGGCGTCAGAGTGCCCCGAGAGGATCTTGGTCACAGAGTGAATGATGACATCCGCACCGACCCCCGCCGGAGAAAAGCCGCGCGGCGTAGTGAAGGTGTTGTCAATGACCAGCAGGATACCTTGCGCCTGAGCAAGCGCCGCGATGCCTTCCACATCGGCCACGCGCAGCGTCGGGTTCGACACCACCTCCAGCACGATCATCCGGGTGTTCGGCTGAAGTGCTGCCGAGACCTGCGCGGCGTTGGTGGGATCGACAAGCGAGGTCTCGATGCCCATCCGCGGCAGTTCCTGCTGCATCATCCGCAGCGTCCGGCCATAGAGCTGGTCGCCCCCGATCACATGGTCGCCCGCCTTGAGAAGGCCGAGGAAAACCGCCGTGACCGCCGCCATTCCGGAGCCGGTGATCCAGCCACCGGACACCCCTTCGAGCCCGTCGATCTTTCTTGCCAGAACCTCGGCATTGGGGTGGCCTTCACGAGAATAGGTATATCCGGGTGCGCTGCCCTCGTACTGGGCATCGAGCGCGTCCGGCGTCTCCGTGACATAGACGGCCGACGGCTGCAGCGGCGTGACAAGGGGTGTGCTGGAGGACGTGGGCCAAGGGGTCCGGCGCACGAGGGACGGGGACTTTTTCATAGGGCTTTGAGGTGCTCCCGGAAGGTGCGCATGCGGTCCTGATAGTGTTTGGCCGAGGCGCGCAGACCCTCGATGGCCGCATCGTCGAGGTTGCGCACCACCTTGCCGGGCATCCCCATGACCAGCGATCCGTCGGGGATCTCCCTACCTTCGGGGATCAGCGCATGGGCGCCGATCAAGCAGTTTTTGCCGATCTTCGCGCCGTTCAGAACTGTCGCCCCCATGCCAATCAGGCTTTCATCTCCGATGGAGCATCCATGGAGCATCGCCTTGTGCCCGATCGTGCAGTCGCGCCCGATGGTCAGGGGAAATCCCATATCCGTGTGCATCACGGTGTTTTCCTGTACATTTGTCCCCTCGCCGATGGTGATGGGCTCATTGTCGCCACGCAGGGTCGCGCCGAACCAGACGGACGCGCCGGAACCGATGACGATATTGCCAATCACCTTGGCATCGGGCGCGATCCAGACATCGCCGTCTGCGGGCAGCCGGGGCGCGACGCCAGAGAGGGAATATAGGGTCATTGGCTCTCCTCGAACTGCTCTTGCAGAAGGCGCACATGGTCCAGAAGTCCAGGCTGCTGGCTGCGCCGGAGCCGTTCGGCCGTGACGATGGTCTTCAGCCGCTCTTCGGTCTGGTCGAGGTCGTCGTTGACCAGCACATAGTTGTAGCCGTCCCAATGGCTGATCTCGTCCCAGCTTTTTTGCATCCGCTTGGTGATCGTATCCGGGGTGTCCTGTCCGCGGGCTTCCAGACGGCGCCTCAGTTCGGTGATCGAGGGGGGCAACAGGAAAACCGACAGCACATGGGCAGCAAGGGCCGACTGCTGGATTTGTTGGGCGCCTTGCCAATCGATATCAAAAAGAACATCGCAGCCCTGCCCGATGGCCGCCTCTACGGGCGCCCGCGGACTGCCGTAGAAATTGCCGAAGACATGGGCGTGCTCCAGCATCTCGCGCTCTCGGACCATGCGTTTGAATTCGGGCTCCGAAACAAAGTGATAGTCGGTTCCGTCCGTCTCGCGTGGCCGGGATGCCCGCGTGGTGGCCGAGACGGAAAACACGATGCTTTCATCCCAGGCCCGCAAGCGGCGCGCCAAAGTAGACTTCCCCGCGCCCGAAGGCGAGGACAGGATGATAAGAAGGCCGCGGCGTCGGGTCATGTCATTCCAGGTTCTGAACCTGCTCGCGCATCTGATCGATGACCGTCTTGAGGTCAAGGCCGACACGGGTCAGCGCCACATTTTGGGATTTCGAGCACAACGTGTTGGCCTCGCGATTGAACTCCTGCATCAGAAAGTCGAGCTTGCGGCCCATAGGCGCGCTTGAAGCCAACAGGTCCCGTGCCGCCACCAAATGCGCCTTCAGGCGGTCGATCTCTTCGGTCACGTCGGCCTTTACCGCGATCAGCGCCAGTTCCTGAGCCATCCGGTCCGGGTCGACGCCGTCCGCCGTGCCGGTCAGCCGCTCCAGCGCCTCGCCAAGCTGCGCGCGAGCGTGGGCCCCGCGGTCGGGCAAGACAGCTTCGGCCGCGCCCACAAGGCGTGCGGTTTCGTCGAGGCTCTTGTCGAGGACCCCTCGCAAAGCGGCCCCTTCCGAACCGCGCATTGCGACCAGCGCCTCCAGAGCCTCTGAAAAGCCTTCCAGGATCGCTGGCAATATGTCGGACATTTCCGCGTCACCGCTCTCCTGCAGCTGGCGCAGGGTCAAGAGATCCGTGGCCGAAGGCGCGGCCAGCGTCAGACCATGGGTCGCGGCCCGTTCGCCGAGATGCCGGATGAGTACCATGGTCTGATCGAACTTCTCAGCATCGATGCCGAAGTCGCTGGACCCGGTCGCCTTTTCCAGCCGCAACCCCGCAGTGACATTGCCCCGGCTCAATGCTTGCCCGGTCAGCTTTCGAAGCTGCGGCTCAAGCGTCTGCACCGCATCGGGCAGGCGCAGGCGCAGGTCCAGACCTCGGGCGTTCACGCTGCGCAACTCCCAGGTCCAGCCATAGCCACCCGCTTCTCCGGCGACGCTCGCAAAGCCCGTCATCGAGTTAACCATATCTTAAGAAACTCCATGAATTCGCCGCCCGCCGGTGCGATATTAACACTCGGGTAAGCTATATGAAGTACAGGGTTAACAGAGCCTTACATGCTTCACAACGCAGGCCCGTCGCGGGGGCGCGTAACCAGTGGAGCCAGTTTTGGATCAAGGATCGCAATGGGATGCGGAAATCGTGTCCATCAAAGGGTATGCAAAGGCCGTGGTCTACGCACCCATCATCGAAGTTGAAGCCTATTGGGAAAGCTTGCGGGGCTGCCGCGTCGTGCCACTGCGCTCGGAAATCGACGCGCGCGGTATCGCGAACGCTTTGGAACACAGTTTCCTGATCGAAAAGATCGCACCCGGCCTGGCGCGGTTCCGGCTTGCCGGTCAGGCCCTGTCGGACCTTGCGGGCATGGAGGTCCGGGGCATGCCGCTGACCTCTTTCTTCGTGCCGGCGGGCCGCGAAGCGATGCAGGAAGTGTTGACCGAGGTCTTCGAGAAACCGTCTGTCGCCACCGTGGATCTAAGCGCCGAAACAGGCATGGGCCGCCCGCCGCTCGGCGGACGCATGGTGCTTTTGCCGCTAAGAAGCGATCTGGGCGACATCAGCCGCGTTCTCGGATGCCTCGTGACCGACGCCAAGACGGGACGCGCGCCGCGCCGATTCCGGGTTCAGAATGTCAGGCTGAGAGAACTGGGGCCCTTCCGAACACCGCAGCCCAACGCCCGGTCCGAGTCCCCTTCAGGGGAACCAAAGGCGGCAGGTCTCTCGGAGCCCGATGAACCGTACCGCGCGGAACCTCCGAGACCCCGCCCCGTTCTGCGCCTCGTCCATTCCCGGGAAGACGACGCCTGACACGAAAAAAGGGCAGCGCCGGCGCGCTGCCCTACTACTGTTGGGGTAAAGGCCTCAGCCCGTCTTCACGACCGGCGTGTGTTCCGGCCGCTTGGACAGTTCCTCGGCAACGAGGAAGGCCAATTCCAGCGACTGGCTGGCATTGAGGCGTGGGTCGCAGGCGGTGTGATAGCGATCTGACAGATCTTCGTCGGTCACTGCGCGCACACCGCCGGTGCACTCCGTCACGTCCTGGCCGGTCATCTCGAAATGGACGCCGCCAGGCACCGTGCCTTCGGCCGTATGGATCGCGAAGAAGTCACGGACTTCGCTCAGCACGCTGTCGAACGGGCGGGTCTTGTAGCCCGAGGACGACTTGATCGTGTTGCCGTGCATGGGATCGCAGGACCACAAAACGTTGGCACCCTCTTCCTGTACGGTCCGGATCAGCCGCGGTAGGTTGTCGCCCACCTTGCCGGCGCCGAAGCGAGCGATCAGCGTCAGGCGGCCCGCTTCGTTTTCCGGGTTCAGCTTTTGCATCAGAACCTTCAGATCCTCCTCGGTCGTGGTCGGACCACATTTCAGACCGATCGGGTTCTGCACGCCCTGAGCAAATTCCACATGGGCGCCATCGGGCTGGCGCGTGCGGTCGCCAATCCAGATCATGTGCCCCGACCCCGCCACCGGCAGGCCGGTTGTGGAATCGATCCGGCAGAGCGCCTCTTCATACTCCAGAAGCAGCGCCTCGTGGCTGGTGTAGAAATCTACTGACTGCAGCGTATGCGCCGTATCCTGGGTCACACCGGCCGCTTGCATGAAATCAAGCGTGTCCGAGATGCGGTTGGCCATGTCCCGGTAGCGCTCGGATTCCGCACGGTCGGTGAAGCCGAGCGTCCAGGCATGGACCTGATGCACATCGGCATAGCCGCCCGTCGAGAAAGCGCGCAGCAGGTTCAGCGAGGCGGCGGCCTGCGTGTAGGCCTGCAGCATGCGCTCGGGGTTCGGTATCCGGGCCTCGGGCGTGAAGGCGATGTCGTTGATGATATCTCCGCGGTAGCTCGGCAGTTCCACGCCGTCCTTGACCTCGACAGGCGCAGAGCGTGGCTTGGCGAACTGCCCGGCCATCCGGCCCACTTTGACCACAGGCACCTTCGCGCCAAAGGTCAGGACCATGGCCATCTGCAGCATCACCTTGAAGGTGTCGCGGATGTTGTCGGCGGAGAACTCCGCAAAGCTTTCCGCGCAATCCCCGCCCTGCAAAAGAAATGCTCTCCCTTGGGCGGCCTCACCAAGGGCCTTTTTCAGCGTGCGCACCTCGCCTGCAAAAACGAGCGGCGGATACTTGGCAAGCTGGGCCTCGGCAGCGGCCAGGGCCGCAGCGTCGGTATACTCCGGCATCTGGATCCGGGGTTTGTTGCGCCAATCGCTCTTGCTCCAGGTGGCAGGCATTGTCTCCTCCAAGGGATCAAATTTGGGTTGTGCGAACCAAGGTTCGGGGGCCGCTTATAACAGCCCTGCCCGGCACCGCCACAGGGAATTTACTCCGGCGGCATCCGGCCTTGCGCCCGAGGCCTTGCGCCTGCCCGGCAAACCTGTTTCGGTCAGTTCTACTACGATTGGACAGGCTGATGGCTGCGCAGACAACCACCCCACCCAAGGCAGTGACCGCTGGACCGCCCCGGCGCTTTGTCTTCGTGCTGCTCGATAACTTCACCATGCTTTGCTTCGCCGCCGCGGTGGAAGCCCTGAGAATTGCCAACCGCATGTCCGGTCAGACGCTCTATGACTGGACGTTGACGGGCGAGACCGAGGACGTGGTCTATTGCTCGGCGGGTACCGGTTTCAAGCTCGACAGCGAACTGATGGAGGTTGGCCGTGATGACACGGTGCTTGTCTGTGGCGGCATTGACGTGCAGGCTGCCACGACCAAGCGCATCCTGAACTGGCTTCGGCGCGAGGCGCGGCGCGGCATCACCGTGGGCGGGCTTTGCACGGCGGGCTATACCCTGGCCCGCGCCGGGCTTCTGGACGGCAAACGGGCAACCATCCACTGGGAAAACCACGACAGTTTCGCCGAAGAATTCGAGGACGTGGAACTGACGAAATCGGTTTTCGTTATCGACGGCAACCGCATCACCACGGCGGGCGGCACATCTTCTATCGACCTGATGCTGAAACTCATCGCCGAAGACAACGGCGAGGAATTGGCGAATCTTGTGGCCGACCAGCTGATCTATTCGTCGATCCGCACGGATCAGGACACGCAGCGCCTGTCGATCCCGACGCGCATCGGCGTGCGTCACCCCAAGCTGTCGAACGTCATCCAGATGATGGAAGCGAACATCGAAGACCCGATCAGCCCGTCACTTCTGGCGCGAGACGTGGGCATGTCCACGCGGCAGCTGGAACGGCTGTTTCGCCGCTATCTCAACCGCTCGCCCAAGCGCTACTACATGGAACTTCGGCTTCAGAAGGCGCGCAACCTTCTGATGCAGACGGATATGAGCGTGATCAACGTGGCGCTGGCCTGCGGCTTCGCCTCGCCCTCGCATTTCTCGAAATGCTACCGCGCCCAGTACAACACCACGCCCTACCGAGAACGCGGTGCCCACACGGCGCGGCTGTCGATCTGAAGCCAGTTGCCCAATCGCTGACGCCGGTCCTGCTCTGCCGGCCCCTAGCCGGGCATTTGCGTGAACCGCAGCAGTGTCACACCGGCCTCGTTGACCAGCGACAGCCGGTCCTCGACAACGACATAGCCGACGACGCCCTGAATGGCGTCAAGCACGGCGCGTTCCATCTCTTCCTGGGGTTGTGGGCAGGCGCGCAGGGTGCCGGCCATGGCCTCGGGAAAGGTGATCGTGCCGTCCGAGAGTTCCGCTTGCCCGGCAAAGATGTTGCAACCCGCAAAAAGACTGATTGCGCCGGTGTTGCTGAAGCTGAGCGTCGGCTTCACATCGGCCACCAGCATGCGGCCGGAAAGCTCGAAGGCTTCCCAGGAGGTACCGCGCAGATCAACCGAAGGCGACGCTGCAACCGGATCGAGCACGAGGTTCAGCGTCTCCGGGGCACCACTGGTGAGAACGGGAGTGTTGGTGGTCGTCCGGTAGATCGGTTTTTCGCCCACAAGGATGCGGGCCGACACCGTATAGGTGAACCGATCATCGATCAGCGCGCTGTCATAGGTCAGCTGAAACGGCTGTGGCACCCCGCTCAGCGCGAACCGGATCGACGACAGGGGAATCGCCGGGGCATCGGCGCGGGAGATATCCTGCAGGCTTACCTCCAAGACAGCGCCGGGCGGCACCGCCCGACGGTCCAGGTAAGTCGCTGTTCCTGTGATCGTTTTGATCTCTGCCAGGGCCGGCGCTGCCACCAGGGCAAGAAAGACCGCCGCCAGAATTCCACGCACCATCGTCGCCTCCACTCATTCAATTTGCAGGCAGCGTCCCGCAGGCGGGCTGCACTTGCAAGGACCGGTTAGCCAGGGGTCACCTGATAGAGCGTGCCGTCGTTCACACTGAGAAACCAAATCGCGCCGGCCGGCCCTTCGAGCACATGGCGCACCCGCGCGGTTTCGGGGCTTTCCAGCTGTTCGACTTCGCGCACATTGCCGTCCATATCGAGACGCGAGATGTAGCTGAATTTGAGGCTGCCGACAAAGGCGTCACCGCGCCATTCAGGCCAGAGCCGACCCGAATAAATCATCATGCCCGAGGGCGCCATGGACGGATCCCAGTAGAAAGCAGGCTGCTCCAGACCCGGCTTTTCGGTCCCTTCCCCGATCCGCCCTCCCGAATAGTGGCGCCCGTAGGAAATGACGGGCCAGCCAAAGTTGGCACCCTTGACGACCCGGTTGACCTCGTCACCGCCCTGCGCGCCATGTTCTGCCGTCCAGAGCTGCCCGTCGAGGTCAAGTGCGGCGCCCTGCGGATTGCGGTGGCCATAGGACCAGATTTCGGGCTGGATCCCGCTTTGCCCGACAAAGGGGTTGTCCGCCGGGGCCGCGCCATCGCGCGTAAGGCGCAGAACGGCGCCGTTGTGGTTCGCACGGTCCTGGGCGCTAGGCCGGTCGCCCCGGTCGCCCACGGTCAGAAAGAGCGTGCCATCAGGCGCTTCGACAATGCGGCTGCCAAAATGGCGTCCGCCGGAAAAACCCGGTTCCGTCTCAAAAATCACCTCGAAACTGTCAAACCGGCTAAAGTCGGGCGACAGCGTACCGCGGCCAAGCGCGGTCCCCGCGCCGCGCCGCTGGTTCTTGGAGAAGCTCAGAAAGACCTGCCGGGTCTCGGCAAAGTCGGACGGCACCAGCACGTCCAGAAGACCGCCCTGCCCCTGCGCATAGACCGGTGGCACGCCTTCCACCGGTTGGACCCCCTGGCCTGGCCCGGCCCGCAAGAGCCGCCCGCCTCGTTCAGAAATCAGGATGCTACCGTCAGGCAGAAACCCCGCCCCCCAGGGCTGTTCGAGCCCGGTCACAACCGGTGTCACGGTCAGCGGCCCTTGCGACGAATCGAGTGAGTGGGCCGCCTGTGCGAGCCCAAAGGAAATGGCCAAAGCCGTTATCAATCTGCGCATTTTTGCCTCGAAACTCCTGTTCAGGGGTGAGGTATGGCGCGAGGGAGGTCCGGTCCAGTCCCGGGCGGTCAACTTTGCGTTGCGGCAGGTCGTCTCGGGCCTTTTCTTTATAAATCTGTCAGAATACGGTGCGGGCGGACTTGGGTCCAACAAGGGAGATTAACAATGAAAAAGCTGCTTCTGGCCACGTCGGCCGCAGCACTTGTCGGTGGCTTTGCGCATGCCGCTGAACATGGCGATATCAAGATCGGTATCGTCCTGGGCTACACCGGCCCGATTGAATCGCTGACCCCTTCCATGGCGGACGCTGCCGAACTCGCCATGAAGGAAGTCACCGACAGCGGCCTTCTGCTGGGCGGCAAGGCCGTCGAAGGCATTCGCGCGGATTCCACCTGCATCGACGCAGGCGCGGCAACGGCCGCTGCCGAACGTCTCGTCACCGGCGACGGCGTGAAGGCGATCATGGGCGCCGACTGCTCGGGCGTCACCGGCGCCATTCTGCAGAATGTGGCGCTGCCGAACGGCATCGTGATGATTTCGCCCTCGGCCACATCGCCTGCGCTCTCCACCGCCGAAGACAATGACCTTTTCTTCCGCACATCGCCGTCCGATGCCCGTCAGGGTGTCGTGATGACCGAGGTGCTGATGGAACAGGGGATCGATGAAGTCGCGGTCACCTACACCAACAATGATTATGGCAAGGGTCTCGCTGACGCCTTCCAGGCGGCCTATGAGGCCGCTGGCGGTACCGTGACGATCAACGCCGCCCACGAAGACGGCAAGGCCGATTATTCGGCCGAAGTTGGCGCGCTGGCCTCGGCCGGCGGGGACCGCCTGGTCGTCGCAGGCTATGTGGATCAGGGCGGGTCGGGCATCGTGCGTGCCGCAATCGACTCGGGTGCCTTTGATACCTTCCACTTCCCCGACGGGATGATTGGTCAGGCGCTGCAGGACAACTTCGGCGACGAAATCGACGGCTCCAGCGGCCAGCACCCCGGCACCGACAGCCCCGGCGTGCAAGCGTTCACCGAAATGGTCGGCGGCAATTTTGACGCCACCTCGCCCTTCACGCCGGAAGCTTACGACGCTGCCGCGTTGATTATGCTGGCCATGCAGGCCGCCGACTCGGACGATCCGGCGGTCTTTAAAGACAAGGTCATGGACGTGGCCAACGCCCCGGGCGAGCAGATTTTCCCGGGTGAGCTGGCCAAGGCGTTGCAGATCCTCGCCGATGGTGGCGAGGTCGACTATGTCGGCGCCACCGCCGTCGAACTGATTGGCCCCGGCGAAAGCGCCGGAAACTACCGGCAGATCGAAATCAAGGACGGCGAAATCTCGACCGTCAAATTCCGCTAAGTCGCACCGCGACGCCAGACAGCCCGGACCTCTGCCCGGGCTGTCTGCTTTGAAGGCCTGCGAAAAAGACGGGTCCGTAAAAGGGGAATGCACGACGCATGATTGTCGTCGAAGACCTTCACAAGCATTTCGGGGGCTTTCACGCGGTGGACGGCGCCAGCCTGACCATCGAGGAAGGCTCGATCACCGGCCTCATCGGCCCCAACGGCGCAGGAAAAACCACGCTTTTCAACGTGGTGGCGGGCGTTCTGAAACCGACATCGGGCCGCGTCACCATGGCGGGAGAGGATATCACCGGCCTGCCGCCGCACACACTGTTTCACAAGGGGTTGCTCAGGACCTTTCAGATCGCCCATGAGTTTTCGTCGATGAGCGTGCGCGAGAACCTGATGATGGTTCCCGGCGCCCAAAGCGGCGAGACGCTCTGGAACGCCTGGTTTCGGCGAGGTAAGATCGCCGTGGAGGAACGCGCGCTCTTGAAGAAAGCCGACGAAGTCCTTGAATTCCTGACCATTGACCATCTCAAGGACGAAAAAGCCGGCAACCTTTCTGGCGGGCAGAAAAAGCTGCTGGAGCTTGGCCGCACCATGATGGTCGACGCGCGGATCGTCTTTCTGGACGAGGTTGGCGCGGGCGTGAACCGCACGCTTCTGAACACGATCGGCGATGCAATCCTGCGGCTTAACAAAGAACGCGGCTACACCTTTTGCATGATCGAGCATGATATGGATTTCATCGGGCGCCTCTGTGACCCGGTGATCGTCATGGCCGAAGGCCATGTCCTGGCCGAAGGCACAATTGACGAGATCAAGGCGAACGACCACGTGATCGAGGCCTACCTGGGCACCGGCCTGAAGAACAAGGCCAAGGCGGAGGCCGCAGGGTGAGCGCGCCATTCCTGATCGGCGAAGGTATGACCGGCGGTTATGGGGGCGCCGATATTCTGCACGATTGCACCATTGGCGTGAGCAAGGGCGAGATCGCCGTCATCGTTGGGCCCAACGGGGCGGGAAAATCGACCGCGATGAAGGCTGTTTTCGGGATGCTCGACATACATACCGGCCATGTGGTGCTCGATGGCCGGAACATTACCGCCCTGACCCCGCAGGCACGTGTGGCCGAGGGCATGGCTTTTGTGCCGCAGACCCAGAACATTTTCACCTCCATGACGGTCGAAGAGAACCTTGAGATGGGCGCCTTTCTCCGCCGCGACGATATCTCGGGCACCATGGCGCAGGTCTATGATCTGTTTCCGATCCTGAAAGACAAACGCCGCCAGGCGGCCGGCGAGCTTTCGGGCGGGCAGCGACAGCAGGTGGCCGTGGGCCGCGCGCTGATGACCGAACCCACCGTCCTGATGCTCGACGAACCGACCGCGGGCGTCAGTCCAATCGTGATGGACGAGCTTTTTGACCGCATTATTGAGGTCGCCCGCACCGGCATCTCGATCTTGATGGTTGAGCAGAACGCCCGCCAGGCGCTTGAAATCGCAGACAAAGGTTTCGTTCTGGTGCAGGGTCGGAATGCCTTTACGGGCACGGGAAAAGAACTGCTCGCGGACCCCGAGGTGCGGAGGAGTTTTCTGGGAGGATGACCGGTATCGATCTTCTGACAGCGATCACTTTCGGCGCCTTTGCCGCGACGCCGGTGCCCATTGCCTGTGCCTTCGATGCCACGGCCGAGGGCGCCCAGCCGGTCAAGCTGCATATCTACGCCCACGACCACATCGGCGGCGCTCAGGCGCGGTTCCGGGCTGATATGCGCGTGGATGACGATCTCATCCTTCCGGCCAGTGGACAGGAAATTACCACGACGCCCGAGCGCGACGTGATGATCCGCGGCAGGACCGATGACGGCACCTTCTACACACTTGGCCTGCGCGACAGCGGCGTGGCCGCCCTGAATGTGATGTGGACCGACACCAGCCCGGCCCGGCAAGCCACATGGCTCGGGACATGCACCAACCACGAAGGACTGATCGATACATGGCTTCCCTAGCAAGCCCGGCGCGTCCGACCCAAGGCCGGAGGGCCTGAAGTGGTCGATTTGCTCAATGCGCTTGTCGCGCTTCTGAACTTCGTGATCATCCCCGCCACGGCCTACGGCGCGCAGCTGGCGCTCGGGGCGCTCGGCGTCACGCTGATCTACGGAATCCTGCGGTTCTCGAACTTCGCCCACGGCGACACTATGGCCTTTGGCGCGATGGTCACGATTCTTGTCACCTGGTGGCTGCAAAGTATGGGCGTCTCGCTCGGCCCTCTGCCCACGGCGCTTCTGGCCCTGCCCGCGGGCATCCTCGCCACGGCAGCGCTGCTCCTTTTCACCGACCGGTTCGTTTACCGGTTCTACCGCGAGCAGCGCGCCGCGCCGGTGATCCTGGTGATCGTCTCCATGGGCGTAATGTTCATCATGAACGGTGTCGTGCGCTTCATCATCGGACCCGATGACCAGCGCTTTGCCGATGGCGAACGCTTCATCATCTCGGCGCGCGAGTTCCGGACCATGACCGGCCTTGACGAGGGTCTGGCGTTTCGGACAACGCAGGGCCTGACCATCGTTACGGCCATCATCGTTGTGGCCGCCCTCTTCTGGTTTCTCAACCGCACACGCACGGGCAAATCCATGCGAGCCTTTTCCGACAACCGCGATCTTGCGCTCTTGTCGGGTATCAACCCTGAACGGGTGGTCATGGTGACCTGGCTTCTTGTGGCGGGTCTCGCGACCATTGCAGGGGTGCTTTACGGGCTCGACAAGACCTTCAAACCTTTTACCTACTTCCAGCTTCTCTTGCCGATCTTCGCCAGTGCCATCGTCGGCGGTCTCGGCAACCCCATTGGCGCCATCGCCGGCGGCTTTGTGATTGCCTTCTCGGAAGTGACGGTGACCTACGCCTTCAAGAAGGTGGGGAATTACCTCTTGCCCGAGACCTGGCAGATTGACGGGCTCGCCCAGCTTCTTTCGACAGACTACAAATTCGCCGTCAGCTTCGCGATCCTTGTGATCGTGCTTCTCTTCCGACCCACCGGGCTTTTCAAAGGACAGGCGGTATGAGCGACATATCCCGCGGCATCCTGCTCTACCTCGCCGTCGGCGGGCTGATCCTGCTGACAGGATTCACCCAGGGCGCAAATTCGGCCCTGCTTCTTCTTAACATGGGCCTTGTCAGCGCCATCATGGCGCTTGGCGTGAACCTGCAATGGGGATTTGCAGGGCTTTTTAATATCGGCGTCATGGGCTTTGTGGCCCTCGGCGGTCTGGCGGCGGTGATCATGGGCATGCCCCCCACGACGGAAGCCTGGGCGGCTGGCGGGCGCGGCGTGCTTTTGGGCCTTGTCATGGGGGCTGCGACAATCGTGCTGGCGGTTCTGGTCTGGAACCGCATGCCTGCGGGCAAGAGCCGCACACTGATCTTGCTTGTTGTGCTGATTGCGGGTTTTTTCCTCTACCGGGGCGTTTTCGACCCCGCCGTCGACGCGGTCGAGGCCGTCAACCCGGCCGGAACGGGCTATCTTGGCGGGTTCAACTTCGGCGGCGAGAATTACCGCGACTACGGCTGGGTGATCCTCCTGTCCTGGCCTGTCGGCGGGCTCTTTGCGGCAGGCGCGGCGTGGATTATCGGCAAGACGGCGCTCGGGCTGCGTTCTGACTATCTGGCCATCGCGACACTTGGCATCGCCGAGATCATCATTGCGATCCTCAAGAATGAAGACTGGCTGTCGCGGGGCGTGAAAAACGTCATCGGCCTGCCCCGTCCTGTGCCCTACGAGATCGATTTGCAGAACGACCCGGCTTTCGTGGACCGCGCGGCGGGCCTCGGCTTCGACGCGGTCACGGCGTCCACGCTTTACGTCAAGCTCGGATACTCGGTCCTTTTCGCCGTTGTCCTCATCTTCATACTCGTCCTTTTGCAGCTGGCGCTGAAATCGCCCTGGGGGCGCATGATGCGGGCCATACGCGACAACGAGGTCGCCGCCGAGGCCATGGGCAAGGACGTGACCGCGCGCCACCTTCAGGTGTTTGTGCTCGGCTCCGCGATATGCGGCATGGCGGGCGCCATGATGACCACGCTGGACGGCCAGCTGACACCCGGCACCTACCAGCCCCTGCGCTTTACCTTTCTGATCTGGGTGATGGTGATTGTAGGCGGGTCGGGCAACAATTTCGGCGCCGTGCTCGGGGGGTTTCTGATCTGGTTCTTCTGGATCCAGGTGGAGCCCATCGGCCTTTGGCTCATGAGCACCGTCACCGCCGGTCTGCCCGAAGGCAGCGCACTGAGAGAGCACCTGCTCGACAGTGCAGCGCATATGCGCCTCTTGACGATGGGGGTGATCCTCTTGGTGGTCCTGCGCTTCAGCCCCCGTGGCCTGATCCCCGAACGCTGATACACAAACGCAGACCCCCTGCTCCCGCACCGCAGCACCGAAATGCGCCGTCAGGGCAATGACGGGCGGTGCGCATTTCGGTGCCGGTGCTTCTACCCCGGCCCGGCCATACCGGGGCATATGTCGTATCCGGGCCAGTGGTGTGCACACTGGCCGGGCGTGCTACGCCGGGTCGGCCTTGCGACCGACCCGGCGCCACTCGACACTACTCAGTACACAGTCCCGATCAGCACACCCGGAACCGTTCACAAGACAACGGGTGCCCGCCGGCCTTGGCGAGGATTGGGCAAAATTCTTCGAAAAACGGACGATTTAGCGACAGCCCCAAGCGCCCAATCGTGGCACGATGGTGGTCCCACTGTGATCTGTTGCGCGAACGACGATCAAACGCGCCCGCGTCCATGCCAACCCCATGACAAACCCGCGACTGTTGCCGTTCCGGGAACAATGGCTGCCACCGTCTTGCCGCGATGGCTGCCTTAATCCCGTGCGGATCGCAAAAGGAAACAGTTTGTTTCGGTCAGTCGCCCGGGGCAACGGGCGTGAACGCAAAGCCGCCGCCATCCTGCGCGACGGTCCCGATCCCCGGGAATGCGAGATGGGTGGCCGCGAAGCGCTCACCGGACTGGCTGAGTTCGGTCAGCGTCTCGCGCCGCGTGCGCGCCGCCTGACCCGGATCCCCATCAAGCGCATATGTGATGCCCGGGCGCGCGAACTGAAGATCGCCCGAAACGATCACGTCGCCGCCCACCAAAAGACTGTCGTTCCCCGAGGCGATGCGCACCATGGAATGACCGGGCGTGTGCCCCGGTGCCGCCACCAGCGTCAAACCATGCCCAAGGCTATCGCCATCGTCATGGAGAATGACCGTGTCCTTGAACGGCGCGGCGAGCATCTGAATCGCCTCGATCATCGGCCGGGCCTCTTCGGGTGCGCCTTCCAGCGTCTCCTCGGCCGTCCAGAACGCCCATTCTGCACGTGGCACATGCAGCGTGGCATTGGGAAAGGCCAGGCCGTCCTCGCCGTGCAGCCCGCCAATGTGGTCGGCATGCATATGGGTAATGATAATGTCGTCGATGCTGGCCCTGTCCACACCGGCGGCTGCCAATATGTCGTGGAGCCCGCCCACCGTGGTAAACCGTCCCGCCAGCGCCTGCCCCGACCCCGCATCAATCAAAAGGCGCCGGCCCTTCGCGTCCACGAGCCAGACATTGGCGGCAATACGCTCCGGTTCATCGGTGACACCGCCGCCTTCGGGGGCAGTGAAGAATTCCCCGGGAATGTCGAAATGCCCATCGGAGAACACCGTGACCGTAAGATCCCCGACCGGCACCGTATGTCCACCCTCGTAAGCCATTGCGTCGCCCTTTCTCTTGTGCCCTACCCGTGACTGACGCACAGACGTAACACGTATCTGACACGGAGCCATGGTCCACGACCGGAAATGTCGCGAAGGGCGCGGAACCCGGCCGGGCGGTGGCAAAGGTATGGTAGGCGAAAGAGGGAGACGCCCATGAATACCCACACACGGGTCTGCGTAATCGGCGGCGGTGTTGTCGGCTGTTCGGTCCTCTATCACCTGACAAAGCTTGGCTGGTCCGACGTGATGCTGATCGAACGCTCGGACCTGACCAGCGGCTCGACATGGCACGCGGCGGGCGGGTTTCATACGCTGAACGGCGACACCAACATGGCCGCGCTGCAGGGCTACACCATCCGCCTCTACCGCGAGCTTGAGGACATCACAGGCATGTCCTGCGGCCTGCACCACGTGGGCGGCATTACGCTGGCCGACAGCCCCGAAAGGCTGGACATGCTCAAGGCCGAGCGTGCCAAACACCGCTACATGGGGCTGGAAACGGAGCTTTTGACGCCTGCCGAGATTCGCGAGCGGGCAGAACTGGTCAACACCGACGGTGTACTCGGCGCGCTCTACGACCCACTCGACGGGCACCTCGACCCTTCGGGCACGACCCACGCTTACGCCAAGGCCGCGCGCATGGGCGGGGCAGAAATCGTCACCCACAACCGGGTCCTGGAAACCACACCCCGCCCCGACGGCACATGGGACGTGGTCACCGAGAATGGCCGGATCCATGCCGAACATGTGGTCAACGCCGCCGGTCTCTGGGCACGCGAGGTGGCGGCAATGGCGGGGATCTATCTGCCGCTGGTGCCCATGGCGCACCAGTACCTTGTCACCGACGACATTCCCGAAATCTATGAGCGCGGCGCCGAGTTTCCCCATGTCATGGATCCCGGCGGGGAAAGTTACCTGCGCCAAGAGGGCCGCGGCCTATGCATTGGATTCTACGAACAGCGCTGCGAGCCCTGGGCGCTGACAGGCACGCCCTGGGGTTTTGGCCACGAACTTCTGAACGACGCCTTTGAAAAGATCGAGGACAGCGTGACCTTTGCGTACCGGCGCTTTCCGGTGCTTGGGCGCGCAGGCGTCAAGCGCGTGATCCATGGGCCCTTCACCTTTGCTCCGGACGGCAACCCGCTGGTTGGCCCTGTTCCCGGTCTCCGGCACTACTGGTCGGCCTGCGCGGTCATGGCGGGCTTCAGCCAGGGCGGCGGCGTGGGCCTGAGCCTTGCGCAATGGATGGTCGAGGGCGAGCCGGAACGCGATGTCTTTGCCATGGATGTCGCGCGCTTTGGGCGGTGGACAACGCCCGGCTACACGGTCCCGAAGGTGATCGAAAACTACCAGAAACGCTTTTCAGTCAGCTACCCGAACGAGGAATTGCCCGCCGCACGGCCCTTTCGCACGACGCCCATGTACGACATCTGGGACAGCCTCGGCGCGGTCTGGGGTACGCAATTCGGGCTGGAGGTCCCGAACTACTTTGCGCAGGGCGACGAACCGCGCTTTGAAACACCGTCTTTTCGCCGCTCGAACGCCTTTGAGGCGACGGCGCGCGAGGTCCGCGCGGTGCGGGGCGCCGTGGGGATCAACGAGGTCCACAACTTCTCCAAGTTCCGTGTCACCGGCGTCGATGCCCATGCCTGGCTTGACCGCATCATGGCCGGGCGTATCCCGAAACCCGGACGCCTCAGCCTGTCGCCCATGTTGTCGCCAAAGGGCCGGTTGATCGGCGATTTCACCATCTCCTGCCTCTCGCCGACCGAGTTCCGCCTGACCGCCAGCTACGGCAGCCAGGACTATCATCTCAGATGGTTTGAGGCGCATCTGTCGGGCGATGTGAGGGTCGAGAACATCTCGGACGCTCTAACCGGATTCCAGATCGCCGGACCCCGGGCACGGAATCTACTTGCACGGGTGACGGATACGGATGTTTCTTCGGAGGCTTTGAAGTTTCTCGATGTGCGGCGGATGACCGTGGGCATGGCCGACGCCCTTGTCCAGCGGGTCAGCTACACCGGTGACCTCGGCTTTGAGATCTATTGCGACCTGACCAGCCAGAGGGCCCTCTTCGACACCCTGTGGCAGGCGGGGCAGGATCTGGGGCTCAGGCCTTTCGGGATGCGGGCCATGATGTCGCTCAGGCTCGACCGGTTTTTCGGATCGTGGCTGAGTGAGTTTTCACCTGACTACACGGCGGCGGAAACCGGACTCGACCGGTTCATCAATTGGAACAAAAACATCGTCTTTATCGGCCATGCCGCCGCCGATGCCGAACGGACGACCCCGCCGGTCCGCCAGCTTTGCGCCTTCGAAGTTGAAGCCGACGACGCCGATGTGGTCGCCTATGAACCCATCTGGATCGGTGGCGCGGTGGCCGGGTTCTGCACCTCGGGCGGCTATTCCCACCATCTGGGCAAGTCGCTGGCGCTTGGTCTCATTCCCCGCGCCCTGGCGGAAGACGGCCTGAAAGTCGAGATCGAAATCCTTGGCGACCGCCGCCCCGCCAGGCTGCTCGCGGCCTCGCCGTTTGATCCCGACGGTCTGCGGATGCGCGGATGACGGCAGGCGTTATCGTCGTTCTCGGAGCGGGCAGCGCGTCGCGAATGCGCGGGGCGGACAAGCTCTTGGAGCCAGTGACAGGCAAGCCCCTGTTGCGGCTGTTGACAGAGCGTGCGCTGTCAACGGGATACGATGTGCTGGTGACCTTGCCTCCGGATGCGCGGCGGATGCCGCGAGCGGCGGCGCTGGCGGAGCTGACTGGCATCCGGGTCGTAGAAGTCCCCGACGCCGCCACAGGCATGTCGGCCTCCTTCCGCGCCGCTGCAAAGCAGCTCACGGCGGCCACGGAGTGGGCGATGTTCCTGCCCGGTGACATGCCCGAGATCACCGCGGGCGACCTGACAGCGGTGGCGCGGGCCATCGCGCAAGACGGCGCGACCATCGCGCGGGCCGCCAGCGATACCGGCCGCCCCGGCCACCCGGTGGCCTTTGCGCGCGTCCATTTCCCGGCGCTTGCGCTGCTAAAGGGCGACGAAGGCGCACGGTCGGTCGTTGCGGCGCACCTGGAAGAAACGCGGCTCGTGCCCTTGCCCGGCAACCACGCCGTGACCGATCTCGACACACCCGAAGACTGGGCGGCCTGGCGGTCTGCGCAGTAGCCGGGCGGCTCGCACCATGTCTGGCGCAATCCGGCAAATGACCGCTCTTGGCGCGCTCAATCCGTCGCGGTCGCGGATTGTGGGCTGTCCGGTCGCGGCCAGTCTGCTAGGCTGGCGCAAAACAGGCTTACGAGGCCCGAACGTGCAGTTTATTTCCCGACGGACCTTCTCTTTCGGTCTTGCCACAGGTGCGCTGTCCGCCTGTGCGCCGGGCGCCCGGCCCACACCCGTCTCGCGCACCGCCGCGGTGCCGGTCGCGAACCCGGATTTCGATGCATGGGTCGCAAGCTTCCGGACCAGGGCCGCGCAGCGCGGGATTGCCCAGCCGATCCTGAGCGGCGCGTTTCAGGACGCAGGCTACCTGCCCCTTGTCATCGAGCGCGACCGCAATCAGACCGAATTCACCCGTAACCTCGAAGACTACCTGGCCATCGCCGCCTCGGACGAGCGGATCGAAAAAGGCCAGGCGGGACTGCGGCGCGAACGCCGGACGCTTGACGCCATCGCTGCGCAATACGGGGTAGAGCCCCATGTGGTCACCGCGGTCTGGGGGCTGGAGAGCCGCTATGGCGAGCGGCGCGGCGACATCCCGGTGATCTCGGCGTTGTCGACGCTCGCCTATGACGGGCGTCGCGGAGCCTTTTTCGAACAGCAACTCATCGCCGCGCTGAAGATCCTTCAAGAAGGCGACACCGTGCCTGCGCGCATGACCGGCAGTTGGGCCGGTGCCATGGGCCACACCCAGTTCATCCCGACCTCCTACCTCGCCTATGCGGTCGATTTCACCGGGGACGGGCGCCGGGATATCTGGTCCGAGGATCCAACGGATTCGCTGGCCTCCACAGCGGCTTATCTGCAGCGTTCGGGTTGGCGCAGCGGTCAGCCCTGGGGGCTGGAGGCGCGCCTGCCGCAGGGCTTCAACATGCGCGCGACGGGCCGGTCCGGTGCGCGCAGCGTCGCATCCTGGTCCGCCCTCGGGGTCACCGACGCGCGCGGCGAAACCCTGCCCGACTACGGCCAGACGGCGATCCTCGCCCCCGAAGGCGCCGTCGGCCCGGCTTTCGCGGTCTACCACAATTTCGGGGTCATCCTTCGATATAACAACGCCGAGAAATACGGGCTGGGCGTTGGGTACCTGTCAGACAGGCTGATCGGACGACCGCCGCTCGTGGCGGGCTTCCCTCCAGATGCCCGGGGACTGACGCTGGAAGACCGCAAAAACATCCAAACCCGCCTGACGGCCCGGGGGTTTGATACCCAAGGCTCAGATGGGGTCATTGGTCCGAATACCACGGACGCCATCCGCGCCTTCCAGCGCAGTGCGGGCCTGCCGGTTGACGGCCAGGCATCTGCGGAACTTCTTGCGCAACTGCAGTGACTACAGGCCGCGCGACCCGCGACTTGACGCGAGACCGTCGCACTTTGATAGGAAAAAACGGTCGCTCGCCCTGCCGCGCGGTACTAGTGCCCACCGGTGCGTACGATTTAGCCTCAATCCCGCAGCACTCTTTTTTGCGTCATGTGGAAGGTCTTCAAACCTGCAGCAAAACACCCAGGGCGAGCTTCTGCCGGGCGACTTCGGCACCAAATTCGTCGAGATGGCGGCCCCGGATGCCGGGCTGTCCACGTCACAGGCTACTGCCCGCAACCTTGCACCTAGCGCGCCTACCAAGCGGAAAAAATTTGGCGTGATGGACGACGTAAGGACAATGGGTGTGTCGCAAAACACATCCAAAACAACGATGTAACGGCAGCACCTGAGGGACAGGTTCATCCAACTGGCTTTCCGAATGCGCGCGTCCGATGTGGAAGTGGCGCTCGCCCAGCATTCAGACCTCTCGTCATCTATCACAAACTCTCTGATCGCACCCGGTGCTGGCCCTTCGATAGGACTTTGTGCCCAAGGCGCAAGTGTGTAGCGTTGAAGCACCATCTTCGATGTCTCATTTGGAAAGCGCCGATGCCCCTGGAAGAAGTCATTCACAGCGAAGCAACCATGCCGCCCTACGGCATCGCCCAAGACCATACCTATCCGCAGTTCGTGATCCTGCTGCCGCCCCGGACCCGGCTGCGCTGCCAGGGACGGACGCAGGCAGAAGATCTTCAGCATTTCGAGGTTGCGGTCGCCCGCAAGGACCCAGCCGGTGGCGACGGGGCGTTTTTGCCGTTTGAGGTGGCCGGGACCTATGCCGAAACCGCCGACGCGCCTCGCTGGAACACAGACGACTCCCGCTTTGAGACAGTCTTCGGGCCCCATGATGCGCCGGTCAGATACCGTTTCCGTCCCCACTGCCGCGCACTGCGCCAGCACGAGCCCGCCATCGCCGGGCAACTCGACATGGACATGGACGATTTCGACACCTCCCACGAGTTCCGGAGCCTTGTCCTGACGTTCTGGGAGGAACCTGGTTAGGGGCAGCACACGCCCTGGACCAACGCTCTGTGCCGATCAGGATTGAAAGCCCGGTTGGTGCCCAGGCAAGGATGGCCGATACGATATCTTGATGCGCCTGTGTGAACGGCGCTCGGTATGGGCGGGAGATAAACGGGAGCGTCCGCTCGCGGTAGCGTTGCGGACGTTCCAATTGCTGTTCAATATCGGTTTATGACCATACGGCTCGCCACAAAATCAGATATCCAAATGTGGGTCGCATTGCGCGTTCAGCTTTGGCGCGACACGTCGCATGACCAACACAATGACGAGGCAGCGGACATGCTTGCCGGGAGTCCCCACAAGAGCGTCGTCTTCCTGAAGGTCACCGGTGACAATGGCCTGTGTGGCTTCGCCGAGGCTTCACTACGGTATGATTACGTAAACGGGTGTGAGAGCTCACCGGTTGCTTTCCTGGAAGGGATCTTTGTCCATCCCGACTTTCAGGGGTGCGGCATTGGCCGGCAACTATTGATGTCGGTCAAATCTTGGGCCTTGGATCGCCGAGTCACAGAACTGGCGTCTGATGCACATATCGACAATGTCGCAAGCCAGGCATTTCACAGAGCATTGGGTTTCGAAGAGACGGACCGAGTTGTCTATTTCCGAAAGGGGCTTTAGGTCGATTTTTCAATCTTTGTAGTCATTTGCCAAGCCCGCAGCACTGCGCAGTTTTTGGGCGCGGAGCAGTCGTTCGTCTGGCTTGGAACGAACGACTGCTGTGCGGGACAATGCGGACTTTCATATCATAGAAGCGCGCTTCTTGGGTTGTTCTTGTCGAACTCGCCTTGCTAGGCTCAGTGACCAAATGGAGTTTGCGTTGAATTTCCCTGACCCCGAGAACACAGCAGTTTTTACATGCCTATCCATTCTTGATGGTTCGGAGTGCATTTGCATCGTCACGCATGACCAAGAGGACGGAGCGTGGCAATTTTTGCCTTTGACCGGCGCTTTGACAATGAAAGCCGCTCGGGTGGTAAGCCTACAAAAAATAGTAAACATAGACCGTTCGGTACTAGAACTCGCCGACTTGCAACTAGGTTGGCGAGCTTGGCGACAAGACAAAACTGTCAATTGGAAACGCGAGCAGCTCTAGTTTGTGGCGTCTGCTGTGGGCTCGAAGCAGTCGTTCGCTGTGGTCTGATCGAATGACCGCTCCAGAGAATCCGGCCTAAGACGTTCTTGTTTTGTACGAGCGTCGGGGATCGGCCGAGATCTGAGCCTTTGAGTTTCGATCCCGCACCCAGATGCAGGTACCGGGTCCGCCATCGTTAGCCAACAACTCGGCAGGCGGTTCGAGGCCCAGCGTCTCAGCAAAGAAACGCGCGCGCTCTTTCGCTTTGTCCAAATCGATTTTTCTCATGTCCCTGTCTCCTTTGCAAAGTCGACAAATACAGTTTCGGACAGTGCCTATCGCGCGGTCAAAAGGGGACGGTCGGGGGGATTCACAGGTTTAAAAATAACCTAATCCACTGAAAATTATACAGAAAAATAACTGTATTGGTGCCCAAGGTGGGACTCGAACCCACACGCCCGTGAAGGCGGGGGATTTTGAATCCCCTGCGTCTACCATTCCGCCACTTGGGCCCGGCGTTCCGTCTAATCCTCACCTTGGGCTTCGTCAACGCCCCGAGCGCACGAAGCGGGTTGACCGGGGCTGCCGCTGCGGTCAGTACTCCTGAGCAAAAGACATCCGAGCAGAAAATGATCCGAGCCCTCTACGACTGGACCCTGCGGCTGGCGGAGCATCCGCACGCCATGTGGGCGCTTGCGATCATCGCATTTGCCGAAAGCTCGGTCTTTCCGATCCCCCCCGATGTCCTGATGATCCCAATGATCGTTGCGCGCCCGAGCAAGGCCTTCGTGATTGCGACGGTCGCGCTCGTCGCCTCGGTCCTTGGCGGGATTTTCGGGTATTTTATCGGCGCGGTGCTTTACGAGCAGGTCGGCGAGCCGGTTCTGATCGCGCTTGGCAAGGCGGATTATTTTGCCGAGTTCCAGCAGCTTTATACTGAGTGGGGCATCTGGGTGGTACTGACGGCCGGGGTCACCCCCTTTCCTTACAAGGTCATCACCATCCTGTCGGGCGCCACCGCCCTGCCCCTTGGCGTCTTCATCGCCACCTCTATCGTGGCGCGCGGCCTGCGGTTTTTCCTCGTGGCGGGGCTGCTTTGGAAATTTGGCGATCCGATCCGGGAATTCGTGGAAAAACGGCTCGGGTTGATGTTCACTCTCTTCATCGTGCTGCTTCTCGGCGGCTTTCTGGTGGTGGGGTATCTATGACACGGCGGACGCTGGTGCTGATCGCGGCGGGCGGCTCTTTCCTGTTGCTCGCGGCCGCTTTCGCGTTTCAGGCGCTTGGCTATGCGCCTTGTAAACTGTGCCTCTGGCAGCGCTGGCCCCACGGGGCAGCCATCACGCTGGGCGCGCTGGCGTTGGTTCTTCCCTGGCCGATCCTGCTCTGGGGCGGCATGGCGGCGGCGCTGACAACCGCGGGCATCGGGCTTTACCACGCTGGCGTGGAGTACAAATTCTGGGCCGGTCCTTCCAGCTGCTCCGGCGGCGGGTCGCTCGACCTGGGCGCGATGAGCGGCGCCGATCTTCTCTCGACGGACGGTCCCACGGGCGTGGTCATGTGCGATCAGGTGGCCTGGGCCTTTGCCGGTCTTAGCATGGCCTCCTGGAACGCCCTGTTCTCTTTCGGGCTCGCCCTGATCTGGCTGGCGGCGCTCCGCGCCCGCCCCTAGTGGATCTGGAACTCGCCGCTGACGTGCCGCCACTCTCCGGGTGCGATCATCTTGCGATGCGTAAATCGCACGGAATGCAGCGGACCTTCGATATCCCGTTGCCAGAACTCGATAAACCCAAAGAGTTTGGGATAGTCCGGCGCAAGATCGTATTCCTGCCAGACAAAGCTGTTCAGAACACTCTGAAAATCCGGCATCCGGTAGAAAAGCTCGGCCGTTGTCAGGCCGTAGCCCCGCAGCATCAGTTCCGTCTCGTTTGCCTCCAAAACACACCTCCAAATACTGCCTGTTCGGGAATGCTGGCAAAGCCACGAAAGCAAATCAACAAAAACAAGGTGTTAGCAGAGTGCCCTTGCGGCTGCTGATCAAATATCGGTCATCGCTTGCACCCAAGATGCGGGTGCTGATATAGTCGTTGCAACAATATATTGCGGCGACAGGCCAAAGCGGACAGGCACGTGACCGACACCCCAGAACCCCCTGAAAACACGGACGAAACTTCGCCCGAACGACCCACTCCCAGTGGCCCGACTGTGTCCATCGCCGACGAGATGCGCACGTCCTATCTCGATTACGCGATGAGCGTGATCGTCAGCCGGGCGATCCCCGATCTGCGCGACGGCCTAAAACCTGTGCACCGCCGCATTCTCTATGCCATGCACGAGACCGGAAACACCCACGACAAGGCCTACCGTAAGTCCGCGCGGCCCGTGGGGGACGTCATGGGTAAGTACCACCCGCACGGTGACGGCGCGATTTACGACGCCCTTGTGCGCATGGCGCAGCCGTTCTCCATGTCTCTGCCTTTGCTCGACGGCCAGGGCAATTACGGTTCCATGGACGGCGATAACCCGGCGGCCATGCGGTATACCGAAGTGCGCATGGACAAGCCTGCGGCCTACCTTCTGGCCGATATCGAAAAGGAGACGGTCGATTTTCAGGACAACTACGACGGCAAGGATCAGGAACCCTCGGTTCTGCCGGCGCGCTTTCCCAACATGCTGGTCAACGGCGCTGGCGGTATCGCCGTCGGCATGGCCACGAACATCCCGCCCCATAACCTTGGCGAAGTCGTCGACGCGACCCTGGCGCTGATCGAGGACCCCGACCTGTCGTCCGAAGATCTGATGACCTATATCCCCGCGCCTGACTTCCCCACAGGCGGCGTGATCCTGGGCCGCTCTGGCGCGCGCAAGGCCTATCTGGAGGGCCGCGGCAGCGTCATCGTGCGCGCCAAGACCCGGATCGAGGAGATCCGAAAAGACCGCTTTGCAATCGTTCTCGACGAGATCCCTTATCAGGTGAACAAGGCCGCGATGATCGAAAAGATCGCTGACCTTGTGCGGGAAAAGAAACTCGAAGGTATCGCCCATGTACAAGACGAATCCGACCGCGTCGGCGTGCGGGTCGTCATCGAACTCAAACGCGATGCGACCCCGGATGTAGTGCTGAATCAGCTTTATCGGTTCACGCCCATGCAGACGTCCTTCGGCTGCAACATGCTGGCCTTGAACGGTGGCCGGCCCGAGCAGCTGACGCTGCGGCGATTCCTTACGTCTTTCATAGACTTCCGGGAAGAAGTTGTTGCGCGCCGCACGGCCTATGAACTGCGCAAGGCGCGGGAACGCAGCCATATTCTCTGCGGTCTGGCGGTCGCGGTATCGAACGTGGACGAGGTGGTCGCCACGATCCGCGCTTCTGCCGATGCCGCCGAGGCCCG
>JBCDED010000037.1:0-36300 GCA_039179985.1 Pseudomonadota bacterium
GGACCCAATCTGTTGGTGCCCTCGATGGTTCAGCGGTTAAGCTCAATCCGCCTCATCTTTTCGACGGATTTGTAGTAGGTTGCGGAATTATCGGAGGTTAATCTGGTGGTACTCGGCAAACGAAAAGTCTTGAAATCTTCTGAAATCGACCTCGGAGGTGCGATTTTCGACGTTGCTACCGGTCGGGTTTTCGACAGGAATCGCAGGGATTTGGAGCTTAGACACCAGTCTCGAGAGGTGCTTTCGGCTCTCGCCGCGGAACCGGGTGAAATCGTTACAAAAGATATGCTTATCGACAGCGTGTGGTCGGGTCGTGCTGTGGCGGCGGATAGCATCGCCCAGTGCATAGCCGAGATTCGTCGCACGATCGGCGATAAGAACAAGAGCGTGATCGAAACTGTTCCACGCGAAGGCTATCGCCTTGTCCTGGTCGATACCGAAGATACGCTGGAGACTAGATTACCAAGGTGGGTGATACTGCCCGTAGTCACATTTTTGGTGGCTACTCTCGTAGTTGGGTCGTACTTTCTAACGCCGTCCGACCCACCAAAAGACGGCCCGGTGGTTGCAGTACTTCCGTTCGAAGATTTCAGCACATCTCAATACCAAGGTTTTCTTAGTGACGCCGTCAGTGAAAACATCATCACGGCGCTAGCACGCTTTCCACAGGTAGTCGTCATATCACGTCGCTCCAGCCATCAGTTCCGAGACAGCGAATTGAGTGTCGCAGAAATTTCCGAGCAACTTGGAGCGGATTTTATCCTTGAGGGAAGCCAGCAGCTGGAAGGTTCGCGGCTTCGTATCACCGCTCAGCTCATAGAGGCCGACAGCGAGGCCCACATTTGGGCAGACGAGTTCGATGTCCCACTGACGGACATGTTGAAGACTAACAGCTTCATCAGCAGGAACATTGCTCAAGCAGTAGGAGCAACAATCGTCGACACCGCTGAAGCCAGTATGTTGGCCGGAGATGTTAGCGCGCTTATGATTTCAAACGCGGCCCAAAGCCGGATCATGCGCAGCTTCACTCGAGAGAACCTGCGCCGGAACATCGAAGAGCAAGAACTGTCTCTTAAGGAATATCCAAATTCCGCTTGGGGTCACCTGGGCCAAGCTTTGTCTTTGCGTATAGGATTGCGTTACGGCTGGATCGAGGGCGATGAAGAGGCGATCCGCGATCGAATGTACGACCTGGCCCGACGCGCGGTGGAACTCGACCCGAACAACTTCATGGCCTACCATGCGTTGGGGCGGGTTTTGATGTTCAACGGAGACGTCGAGGGAGCCATGCGCGCATTTCAACGTGGCGTCGAGCTCAACCCTTCGTCGATGATAGTTGCCAATGGTTTGGTGGAGGCTCTTCTCTTTATTGGAGACGAGGAAGAGGCACTACAGCGTTTGGATTACCTCGATCGCGTCAACCCGCTGAAACATCACATTATCGATTGGAACAGGGCATGGGCATACTGGCAGCTGGGCGACTGCGAGAAAGCACTGGATTCGTTTCTGTCCGCTCCGGATATGCCGATTGCCGCCTACCGAGACCTTACAGCAATTCACTATTGCCTAGAAGACAAGGAAAGCGCCGAAGCGGCAATGTCGACCTATCTTGCCGAGAACCCTCGGATGACCGTGTCTCGCGTCAGGGAGATTGAGACCGGCACATGGAAGGCTCCAGGCGCATTGGATCGGTATTTGGTGGCTATGGAAGCGGCAGGTATGCCTGGGTAGGGGCTCATCATAGGGTCCGCTGCGGGGCGCCAGAGAATTGCGTTGTACCCTGTAGGGTTGGGTGCCTTGGGCTGGTGGCAACCCATTCGTTGCGCTCCGTCAAGCAACTGCTTGCCGCTCAAAGAGGTCATCTGACGCTTTCAGTCAGGGTTCGTTTCGTCACCCATGGATCCAACGACTGCTGTGCGTAAGATACCATCGTTCCCGCATCGTCCTGGCGAGGCCGGTCTCAACGGGCACGTAGCGGGGCCTTAATAGTGTCAAGTGCCGCTAATGGAGATCAATTCAGACATTACGGTTACCCTTTGCCTATGCGTAGATCTCTGTTTTTGTACTGAAAAGATGACTCTGCATTTCTAACCTGGCTGTCACTGACCTATACTCTGCATAGAAACACCTCTTCTTCGAGAAGACAGATGGATTGCAATAAACAAACCCAGGAAATCGGAACAGGGCGACGTGGTCCCGGTCGGCCGAAAGGCTCAAGAAACAAGGTGACGGCAACTTTGAAGGCCGCCATCTTGGAGGCAGCCAAATCGGCAGGCGGTGGCGGCGAAGATGGTCTCGTACGATACCTGACCGAGCAAGCACAGAGAGAACCTCGTGCATTCCTTTCTTTGTTGGGACGCGTGCTGCCGCTTACAAATGATGATAGAAGTACGGCTCTCCAGCCAACGCGGATCGAAGTGATTGCCGCGAAGCCTCTTTCTGTTTCAACTGAGGACTGATCCGTCTTTCGCCTTAGCGCTCCTTGATCACGATCCTTGCCTTCGGTCATTTCCCGGCCGCTGGGTCAGGGATCCATTCCAAGTGCGACCCGAAAGCTAAACGTCATAAGCGTCACATCCATCATCGCCTGACGAGCATTTTGTATCGATCCAGGCCAGCCGGCGGTTTGCTGCAATGGCGCTTATGACGGATGTGACGCATCCGGAGAAAGAAGCTATCGCGTTGCAGAGGTGTGCTGTCCGTATCACCGGTCCGCCTGTTTGCTACCGTGTCTGGTGTTCGATGGGGTGATCTACGTCGGGTCATCCGCTAAGTAACGTGAGAACGCATCTGCAAAGTCCGAACGCTGATAGTAGCGCGCCTCACTGTTTCGGCGTGACCGGATCCCAAACCCTCCCAAGATCGTCGAGATACCCTTTGGAGAAATGGGTTTCCCATTTCTATGCTCGATCCAGGGACTTTCCTCATCAGAGATCAGATTCTGGTGGAGTTCTGTTGAATTGACGGACTTCTTTTTTGTGCGTTCGAAGAAGCCCCTGATATCCTTGAGAAGTCGTACACCCTCAGTCTGCGTTTCGTCGCTTCTCTGTCGTTGAGCGGACGCAATCAGTGCCTGTCTCACAATCTCAGGCCAGCAACCTCCTACGATGTCGGCGATTGCACACAGCGGGCGTGCATTGTCCTGGGCACGATCGTTAAGTTCATCTGGAAGATCGGGATTGAGCCGCTCCAACTCGGAACGGTGGTCTAGCACCCAACGGCATGCCTTCCGAGACAAGTGCGCCAGCGCGCTTCTGCTTTGGACAGTAAAGCGCTCTGTTGCCTCCCCTTCGGTCTTGCGGCGCAGCGGAACCATCAGTGACCGGTCGACGATGGTGTCGCGTGGTGTCCCGATCATGGCCAGAACCTTTGGTGCCCAGACAGGAAATGCCTGAAGTTCATGACTGTCGCCGACAGTTCTCAGGACATTTGCCGTTTGCCTGTCGTGGCCGCCGTTCAGCAAGCCTCGCATGGCCTCGTTGCCCCGCAGGAAGGTATCGCCTTCATCTATGATCACGGTCGGTTTGCAATTCTCAATGGCCCTGAAAAGGGCCGCTGGCGTGACGCTGATTGTATGCAGGGGCTTTGGAACCAGCGCCCCAACAACCTTGGCGGCAGTCGATTTCCCGCATCGCTTTTCAGGTGACGTGAGGCAGAGGATCGGCGAGATGTCCGCGCAATCGTGAGCGTGGGCATGCATGATCCAAACCGCGATCAAAACGTCCGAATGCTCTGGTAGGATGCAGTACCTGTTGATTTTGTCACGAAGCTCACCGAGCAATTGCTCTCCATCTATCCGCTCGGGCCAAGGCTCGACTTCGGGCAGCATCGGGGGCTTGCCCTGGTCCTGCTTTCCTGTCTTGCGATGACGATCGACCATCCGGTCGAGTGCTGCGACCCTTATGCCAAGCCTTTTGGCTTCGCGCTTCCGAAGCTTTTCGTAGTCTTGCGGACTCAGTGTCGCGAGACCTTCGGGCGTAGCTGTGTCTTCGGCGCAATCATTAGGGATAGCGGCCCGTAAGTCGTTCGGACTATTTGCATAATCTTCCAGAGGAGCCATTACGTTGCCCTGCTATTGGGTGCTATTTGCAAGAACCGCTCGCGGTCTTGAGGGGGGAGCTGGTCAAAGCAAGCTTTGAGATACACTCTGAGCTCTGCTCGAGGCGTTTGCGCGGCCCATAAGCGCGCGGATTTGTCGATCGTATCGAGGGCCGACAGCGGAGGCCCCTGCATGTGGAGATGCAGGGCGTCATCCAGCAGTTCAAGCAGGACGTCCCATCCTAGTGAATTCTGCGCAGCCTCGACAACTCGAACGCGCTCCTCAGTCGAACAGTTTTTGTTAAGCGCTATCGTGAAACCGGACCAAGCTGCCGTGCTGTTCCCCGTTGTAAGTGCGTTTCGAAGAGGGCCCAAGATCGCTTCGTGTCGCTCATTGAAACCAATCGGCAGACGCGTGATGAGGTCTAGTTCTGCCGCGTCGATTGTGTTGCGCTCAGTGCTCATAGCGTGCGCCCCGTATCAGGAAGAACTCGGCAGGACGCGAGCCAGGCCTCGAAGTCCGATCTCCGGTACCGAACACATCGCCGCGAAAGCTTGATCATTGGAGGGCCGTCGCCTCGGTGCGCTGCCATCTCCAGCCATCGCCGCGTAATGCCGCCGCCCGTTTCCTCTTCAATCAGTTCTCTTGTCAGAAGCTCATTCTGTTGCTCGATGCCTGCCATAGCTACCGTCCCATTCCTTGCTTTAATCGAGCCTATGTTGGCTCGCCTTCCGCACGTATCGAATCGGTTGGCTTCCGGAAATTGGGACAAATACCGGAAGGTTATGCTCCGTTATTTGTCCCTATGGGTTCGGGCCTCAGAAGCGGGTTGTAAAACGTCGCAACTGCGCCTCCTGTAAAGCGGGTCCGTCAGGAGGACATTTGGGTGTCTTGAGAGCTTTAGTCGACGCAAGCACCACAGATCCGGAGCAACTGGACATGTGCCTTTCCGCCATCCCAATCATGCTGTCCGTAAATGATCCTAGGTTAAGCAGGCGTACGGGACCGCGGTTCAGCGAAGTAAGGCCCTGCCGTTCAAAAATCGTCGTGCTGGGCGGGTGCTGGATGAAAATTCCAACAGCCAGCCTGCGCACTTATAAGTCATTGATTTTAATGGTGCCCCCACACGGACTCGAACCGCGGACCCACTGATTACAAATCAGTTGCTCTACCAGCTGAGCTATAGGGGCACTGAGTGGGGCATTTACCTCCGGGGGCCCGGGCTGGCAAGCCCCGTTTGGTCGCTCACATGCCGAGTGCCTGTTTGTAGAGATCGAGCACCGCTTCTTCTTCGGCGATATCGTCGCGGTCGCGTTTGCGCAGGGCGATGACTTTGCGCATGACCTTGGTGTCATAGCCGCGTGCCTTGGCTTCGGCCATGACTTCCTTCTGCTGGTCTGCGATGTCGCGCTTTTCGGCGTCGAGCCGTTCGAAACGCTCGATGAACTGCCGCAGTTCGTCCGCCGTCACGCGGTAGGTTGCGTCGGGGGGCGGTTCTGCCGGGGTGTCGTCCATCGCGCGTCCTTTCTCACTTGCCTGCCTGCACCTAGAGGGGCTTTTGCCGGGCTGCAAGGGCTTGCGCTTACACAGCCCTGCGGCTAGGCGCGAGCCTGCCGGAGCAAGCTTTGGGAGCGCGTCATGGAAATTCTGATCTGGTGTGGTGCCGTGCTGACGCTGGGGGGCGTTGGACTTCTGATCTGGTGTGTAATCGCTGCTCTTTCGGCGCGCCGCGCGGGTCTTGAGGACGCGGCGCTGCGTGCGCGCTTGCAGAAACTGACGGCAGTCAACCTCGGCGCGCTTTCCCTGTCAGGGCTGGGGCTGATGCTGATCGTCGTCGGTGGGCTGATAAGCTGATGGTTCGGGCGGCTGCCGGGTGCCATTATCGTAACTTTCCCAGCCTTCTCCCTGAAACACGTCGTGGCCGAGCTGGCTGAGCACATGGGGGAAATCAACCATGACCCAGTTGTCGACGATCTTGCCGTCTACAACTTTCCAGAAATCCATGTAGCGGATCTCGATACGCCTGCCCGTGGCGGCGATGCCCATAAAGCGGCCGGAGTGGGTGGCTTCCTGCCGCCCGAACGCGGCGGCCCATTCGCCCATGTAAAGCCGGGCTTCGTCGATGCAGACTTTGTCGGAAAAGGCGGCTTGAAAGGGCTTTTGCCAGTTCTCCTGAAACGCGGTCAGGCCGGTCTTGGTGCCGCAGCCGAAGTTACCCAGCCAGCGGAAGCTTTCGGAAAAGAACTCGCCGATATCGGCAATCCGGTGATCGTTGAGACCGTCGACCATGCTTTCGATCACGGCGCGGGTCTCGTCGGTCTTGGACAGATCGGTGTCCCTTGTCAGAACGGCCTGTTCAGGGCGTGCACCTTTCATAACGGAACTCCCGTGGTTGGTTTGGCACAGCGGTGCCTAGACAATTCCGCGGGAAGAGCGCAAGGTTTTTTGCAAACGCATGCAGGCTTAGGGCGACCGCAGGTATTGTCTGAATTTAAACGCGAGAAAGATGTGCTGAACGCGCACCATCATGCCTTGGCGGAGGGCGCCGACGCGGGTTCTGTCTTTGCGCGCGACGCAAAACTGCACGGCGCCATGCCCATTGGCGAGATCGCCGGGGGCGCCGGTATCGCCTTGCTCTGGGCCAGGCTGCGGCGGGCGCTGCCGGACATGGAGCGGCGTGACCTTCTGAGCCTTGCAGGGCGCAACCTTCCTGACGCGCGGGTCGAAGTGGCCCGGGCGGCGCGCATCCATGCGTCCATGGCGGTGTTGCAGGGGACATTCAGAGAACCGCTTTTTGGCATACCGCCCACGGGCGGCGTTGTATCCCTGCGAATCTGCGAGGCCCACGTGCTCGAGCGGGGCCTGATCCGGGAAAGCTGGTTCATGCCGGATTTTCTGGACCTGATGCGCCAGGCGGGCGTTTGGCCCCTTGGCCGAAGCCTCGGGGCCGAAGGGGCCTGGCAGAGCCCGAAAACGGGGGCCGCCACACATGCGGGCGCGGAAGACACCGCGGCCATGGACCTCGTTTTGAAGATGCACGCGGCGCTTCTGGCGTTTGATGGCGTGTCGCTCGACAGCATGCCGCATGCCGACTACTGGACATCCGACTTCATGTGGTACGGGCCCGCGGGGATCGGGACGACGCGCGGGCTTGAGGGGTTTCGCGCTCACCATCAGATCCCCTTTCTAAGGGCCTTTCCGGACCGCAAAGGGGCAGGGCACTACATTCGCGTATCGGACGGTGATTTCGCTGTCACGGGCGGGTGGCCCTCAGTGACCGCGACGCACGCCGGCCCGTTCCTTGGTCTTCCACCGACACAGCGGTCCGTGTCCATGCGCGTCATGGATTTTTACCGGACAGAGAATGGGCGCATCGCCGAGAACTGGGTGCCCATCGATATTCCCCATCTGATGCAGCAGATGGGGCTCGATGTCTTCGACCGGATGGCCGAACTGATAGGCGCGCGTCGGCGGATGCTCTAGCCGTTCAGGGAGGCCAGCGTACTGCCGTTCCGGACAAGGCTTTGCAGCAGCTCCGGAGGCGTGCCGTGGCCGGTCGCCTGATACGCTCGCTGCAATGCAAGGAGCCCCTTGGCATCCGCAGCATGCATAGGGCCGCCCTTGGTTTCAGGATACCCGAGGCCGCGGACCGCGGCGATGTCGATGTCGAGCGGGCGCAAAGTCGGGAAAGCCGTCATCCAGTCGAGCGCGTCCCGTGTCATTTCCAGAAGAAGTCCGTTTGCGATCGCGTCGTCCGAGAGCTCTTCATTGGAACCACTTGCGTCATCGAGAAGGTCAAGGATCGCCTCATCCGGCGCGCCCTGGAGGTTTCCGTTGTACCGGTACCATCCCACGCCTTGTCCGCGCCCAAGGCGGTTCTCGGCAATAAGAGACCGTTCCAGTCTTTGTATGATGTCCGATGCCGGGCCGTCCGCCATTGGCTTTGAGAACACCTCAAGACCCAGGACATCGGTCCATTCGAAAGGGCCCAGCGAAAAGCCGAAGCTGCGCATCGCGCGGTCGATCTCGTAGGGGCTGCAGCCGCGCGAGATCAGTGTACTGGCGCCGCGGCGAAGGCCGATCAGCAGCCCTATGGCGAGACCCGGCTGACCGTCAGGTCTGCCGACGACGGACAGACCAATCTTGCGGAGAAGGGACAAGGGCGCGCCAGCTTTGCCTTCGTCCCCTGCAGTGTCGACTTCTACAAGTTTTGCCGGAGCTTCTGCAAATGTCAGATCGAGAAAGATGACACCCGGCGGGACGGTGGCTTTGCCCTGTTTGCACATCGCGATCGTGGCATCGGGCGCGGCCCGCCTGCGTAGATCTTCAAGCACGAGTTCGGCCCCCGGTTCGTCCTGTTGGGTGGCGTCGATCAAAAAGTCCTGACCTGTCAGCACGCTGTCTTCTTGGATCTCGCAGGTCAGAAGATCGAGTTGCTTTCGCCGGGTCTCTGCGGCAATCAGGTCAGCCAGTACTTCGCGGTCCAACCGCGCCGCCATCCGTTTTTCAAGCTGGCTTGCGGCGTAACGATCCGGGGCGAGGAGCAAGACCCGAATCCCTGCTTTCAGACAAAGATCTGCGAGGTTCACCGCCGTATCGCCGGTCCCGGCGATGGCGACCTTTGACGGCGGTGGCGCGGGCTTTGCGCTCAAATCCCGCGCGCGGCGTTCGGACAGAAACACATGGCGCAGGCCGTGCGCCGCCGGGTCGGTCCGGCAATCCTCGAAAGCCGCGGCTTCAAAGGCGCAGCCCGCTTCAAAGGGCAGAAGGCGTGCGGCCTCGACGCAGTCAACGATCCGGCCCGGTGTTTGGTAAGGGAACTTTCCGGCCCGGACCCGCCATTTCTTGATAGCGGTGCCGAAGCCTGCGGGATCGGCGAAGCCTTCCTTGCGAGTCGAGGTGGGTCGGGGCGCCGCTGATGCGCCGAGCAGTTCCTGCGCGAAAGCCACCCCGACGTCAGGTGCGTTGCCGAGGCTGGCGACCTGATCGACGATGCCCAGCTTTGCGGCAACTTCCGCGGGCATCTGACTGGCTCTCAGCAGTAGCCCCAGCGTCTCCTCTGCGCCTGTGGTGCGCGGCAGCCGTTGCGTCAGGCCGCCATTCGGCATGATGCCGAGGCGGGTTTCGGGAAAGCCGAGGCGGGTGTTGGGCAGCGCGACACGGAAGTGCGCGGCCATGGCCAGTTCGAACCCGGCGCCCAGCGTCGGACCGTGGAGGGTCGCAATGACGGGTTTTTCAAGGCGCTCGATCCGGTCGAGAACATCGGCGAGCTTGGGCGCTGGTTCTTCTCTATCCAATTCACGCAGATCGCCGCCTGCGCAGAAACAGCGGCCAGCGCCGGTGATGACAAGCGCTTGGGAAACCGGGTCGGTCGCCGCGGCTTCGACGGCCCGCAGCAAGGCGGCACGCATGGCGGCGCCAAGGGCGTTCAGGGGCGGGCCTTCTAGCGTTAGAATGCCGACCCGTCCCTTGTGGCTGAAGTTGACCCCGCTCATGCCGCTTCGGCCTCGACGATTTCCCGCGCTTGCGTCGCCAAGACAGGGATTGCACCGGCATAACGTAGGCCGGTCTCGGGGTTCGAGGCGTTGCCGTCTTCGGCGCGGCGCACCACACCCGCCAGAATTGCCGCCAGCCGGAAGTAGGCGAAAACGAGGTAGAACTCCCAGTTTTCAACTGGTGGAAGCCCGCGCCTTTGCAGGTAGGCGGTGACGTACTGGTCTTCGGTCGGCAGGCCGAGGCCCTTGCGATCGATCCCGCCAAGCCCCCGCATGTCACCGTCGTGGGGGAGCCGCCACTGCATGCATTGGTAAGCCAAATCCGCCATAGGATGCCCCAGCGTCGAAAGTTCCCAGTCCAGAACAGCGACGACCTCGTGGGTGTCGGCATCGAAGATCATGTTGTCGAGGCGAAAGTCGCCGTGAACAAGCGCAACCTGTCCGTCATCGTCGGGCATGGCCTCTGCCAGGTAATCGGCGACAAAGGTCAGGTCCGCCAGCGGCGCGCGCGCAGAATCCTCGTACTGACGGCGCCACCTGTCCGTCTGGCGTGCAAAGTAATTACCGGGCTTGCCGAAATCGCCGAGGTTGGCGGCGGTCACATCCACATCATGGAGGGCGGCGAGCGCCCGGTTCATATTGTCGTATATCCTGCCGCGCGCCTCTGGGTTCGAGCCCTGTAGCGCGGGGTCCCAGTAGATGTCGCCGGGCACATGGCCCATGACAAAAAAGGCGCGGCCAGTCGGAGAGGTCTCGTCCCCGGCAAGGTGCAAAACCGGCGGGACGGGAACGGCGCTCTGCGCCAATGCTTCCATCACGCGGTATTCGCGTTCCACCATATGCGCTGACTTCAGAAGCGTACCAGGGGGCTTTGAACGCAGGACAAAGGTGCCCCCCGTCGCGTCCAGCCGGTAGGTGGGGTTTGACTGGCCCATACCGAATTTCTCGACCGACGTCAGCCTGCCAAATCCCGCGACCTGCGCCTCAAGATAGTGGCCGAGTGCGTCCGCCGATATGCCCAGCCCCGAAATCATGGGCCTATACTCAGCATGCCGTTTCGCCGGTGGCAACATGCCGGATCGTTGGCGTTGACAATTTCCCGGTCCGCTGTTTCGGTTCCGCCGTTTAATGGCAGGAGATGTTGGGATGACTGTGATGGATCTGGGCCTTTCGGACGCGGCCCGGCCGAAGCATGAGCGGTTGTCCCGGATGATCGTGGAAGACATCGCGCCGCTGGACGATGCGTTCCTTTCAGAGGTCCCGAAGGGCGACCGCTGGGCGTTCACGCCAAAACAGACGGAAATTCTCGAAGGTCTGAAAGAGAAGGCCCGTGATGCGGGTCTGTGGAACCTCTGGCTCACCCACGGTGATGCGGGTCACGGCCTGTCGACAGTGGACTACGCGTATTTCGCCGAGGAAATGGGAAAATCGCATCTGGCCCCCGAGGTATTCAACTGCAATGCGCCCGATACGGGCAACATGGAGGTCTTCACCCGCTACGGCACGCCCGCGATGCAGGCGCAGTGGCTAACGCCGCTGATGGATGGCCGGATCCGCTCGGCCTATCTAATGACGGAACCGCAGGTGGCGTCCTCGGATGCCACGAATATCTCGCTGGCTTGTGTACGGGATGGCGACGCATACGTCCTGAACGGCGAAAAATGGTGGGCGACCGGGGCAGGGGACCCGCGCTGCGCGGTCTACATTGTGATGGTGCGCACCGCGACCGAGGGGCCCACGCATGAGCAGCATTCCATGATCGTCGTCCCGGCCGACAGCGCCGGGATCGAAGTTTTACGGCCCATGCAGGTTTACGGCCACGATGATGCGCCCCATGGCCATATGCACATCCGCTTCACCGATGTGCGGGTGGCGGCAGAAAACATGTTGCTCGGCGAAGGCCGCGGTTTTGAGATTGCCCAGGGCCGCCTTGGCCCCGGGCGCATACACCACTGCATGCGGGCGATCGGGCAGGCCGAAGCGGCGCTGCAACTCATGTGCACGCGGGCGCTGACGCGTGAAGCCTTCGGTAAGCCGATTGCGGAACTTGGCGCGAATTTCGACTACATCGCAAACGCACGAATGGACATCGAGCAGGCCCGGCTTCTCTGCCTCAAGGCGGCCTGGATGATGGATCAGGGCGATGCCCGTGCGGCGGCGCCTTGGATCAGTCAGATCAAAGTGGTGGCCCCAGAGGTCGCATTGCGGGTGACCGATCAGGCCGTCCAGATGTTTGGCGCCCAGGGCATCAGCCAGGACACGCCGCTTGCGCGGCAGTGGACCCACCTGCGGACCTTGAGGCTGGCGGATGGTCCAGACGCCGTTCACCGACGCCAGGTCGCGCGGCGCGAACTCCGGCAGTACACTGACCGCAAGCTCTAGCTGTGAGACGGGCAGATTGTCGAAAGGATCATCGCCCGCGTCATCGAAGACAGCTTTGGGTTTAGGACGTGTGTCAGGTGTCGCAGCGGTGGTCGCGGCAATCTTCTCCTGATGTGCGGCTACGGCTTCGGGCACAGCCCGACCGTCTTTGCGCATCGCAGACTTTTTGTTGTCTGGCGGGACAACTTTGGTGCTTTCAGAAATGCTTGGCATCGCATCCTCCCATGCGTGGACCTCGTGGCCCAAATCAGCCGGTATCTGGTGCGCTGTCGCCATCTCCGCAGTGTCTCTCTGCCCACTGCGCCAAATATAAGATTGACGACAACAGGGTCGTGCAACGTTGAAATTACAGGACCTGTCCTAGACGTTTCTTGCGTCGGGAGTGTGTCATCTCTCCCGATCACGAGTTAGGCTTCGGCTGGCTGGCTTCAAGCATGGGCGGCTGCGCAGGTCTTGCAAAACGGCGTTGCCGGCAAGACATCGAGACGCGCGCCCGGGATTTCGCGTCCACACTTCACGCAAAAGCCGTAGCTTCCTTTTTCCAGACGCTCCAAGGCGGCGTCGATTGCACGGATTTCCTGACGGTCAGTTTCGCTGAGGGTCTCGAGAACCTCGTCGCCTTCTCGCTCCACAGCCAGTTCCTCCCAATCGGGGTTGTGATGGGCGGCGATCTCTTGCTCTGCGTCCACAACGCGGCGGATGAGTTCCTGGCGACGGCCTTTCAGGACACTAAGGTTTTGTATTTTCACGGCCATGTCTGCCTCCTTTCCATGCTATATATTCTAGCGGACAAGGGCCTTGCTCGCTTTGATACAGGTCAACGGCGGTGAGGTCGTTGAAAACACATTCAGAATGCTTAATATGTAAACGCAGCCAAGGAGAGCGTGATGCAGCCGGACGTGAAGGCCTTTTTTGACACCGCAACCAACACTGTTTCCTATGTGGTGCGCGATCCTCAGGGCAGTGCCGCGGCGATCATAGATAGCGTCCTAGACTTCGACTACGCCAGCGGTCGCACGGATACGGCATCGGCAGATGCCATCGTCGACTGGGTCACGTCCGAGGGCCTGAGGACCGAGTGGCTGCTGGAGACCCATGTCCACGCCGATCACCTTTCTGCAGCGCCTTATTTGCAGGAGCGTCTGGGTGGACAGATCGGAATCGGACAGAACATCACCGTTGTTCAGGATGTCTTCGGCAAGATCTTCAACGAGGGCACCGAGTTCCAAAGAGACGGCAGCCAGTTTGACCGTCTCTTCACCGAGGGCGATGATTTCATGGTTGGTCAGATGCGCTGCGACGTCCTGCACACGCCGGGCCACACCCCCGCTTGCATGACCTTTGTGATCGGTAATGCGGCTTTCGTAGGCGATACGCTCTTTATGCCGGACTTCGGAACGGCGCGCTGCGACTTTCCCGGAGGCTCCGCTCGTAGCCTCTATATGTCGATCCAGAAGATACTTTCGCTGCCCGACGAGACACGCATCTTCGTGGGCCACGACTACAAGGCACCGGGTCGGGACGACTATGCCTGGGAAACCACTGTAGGTGCTCAGAAGGCAAAGAACGTACACGTGGGCGGCGAGAAAGATTGCGAGAGCTTTGTGAAAATGCGCGAAGACCGGGACGCCACGCTTGGGATGCCGAAGCTGATCATCCCGTCCTTGCAGGTCAACATGCGCGCCGGGCAGATGCCGGCCGCGGATGACAATGGCACGGTCTACCTGAAGGTACCGGTCGACAAACTCTGAGGACCCTATGGAAACGGAATGGCTCTATGGGCTGGCGGGCGGGCTGATGATCGGCTGCGCGGCGGCGCTTTTTCTTTTGGTGAACGGGCGGATTATGGGCGCCAGCGGCCTCCTGGGCGGGCTCGTCGATGGCTCGGGGCGCCGGAACGGGGTCGAGCGCCTGTCGTTTCTTGCAGGTCTGGTCCTCGTGCCGGCCGTCTTCGTCTTGGCGTCCGGCGGATCTGAAACCCATCTGACAGGCAACCTCGGGCTTGTGATCATCGCGGGGCTTGCCGTGGGGCTTGGTACGCGGCTCGCCAATGGGTGCACCTCCGGCCACGGCGTTTGCGGCATCTCGCGCCTCAGCTATCGGGGGGTCGCTGCTACGGGTCTTTATCTTCTGGCCGGTGCCATCACGGTCGGGGTGGTCCGGCATCTTTTGGGAGTGTCGTGATGCGGCCTGTCTTTGCGTTTCTCGCCGGTGGGCTGTTCGGCGTCGGTCTTTGGGTGTCTGGCATGACGGACACGCGGAAGGTCTTGGGTTGGCTTGATGTTTTCGGTGACTGGGACCCGACCCTCGCCTTTGTCCTTGGAGGCGCCATTTTGCCCATGACCCTCGCTTGGTCCGCCTCCTCTCGGCGGGCGCCGGTACTGGGCGGGGCCTTTCCCGCGCGCCCTGAGGCGGAGCTTGATCGCGGGTTGATTGCCGGATCGGTCCTCTTCGGTTTCGGCTGGGGTCTTGTGGGCCTGTGCCCCGGGCCCGCCATGGCCTCGCTCAGCTTTGGAGGGATCGGCGGTCTTGTGTTTCTGATGGCAATGATAGGCGGTATGCTTGGCGCGCCGCCTGTGCGCAGGGCGCTGGACACGGCGGTCCCGGTGGCCTAGCTCAGACACATGGACATACGCCCGATCACCGACAGTTTCGCCGTGGCGCCGCAAATCTATCCGGACGATTTTGTTTTGCTGGCAGATGCCGGGTTCACGACGATTATCTGCAACCGGCCCGACAGCGAGGTTCCGCAGGACCTCGGGTCGGACGCGATGCGCGCGGCTGCGGAAGCGTCCGGTCTCACCTTCGTGTTCAATCCCGTCTCGGGGCCCGCGCTCGCGGAGACCTCGGTGGACATTCAGGGCGATGCGGTCGTGTCGTCGAAGGGGCCCGTTCTGGCCTACTGCGCTTCGGGCACACGCAGCGCCGCGGTCTGGGCACTGTCGCAGGCGGGCCGTGCCGAGACGGAGACGCTGCTCACGGCCCTTCGCCAGGCCGGATACGCCCTCGACGGCCTGCGCCCGCAGCTAGAGGTTCTCGCCGCGCGGGTGACCTGAAGACGTTTAGTCGAGGTCAGGCAATCCGTCGATCTTGGGCAGCCCGACCCCGAGGTCCGGCAAATCTCCGCCAAGATCCGGCGAGGGCAAATCAGGGAGATCGGGCAAGTCCGACAGCGCGTCCATTACCTCTGGCGGCGCAGTGTGCGGCGCCTTGGGCTTTTCTTCCAATATTTCGGCGCCGGAATCCGGCATAGTGCCGGGCAATTGCGACGAGGCATCCGGTGCGGGCGCGCTTTCGTCCGGTTCGCTCTCTCCAAGCGCCGTCACCATAACGGCCTTCTGCCCGTCGAGCATCCCGAGGCGGCCGACCGCGAGCGGTGCCCTGGACAGATCCGTAACCTTGATGTCGAGAAGGGCCGAGCGCGGGATCAGGAATTCCCTGCCTTGCTTGAGGTTGGTGAGTTCCGACAAAGAGAGCTTCTGCCGCCAGAGTATGGCGCGAAGATCGGCGTCGCTGGAAAGAACTCCGCGTTCAATCGACTGGGACCACATCTCCAGTTCTTCCAGCGTGTCGCGTCTCAGATCGCGCGAGCGGCCGTCCGGTGGGCGTGCTGGCAGGAAAAAGCTGAACGTCCCTTCGCGACTGCCCGCGGTGATCAATACTGAGGCGCGCAGGTGCCGGTAGGCAAAGTCCGGCAGCAGGACGCCTATCTGCCGCCTGTCGAAAACCGGCGCGCCGTAGCGGTAGCCCTGCGTCCATTCCTCGCCCTCGAGATCCCGCAGAGTGTTCGCCAGACCAAAGAAAACGGCATCGACGAAGTGTTCGCAGAGAGAGGCATCCGTAGGGGTCGGGTCCCGTGGCGCAGGCGGTTGGCTGGCAACCATGCCGATAGTTTGTATCTCCACCACAGATGTCATCAGATCGGCAGATACACAGCACAGACCGAGGGCTCCGTGCGGGCCTTGAAGCTGGCAGATCAGACCGTCCTCAGGCAGCTGTTCCACAAGCTCGGACAGCGACACTTCGGCGTCGTCGACGGCGGGGATCTTTAGATCCAGGCCCAGTGCCTCGTCAGCCGCCCGTGCAAGCACCAGCTTGAGCGCGCGGTGGCTGGTCCCGGGCCTCCGGTCCATGCCGGCCGACCCGGCCATCCGCCGCAGCACGGTCGCGTCATCGCTGTTTGCACCGTCTGGCATACTGATCCGCAGAAATGATCCGAGCGTCAGTTTCAGCAGATCAAAGTGCAGAAACGGTTAAATCTTCTTCCTGGGTCTGAGCGGTATTGGGCAGCACAATCCTGAAAGCCGCTCCTGCCTGCCCGGGCAGATAATCGACTGTGCCGCCGAGTTTTGTGACGATTTCCCTGCAGATCGCAAGACCAAGGCCCGCGCCGCCTGCTTTTGACGTGTCCGATACGCGGGCGAATTTTTCAAAGATCAGTTCCTGACTCTCCGACGGAATGCCGCTGCCGTTGTCGACAAGGTCAATCGTGACGCCGCCCTTGATCTGGCGAACGCGGATCTGCAGCTCGGGGCGGTCCGCGTCACAGTATTTCTTGGCGTTGGCGATAAGGTTGATGAACACCTGAGCGAGCCGGTCCGCGTCAGTCCTGAGTTGCACGTCTTCGGTCTGCCTATCCCGCTTTATTTCGATAGGGCGCGCAGGCTCCAACCTGTCGGTGGCGCCCACGGCCCGGTCCAGCACCTTGGATAGCGAGAGGTCTTCGAGATTTAGTGCGACCTGACCATGCTCAAGAACGCTGAGGTCAAGCAGATCGTCCAACAGCCGGGTCAGGCGGATGGCTTCGTCATGGATCACCTGACTGTAGCGGACGCGGTCCTCGGCCGTCAGGCTCTCGCCGTCCATCAGGATTTCAGAGAAGGCGCGTATCGAGGTCATGGGTGTGCGCAACTCGTGGCTGATCTGGCTCAGAAACGCGTCTTTCTGGATCGAAAGCGCTGTCAGCTTTTCGTTTGCGCTACGCAACTGCCGCGCTGTTCGTCCCAGTTCTGCGGACTTGGCTTCGAGTTGGTTGGAGTATTCCAGGATTTGCTGGGCCTCATCGGCAACGGCCATCAGGTCTTCTACAGAAACCGACGAGCCCCCAAGCAATGGCGCCATCATGGCGTGGGCGGTGGCCGCGCCGACCGAACCGGCCAGTTCCTTTTCCAGCCGCTGCACAAAATCGGTCGTCGGCTCCGGCAGGTAGCCCGCTTTGCCCTGTGACGCCGCTTCGGCCTGAAAGAGCGCCTGCGCATCGTTAGGTCCGATGATCCGCTGCGCCATGATCAAAAGGTCTTCTGCCTCCACATGGCTCTGCCCCCAACCGCCGGGGTTCTGCGAATACTCCCATACATTTACGAACTGCGCGCCCTGCAGCCGTTCCATGGGTTGGGGGAAGCTCACGAGCGAACCGATCACGAAGCCAAGAACGTTGAAGGACATGCTCCAGAATACTGCGTGCACGACCGGGTCCAGCCCCTCGATCCCGAACAGCGCCTGGGGCCGGAGCCAGCCCATGCCAAACGGCCCGTCGGTCAGAACGTGTGGGGGCAGCAGCCCGCCGTCCCCGAGGCTGGGCAGAAAAAGGCTCCAGAGCCAGATGCCGAACCCCAGGACCAGGCCCGCCGAGGCCCCAACGCGTGTTGCGCCGCGCCAGAAGATACCCCCCAGCATGGCCGGCAGTACCTGTGCCATGCCGGCAAAAGCTATGAGACCGATCGCGGCCAGGGCGGCGCCGCCGCCTGAGATGCGGTAGTAGATATAGCCAAGACCGAGGATGAGCGCGATGGACAAGCGCCGCGACAACAAAACCACCTGGCGCACATCGCCCGATACCGTCGCGCCTTCGCCTTGGGCCCGCAGCCAGATCGGCAGAACGATGTTGTTCGATACCATCGTCGAGACCGCGATGGCCGCGACGATGACCATGGATGTCGCGGAAGAAAACCCGCCGAGGAAAGCCAGCATGGCCAGACCGTCCCGTCCGAGCGCCTGTGGCACCGTCAGAACGAAGAGATCGGGGTTGGATCCGTCCGGAAGGAAGGCCAGCCCGACGACGGCGATGGGGACCACGAAGAGGCTCATCAGGAACAGGTAAAGCGGGAAAGCCCAGGCCGCGACAGGTAGATGGCGTTCGTCGGCATTCTCGACGACAAGAACCTGAAACATGCGCGGGAGGCACAGGAAGGCGGCGGCGGACAGGAAGGTCAGGGTCATCCAGCGGCTGCCATCCATGTTCCAATGCGCAATCGCGCTTTCGTCGATGAGTTCGGCCATGTTCCTGGGGCCCGCGGCGACGTACCAGACGACAAAGACGCCCACAGCCACGAGCGCGCAAAGCTTCACCACGGCCTCAACCGCTATGGCCGTGACGACGCCGTGGTGACGTTCGTTGGCATCGAGATTGCGGGTACCGAATATGACGGTGAAAATGGCGAGACCGGCCGCAACAACGAGCGCGGTGCTTTGCAAATCGCTGCTCTCGCCGCCTGAAAAGACCGTGAAAGACAGCGTGACGGACTGGAGCTGTAGCGCGATATATGGCGTCGTGCCGATGACCGCGAGCAAGGTGGTCAGGATGCCAAGCGCGTTCGATTTGCCGTAGCGCGACGAAATGAGGTCAGCGATCGAGGTGATGCGCTGGCTGCGCCCGATCCGTACCAGTTTTCGCAGAATGGTCCACCACGCAAGCATGATCAGCGTCGGACCCAGGTAAATGGTCACAAATTCCAGACCCGACCGCGCCGCATATCCGACGGCGCCGTAAAAAGTCCAGGCCGTGCAATAAACCGACAGAGACAGGGTGTAGATGAGGGGCGAGCGCAACCAGGCGCCGCGTCCGCTTTCCGCCTGCTTCTCTGCAGCGAACGCAACGAGGAACAGGAACGCCACATAGGACAGAGAAATGAGGACAAGAATGTTGAAGGACATCAGCTGCCCTCATCCCCATCGGGCTGATCCGGGTCCTTGGTCGCTGGAGGTACCGCTTTTTCGGGTTGCGATATAGCACGCGAAAGAAGCGCCACAGCAACGATCAACCCGGCCCAGATCGCAAAGACGTAGAAGCCTCCACGGGATGTGCTTGATGCGTTGTCCTCGGGCGTCGCCCAGAGAACCGGGATGAAGAATAGCACCATCGCCACAATCGGCAGCACCCTTGCCGCATCGGTCAGCCGACGCCGACGATAGCTCTCGCGCTCAAGAAAGAGAGGCGAGCGCGCCTTTCTCATTCGCCAACCAGCGCCCGCACCTGTGCCAGCACTTCGGTATTTGAGAAGGGCTTGGTCATGAAGTGGCTCACACCCAGTGACGCGGCAATCTCGCGGTCTTTTTCCTGACCGCGCGCCGTTAGCATCAGAACCGGCAGGCCGACAAAGCGGGCATCGGCCCGGATATCGCGGGTGATGTCATAGCCCGACCGGTTCGGCAGCATAACATCAAGGATCACCAGGTCCGGTTGTCGGTCCTCAATGGCGGCAAGCGCCGTTGCACCATCGGCATGTGTGTCGACGATCCATCCATCGCGTGACAGGATAAATCGGATCGCTTCAATGATATTGGGCTCATCCTCGATGAGCAGTACACGCCTCCCCATATCGGCGGTTGTCCTCCCTGAGTGTCCGGGCGGCCACCTCTTGGCGGGCGCGCGCCCACCGCCACTATTGCCAAAGCTTGCCGGGCTGTCAAAAGCCTCAAAGCCCTCTGCCGAAAGTTACTGAAAGGCGAATGCGGTTCGTCCTGCCAGGCATCGCTCTTCAGGGGCTGAGTGGCGGGGCATCGGGTGTCGCAGGCACGATCTGCAGGGTGGTCGCGTCGTTGGTCCGGGCGATGTCAAGGAAAGTGATCACGGCTTCGGCGCCTGTCAGGACGGCAAGCGCGCGGACCAGTTCCGACGCTCCATCCCAAGCAAGCGGTGCCGCGCCCTTGGGCACCTTTGCGCTGTGCCTCAATTCCACCTCGCGCCGGTTACACGCGCCCACCCGCTCTCCAATGCGCGCTTCGATGTCCTCGGGCCGGTCGTTGTGTCCGAATTCTTCTGTTCCGCCGCCCGCAGTTTCGAGACGGACGAAGGCGCGCAGATGCGCCGCACCCCGTTGACGGCCCCCGCTTTCCCGCTCATATCCCAATGCCATGACCGATCTCGACCATATCCGGAATTTCTCCATCGTTGCCCATATCGACCACGGGAAATCCACGCTTGCCGACCGGCTTATCCAGTCCACCAACACGGTGGCCGAGCGGGACATGAAAGAGCAGTTGCTCGACAGCATGGACATCGAACGCGAGCGTGGGATCACCATCAAGGCGAACACCGTGCGCATCGACTATACTGCGGATGACGGACAGGCCTACGTGCTGAACCTGATCGACACACCGGGCCACGTGGATTTCGCCTATGAGGTCTCGCGCTCCATGCGCGCGGTCGAAGGCTCGCTGTTGGTTGTGGACAGCACCCAAGGGGTAGAGGCGCAGACGCTGGCCAATGTGTATCAGGCCATCGACGCCGACCATGAAATCGTGCCGGTTCTGAACAAGATTGACCTGCCGGCCTCTGACCTCGACCGCGTGGCCGAGCAGATCGAGGATGTGATCGGCATCGACGCCTCCGGCGCCATTCCGGTGTCGGCCAAAACAGGCGAGGGCATTCATGAGACGCTGGAGGCCATCGTCACGCAACTGCCGCCGCCTCGGGGCGATCGCGACGCGCCCCTGAAGGCGATGCTCGTGGACAGCTGGTACGACGCTTATCTGGGCGTCATCGTGCTGGTCCGCATCATCGACGGCGTTCTGAAAAAGGGCGACCGGATTCGCATGATGTCGACGAACGCCGTCTACCCGGTGGACCGCATCGGCGTTTTTCGTCCTGAAATGGCAACCATCGAGGCGCTCGGCCCGGGCGAGATCGGCTTTCTCACGGCCTCGATCAAACAGGTACGCGATACGCGTGTCGGCGACACAATCACCCACGAGAAACACGGCACCACAGATCCGCTGCCGGGCTTCAAGCCCAGCCAGCCCGTGGTCTTCTGCGGGCTCTTCCCGGTCGACAATGCCGAGTTCGAGGACCTGCGCGAAGCCATCGAGAAGCTGGCGCTGAACGATGCATCTTTCACCTACGAGATGGAAACCTCCGCCGCGTTGGGCTTTGGTTTCCGCTGTGGGTTTCTGGGGCTCTTGCATCTTGAGGTCATACGGGACCGGATCGAGCGGGAATACGACATCGAACTCATCACAACGGCGCCCAGCGTGATCTATCATGTCTACATGCGCGACGGGTCAATGATCGAACTCCACAACCCCGCCGACATGCCCGATCTGACCCATGTGGACCATATCGAAGAGCCGCGTATCAAGGCCACAATCCTTGTACCCGACGATTTCCTTGGCGACGTGCTGAAGCTCTGCCAGGACCGCCGCGGCATTCAAGAGGATCTGACCTACGCAGGCTCGCGCGCCATGGTCGTCTATGATCTGCCGCTGAACGAGGTTGTTTTTGATTTCTACGACCGCCTGAAATCGGTGACCAAGGGCTACGCCAGCTTCGATTACCAGCTTACGGGCTACCGCGAGGACCATCTGGTGAAGATGTCGGTTCTGGTAAACGAAGAGCCCGTGGACGCGCTGTCGATGATGGTCCACCGCGACCGGGCCGAGATGCGCGGGCGCGCCATGGTGGAAAAGCTGAAAGAACTGATCCCGCGCCATATGTTCAAGATCCCCATTCAGGCCGCCATCGGCGGCCGCGTGATCGCCCGCGAAACCCTGAGCGCCATGCGCAAGGACGTGACGGCGAAGTGCTATGGCGGGGACGTGACGCGAAAAAAGAAGCTTCTGGAAAAGCAGAAAGCGGGCAAGAAGAAGATGCGGCAGTTCGGCAAGGTCGACATCCCGCAGGAAGCCTTCATCAATGCGCTGAAGATGGATGGGTAGGTGCAGATCATGCTGAAGCCTCGGGACCGGATAAGCTTCTGAGTTTCCTTTCTGATCACGTCGTTTGAAATCGAAGACTGCTGTGCCGTTCCCCTTGGGTGCAACGTCCTTTGGGGGACCGGCATGGCGCTGGTCGCCGGGTCTTGCAAACCCCGGCCAATACGATCCACCCGATTCCCTGCGCGATTCCGGCTGACTCGACCGATTCCGCTTTCGCACCCGCAGAAAAGAGGCTGCGTCTCGGCTCGTTACGCCACTGTCATGCATTTTTGACTTTTCCGTCAGCAAGGCGTGGATAAGACTAGCGAATCTGAGTTGTCCACATAAAATACCCCAATGGTATCAACAGCTTATCCCCAAGAAATTTCGATGCTGCACTGCTTTTTTCTTGCCGGAAGCGGTCTGCAAATGTGAAGCTTTTGTTATCGCAAGGGGGCTTCGGACCCCGAGCGGGACGCAAGAGCCGAGACATCGGAACGAGGCGGAAGGGCCGCAAGGCTTCGGAAGGTTCGGGAAGGGTTTCAAGGGGTTCAGCTGATCATGGCGGGTCTTCGGGCCGGGTGTGATGAGACGGAATTCCAGGGCGATTGCGGGTTGCGGCGGACCCTCGGGTGCGTGGCAGCAGCGCCGGACCTTCGGGTTCGGGGCAGATGAGCAGAGGCGTCTTTCGGGATGAGTTTGCTCAGGAAGGCGTCAGGGTGTGCCGCGAGGCACGATGCAAGGACCGCGTCTGAGCACCTGGCGCCTTTCCACTTTGTGGCCCCCTTACAGCACCCCACTCACGCCACAAAAGAAACGGGGTCTGGCTGCGTTTGCGCCGGACCCCGTCTTTAGCGTCAGTTGATGCCATACCGCGTCTATGCACCTGTGCGCGCAGCCTTACACCGGGAGGACTCGCGGATCAACAAGATGTTGCGGTTATAGGTAGCGGTTTCGCGAAAAGGGTGCTTTTCAACCGCATATGGCGGGTTTCGGTATGGCCCAGGCAATTTTTAGACAATGACAATGCCCAATTCTGGTCAGAATGTGCGCCTAAACTCGACCGCCGAACCTCGACAAAGACGGAGGACCCCATGTCGCGCGTTCTCTTTATCGTATTTTTGGTCGGCGCGGGCTACTTGGGCTGGCAATCCTACAATGACCCGGCGTTCCGGACGCAAATCGGCCTTTCGGGCAGCGCGCCATCCCTTGGCGGATCGACTGCACCCGGCCGGGTCGTCGACGCGGTTAAGGGCGCCGCGGGCCGCGTCGGCAACTAGGCCGCTTCGGGTGCATCCAGAAACACCCGTGCAGCAGCTTCGAAATCATGCGGTTTTTCGGCGTGCAGCCAGTGCCCCGTGCCAGGGATCTTCGCAAAATGCGCATGGGGGAAGAGCGCCCTGATCTTGGGGCGGTATTCCGGCAGCACATAGTCCGAGGCCCCGCCTGACAGAAAGAGGGTTGGCCCGTCAAAGCGACCCTCGATCTCCGGAAAGCCGATGATCCTGTCCATCTCGCGGTCGAGCACGTCGAAATTCAACCGCCAACGCTTTCCGGGTACGTCCAGCGACTGCAGAAGAAAGGCCCGGACGGCGGGGTCTTCGACCTTGCTGGCAAGCTGGGCATCGGCGTCGCTGCGTTTGTTAACCCGGGTCAGGTCCACGGCGCGCATGGCGGCAATCAGTTGGGACTGCGTGTGCCCATAGCCCACCGGCGCGATATCGGCGACGAGCAGCTTTCTGACCCGCTCCGGCGCAGTCAGTGCCAGCACCATCGCGGCCTTGCCACCCATGGAGTGGCCGATCACATCGGCGCACCCGCCATGGGCGGCGACCACCCCAGCCAAATCCCCGGCCAGATCGGGGTAACTGTGGCTTTCGGCCCAGGGGCTTTCTGCATGGTTGCGCATGTCGACGGTGATCACCTGCCGGTCGTTCGATAGGCGTTTGGCGATCACACCCCAGTTGCGGCCGGAGCCAAAAAGCCCGTGTGCAATCAGAACCGGCAGCGCGCCGTTGGCCGCGCCGTGCACTGTTGTGGCGAGGTTCACTGCCCGGGATAAACCGGGAAGCGGCCACAAAGCTCGGTGACTTCGGCCTTGACCTTGGCTTCGACGGCGGCATTCCCGTCGGCGCCGTTCACTGCAAGCCCATCAACAACCTCGACAATCCAGTCACCGATCTGGCGGAACTCCGGCGCACCAAAGCCGCGGGTCGTGCCGGCGGGCGAGCCCAGCCGGATGCCGCTTGTGATCGTGGGCTTTTCGGTGTCGAAGGGGATGCCGTTCTTGTTGCAGGTGATATGCGCCCGGCCGAGCGCGGTTTCCGTCGCGTTGCCTTTTACGCCCTTGGGGCGCAGATCCACCAGTAAGAGATGCGTGTCGGTGCCGCCGGTAACGGTGGACAGGCCGCCCGCAACCAGTTGGTCCGACAGCGCCTGCGCATTGGCGATGACCTGCTGAATGTAGGTCTTAAACTCCGGCCGCAACGCTTCGCCGAAGGCCACCGCCTTGGCGGCGATCACATGCATCAGCGGACCGCCTTGGATGCCCGGGAAAATGGCCGAGTTGAGTTTTTTCGCAATCGCTTCGTCGTCGGTCAGGATCATTCCGCCGCGCGGACCGCGCAGGGTTTTGTGCGTCGTCGTTGTGGCGACATGGGCGTGGGGGAAGGGTGAAGGATAGTCGCCCGTGGCCACTAGCCCTGCGTAGTGCGCCATATCGAAGAGCAGATAGGCGTCCACCATATCCGCGATTTCGCGGAATCGTGCGAGGTCGAGGATACGCGGAATGGCCGAGCCGCCGGCAATGATCAGCTTTGGCTGATGTTCCTTGGCCAGCGCTTCGATCTGATTGTAATTGGGCAGAAGGTCGTCTTCGCGCACGCCGTACTGGATGGCATTGAACCACTTGCCCGACTGGTTGGGCCGTGCGCCATGGGTCAGGTGCCCGCCGGCATCGAGGCTCATCCCGAGGATCGTGTCGCCGGGCTGAAGGAGGGCGGTGAAGACACCCTGATTGGCCTGGCTGCCAGAATTCGGCTGAACATTTGCAAAGCCGCAGCCGAACAGCTCTTTGGCGCGCTCGATCGCGAGCGTTTCGGCGATATCCACGAACTGGCAACCGCCGTAGTAGCGGCGCCCGGGGTAACCTTCGGCGTATTTGTTTGTCATCACACCGCCCTGGGCTTCCATGACCGCTGCCGAGACAATGTTCTCTGATGCGATCAGTTCGATCTCGTCGCGCTGACGACCGAGTTCCAGCTCCATGGCCTTAGCGATTTCGGGATCGCGTGTGGCAAGCGTTTCGGTAAAAAAACCGTTGTCTCGCTGCGGGGCGTTCATGGGCGTCACTCCTTGGGACGGCGTTGGAATGGGCGAGTATCTAGCCCAATGAACCCGGCGGCAAAAGGCCCAAACCGACGCACGGCGTGTGCCTGGCGGCATGACCGGAGTCCGAGGGGCTTGCCTTTCGGTCCCGCAAGGTCACACTCCGATCCCAAAGACTGAGGGGACAGTGATGGGTCGACGGAACATCTGCTTTCGCGCGAGCGAGACGGAAGCGGCGCAGTCGGCGCTTGCGGCCATGTCCGAGCGCTATGGTCAAACACCGGCGGACGGGGCCGAGGTGATCGTCGCTCTGGGCGGCGACGGGTTTATGCTGCAGACCCTGCACGAAACGGAACACCTGGGCGCGCCCGTTTACGGCATGAACTGCGGGACCATCGGCTTTTTGATGAACGAGTACAACGATACCGGTCTTACCGGCCGGTTGGAGGCCGCAGAAGAGGCGGTGATCAATCCCCTGAAAATGAAGGCCACCTGCGCGGACGGGTCAGACCGCACAGCACTGGCGATAAACGAGGTCTCCATGCTGCGGCAGGGGCCGCAGGCGGCAAAGCTCCGGATCTGGGTCGATGGGCGCATGCGCATGGATGAACTCGTCTGCGACGGCGCGCTGGTCTGCACGCCCGCAGGCTCCACGGCTTACAATTATTCGGCCCACGGACCGATCCTGCCGATCGGGTCTGATGTCCTGGCTTTGACCGCCGTGGCGGCCTTTCGGCCGAGGCGGTGGCGCGGCGCGCTTTTGCCGAAATCTGCAAGCGTGGTGCTGGAGGTGCGCAACCCCGAAAAGCGTCCGGTGATGGCCGACGCCGACGGCAAATCCGTGCGCGATGTCGTGCGGGTGGAGGTCATGAGCGAACCCAATGTGGAGCACCGCATTCTCTTCGATCCGGGTCACGGGCTTGAAGAACGCCTGATCCGCGAACAGTTCGCATAGACGGTGCGGGCGGTTTATTGGTCGGGTTTCGCGGTGCCTTCGGCAAGGTCACACCGAGCCGGTCAGCCTAGCAGCCGCGCCGTTTACGCCCGCGCGTAGCCGAGGGTCTTTAGGGCAGCGCTGATTTCGTCAAGGATGGCGGGGTCGTCGATAGTGGCGGGCATCTTGTATTCGGACCCGTCGGCGATCTTGACCATCGTGGCCCGAAGGATCTTGCCAGACCGCGTCTTGGGTAGCCGGTCAACGACAGTCGCCAGCTTGAACGCCGCAACCGGGCCGATCTGCTCGCGAACGTTGCGCACTGTTTCGGCGACAATCTCTTCATGGGGGCGGTTGCAACCTGAGTTAAGGCAGAGAAAGCCCATAGGCAGTTGCCCCTTCAACTGGTCGCTTACCCCTATCACCGCGCACTCTGCCACGTCCGGATGGCCCGCCAGCACCTCTTCGATGGCCCCGGTCGACAGGCGGTGGCCGGCCACGTTGATCACGTCGTCCGTGCGCGCCATGATGTAGAGATACCCGTCTTCGTCGATATAGCCCGCATCGCCTGTCTCGTAATAGCCGGGAAAGGTGTTCAGATAGCTCTTTCTGAAACGCTCTTCGGCGTTCCATAGCGTCGGAAGGGTGCCTGGGGGAAGGGGGAGTTTCGCGGCGATGGCGCCGAGTTCTCCCGGCGGCAGTTGGCTGCCGTCGTCGGCGAGGATCTTCATGGCATATCCCGGCATCGGTACGCCAGGCGAGCCGAGTTTGACCGGCAATTCCTCGGTGCCGATGGGGTTGGCGACGGCCGGGTAGCCGAGCTCGGTCTGCCACCAGTGATCAATCACCGGAACACCGAGTTTTTCTTGCGCCCAGATAATCGTATCCGGATCGGCGCGTTCGCCTGCCAGAAACAGCGAGCGCAGGGTCGAGATGTCGTAGTCGCCGACCAGCTTTCCTTCGGGGTCTTCTCGCTTGATCGCGCGGAACGCCGTGGGCGCGGTGAAGAGAGAGACCACTCCGTGGTCGCGGATGACGCGCCAGAAGGTTCCCGCGTCGGGCGTGCCCACTGGTTTGCCTTCGAAGACCACCGTGGTGTTGCCATGAAAAAGCGGCGCGTAGCAGATATAGGAATGGCCCACGACCCAACCGACGTCGGAGGCGGCCCAGAACACCTCGCCCGGCTCGATCCCGTAGACGTTCTTCATCGTCCAGTTCAGGGCGACAGCATGGCCGCCGGTGGCGCGCACGACGCCCTTTGGCTGGCCGGTCGTGCCGGAGGTATAAAGGATATAGGCCGGGTGGGTGCCTTCCACCGGCACGCAAGGAGCGGGCTCCACCCCTTCTTGAGCGTCGTTCCAGTCCAAATCGCGGCCGGGGATAAGTGTCGCCGGGCCTTCGTCGCGCTGTAGCACGATGCAGAGGTCCGGCTTGTGCGTTGCCTGTTCAATGGCGTCATCGAGGAGCGGTTTGTAAGGTACAATCCGACCCGGCTCCATACCGCAGCTACCGGCAATGATCGCCTTAGGGGTGGCGTCATCAATCCGGACGGCAAGCTCATGGGCCGCGAATCCGCCAAATACGACAGAGTGGATTGCGCCGATACGGGTCACGGCCAGCATCGCGATGAGCGCCTCCGGCACCATGGGCATGTAGATAATGACCCGGTCGCCCTTGGCGACGCCTCTGGCGGCCAGTGCCCCTGCCAAACTGGCCGTTTTTTCCTGCAGTTCTGCGTATGTGATTTGGTTGAACTTTCCGGTGATCGGGCTGTCGTAGATAATCGCGACCTGATCGGCCTTGCCCGCCTCTACATGCCGGTCCACCGCGTTGTAGCAGGTGTTGAGCATGCCATCGGCGAACCACGCATAAAGCGGGGCGTTTTCGTCGAAGAGCGCCTTGGACGGCGCTGTGTGCCAGTCGATACCTTCCGCGGCCTCCATCCAGAAGCGCTCGGGGTCGTTTTTCCAAACCTCGTAAAGCGCGGCGTATGACATGTACTCTCCTCCGTCCCGTCCGGAACCCTGTAAGGCACATGGCACGGCGCGCGGCAAGAGGCCGCTTAGAGCCGAAGTGTCACGGCTAGCGTTAACAGTTTGTCAGTCCAGCCTGACAGGCAGAGGGATCAAGCGTAGTGCTTGACCGGTGTGCCCGCGAGCGCCGAGATGTTGAGAAGCCCGCGGGCGGTAATCGAAGGCGTCACAATATGGGCGCGGTTGCCCATGCCCATCAGGATCGGTCCCACCTCCAGACCGCCGCCCTTTGCCTTGAGGATGTTTCGCACGCCGCTTGCCGCATCGGTGTTGGCGAAGATCAGAACATTGGCTGGTTCATCGAAACGCGCACCGGGCATGATCCGCTTTCGAAGCTCCACATCGAGCGCTGCGTCTACGTGCATCTCACCTTCATAGCAGATGTCTGAGTCCATGCCGTCGAGGATCGCGAGCGCTTCCCGCATCCGTTCGCCCGTCCCACAATCGAGGTTGCCGAACTGCGAATGTGAGCAGAGGGCGATCCGTGGTTCCTGCCCAAAACGCCGGACATGCCGCGACGCGCTGATAACCGTTTCGGCGATTTGCGCAGGCGTCGGCTCGGGCTGAACCTGCGTGTCGGCGATGAAGAGCGGCCCGTCCTCAAGGATCATCAGGCTGAGTGCGCCCACCGGGTGCAGCTTGTCCGTACCGAGGATCTCGTCAACGTACTTCAGGTGCCAGAGGTACTGGCCAAAGGTGCCGCAGATCAGGCTGTCCGCCTCTCCGCGATGAACCATGATGCCAGCAATGGCCGTCGTGTTCGTGCGCATGATAGCGCGGGCAAGGTCGGGAGTGACGCCTCGGCGTGCCATCAAGCCGTGATAGGTTTCCCAATAGTCGCGGTAGCGGGGGTCGTTTTCGGGGTTCACCAGTTCAAAATCCTGGCCCGGGCGGATCTTCAGGCCGGCCCGCTCGCAGCGTGTTTCCACCACCTCCGGGCGGCCAATGAGGATGGGCTGGTCGCTCATTTCCTCCAGTATCGCCTGCGCTGTGCGCAAGACGCGCTCGTCTTCGCCTTCCGCAAAAACGAGCGTGCGTTTCGCGGTCGAGGCGGCTTCGAACACCGGTCGCATTATGAAGGCGGAGCGGAAAACCGAACTGTCGAGCTTCTCGCGGTAGGCCTCCAGATCGACGGGTCGGGTGGCCACACCCGACGCCATGGCGGCCTCCGCGACAGCGCTGGCTACAACGCCCATAAGGCGCGGATCGAAGGGCTTTGGGATCAGGTAGTCGGCACCGAAGGTTAGCGCCTCGCCACGGTAGGCGGCAGCAGCTTCGGCGGAGGTCGTCGTGCGCGCGAGTGCGGCGATGCCTTCGACGCATGCGATCTTCATTTCGTCATTGATCGTCGTCGCGCCCACGTCGAGGGCACCGCGAAAGATAAAGGGGAAACAGAGAACGTTATTGACCTGATTGGGAAAATCGGAGCGCCCCGTGGCAATGATCGCCTCGGGTGCCACGTCGCGCGCGGCGTCGGGCATGATCTCGGGCGTCGGGTTGGCGAGCGCAAATATGATCGGATTGTGCGCCATTCTGGCAACCATTTCGGGCCGCAAAACGTTGGGGCCCGAGAGGCCGAGGAACAGGTCGGCCCCCTCGATCACCTCGTCCAGCGTCCGCAGGTCGCTGGGTTGGGCATAGGCGGCTTTCTGCGGTGTTATATCCTCGGTGCGCCCTTCATGGACCAGCCCGTGCAGATCACACAGCCAGACGTTTTCCCGCCTCACGCCCAGCTTCAGCAGCATGTTGAGGCAGGCGATGCCGGCAGCGCCGCCGCCTGTGGAAACGATCTTGATGTCTTCGAAGGATTTTCCGGCCACCTCTAGCGCATTTGTGGCGGCGGCGCCGACGACGATTGCCGTGCCGTGCTGGTCATCGTGGAAAACAGGGATATTCATGCGTTCCCGACAAAGGTCTTCCACGATGAAACAATCCGGGGCCTTGATATCCTCAAGGTTAATGGCGCCAAAGGTGGGCTCCAGCGCACAGACGATGTCTGCCACGCGTTCGGGGTCGCTTTCATCGAGTTCGATATCGAAACAGTCGATGCCCGCAAATTTCTTAAAAAGCACGGCCTTGCCTTCCATCACGGGTTTTGACGCGAGCCCGCCGATGTTTCCGAGGCCCAGAACCGCCGTGCCATTGGACACCACGGCAACAAGGTTGCCGCGCGCGGTATAGCGGCTGGCGGTGGAGGGATCGGCCTTGATCTCGTTGCAGGCCTCGGCAACGCCCGGCGAATAGGCGCGGGCCAGGTCGCGTCCATTGGCAAGGGGTTTGGTGGCGCGGACCTCCAGCTTTCCCGGGCGCGGGTACTCGTGATAGTCCAGCGCCGCATGGCGCGCTCCATCCTGCCGGTTATCTGTCAAAGTCTTTCCTCCCGCGATGGGTAGTTTAACGCTAAACTACCCTGACCCTGCGCCTGTTCGTGTACGCTCTTGCCAAAGATACACCCGCAGATCACTTTGCAAAGCAAGTCATTGTGAGACCACCCATGAACGAAAATGAGGACACACCGTCCGTCAGGGCCGAAGTCCGGTTGCCGACGCAGGAACTGCGAGACGACATCCCGTTTTTTACAAAGACGCTCGGGATGCGGCTCGACATGATCTATCCTGCCGACGACCCGGAGGTCGCAGTCTTTTCCGGCCACGGCCTGCGGCTGCGTATTGAGAAAGGCGCACCGGAACCACCCGGCACGCTGCGGATCCTGACAGGAGATCCAGAAGGTTTTGCGGAAGGTCAGCGGATGCTGACAGCGCCGAACGGCACGCGGGTAGAGATCGACGACTTGAACCCGCCCCTTGTTCTGCCAGAGACCGAGCACGCCTTTGTGGTCCGCCGTCTCGCAGATCAGGCGCCATGGATCATCGGACGGGCCGGGATGCATTACCGCGATCTGATCCCGTCGCGTCTTGGTGGGTCGATTATCGCCAGCCACATTCGAATACCCGATGGCGGGCCGGTGCCCGACATGGTGCACTATCACACCGTTGGGTTTCAACTGATCTACTGTTACCGGGGCTGGGTCGATCTGGTTTACGAGGATCAGGGCGAGCCGTTCCGCCTTTTTGCCGGGAACTGCGTGATCCAGCCACCCGAGATACGCCACCGGGTGCTTTTTGCAAGCGACAACATCGAAGTCATCGAAATCGGTGTGCCCGCCGAGCATATAACGACCATCGACCATGGTATGGACCTGCCGAACCCGACGGTGAATCCCAAGCGGGAATTTCGAGGCCAGACGTTCGTTCATCACAGGGCCGATGAGGCCGACTGGCGGCCGTCGCGCCTGCCGGGGTTTGAGAGCAGGGATACGACCATAGCGGAGAATACCAAAGACGTGGCGGGGGTAGAGGTCATCCGTCCATGCGGCGGCGAGACATCGTGGACAAAGCACGACGCCGACATCCAATTCACTTTCGTTCTCGAAGGCCGCATGACACTGGAAGGCGAAGGCAAAGCGCCCTACGACCTTTCGCCCGGAGATGCATTCGTGATCCCGCCTGGCATGGCCACGCGGTACAGTGGGGTGTCAGGTGACCTCTCGCTTTTGGAAGTTTGCCTGCCGGGGACAATCCGGACTGAGGTCATTTAGGTTGCATCAATCCGCCGGCAGGCCCAAAACTGGCGGGAACCGAAGGATTGCTGCACCATGTCCCTGATCGACGCCGCCCGCGCCGTGCGTGAAAACGCCCATGCGCCCTATTCCAATTTCAAGGTAGGGGCGGCGCTGCGCACGACCTCCGGCAACGTCTATGTTGGCTGCAACGTTGAAAACGTGGCCTATCCCGAGGGTACCTGCGCCGAGGCCGGGGCGATTGCTGCCATGGCCGCGGCGGGAGAATACGAGATCGTCGAGGTCGCAGTAATTGCCGACAGTCCATCCCCGGTCCCGCCCTGCGGCGGATGCCGACAGAAACTGGCAGAGTTTGCCGCCACTGACGTTAAGGTCACGCTGGCCACCACGGACGGCACCGAACTGACCATGACCGTGGCCGAGTTGTTGCCCGGTGCCTTCGATGCTGGCCACATGGAGCGGACCTGAGGCCAATGGATCCGCGGCGCACGATAGCGCGGTTGCGCGATCGCGAGCACGTCTCGCCAGATGAACTCGCCGAATTCATCCATGGGATAGGCGACGGCCGTATCGGGGACGCGCAGGCCGCGGCATTTGCCATGGCGATCGTGCTCAACGGCGTCAGCCATGACCAGCGGGTCGCCCTGACGCTGGCCATGCGGGACAGCGGCGATGTCCTGAACTGGGATCTGCCGGGGCCGGTTCTCGACAAGCATTCCACGGGCGGTGTCGGGGACAGCGTGTCGTTGATCCTTGCGCCCGCCCTGGCGGCCTGTGGCGCCTACGTGCCGATGATCTCTGGGCGCGGTCTGGGGCATACGGGCGGAACGCTCGACAAACTCGAAGCGATTCCCGGCGTCGTCACAGAGGTGAGCGAACCCGATTTTCGCCGAATCGTCGGTGACGTCGGATGCGCCATCGTCAGCGCCACCGGGTCTATCGCGCCTGCGGACAAGCGCCTCTACGCCGTTCGCGATCTCACCGCCACCGTGGAAAGCGTGGATTTGATCACGGCGTCGATCCTCTCCAAGAAACTGGCCGCCGGGCTCGACGCGCTTGTCCTCGACGTGAAGGTCGGCAGCGGTGCATTTATGAAATCCCACGCCGAGGCAAAGACATTGGCACAGGCATTGGTCAGCGCGGCCCGTGGCGCAGGATGCCCAACGCAAGCACTGATCACGGACATGAACCAACCGCTTGCACCTGCCCTGGGCAACGCGCTCGAAGTGGCAGGCGTGATGGAAATCTTGACGCGCGGTGTTCCGGTCGATGGCGTGCCCGACCCACTTCTGACGCTTGTGGCGGAACTCGGCGGTACCGCTCTGGCGCTGGGAGGCCTGGCGGACAACGCCGCGTCCGGCGCGCGGCTTATTCTCGATGCGGTCGAGATGGGGCATGCCGCGGAAAAATTCGGGGCGATGGTCACGGCCCTAGGAGGACCCGCCGATTTTGTGTCGCGCTGGATGGATCGGCTGCCGTCGGCCCCTGTCCTTGTCGATGTACTGGCAGACAGGTCCGGATATGTCGGCACAATAGACGGCACAGGCCTTGGACATGTGGTTATCGATCTGGGCGGCGGGCGGAAGTTTGATGGCGATGCGATAGATCCGACGGTCGGGCTGAGCGCAGTCGCCGCGCTGGGCTCCAGGGTGGCGGTTGGCGACCGCCTCGCCGTGGTTCACGCGGTAAGCGAGACGGAGGCGTTGGAAGCCGCGCAGGCCGTTGTTGGTGCGTTCTCGATCGTGCCGGATCGACCAAGTGTGCCCGGACGCATCCATGAAAGGATTGGTGCGTGAGCCGCGCCTTTCTTGTCGTCCTCGATTCCGTGGGATGCGGCGGGGCGCCGGATGCGGCGGACTTTGGCGACGAGGGGTCCAACACGCTTGGCCATATCGCCCGGGCCTGTGCCGAAGGGCGCGGGGATGACGGGCGGAGTGGGCCGCTTGCGCTGCCGAACCTTGCGTGTCTTGGGCTTTGGCAAACGGTCGGTCTGGCGTCCGGCTTTGACAACAGTGTCAAAGTCGCCCACGAAGGCCGCTGGGGGGCTGCGACCGAGGTGTCGCGCGGAAAGGACACGCCGTCGGGACACTGGGAACTGGCGGGCGTTCCGGTGCCGTGGGACTGGCACTATTTTCCCGCGACAACGCCGGCCTTTCCAGAAGCGCTGTCCGCTGCCGTGGCCGAGGCAGCCGGTACGGATGGGATCCTTGGCGATTGCCATGCCTCGGGGACGGAGATCATCACGCAGGAAGGCGTCCGGCATATCGAGACGGGCTGGCCCATCTGTTACACATCGGCCGACAGCGTGTTTCAGATCGCCGCCCATGAAGATTGCTTCGGTCTGGACCGGCTGCTGACGCTGTGCGAGGCCGTCGCCCCGCGGCTTCATGCAATGAAGGTGGGCCGCGTCATCGCGCGACCCTTCGCTGGCGATGCCGCTACCGGTTTTTCCCGCACCGCCAATCGCCGCGACTACGCGGTCGCGCCGCCTGCGCCTACACTGTGCGATTGGGTCAGGGCCGACGGACGGGCCGTGCACGCTATTGGCAAGATCGGCGATATCTTTTCGATGCAGGGCATTTCAGATGTGGTCAAAGGCGATGATGCTACGCTCATTGAACATCTGGTGCGGGCGGTCTACGGCGCAGAAGACGGGTCTCTGACTTTCGCCAATTTCGTCGAGTTCGACAGCCTCTATGGTCACCGGCGCGATGTTGCGGGCTATGCCCGCGCGCTTGAGTGGTTCGACGCTCAGCTCCCGCGCATTCTGGATGCACTGGCGCCCGGCGATCTTTTGATCCTGACCGCTGACCACGGCAACGACCCGACGTGGCACGGGACAGATCACACGCGAGAAAGGGTGCCGGTTCTGGCTGCCGGGGTAGGGGCGGGCGCTATCGGCCATTGCGCCTTTGCCGATGTTGCGGCATCTGTCGCGGATCACCTGGGCGTTGTTCCCCGGGGACCGGGCCGGAGTTTCCTGTGAGTTTGTCCAGTCTTCCCAAAGCCGAACTACACCTGCACCTCGAAGGCGCGGCGCCGCCTGCTTTTATCCGTGGGCTGGCCGCCGAGAAGAACATCGACCTGTCCGGCATCTTTACAGAAGATGGCGGGTACGACTACCGCGACTTCGTTCATTTCCTGGAGGTCTATGAGGCGGCTTGCAGCGTTCTTACGGGGCCGGAAGAGTTCTACCGCCTGACCCGCGCCGTGCTAGACGAAAGCGCTGCAAACGGGGTCATCTATTCCGAGACCTTTTTGTCGCCCGATTTTTGCGGAGGCGGAGATCTGGCCGCGTGGCGCGACTACCTCGCGGCCATTGAGGCAGCCGCTCAGGATGCGCAAGCGGCGGACGGGATTGTATTGCGCGGGATTGTTACCTGCATCCGGCACTTTGGACCGGAGCAGGCAAAAACGGCGGCCCTTTGTGCAGCGGAGACCGCGGGTGACTGGATCGTCGGTTTTGGCATGGGGGGCGACGAGGCCGTCGGGAAACAGGGCGACTATGCCTATAGCTTCGACATGGCGCGCGAAGCGGGTCTGCGGCTGACAACCCATGCCGGCGAATGGGGTGGTGCCGACAGCGTGCGTCAGGCAATCGACGCCCTTGGGGTGGAGCGGATCGGACACGGTGTGCAGGCCATAGATGACCCGGCGCTGGTGGAAACGATCGCCGAGCGCGGTATCGTTCTTGAATGCTGCCCCGGGTCGAACGTATTTCTGGGCGTTTACCCAGACTGGCCCTCTCACCCGATTGCAAGGCTCAGGGACGCGGGTGTGAAGGTCACGGTCTCAACCGATGACCCTCCCTTTTTCCGTACCACAATGAACCATGAATTCGACCGGCTCGCAGACACTTTCGGCTGGGATGAGGCAGATTTTGATGCGATCACGCGGACATCGCTGGAAGCGGCCTTTTGCGATGATGAGACGCGCGCGCGCCTCTTAAAGAAACTGGAAGTACAGACATGAGCGAACACCTGACTGTCGTCTCGCATCCATTGGTCCAGCACAAGCTGACCCTAATGCGTAAGTCCGAAACGCCAACGGCCGTGTTCCGGCAGCTTTTGCGCGAGATCAGCCAGCTTTTGGCCTATGAGATCACCCGCGAGATGCCGATGACGACGGTGCCGATCCAGACGCCCCTGACCGAGATGGACGCGCCGGTGCTGGCGGGAAAAAAGATGGCGCTGGTGTCGATCCTGCGGGCGGGTAACGGCCTGCTTGACGGCGTGCTGGAGCTTATCCCCTCAGCGCGCGTTGGATTTATTGGTCTCTACCGCGACGAAGAAACCCTGCAGCCGGTGCAGTACTATTTCAAGGTTCCGACCGAGCTTGACGGCCGTCTGGTGATCGCTGTCGACCCGATGCTTGCGACTGGCAACTCCTCGGCGGCAGCGGTGTCGCTTTTGAAAGAGGCGGGCGCAAGGAACATCCGCTTTTTGTGCCTGCTCGCGGCGCCCGAGGGGGTCGCGCGCATGAAAGAGGCCCATCCGGATGTCCCGATCGTGACTGCGGCGCTCGATCAGCGGCTGAACGACAAGGGTTACATTGTGCCCGGTCTTGGTGATGCCGGGGACCGCATGTTTGGAACAAAA
>JBCDED010000038.1:0-36295 GCA_039179985.1 Pseudomonadota bacterium
AATTGGTGCGACCACGCCGGCCTGAACTTTGCTCTCCAATGCCGCGACATAAAGAGCCGAAGAGTACTCCGCGCGTTGGCCCACCCGGTCTTTGAAACCTTTAAGGAAATCCTCCGGCGAGTTTGCGGGATGGTCGATGATCTGCCGCGACAAAAAGCAGTCTTCCGGCGCGAGGTTGCCTTCGATGTCGAAGAAGCTCAGAACCCTGTCGCAGTTCTCCTTGGCGAACATAAGTCCGGTGAGACCGCCCATTGAGTGGCCCACAAGATGAAATTCTGCGAGTTCAAGTGCGTCCAGGGCCGCAGATGCGACCTTCACCAGAAACGGGATCGATACGGCGCCTGGATCGCCGACAGAGGAGGCGCCGCACCCCGGAGCGTCCCAGACGACCAGGTCCCGGTCCAGAAAATCCGGGTGTAGGGCAAGGTCGGCATAGTCCTCCTTGGTCGACCCGAACCCGTGCAAACACACCACTGTCGGCCGTGATCCCTTGCGCCTGAGGCAGGCCAATTGCAGGGAAACGCCCTGAACCGTCAGATCCAATTTGAAGCTGTCCAAAGGACGCCGCCCGTCGCCGTAGATTCGCATGCATTACGCAATCTTCGTAGACGTTTCTGCGCCAGAATGATAGATTGCCTGCATGATTGACGCAAAAGACAGAGAAATACTGTCTATTCTTCTGGAAGATGCGGCTGTCTCCAAGGCCGAGATCGCCCGTCGTGTTGGGCTCGCTCCGTCAGCTATTTCCGAAAGAGTGCGCCGATTGGAAGACGAGGGGATCATCCAAGGGTATGAGGTCAGGCTTGACCCGCGTGCGCTCCACAAACCACTTCTTGCCTTCGTCTTTGTGACCGATGCCAAGCCAAGCATGGGGTTCGACACTGCGGCAGCGCTGTCGGGTGTGACGGGTCTCGAAGAACTGCACAAGATCGCTGGCGAGGACTGCTATCTTCTGAAGATACGCGCGGCGGGCACGGATGAATTGAACGCGATTATCGAAAAGCAGATCAACCCGGTTCAGTCGGTCACGCGGGTCAGGACAACAATCGTGCTGAACGCCGTGACCGAGCGACCGTGCCTGGCCGGGCATGACATCCGATGAAAGCGGGCCGTTCAATCAAGCGCATTCATCGCCAGCGCTGTAAGCAACTCGGCAACGTCTTCGGTTGCCATGGGCAGCGCCGCAGCGGTGATCGAATAGCCCTCGAAGTACGGCAAGAGCAGTGATTGCAGCCTGTCCTTGGCAGGCTGATCGGCCAGATCGCCCAGTATCGCCCCTACGAGCAGGTGGCCGATTTCTGCATAGTATGCGGCCATCGCCTCTTCGATCCGAGGATTGCGGCTTGAGATTGCCCATAGCTCACGAAAGATACGGCACATATGCGACAGCTCGGCCCCATGCTGCAGGCTTTGGTCGATCAGGGCGCGTGCACGCGCTTGCGGAGACTGAGCTTCAAGAGCGCCAGCCGCGCGCTTCAGATCGTCCTGACAGCGCCCCGCATAGAGGACGACCATGTGTTCGAGCACGTCGTCCTTTGACCGAAAATAATACTGCACATTGCTGAGTCTCATACCCGCGCATTCGGCCAGCTTGCGCATTGTCAGTCCGGCATCGCCGTTCTCACGCAAGAGCTTGAGCGCACATTCGAGAATTCTGTCCTGTTTCGCGGTTTGTGAGGGGGTCATGGGTTCTGGGCAGTCGTAGTGCGCGGGTGATGGATGGGATCCTGGGTATAGCCCCTTGACGACTTTGGTCAAGTGACCTATGGCACTTGGTCAAGTGACCTAATTGCCCTTCCAAACACAAAGGCCTGCCATGATTGACGCTCTGCGCACCCCCGACGACCGGTTTGAAAACCTCCCCGGGTTCGACTTTATGCCAAACTACGTCAGCGATCTTCCCGGATACGAGGGCTTGCGCGGCCACTACCTTGATGAAGGACCACGCGACGCTGAGGAGACATTCCTTTGTCTCCACGGCGAGCCGACCTGGAGCTATCTCTATCGCAAGATGATCCCGGTATTCACCCGAGCCGGTGTTAGGGTAGTCGCGCCTGACTGGCTAGGCTTTGGCCGCTCGGATAAGCCCGTCAACGACGACGTGTATCACTTCGACTTTCACCGCAACTACATGCTCGCCTTCATCGAGCGTCTGGATCTGCAGAACATTACGCTCGTTTGTCAGGACTGGGGTGGATTGCTCGGCTTGACGCTGCCCATGGACATGCCGGACCGCTTTAAGCGGCTCCTGATCATGAACACCGCTTTGATGGCCGGCCCGGCCCAAAGTGCAGCCTTCGACGAATGGAAGGCCGACATCACCTCCAACCCGGATGTTCCGCTGGCTCAGATCATGAAGAAATACGCACCAGAGTTGTCAGATGCCGAAGCCGAAGCCTACGCGGCCCCGTATCCGGATCAGCGCTACAAGGCTGGCGTCCGCCGCTTCCCCAGGATGGTGGCCACCTCGATGGAGGATCCCGGCGTTGCAACGTCCCAGCGCGCGGGGCAATTCTGGTCAGAAATTTGGAACGGCCAGAGCTTCATGGCGATTGGAATGAAAGACGACATGCTTGGGCCGCAGGTGATGAACCACATGCGGACCGTTATCAGAGGATGCCCGGACCCGATGGAGATCCACGAAGCGGGGCATTTTGTGCAGGAACAGGGCGAGGCCGTGGCCAAATGGGCAATGGCGGCATTTGGACTGGACGCGTCCCAAAGTTAGCCGGACGCAGGACCGATGCACGGGCCCCAAACCGCAGGAACCAAGGCCAGTCCGGGCGGAAACAGCCCGGACTTGACTCACGGCGGGCATTGGCGGCAAGATAACCAAGCAAACGCTTGCTTAATGAAACACAGGACAGCGCCATGCCCGCAGCCGCCAAACGCGCGAATAACCGAATGGATACGGTGCTTGACGCAGCAGCGGAACTCTTTGCCACCAAAGGGTTTCGCGAAACCTCCACGCGGGACATTGCGGCCCTTGCGCGGATCCAGCCGGGGTCTCTCTACTATCACTTCCCCAACAAGGATGCCGTTCTTCTGGAGGTGTACAGAGAAGGCGTCGCGCGCCTGACAGACCGCGTCCTGGCGGAAGCTCGGCCATTTTCCGACCCCTGGACCCGTCTCGAAGCCGCCCTGAGGGCTCATTTAGAAACCCTGCTCGAACAGACACATTACGCCCGCGTTCTGTTGCGGGTCATACCTGACAGCGCACCAGAGATCGCCAGTCAACTCGTGGCCCTTAGGGACATGTACGAAAATCAATTGCGCAATTTCTTCAGCGACCTGCCATTGCCTGCCCACGTGGATCCAAGCCTCATGCGGCTCTTGATCCTCGGGGCCGCCAACCATGCGCAGGTCTGGCACAAGCCCGATGGCCGGAAGCCGGCGGATATTGCTGCCCAATTGGTGCAGATGGTGCGCGCGACCGCCGAAGCGCCTGTGCCGATGGAGAAACTCCAATGAAGACGCAGAAAGAACGGGTGTTGGTCACGAAAATTGGCTTCGACGGTCACGACCGCGGAAGCCGCATCATCGCTGCGACGCTGCGTGATGCAGGCATGGAAGTCATTTACACACCGCCCTGGCAAGAAATTCCGGCAGTGGTTCAACTGGCCCTGCAGGAGGACGTGGAGGTCATTGGCATCAGTTCCCTGGCGACGGATCACCTGATCGTGCCCGATCTCATGGACGCCCTGCGCGGCGCCGGGCTTGGGCACGTGCAGGTGGTTGTCGGCGGGATCATCCCCGAAGGAGAGCATGCGCTTTTGCATGAGGCTGGAGTAAAGGCGATCTTTGGCCCCGGCGTTCCGCTTGAAGAAATCGTCGATCGCGTGCGGATGCTGGCGCGGGAAGCCGCCCGGCTGCGCGATGAGGAGGAGGCTGTCTGATGTCAAGTTATACAACGCAACCAACCCTGCCGGGCCTCGAAGAGGCGGTGGACAGTTGGCAGGCCGAGTACGACGTGCAAATCGGTACGGGCCGGGACGTCGTCAATCGGTCCCGGATACCCATCAAGCCGCTCTACACCCCGCTCGACTGGTCCGATCGGCGGTATGCCGAAGACCTTGGCGTGCCCGGAGACAAGCCGTTCACCCGCGGCATATACGCCACCATGCACCGCGGCCGGACTTGGACCCAACGACAGCTGGTCGGCCTTGGGACGCCCGAGGACTACAACGCGCGCGTGCATCTGATGCTGGAACAGGGCGCCTCCGCCATCAGCCTTTTGCCCTGCAACTCAGGATTTCGCGGTATCGACTGCGACGAGAGTCCGCTGGCGCTTCTGGGGACCTGTGGCACCGTGATTAACACAGTGGATCACATGGAAGCAGCACTCGACGGCGTTCACCTAGGTGACATCTCGACCGCCATGAACGACCCGACGCCGTTCACCCTGTTTGCCTTCCTGCTTGGCACGGCAAAGCGGCGCGGTATCGCGTGGGAGCGGGTAACAGGTACAGCCAACCAGTCGGACTATATCTCGCACTTTGTGGCCAATCACATGTTCTATCGCCTGTCGCTGCCCGGCGCGCGGCGGATGTTTGTCGATCATGTCGCCTTCTGCCGAAACGAGGTGCCAAACTGGAACCCTGTCTCCGTTGTCGGTCAGCATATGCAGCAGGCCGGCGCGACGCCCGCCGAGACGATGGGCCTGACCCTTTCGACGGCGATCCAATACGCCGAGGACTGCATCGCCGCGGGCATGGACCCCGATCACGTTCTGCGGCGCTTTACCTTCTTCTTCGATATCTCGATCAGCTTCTTTGAAGAGATCGCCAAGTTCCGCGCCGGCCGCAGAATATGGGCGCGCATCACCAAGGACCGGCTGGGTGCGACAGACCCAAGGGCCATGCGGTTCAAATTCCATGGGCAGACCTCGGGCGTGGACCTCACGCGGCAGCAGCCTTTGAACAATATTGCCAGGGTGACGGCGCAGGCGGTGGCTGGCATTCTCGGCGGCCTGCAGTCCCTGCACACGGACAGCTATGACGAGGCAATCGCATGTCCAAGCGAGGGTCCGGCCCGCATCGCCGTCGCCACCCAGAATATCCTCCGGGAAGAGGCGCATCTGTGCGATGTTATCGATCCCTTGGGCGGGTCCTATTACGTCGAAACGCTGACCAACGAGATGGAAGACGCGATCCTTAAGGTGATCGACACGATCGACGCGGCGGGAGGCATGTACGCTGCCGTCGAAAGCGGATTGGTTCAGACGATGATTGGCAAGTCAGCGTTTGAGCACCAATCGAAGATCGAACGCGGCGAAGAAAAGGTCGTCGGCGTAAATTGCTACACCGAAGACGACGCACATTCTGAACCCGAGCCCTACCGGCCCGACCGCGCAGCGATGGAACGGCACGTGGCAGCCTTCAGGTCGTTCAAAGCCGCCCGCGACCAGCAGTCCGTTCACAAAGCGCTTGACGCTCTCGCGCGCGCCGCCACCGGGTCCGAGAATGCCTACGAGCGGGTGGTGGAGGCCGCTGAAGTGGGGGTGACCCACGGAGAAATCGTTGCCTGTCTGCGGCGTGAACTCGGTTTCGGTCATCCGCTCATGGTTGCCTAGTGTCTGCTGACGGACGGCAGCGCCCCGGTCCTCTTGCTGAACGTGTGCGCTCCGGCGACCCGGCCGCCCTGGCGCGCGCGCTCTCCCGTGCGGAGAATGGAGACGAGACCCTTATGCAGGCGTTGCGGCCCGCTGCCGGGTCAGCAACCGTTGTCGGCTTCACGGGCCCGCCTGGCGCCGGCAAATCCACCCTGATTAATGCTCTTATACGCGACTGGCGCGACGCGGGACGCCGGATTGCCGTGCTGGCAGTGGATCCGGTCAGCCCCCTCTCCGGCGGTGCAGTCTTGGGCGACAGGACACGGATGGGCGAGCACAGCATGGACAGGGATGTCTTCATCCGAAGCGTCTCGGCGCGCGGACACTTGGGCGGGCTGTCATCCGCAACGCACGACATGATTGATGTGATGGATGCGGCCGGCTGGGGTTTGATCCTGTTGGAAACGGTCGGCAGCGGTCAGTCAGAAACGGAAGTTTCCGAACTGGCCGATATCAGGGTCGTCGTTGCAGCCCCCGGCCTGGGCGATGAGGTGCAAGCCATCAAGGCGGGCATACTTGAGATCGCGGATATTCTTGTGGTGAACAAGGCGGATCACGCGGATGCCGCGCGGACCGCGCGAGATCTTGCCGCAATGGTGGAACTACGCTCTGCTATGGCGCCGGATGTGCCGGTATTGCAGACCTGCGCCACAACGTCGAAGGGCATCGACTCGCTTCGCCGGAAGATCGAGAAAGCGGCCGCCGCCCCAGGGACCGACCGCCACGCCCGCAGACTTGCGGCCCTAAAGCTCCGTCTTGCCGATATTCTGGCAAGACGTCTCCGTTCGGCTATTGAAGATGATCCGGCCCTGGATCCTCTGATCGCAGAGGTGGCGGCCGGACGCAGGGGCATGGATGATGCGCTTGGGGCTGTCATGGAAAAGGTACGGTTCCTCCCCGACGGGCAGGATTGAAGGTCTGGCATTCCAGATGCCTCGGATGAAGATGTCAAAGCCGCGAGGTCTGACGGATGCACCACAAGGGAACCCAGACCAGTGCAACAACGCTCGGCCCCGTTGCCTGCAATGGCGTACCTAAGAAACGAAGGCCTGAGCATCGCCGGACAACTCTGTCTTGTGACCTGCCAGCGGGTCACCGCGGACGCCAGCAGAAACAACCGCTTTGTGGACCAGACCGCGCTTGCCCGGGATCTTGTTTCGGCTGACTATTCGGCAAGGAGTGAGGTACCCTATGATCGAAATTGCCGCGCTTGTCTATGCAGCGGCCTGCGTTGGTATCATCGGTTTCCAGGTTTGTCTTATCGCCGGAGCACCCTGGGGCCACGTAACGCAAGGCGGACAGCACGACGGGCCATTGCCTACGGCCGGCCGCATCTTCGCCGGCGTGTCGATTTTGCTGCTGTCAGGCATGGCTCTGGCGATCATGTCAGTGGCAGGCTTCTGGCCGGGCTGGCCAGGTTGGACAGTCTGGCCAGCGCTCGCGGTGCAGGTGCTGACGACAGTCCTGAACTGGATCACGCGCTCACCCGCCGAACGACGGCTCTGGGCGCCAATTATGACGGCCATGCTGGCGCTTGCGGTTTTCGTTTGGCTCGGAGCCTGAACGGAAGAGACGGCACGTCAGAGCATCAGGGCCCCTTAGAGCATCTCACCGCGGTAAAATGACCGGTGAACCGCCGCGTGGGTAGGTACTCCAGCCCCTCGCACCCTTTCAGCACTCCTGAAAACATGCCCTTCAGCATCCCCGACTTCGTTGTGTCCAAGAACCTCGCAAAAGGTACCGCCAGAACCCGGGGACAATGGAGGATGAAACTCCGGCTCTCAATGCGAAAACCCGCGCGTTCCAATTCATCCTCAAGCTCACCGGGAAAGAGCGTTTGTCCGCAGAAATAGGGGACAAGGCCGGTCCGGTCGATTACCGGTCTTGGCAAAGACTGGCGGAGCCATATAACCGGGTTCGCCGGATTATCCAGCGTCAGCACAAGCGTCCCGCCCGGGGCCAGAACACGCGCAATCTCTGCGATGGACCGCGCGATTGAGGCGCGGTCTTCGAAGTGATCGAGCGTCGATAGGGACACGACCGCACCGAAAGCCTCGTCCGGGAAAGGCAGTTGGCGTGTATCGGCGACAGAGGCGATAAGGCCCGGAAACTTCCGTTCTGCTGCCGCGACAACCTCGTCGCTCACATCCACACCCTGGACCGCATCGAACCGTGCAGCCAACCATTGTGCTTGTCCCGTCCCGACGGCTTCTTCGTAGAGATCGGTTTTCAGAACGCGCGACGGCGTCGCTTTCTGCAGCCAGCGCCCGAGCAGGCGTGTGTTTATCCAGTCCGCGTGATGACGCCAGGTCTGCGACACACCGTGGTCCAGCCACGCGCCTTTTTGCCAATAGTCAGGATCTGACGGCCCGGTCGTCCGAGCCGGCACAGCAGTTCCGGCGGATGGATCAAAGTCACTCAAAACACTGTTTTGCGTGGTAATTTCGGCCACGCGCTCCCAAGCTTTGGATACAGGGTTTCTCTGGGCCCCGCTACGTCGAATTTTGAAACAGCACTTCGTGCTTCTGGGTCTATAGTCGAAGTTGCCAGCGACGACGCATATGTGGCCGAGACAAATCTGATCTGCGGTTCGCGGCGCGCATGCTTTCAGCCACCCCGCGTTCAGGTCGGCTGGCTGGTGATTGTCGGCCCGGGTGGAGCGGCCTCTTCGGTGTCGGTCTGAGAGGTTTGGACAGGCGATTGTTCCAGCATCCGGTTGACGATTACACGCGCGAGGTAGAGGCCGAACTCGGGATTCTGGAAGTAGAGCCGCCCGAACGCGGTCTCATCGATGCGCAGAAGTTCACAGTCGGTCTCGGCGCGGGCGGTGGCGGTGCGAGCTTGCGCATCACTAAAGAACGCAATCTCGCCCAGCAGCTCCCCTTCACCAAGAGTGATACCAACATCCTCAAGGGCAACCGTACCGCTGTCGATATAGTAGAGGAAATCCGGTGGATCACCACGGTTGAAGACAATCTCGCCAGCCGAGAAGCTCTTTTTCTTCATCAGCGGCTTTAGCCATTCAAGGGAATGGTCGCCATGCCGCGCGGCCCGCATTCGCCGTTCCTGCCGGATGATCTCGAAAAGGCGGTAGCAATGAAACGGCAGAAGCGCGGAGTGCAACGCGATGAACGGCAGTAAACCACCGAAAATCCCGTAGACAAGGGTAGAACAACTGGCGCAGATCGCCGCGACCCGGAGCGGTAGCATCGTACGGCGTGAGGCTGCAATCAGCGTGAAAGCGGCGCCGACCCACCCAATGATGTCGAAAAATTCCATGCAAGAAACCCTGAACAAGCAAACGGAAATTAAGTTGGAAAACCCATTCGGGCCCGGCCTCCGACCGGAATTCCAGAAACCATCCTATCACCGAATGGCAGGTGCGTTCGAAAATCTCATGTCGAACGGGATAGGTTCAGGTGCCGCATTCGGCCAAAAGGCGGGCGCACTCAAGCGTCATCGACCCCGGCCAAAGCCGCGAAGACCTGCGGTTCCGGGTCAGATCCTCCTGAAATGCCATTGCCTCGTGGGCGTAGCCGATACCGGTGGACGGCCGCTCGAAAACCTTCGTGTCATCGCCGCGACGCAGCGTGACACTTTGGGGATGGTGAAAGTTCCTCGGGATCGCAAGCGTGCCGCGGTCGCCCACCAACTCTACCGCGACCGGCATCTCAACCCGGAAACCAAACGACAACTGGGACACCGCGCCGTTCCGGTGCCTGAGGCTCATGGCGACCATTTCGTCAACGCCGGTCGGCCCGGTTACTGTCTCGCAAGAGACCGAAGCGACGGGACCGGTAAGAAGAAGGGCTGCTGCGACCGGGTAAATGCCCAGATCATTCGTGGCCCCGCCACCAAGGGTGGGATCGAAAAGGTTCGGATGGGCGCCAGGGTTCCGGACGGACACAAAACGGGCACTGAGGTAGCGGGGCGTGCCGATCTCTCCGGAGCTAACCAGACTCACCGCCTTCCGCATCGCGGGAAAGAAAGCTGTCCAAAGCGCCTCCACCAACAACAGACCGGCCGCCTCCGCTGCGGCAAAGCACTGAGCGCTGTCGGCTTCGCACAGCGACAGGGGCTTCTCGCAAAGCACATGCTTTCCGGCGGCCAGGGCGGCGAGGACATTGGCCTTGTGATGGGCATTCGGCGTCGCGATGTAGACGATGTCAACGTCCGGGTCTGCCAGAAGCACATCGTAAGACCCGCAGGCTATTTCAAATCCCCACTGCGCGGCAAACGCACATGCTTTCTGGGCAGACCGAGAGGCGACAGCATACCGGCGGGCCCCCGGCACAAGACGCAGAGCGTCGGCCATGGAGCCGGCGATGTTCCCGGTTCCAAGGATACCCCAGTTGAACGGCGTCATGTGTTAGGCATCGCCGACATCTGGAGCTGCGCCGAAACCAACCCCTCGACCAAGCCCGGGTCTGCCCTCTTTAGCTGCCGTTCCGGCGCGCCGGACAGAATGGCCCTTACGTCGTGCAGGATCATGTCTCCGATCAGGTAACGCCCGCCGGGCACGGCAGCGGCCCGGTGCGGCGAAAGGATGACATTCCTGCTCAGCCGCAGCGGATCGGAGGGCGCAAGAGGTTCGTCGGGGAAAACATCCGTCGCCACCTGTATGCGCCCGCCTTGAGCCGCTTCAAAGAGGGCCGGAAAATCGGCGCACCAAGCGCGGCTGATCAAGACGACCATCGCGCCCTTTTGCAGGCGTGCGATCAAGTCGCGGCTCAAAAGCCCGCGGGTTTGCTCGGACGGGACCGCGGCCACTACTACGGCCCGGCATGACGTGACGAGCGTTTCAAGGTCGGTCAGCGCGACGTCTGGGCCTGCATTCTTCAGGAACGGATCATAGGCCAGTACCCGGGGCGAAAACGGCGCAAGCAGTCTGTGCGTTTCGCGGGATATCTGGCCGTAGCCGATAAAGCCAATGGTCTGACGATAGAGCGAGAAGTCCGTGTCGTCCCGGTCGTCCAGCCACCTCTCTGCGCCGGTACGGAACGCCTCGTGCTCCTCGACAAGTCCCCTGCCTCCCGCGAGCAGCATGGCCAGCGTCATTTCCGCGACCGCGTTGCGGAAGCCCGGAGAACAAGAGAGAACCTCGATGCCTTTTTCAAAACAGGCCCTATAGTCCAGTCCGTCGCGAAAGGCGCCCGAGACTTCGATAGTCGCTTTCAGATTTGGCGCGCCTTGGATCTCTTTCGTCGACAGAACAGGGCGGGCAGCGACGTAGACCGCCGCCTCAGGCAGAAGCGCGGTGATCCTATCGCGTTCCATTGGCTGGTCCTCGCCGCCGTGGATCTCGCAAAGTTCCGATAAAGCGTCATATGTCTCGTCACGAAAAAGTTCGCGCCGTTTGCGGAAGTGGTTGTCGAGGATCAGGATCGGCTTCATGGGTCAAGCCGCCGCTTCGTGCTGGCCAGGTTCCGGCGAAAAGAGATGGGCGCGGGCGTGATCGAAATCGAGGTGGATCGATTGTCCGGGCTCGAACACACGGTCCTCCGCCATCGAGCAAAGAACGCGCGTTCCGTCGGTCAGGGCGACGTCCACCACGGTCTCAATGCCCAGCCGTTCGGCGAGCGTCACATTGCCCGACAGCACACCACCGCTTTCGACGGGGTGCAGATCTTGCGGGCGGATTCCCAGTATCGCGCGGCCGAAATTCGGGATGCCGTCCCGCCACGCGGGCGCGGTGAACTCGGCGACAAGATCTGAGCGGACCCTGGCGCTTTCACTGCCCTTGCCAACGATTTCCACATCCAGAAAGTTCATCGACGGTGCGCCGATAAAGCCTGCCACAAACAGATTTTCAGGGCGGTGGTAGAGGTCCATCGGCGCGCCAATTTGCTGCACGTAGCCGTCTTTCAGGACGACGATTTTGTCGGCCAGCGTCATCGCTTCAACCTGATCGTGGGTGACGTAAACCATCGTCGCCCCAAGAGATTTGTGCAGCTTCCCAATCTCGATCCGCATATCCAGTCGCAGGGCGGCGTCAAGGTTGGAAAGCGGCTCGTCGAACAGGAAGACCTCTGGCTTGCGGACGATGGCGCGGCCAATTGCGACCCGCTGACGCTGCCCGCCCGAAAGCTGGCTCGGGCGGCGGTCAAGCAAGTGTTCCATCTGAAGAATGCGCGCGGCTTCGGCCACCTTTTCCTCTTTCTCCGCCTTCGAGGCACCGGCGATGGTCAGGCCAAAAGCCACGTTCTCGCGCACGGTCATATGGGGAAAGATCGCGTAAGACTGGAAGACCATTGCGATCCCCCGCTGCGACGCCGGGATGTCATTGACCATCGTTCCGCCGATTTCGAGCGTGCCGCCCGAAATGTCCTCGAGCCCCGCGATCATGCGCAAGAGCGTAGACTTACCGCAGCCGGAAGGGCCCACAAACACGACGAACTCGCCGTCTTTGATTTCGATATCGACGCCCTTGATGACATCGACGGCGCCGTAGCTTTTCTTGATCCCTTTCAAAAGGACGTCGGCCATGGTCTCTCCTCCTCTCAGTCCCGGGTTGCGAGCGCGAGGCGCCCGTCAGCTGTGCGTTCGACGGGTTCGGGGTCGGCGATGATGCCCGGAAAGCGCCCGGTTTCCGGGTCGGTCATCAAAAATCCCAAAAGTCGCTTTTCGGTCCCCACATCGACAATGCGCGCGGCATAGCGCCGACCGGGGTGCGCCCCATCGAGCATTGGCCCGGGCGCGATGCGCCAAGGTCCGCGTGGTGCGTCCGCGACTAGATAGTGCGACCCGGTTTTGGGTGCCTCGCCGATGGTCGCCTGCGCCTCCTCCGACCAGAACCGCGCCGCCGTGCAGAACAGGCAATACCACTGCCCGTCCCATTCGAAGACCTGCGGCACCTCAAGCTCTCCAAAGCCACCGGTGTAGACCGGGTCCTGCAAAGTCCAGGTACTAAGGTCGTTCGATGTCGCAAGTCCGATGGCGCCCGCCCCAATGATGTCCGGAACGGACGCATCGCGCGCGGTGAAATACATAAGCCACCCCCCCTCAGGGTCCCGGATGACCCAAGGGTCGCGAAAGGCACGGTCGTGCCAGCGGCCCGGTTGAAACTCCTCGTACCGGTTGTCGCGGTCAAGGATCAGCCCGTCGCCCACACGGCTCCAGCTATGCAAGTCGTCTGAGACGGCGTGGCCCAGCTTCTGGTGCTTGCCGTCCCCGGCCTTACTGGTCCCCGTATAGAAAAGATGCCAGCGGCCATCGTCTCCTCGGACCACCGACCCGGTCCACGTGGTGTAGTCGTCCCAGGCCGGTTCCTCGCTGGGAGCAAAACAGGTCCCCAAATGCTCCCAAGACACAAGATCACGGCTTGTGGCATGACCATAGCTGACGTTCCAGTGGCGCAACTCCGGATCTCCGATGGACTTGTCAGCTTGCAGGAAATAGCAGTGCCAGAGATCGCCATCGCGGACATACCAGCTATCCCAGACCCATTTGTCACCCAGCGCCAGCACCATCAGCCCTTGACCCCCGTCGAGGCGACCGACGCAATAAAGACACGTTGCAACGACAGATAGAAGGCCAGAACAGGCACGGTGATGATCGTGAGGTACGCCATCACCTCGCCCCAGGGAACGTTAAGCTGATCGGTGAAATAGCCAAGACCCACCATGACCGGGCGGATCTCTTCGGCCTGCACCACCATGAGCGGCCAGAGATACTGGTTGTACATGAAGAGGAATTTCAGGATCGCCGCCGTGGCAATGACGGGACCCGACAGCGGCATCACCACCTTGCGGTATATCGTCCACCAACTGGCGCCCTCCACCCTGCTGGCCTCGATCAACTCACGCGGCAGGTCCTTGAAGTACTGCACGAAGAGAAAGATCGACAGACCGTCGGCAATGAAAGGAATGATCTGCACGCGGTAGGTGTTCAGCCAGCCGAATTCGATCCCGCCCCCGCCGATCCAGGGCAGTTGCGACGCCATCAAAAGGAGCGGGATGAATATCGTCTCGTAAGGGATGATCAGCGTCGCCAGAAGGATCGAGAAAGTGATGTTCCGGCCTTTCCAGTCAAGAAACACAAAGGAAAAGGCCGCCAGTGAGCACACAAAGAACGTCAGGATCACCGTAATGCCGGTCACAAAAACCGAGTTGAACACAAAAACGCCGATCGGCGCGCGCTGGAAGGCATCCGCGTAATTGGTGAACGAGATGTCACCGACAGGCAGGAAGGCGCGCAAGCTCTTGGTGTCGTTCAGAAGCTGCTGATCCGGCTTCAGCGAGGACATGGCCATGAAGAGCAGCGGGAAGATGAAGATCACCGCGACAAGGATCAGGACCGCATAGCGGGTCGTCAGGCGAAGCCCGCGATTGTCCGGGGTCACAAGTGCCATCAGTTCCGCTCCCGTGTCAGCCAACGTTGAATGAGGGAAATGCAAAGGACGATCAGAAAAAGCAGAACCGAGATGGTCGAACCACCGGAAATGTCCTGTTTGCCGTAGCCGCGTTCGACGGCCTGAAAGACCAGCACCTGCGTGCTGTCGAGCGGCCCGCCCTTCGTCATGACGTTGATCTGCGCATAGAGCGCGAACGCCTGCATGGTGATCACGATCAGGATCAGCACAGCGGTGTTGCGCAGACCCGGCCAGGTCACATATCGGAAGGTCTGGACCTTGGAGGCGCCTTCAATCTCGGCCGCTTCGTAAAGCGTGGGCGAGATTGTCTGTAGCCCCGCAAGCCAGATCACCATGTGAAACCCGACACCCTGCCAAATCGACATCGCCATGATCGAGCCAAGCGCCGTCGAGGGATCGCCTAGCCAGTCGTGTGGGCTGAAGGCGCCAAAAGTCAGCCCTGACAGGACGTTGTTCAGCAGCCCGTCACCGGGGGCATAGATGAAGCGCCAGAGCAGTGACACGACGACGATAGAGACCACCACCGGCATAAAGTAGACCGCTCTGAAAAAGCTGATGCCGCGGAGTTGCTGGTTAATCAGGAGCGCCAGGCCAAGCGCCAGACCGGCCTGTACGGGCGCCACCACCAGAACGAAGGTGAAGGTGTTCACAAGTGCTTTCATAAAGACCACGTCCGAGGCCAGCACGACGGTCCTGTTTTCGCCCGACTGCCAGCTGAACCATTCGCGCTTGCCCTCAAGATGCGGGTAGTCGGGGTTCCGGCGGGTAAAGGTCCGCAGCCGCGGGTATTTGATCTCGCCCGCCTCATCGCGCAACACGGCGCCGGTGTCGTCCCGCTCGGGCTCGAGCGTGAAGATCGAGAGACCCAGCAGATCGCGGTAGTTCTCAAAGCCCACGTATTCGGTGGGATTGGGCGAGGCCAACCGCTGGTTCGTCAGGGAAAAGGCAAACGCTAGAAAAAACGGAACAATGATGAAGGCGGCGATTAGGCCCGCACCGGGCAAGGCCATCAGCCAGCCTGCGCGGTTCGACCGCGTCAGTTTGGAAGCCATCGGACGAGTTCCTTGTCGGTAAGGGCTGCCTGGCCAGCGGCCGGGCAGCCCTGGGAGGAGCCTTTAGTGGCCGTAGCCGCCGTTGCTTTCGATATCCTCGTCGATCTCGTCGACGGCGGCGTCCAGCGTGTCGGCCACATCCGCGCCATTGGCGATGTCGGAAAGCGCTTTCTCAAAGACCTTCGCCTGGACGATGTAGCCGGGGGTTACAGGCCGCACGAGCGCCTGGGCCTTGGACAGATCGTAGAACACCTCGAGCGGGCCGCCCGGCGCGTAATTGGCCGTGTCGCCTGCCGCACTGGCCGTTGTCGGGATCAGTCCGGTCCCATCTGAGAAAGCCGCGAACCAGCGATCCTGAAGCGCAAACTCAATGAAAGCCAAGGCGCCTTCGGGATGCTCGGAAGTGGCGGAGATGCCGAATTGCCAGGAAGCCGCGCCGATTGTCGGGCCATTGCCGAAGTCTGGCGCGGGCAGGAAAAGCGCATCATCGCCAAAGGCCTCGACCACAGGCAGCGCAGCCCAGTTGCCGTTCCAGGACATGGCGTATTTTCCATTCAGAAGACCCGTTTCCCGGTCCGCCGCATCCTGACTGGTGCCAGGGACGTATCCGTTCTCAAAAAGCCCCTGCCACCATTCCCCAAAGGCAATAGCCGCGTCGCCGTTCAGCGCGTCCTCGGCAGTCTGGTAGGTCGAGCGGTCAACGATATCGCCGCCAAAGCTCTGCAGGAACGGCGAAAAGGCATAGGGATACCATTCGCCCTTCCAGGCCATACCCAGATCGAGTGGATAGTCAAAGTCACCCGAGGCTGCGATGGATGCGAGCGCCGCGTTGAATTCATCAAGGCTCCAGGGTTCGTCCAGCGAAGGGACCCGGATACCATATTTTTCAAGGGTCGAGCGCCGCGTGGTCAAGGCCACGGCCGCATCCCAGAGACCGACCGAATAAACCTCACCGTTCCACCGCCCGACGGGACCGGGCAAGTAGCCGTCGAGCTTGGCCTCATCAATGCCCAGGGCCTGCATGTACTCCGCCCAGGCCCAGTTCGGCATTACAGGCCCGTCCACATCCAGAATGTCCGGCAGTTCACCCGCCAGCGCCGCGGCACCGACCGCGTCGTTGTAGGCCAGCTGAGGGAAGGTCTCGATCACCACCTTCCAGTCCGACTGGCTGGCGTTGAACTCTTCAACCAGCTCATTGACCAGCGCCTCCTCCGCGTTGGCGCTGCCTGCCCCGTGGTACCAAAGGCTCAGCTCTGTCTGCGCAGAGGCCGCGCCGGCCATGCCCATGGCGATAAGCGTGGCAAAGGTCACCTCAAGCTTCATGTTTCCGTCCTCCCTTTGAAACTGATGATTTTCTTGGTGTTCTGAATTTCCGGCGCGACGAGCGACGCGCGACGCTTAACCTCACCGCCAATGCGGACCCGGTTCTCCGGCGCCGCGGCCCCGCCAGACAAAATCTGCAGCAAAAGCTGTGCCGCCCGCGCGCCCATGGCACTGTAGGGCAGCTCGGCCGTGGTGAGCGCGGGATAGAGCGTTTCGGAAATCAGCCGATGATCGTCATAGCCCACGACCGAGACCTCTTCCGGCACGGCAATGCCCCGGCGGCGCAAAATGCCATAGACCGCCATGGCAAGACGGTCGTTGCCGCAGCAGATGGCCGTCGGCGGCGTATCGCCCGAGAAAAATTTGTCGAGCGCATCCCAGATCAGTTGATGCTCGCCAGGCGAACCGAAGAGATCCGTGGGCTGCACGAGATCCGCATCAAACGCGATACCCGCCTCGGCAACCGCTCGCTTAAAGCCACGCAACCTAAGCTTCGTCGCTTCCATCGCAGGTGCCAGAGTCAGATAGGCGATGCGGCGATGCCCTTTAGCAATGACCTCTTTCGTTAGCGCATATTGGCCGCCCTCATCATCGGGAACCACGGCGGGCGTGCCCAGATCGTCGAAACAGTTGACGAGAACTTTTGGAATGTCATGTCCAGGCAGCGCCAAGTCCAGAGGCTTGTGGTAGTCGGCGATATAGAGCAGACCTTCGACACGGTGCTCCTGAAAGGTGCGGATCAAATCCGGCACACGGTCGAGCCTTCCGCCGGTGTCGGAAATCAGAAGCGTCTTTTGGGAGTGTTCAATGACCGCCTGCGCGCCCTGAACGATGAAGAGTTCCGGCAGACCGGCAGGGGTTGCGACCTCATCGGCGTTGCTGATGGCACCGGTGATCAGCCCGATGAGCCCGGACTTGTTGGATTTGATCGACCGTGCCGCGTGGGACGGCACGTAGCCCAGGGCGTCCATGGCCTCGGTCACGGCCTTTTTCGTTCTGGCCGAGACGGGCGCGTCGCCGTTGAGCACCCTGCTCACGGTTTTTGGTGAGACACCTGCTCGCTTCGCAACGTCATAAATCGTGGCCAATTGTCTTCCTCCCACGCGCGGCAATCGATTCTTGGCACGCAATGACACCGATGTCATGACACCGGTGTCATTGTCAATACCGCGCGGTTTCCTAGACCCCAAGGCTGACATCACGCTGTCGCCTGAGAAGGCCCTTTGACCCAGATCTGCTTGCCGCTAACGAAAACATTCTTTGCGCCAGCCTCGCCTCGACGGCTAGAGTGCATCCTGATAACTTTTGCACGGGTACTTTAGGGGCGTTTATCCATGGTTTTACTGGTTGCTTGTATTCGGCACATGTTGCGTGCGGCTTTCACCGGGCTCTTGTTGGCGGTCCTTCTGGGCAAGATGCTGTCCGCGCAGCAAATGCCGACTGGCAATGGGTTGGCCTTTGGTCTCGATCTTCAAAAACTCGCGCGCGAGGTCGACCCGCGCAATGCCTATGACCGCGCGCTCTATGACTACCTTCGCGCCAATCAGCGACAATGGGACGATCCGATCTTCTATGTGAATTTCCTGATCTACCTGATGGCAAAGGAGCCCGAGTTTCGTTGCGAAGAAGCCTTCGCCAACGAGTTTGAGCGCACCGATTATTTCCGGGCCGCGCCCGCTTGGAAGGAGGCCCTGAAGCAGATTGTGAACACCACGCGACTGCCGAACCGGTTCGACGTTGCATATGTCATCGACACAGGCGAGTACAACTTCGACAATAGTATTCTTCCGTTCGACAAAATCACCAGCATTGGCATGGACGAGTCCCTTTCGAGGAGCATGAACGCGCCGCGAAACGCGCGGGGCTGTGCGAGTAGTATCTTGCAAGGCACCGGTGTTTCGTCCGATACGTTCCCCTGGCAGTTTCGGGTGGTCGACGAGCGGCAAGAGCAAAACCGACCATCGTTTCCTTTCGGCAATCAGCTTCGTATTCCAACAGCCGACGCGCGCACACTTTTCGAGCGGTTCGGACGCGAACTCTTTGCGATTGTTAGCTACCAGTTCCAGGCAGCCACCAATGGTGACCGGATGATCATGGTCGTACCCACTGATGGGCAGCTCTTCGGACTGGGCAAGGATGCCGTCGTGCGAATAAAGACCCACGCCCATCCGACCATGAGCCAGCCGGGTGCCTTCGACTTCACGAGCCCCATGACTGTCCGGATTCCCGACATGGGCACGTCCATGAAGATGCGGTTCGAACAACAGGGCTTCCGTGCAGTGGGCGTCGGCTCACGCGACGAGGCGGGCACAGCCCTGACAGCGGCCCGCACGTTCCCGGTGAACGGCTCGGCTGCCGTCGGCCAGTCGGCATTTATCATGCGGCTGGAAACCGAAGGCCTTCGGATCCCGGAAGATCAGGGCCAGAATATTCCAATGGGGCCGCGCCAGGTCACGTTCTTTGGCAGTGTTGACTTCTCGGCAGCGACCGCGAGCGTCGCTCCCCTGCGCGGCACCGCCTTTGTTGCGCGCCGCTATGACCCTCAGTACGGGACGCATCACGCGCAGTACAATCAGGGGTTTACACGTCAGGTGCGGAAAGCCTTCGTCGGCGCGTTCCGGCCCGCAGCGTCCGAAGAACCTGCAGCGGCTGTCTCTTCTGCGGAAGGCGTCGCTGTGCCAGCCGAATAACGGCCTGCCGAACAAAAAACGGCGCCGCCCGGGGGCAGCGCCGTTGCCGTTCTTGGACATCCCGTTCAGTCGGTTGCAGCGAAGGTGGTGGCCTGCACGGCCGTGCCGGTTGACGGCGCCTGCTGTACGACCTCGGTTCCGGACCCATCCGTCGGGCTGAAGATGTCGAGGCCGCCCTGCGCCTGTCCTGCGCCCTGCGTCGGTGCGGCGGCCGCGCCTGCCGCAAAGAGCGTTGTCGCGCCGCCTTGCTGCTGGGGCTGCTGTGGCTGTTGTTGCACCGGAGCCTGCGGTTGTGTCGCAGGAGCGGCCTGTTGCCCCTGCGGCGTGGTTGGAAAGAGCGGCTGTTGCTGCTGTTGTTGCTGCTGCACGGGCTGACCAGCGGCCGGTTGCGTGGCCGGAGCAAACACCTGCTGGGTCTGCCCTTGACCCGCCGGAGCCAGTTGCCCCTGCGGCTGTTGTCCAAACGCCTGCTGCGGCTGTTGGCCGAGCGCTTGTTGCGGTTGTTGGCCGAACGCCTGCTGGGGCTGTTGGCCAAGTGCCTGTTGCGGCTGTTGCCCAAACGCCTGCTGGGGCTGTTGGCCAAGCGCCTGTTGCGGTTGTTGACCAAACGCCTGCTGGGGCTGTTGCCCAAACGCCTGCTGGGGCTGCTGGGTGCCAAATGGCTGCTGCTGCGGCTGGGCCCCGTAGACTTGCTGAGGCTGGGCCCCAAAGGGCTGCTGCGGCTGCGCGCCGAAGGGCTGTTGTTGCCCGGCGAATGCGGCCATTGAGGCCTGTGCCTCTTGCATCAGGTACGGCGGGGTCTGCAGTCCTGCAGCGCTTGCGGCCATGACCACAGTCTGCACCGGGGTCGTGTTAGCCGGAGTACGGCCCATGGAATTGAGATACATCATCGAGGCATGCTGCGTCGCTGGGTCATTCAGACCATTGACCGCATTGCCGTAGATGCCGAGCATGAACAGACTTTGCTGCAACAGCGCCACTTCCTGCGCGGTCAACGACCGGTGCCCCGCAAACTGAGGCTGCGCAAAAGCGTTCGCCGCTGGCAGAGTGAGTTTCGCAAACTGCCCACGGGTCAGTTGGCCCGTAGCCGGCTCGCCAAGCGACGCCTGAAACTGTGAAATAGCCGCACGGCTCTTTGGGCCGAGAGCGCCATCAACAACGCCCGCGGTGAAGCCTCTTGAATTCAATGCGGTCTGGATCTCCATCCGCTCGGCACGCGAGTAGGTTCCATTGAGTGTGGCCGGAGCTTGCCGCTGGACGGTCGTCTGCTGCTTTTTCTTGCGCTGCTGGTCATTCTTGATGGCGTTCGTGACAACGGCCCCGGCGATTGCACCAAAAAGGGCGTCGGCGGCGTCGGCGTGCACAATCTTTGGGACGCCAATCACTAAAGAACACAGGGCCAATCCCGCGACGGATGACTTAAGCATGGTTGCTCCCCCAGGAGAAAATGAAAATCAAAGTTCGTTATTCACATCGTATGTCGAAAAACATAGAACAGTTGCGGTCCAAAATCCATGTCAAAGGTCTGCGCGGACAGGGTCATCTTCCGTGGTAAAAGGTCCCGGCTGCTTGCACACTCCGCACTGCAAAGAGGCGAATTAACCGCATCTGCCGATGAAGAAGGCTGCTCCTGTCAAGATCATCTCCGGCGGACAAACCGGTGTCGATACGGCTGCTCTGGATTTTGCGCTTGAGGCCGGGATTGAGCATGGGGGCTGGGTGCCAAAGGGCAGGACTAACGAGGCAGGGACAATTCCGTCACGCTACGGCATCCTCGCTGAAACCCCGACGGCAGACGTGCGCGACCGCACGCAGAGGAACATTGACGCCAGCGACGCGACGCTGGTCTTTGTGGATGGACGCGACAGCCCGGGCACGCAGTACACGGTTGATCGCGCAAAGGCCGTGGGCAAACCCGTTCTGGTGGTCGATGTGAGCGGCGGAGAGGCCGCAGCCCGGCGCCGCATTTCCGATTGGCTCGGGAGCGTCGAGGTTCAAACGCTGAACATCGCCGGTCCGCGCGCGTCAGAGGCCCCGGATCTTGCGCGGAAAGTCATAGCCATTCTGCGCCTCAGTTTGGGTCAGACCTAGGCAATCTTCTGGTGGATCTCGATGACGTTGCCCTCAGGATCCATGAAAAAGACCTGATGCCATTCCTTCGCGAATGCCGTGCCATAGTCTGAATACGGAACGCCCTCGCGGTCGAGCATCGCGAGAACCGCGCCAATGTCGTCGGTGCGAAAGGCAATGTGCCCCTTGTCCACCGGGTTTATGACCTGTCCGTTTCTGAAGGCCACGTCGAATTGCCGCTCGGCAAGGTGCATCTGCATCTTACCGTCTGTGGCAAAGCGAATCCTACCGTCGTACCCGGCATGATCAGTGGCCTCGGTGCGCGGGAAATCTTCGCTGGCAATGTTGTCGAGCCCAAGAACCCGCGTATAAAAGTCATGCAACCCGTCGACGTCTTTCGAGACGAAGTTGATGTGATGGAATTCCAGCTTCATGTCTCCGCGTCCTTGGCGCTAGTAGGTCTCGGCGTAGGCATCGCACTGCGCCCGGGGATCCATATCCGCAACATGGGCGATTTCTGCCTTCTTGTGGGCCACATAAACCCCGGCGAAAGGATCGGGGAACCAAGACTTCACCGTGTCGTTCGCAGCGAACCGGTCCAGTGCGTCGTCAAACGACGTGGGCAAGCGGACAAAGCCCCTATCCTTCAGGCTCTGGGCAGATGCGTGCGACAGGTTTTCCTCTGTCGGGTCGGGCGCCGCAAGGCCCTCTTCAATACCCGCGCAGCCCGCGTGCACGATCGCGGCTAGGGCCAGATGCGGACAAGCTGCGGCATCTCCGGCGCGGAACTCAATATTGAACTGACGAGAAAGGCTCGCCGGATCAAGCGGCGTCACCGGGCACAGGCGCAGGGCCGCCTCCCGGTCGTTCAGGCCCAGATTGTTGTAGGCCGCCGACCAGCGATTAGGCGTCAGGCGCAGATAGGACACAACCGATGGCGCGGTCAGCGCGAGAATGCTGTCGAGGTACTTCAGAACGCCAGCACAGAAGGCCCCGGTCAGCTGCGACATGCCATGGGGCCGGTTTGGATCATGGGCGACGGGCGCGCCGGTTTCATCCAGAAAGCTCATGTGAATGTGCGCGCCGTTGCCCACGCTCGCCGGATCAAGGATCGGTGCAAAGGTCGCAACGTCGCCAAGATGCCGGGCCGTGGACCGGGTCAGTTCGCGCACGATAACCGCCGCGTCGGCGGCTCTTTGCCCGTCCTCGGGTCCGATCACCACCTCGTACTGGTTGGGGCCGTATTCTTTCATGATACTGTCGGCGCTCAGCCCTGCAGCGGTTAGCTGATCCACAAGCGTCTCACAAAGGTCGCGCTGCGCCTCGAACCCGGCCCGCCCGTAGGCTTCGCCCGCGACCGCCGGCGAGCCCTTGATCTGGAACTCGTGCTCGAAAGCCGCTAGAAGACGCACCCCGCCCACCTGCTCCAATCGGTCGAGGGCGGAACGCAGGATCGCTCTTGTGCAAAGGTCCCATGGCGCGCCATCTAGGGTGACTATATCGCCCAGCATGAACCGCTCCGTCCGGTCGCCAAATACTGCCTCGACCACTGTCCCGCCATCGGGGATGAGCAGCAAATCCCCGAGCGCACCAAAGGGGCTTTCCGCGATGACGTTGAAGCAGGTGATCTGGACGTTTGTCGGCGTCCAACCGACCCCGCGTGTCAACCGAAGTTCAAGCTGGTCGGAGGGGAAAGCCTTACCGCGCAGTTTACCCGCGATGTCGGGTGCGCAAACGAAAATCAGATCGGCCAAGCTGGCCCTCCCAGGGGTTCAGATCAAAACGAGGATGGAGTATTCGGCCAATCTGCGGCGCATGCAACCGGGCTGAACGTTCCCAACGGATGCGGCCAACCGCCGGGCTTGCAATTCGCGCGCATTGGCCCAACTGATTCACCAAGATGGTGGAGCGTCGCAAAACTGGTTTACCGACCCGCCCGGACCAAGCGCGGTCCAGGGCGCCTGCCGCTTCGTCCCGCTCCGAGGTCGATGCTTTTCTGGCTTCGGCCAAAACCTTGCCAGCCCACCGCACGTCGGGCGAACGGGGCAGGCTCATCTTTGCGCTTGACGCGACCATGAGCCGCCAACCTACATGGGATCTGGCCTGTGACCTGCAAGCCTCCATGTTTGATGCGGCAGCGTCGATCGGCGGGCTGGACGTACAGCTTGTCTATTTCCGCGGCCATGGACAGGCCCGCGCGTCCCGCTGGGTCAGCAATGCAGCTGACCTCAAAAGCCAGATGACCGGCCTGCAGTGCCAGGGCGGGCTGACGCAGATCGGACGCGTGCTGGACCACGCGGAAAAACAGGCGTCCAAGGCGCCCTTGCCCTCACTCGTTTTCGTGGGCGACGCTATGGAAGAAGATATCGACACCCTTTGCCACAAGGCAGGTCAACTGGCGCTGCGCAACACCAAGGCGTTCATGTTTCTTGAAGGCGCCGACCCCGCAGCTGAACGCGCTTTTCGCGAGATCGCACGCCTGACTGGCGGCGTTTTCCTGCGCTTTGACCGCAGTTCGGCGGGGCAACTGAAGGACCTTCTGGCGGCCGTCGCCACCTATTCCGCAGGTGGCCGCATGGCGCTTGAAAAACGCGGCGGCGCCTCGGCCAAGAAGCTGCTGGCAGACCTGCGCAAATGATCGCCTGGGCGGCACCTGCGGTGGCGCTCGCCGCGATCGTTGCGGGGCTCGTAGCCTTTGTTCGGCTCCCGCCCCGCTCCGCGCTTGGCGTGCTGCTCATCGCCATAGCCGTGGCCCTGGCGATCTACCGCATGGTCGCGATAGCTGGGCCGCTGGCGCTCTTTGGCTACGCGCTTCTGCGGTCCGGCGGCAGCCAGCCTGTCACGCCTTCCCCAGGCCAGACTTCAGAGGTACGCACCGATGCGCTTTCTATGTGGCTCGACCATGATACCGGTGAGATGGACGGCGAGGTCCTGAACGGCCCGCTGGAGGGCAGGCATCTCTCTGACATGCCCGCCGATGAGCTTCAGGAACTGGTCCATTATCTGGAGACCACGGGCGACGAAGACAGCCTGTCGTTGATCCTCGCCTATCTCGAACGCCGCGGAGATACAGCCGGCGAAACGGAAGGCACAGCGCCCCAGAGCGAAATGAGCGAGACCGAGGCCTATCGCGTTCTTGGCCTTGATCCTGGCGCCAGCACCGAAGAAGTGCGCGCGGCCCACAAACGACTGATCCGGAAGGTCCACCCCGATCTTGGCGGGTCGAGCCTATTGGCCGCGATGATCAACGCCGCGAAGGAAAAGCTGGATCCAAGCTAGGCGCACAAACGCCGGATCCCCCAGGCGGCCTGTGGCTTTCCAACTGGCGCGGGGTTAGCTTTTGATAGTTTTCGACGCCAGGCTCCGGGCCCTCGGCACGTTGTGGAGCGGGTTTCAATTTGCCTTCGGACGACCCCAAAAAACCGGCCTTTCTTTTGCCGTGGCGTGTGGTCCTGCTCTTTTTCGCCGCGCTCTGCCTTGTGGTCGGCTTCGCCTATCTCGTCGCAGGATTGCCCTATGTGGCCGGAGCAGTTTCGGGGCTGATCCTGGGCTTTTTCGGCAGCATTTTTGGCGACCGGACGAAAGCCGTTTGGGCCATCACTTCCGTCGCCGCCCTGGCCGCGGTTGCCGCGCTGACACCGGATTGTGTCAGCGTCTTTCTGCTGGCGCCGGGATTTGCGGCGCTTGCAGGTCTTGAGCTTGCCCGCTTCGGCACCCGTGTCACGATTTTCGCGATCATGTCTTGGATCATTTTGCACAGCCCGGTCTCGGCCCCGGCACATCCCGCTTTGCTCCTGCCCATTTTTGCAGGGTCCGCGGCCATCGGCATTGCTCTCGCGGGTCTCTTGGGCGCCACCCGTCGCGTCCCGCCCATCACGGTTGAAAGCGGCTATGCCATTGCCCATGCGATGGCACTCGCCATCGGGCTTGTGCTGGCCCAGATCATCGCCACCCGGTTCGACACTGCACAATCGCATTGGATTGCGCTTCTCTTTGCCGCTCGCGCACTCGACCCGCCAGGCAGCCACGTGACACAGGCGGCGTCGCGTGGGGCCGCCATGGTGGTCGGCGCAGGTATCGCAGGCCTGCTCGTCAACCTGCCCCTTGGCGTAACCTGGTTCGCCTTGGCGGTCATTGCCATGCTGCTCGTCGGCTTGCGGTATTTGCCATCGGGCATGGCGACATCATCGGCCTTGATGTCCGCGGGCATTGTTCTGGCGTCCTCGCCCACCGAGGCGACCGCGCTCTTCCGTGCCGAAGCCACCGTCATCGCCTCGCTGCTCGTCGTCTTTGTTTTTATCATCAGTGCGGCGATCCGGCGCGCGTTCTTGCCGACGCGGCCCGCCTAGCGCCCCGACACCGTCCGAAGGGCGCTTGCCCGACGGTGGTAATCATCAAAACCGATCTGCCGCCGAAGGTCGGAAAACTTCAAGAGATGGTCCTGCGACGACCGCCCCGCCGCCAGATCCGCAAGGACTGTGTTCATCGCTTTCATCGCCGCAGAGAGCAGGGTCAAAGGATAGGCCGCGATCGAAAATCCCATCTCGGCCAGAGCATCCGGCGGCAGGATCGGTGTCTGCCCACCTTCCAGCATGTTCGCCATATGCACTGTGTCCACAGCGGCGCAGATTGTGCGCATTTCCTCAACCGAATAGGGCTCTTCCACAAAGAGGATATCGGCACCCATCCCGGCAAAGGCCTCTGCCCGCGCCAGCGCTTCATCAAGCCCGTGTTCGCGCCGCGCATCCGTCCGGGCGACGATCAGAATGTCGTGGGACGCCCGCGCTTCCACTGCTGCGTGCATGCGCTCCAGGGCTTCGGACCGGCTGACAACACTCTTGCCTTCGGTGTGGCCGCATCTCTTCGGGGCGACTTGATCCTCTACCATGACGCCCGCGCATCCCGCCTGTGCAAACCCTGTGACTGTGCGTAGAACGTTCATCGGATTTCCGTAGCCCGTGTCGCCATCGGCAATCAGCGGAATGGAGATTGGATGCATCGCATTGCGCGCCTGATCGAGCACCTCGCCATAGCTCATCAACCCGGTGTCCGGGGCGCCGAGACGCGAAGCCGACGCGCCAAAGCCCGACAGGAAGGTCAGTTCGAACCCTGCTTGCTGGATCAGCTTGGCCGACAGCCCGTCGAAACAACAGGGCATCTTAAGGATCTCGCCGCGGGCAAGCAGCGCGCGCAACTGGTCTGCCATGGGATTGGCGACAGTCCCGGACATGGGGCCTCCGAAGCAAAAGTGACTGTCCCCTGACTAATCCAGTACCGCGCCGCTGAGTAGAGTTTTTCCGAGCCGGGTGCAGCGGTTCAACTGGACAGGATCACGAAATCCGTCCCCGACCGCGTGTCAGGTCGGCTTGGCAAATCGGTGACAATCAGGGTCATCCCCGGATGGAACGCGCTGATCAGGCGGTCTTTGAATCGGTCCGATATGCTCATGCGCTCGGCAACCGCGGCCTCGGGTTTGTTCGGGTGCCGCGGATCAGGATGATGGGTGATGCCCACCCATTTGTATGCGTTCCCGCTGCGTTCTAGCATCAGCACGTGTTCCCCCAATACACCGCCGCCGGTCACCTGAAAGCTATCGGACATGACTTCGTGCCCATCCTGGAACAGGTAGATGCGCCTTTCCGCCGAAGACGCGAGCACGGTCGAAATCGGAAAACCGCCGCTGTCGGACCAGTCGGAGGGGTGGTGAGACGGATCGAGCGCATCGACCGCCGCCTCAAGCCGGCTTTCCGACCCGCCGGTCAGAATTCGCCCTGGGTGGGTGAGTTCCCAGGGATCCGAATGTGCGCCGGCGATAATAACAGGCGTCCCCACGTGGGTCACGGTAAAGAGCTTCTCCGAGAAACCCAAGGGCAAGCGCACGCAACCATGGGATGCCGGATAGCCGGGCAGGTTTCCCGCGTGCAGAGCAATCCCATCCCAGGTCAGCCGGTTCATGTTCGGCATCGGCGCGTCGTTGTAGGTCGAGGAATGGTGATCCTTGTCCTTTTGCAGGATCGTAAAAATACCCGTGGGCGTTTCGTGCCCAGGCTTGCCCGTCGAGCAGGTGGACACCGCGATCCGGACGCCGTTTCGGTAGACATGCACCCGTTGTTCGGGCAGCGAGACGATCACCGCAACGCCTCCCTTGGGCGACGCCTCGGGATGCCAGGTGAATTCACCGGGTTTCAGGGCGCGGCTGTCGAGAATAATATCACTCGCTAGACCTGGCGTTGCCGCGACAAGGGCAACACTGCCCATCGCCCGAAGAAAGTGTCGGCGGTGACCGTCCGAAAAAGCGGCGGAATTACCCATATCTTGCCTCAATAATCTTGTTTGCCTCAAGATTATGTGTACCGAATTCACTGTCACCCGACAATCCGCCATGACAGCGACCTGGCACAAACCCGCCGGACCATTTGGATCACGGACCCATTGCCAGACGCCTCCATTTGCAGGAACGTATGCTTAGTGTCGCCGGTGTCGGCGACCGGCCCCGTTTGGGAGGCGAGGTCCGCTGTTATGAAATACTCTATTCTCGGTACACGTGTCGCGGCTGGGTTCGTCTTCAGCCATGGCGCGCAGGCGCAAACGCCGATTCAGGACATCACCAACGCTCGGCTGACCTACAGCTCGCCGGATTGTGCCGAATACGCTGGGCGCTACGTCGCCGAAATCGAAGTCGAAGGTACCAGCAGGAAACCGTGTTCCATGGCCGAGGTCGCCATAACCGCCACCGACGATGCCTGCGTGGTTGAAACCAACGGGATTGCCAACGACGACTTCGACGGGCCAACTGACCGCTTTGCAAACGACGTCAGGAAACTTAAAGCGACCCTTCGCATTCCGCGCTTCCCCGGCAAGGCAGCGACCCCGACACGGCTCAACCAGGGTAGCTATGACGCAATCCTTCTGAATGGCCCGCCGGTCGATCTTCTTTCCGCTGGCTGTGATGGGCAAGAAGGACCAAGTGCCGGCATCGATGGCAACGGAACGATCCGGCCTGCCCGGTCCGTCTACACACCAAAAGCCGAAGACCAACCCGCACCCCCGGAAGGTCCCGGCGGCAAACCTGACCGCAACAATCTGGTAGACGACTACTTTGCCGGCAACGGCGATCTCGACGAATGCAACGACATGATTGTGAACGGCGTCTTCGGATACTATGTCACCTCGACATACCCGTGGATCCTGAAGTGCTCTTCCGGCACGCCCGACCCGTCGTTTGCAAAACGCTAGGCCAGGCGACCACAAGGACCATGGACCTCATCGGCTCCATTTTCACTGACCACCCGGAACTGGCGCTTTTCTGCGCCCTCGCCGCGGGCTATGCCCTGGGCAAGATCACGATCGGATCCTTTACGATCGGCTCGGTGGCCGGTTGTCTTTTGGCCGGGGTTCTTGTCGGCCAGACGGGTGCCGTGGTTTCGGATGATCTCAAGCAAGCGTTCTTTCTGCTTTTTCTTTTCTCCATCGGCTACCGGACCGGCCCGCAGTTCTTTCGTTCCCTCAATCTCAGTGCGCTGCCGCAGATCTTCGTGACGGTCCTGCTCTGTTCGGTGGCCCTTGTGGTGGCTGCCGTTCTTGCGCCGCTTATGGGCCTTTCCGTGGGGATCGCCGCAGGTCTGCTCGCGGGCGGAGCCACGGAAAGCGCCACGTTGGGGGTCGCCATAGACGCCTACGCAAAAACGGTTTCCGATCCGGCGGCGCAAAAGCTCTTCGACGCCGAGATCGCCACCGGTTTCGCCGTCGCCTACTTCGTCGGTGTGATCGCAACGATCTTCTTTCACACTCAGATTGCCCCGCGGTTCTACGGCCGATCACTGGCCGAAGCCTGCGCCGCCTACGAGGCCGAACTGGAGGATGACACCACGCCAATGGTGTCGCAGCACCGCGACTTCGAAGCGCGCGCCTATCGCATCAACTCCGAGTTTGCCGGGCATACAGTTGCCGAGATTGAGGCCCGCGTCCCGCCCCATGTGCGTGCCTACTTCGACCGCATCCGCCGGGGGAACCGCATTTTGCAGACGACCCGCGACATGGTCTTGCGGGACGGCGATGTGGCCGCGATCGCCGGATCCCGTGAATACCTGGTCGACCATGCTCAGATCCTGGGCACAGAGGTCGAGGACCCCGACCTTCTCGACCTGCCGGTGGAAACCAGCGAGATCGTGGTCACCAATAGCGATGTGGTGAACCAGACGCTTGGTGCCCTGTCCCAAAAGCCCGAAGCACGCACGGTCTTTCTGCGGGGCATTATGCGCAGCGGTGAGAGGCTGCCGGTGTTCCGCGGTGTTGCTTTGCACAAGGGCGACGTGCTGACGGTATCCGGTACCCGAAGCCATATTGAAGATGCTGCCGCATGGCTGGGATACCTCGACCGCGAAACCAATCAGACGGACATGGTCTTTGTGGCCTCCTTTATCCTTCTGGGCGGGCTAATCGGCATTCCGGCGTGGAAATACGGTGCTCTGGAACTGGGTCTCGGGACGTCTGTCGGCGTCCTTCTGGGCGGGCTTTTTGCAGGTTGGCTGCGCTCTGTACGCCGGACCTTTGGCTTTGTGCCCGAGGCGACGCTCTGGATATTTGACTCTGTCGGCCTCTGCGTCTTCGTGGCCTGCGTCGGGATCACGTCGGGACCGAGCTTTGTGAAAGGCGTGGTGGACAACGGACCGTCCTTGATCCTCGGGGCACTGCTCATCGTCCTGGCGGCCCATGGATCGGCCATCCTGGTGGGTCGGAAGGTTTTTCGGATCAACGAAGGCGTTCTGGCCGGAACCTGCTGCGGCGCAGGGACATCAGCCCCGGCTCTCGCAGCCGTGCAGGAGGCCGCGCAGAGCCAGGTTCCGACGCTCGGGTACGGGTTGGGCTATGCCGTTGGAAACGTGCTGCTCGCGCTGTGGGGATCGGTCATCGTGCTGCTCTTGATCTGACGCACAAACCATCGCTGAGGCGCCTTCGGGGATCTCCGGCGGTCCCGCACCAGCCGGATGCAAGGGGACTGGGCGAGCAGCCGGGATGGGACCTAATTTTAGTCCCCGCAGCAGGTCAGGTCTCGACTTCCAGCGCATCCGGCAAGGTTTCGGTCCAGCGACGCAATTCATCGAGAAACCCCAGAGCAGTCGCGCCCAGCGGGGTTATCGAGTACTCTACGGACACAGGCCTGCTCTGGACGACCTCGCGCTTCACCAATCCCCGCGCCTCAAGCGACCGGAGCCGTTCGGTGATCATCTTTTTGCTGGCGCCGCCGACCATCCGCGCCAGGTCATTGAAGCGCACAGGCTCGTCTTTGAGGTGCCAAAGGATCGATCCGGTCCACTTGCCGCCGACAATGCGCATGCCGCGCTCGATTGCACAGGGTTCCAGACAGGCATCCTGGACGACACGACGTCCTCGCTCGGTTTCTTCTATACGTGCTCGCAGGGATCCTCTCCGCGAATTGACCAGGTTACCAAAAGTAAACTGGTTGAACTTTGTTCTCTTCGACAACACCTTCGCGAGGACCCCTGACGAAGTCAAGTTGCCCCCAGAATCGGATTTCCCAATGGCAAACATCCTGATCAACAATGGCGCGCAGCCCGCCCCATTTGCCAAGGGCGCGCTCAATGCGTCCTTCACGAAACGTGCGCGCAACGCCCTCGTGTCCCAAGGCCGCGGCATGCGCGCGAGCCTCTTGCACCTGACCACCAGGTTCTTCGACTTGGAAAGACTGCCAACCTTCGGATCTTTCAAGGTTATGACGGGCCCCGACATCGAAGCGGGCTTCGCACGGTTCGACGCTCAACTCAAAGCCATACTCAGAGGCGCAGACAGTGCCGCAGCCTGATATCCACCTTTACACCGCAGCGACGATGAACGGCTACAAGCCCGTTATCTTCCTTGAAGAAGCCGAAGTGCCTTACGACCTCACCTTCATCGATTTCGCGAAGAAGGAACAGAAGGCGCCACACTACATAAAGTTAAATCCCAATGGACGCATTCCAACGATCGTCGACCGTTCGAACGGGGATCACCCGGTGTTCGAGTCGGGGGCCATCCTGTGGTATCTTGGCGAAAAATACCGAAAGTTCCTTCCGATAGAGCCCAAGGCGCGGTCGGAAACGCTGCAATGGCTGATGTTCCAGATGGGCGGCATTGGTCCGATGATGGGACAGGCAATGTATTTCCAGCGCATCGCCGCACCGAACGGGCAGAAAGAACCGTTTTCCATCAAGCGCTATGTCGACGAGACACGGCGCCTGCTAGAGGTTCTGAACACCCGTCTTGAAGGCCGCGACTGGCTGGCGGGAGAGGAATACACCATCGCCGATATGGCCACCTACCCCTGGGCGCGCGCCTACGTGTGGGCAAAGGTAGAGGTCGATGACCTGCCGCATCTGCAAGCCTGGTTCGACCGCATCGACGCCCGGCCCATGGTACAGAAAGCGCTGACGATCCCCAAAGCTCAGCCGGCCTTCTGGGGTCACGCGGACGAAAGCGAATTCCTGAAAGAAAACGCAGCCCGGTTTGCCTCAGACGTCAAAAATTAATCGCCCCGACGGGCGGCCACCGCGCCGCTCTAGCACCCATGTACCTCTAAGGTCTATTTTGACACGATGACGACGCCCGATACTCTGCTTTACCCCTCCGACACCATCAACGGGTGGAAACCACTCGTCCTTTTGCACGAGCCCAGGTGCCCTACGACCTTGTTCATGTGAGTTTCAGCGAGAAAGGACAAAAAAACAGACCTTCTAAAGCCGAACCCGAACGGTCGGAGTCCGACCGTTGTGGAGCGATCGAACGGGGATACCGAGGCCGCAGCCGCCGCCAATGCTGCGAACGACAAGGAGTGACTGTCATGTCTGCCCAAAATAAGCCGATCCGCGTGGACATCGTCTCGGACGTGGTCTGCCCTTGGTGTGTCATTGGCTACCGCCAGCTCACGAAAGCCGCCGAAGCGACGGGCACAGAGCTTGCGATCCACTGGCACTCGTTTGAGCTGAACCCGCAGATGGCCGCGGAAGGCGAAAACCTGCGCGCGCATCTGGTCGCGAAGTACGGCACGACGCCCGACGGGTCGCGCAAGGCCCGCGCCCGGCTGACAGAGATGGGCGCCGCCCTTGGCTTTGAGTTCAACTACGCGGACGACATGCGGATGTACAACACCTTCCGCGCCCACCAGCTGATTGACTGGGCCGAAGAGCAGGGCAAAGCCCATGATCTGAAATGCGCGCTCTTTTTGGCCTTTTTCACACGCCGCGAAGATGTCTCGGACATCCATGTTCTTGCCGATGTCGCCGCCACCGTCGCGCTGGACCGGGACGCCGCCCTCGCGGTTCTGCAGTCCCAAAGCCACGCCGGACCGGTGCGTGAGAAACAGAGCTTTTGGACCCGGCAGGGCATCCAGGGCGTGCCCGCCATGGTCTTTGAGCGCAAGCATCTCGTGACCGGGGCCCAGGGCGAAGACAACTATTTGAAAATTCTCGATCATCTGAGATCGGGCGAAGCCGCCTAAAGGGCCCGAACGACACGACTGGGAGGAGACAATGACAAAAGCGCAGGTGATCCACAAACTGGGTCCGCCTGAGGCCATGATCTGGGAAGACTGGCATGTGCCCGACCCCGGCCCGGGCGAGGTACGCCTGAGACATACCGCCGTCGGCGTGAATTTCGCCGACACCTATCACCGCGGCGGGGTCTCTCACCCCTGGCCAGTGCCGCAGCCGCCGGTCGTCATCGGCTTTGAAGGCGTCGGTATCGTCGAAGGCACCGGAGCCGGCGTCACCGAGTTCAAGACCGGCGACAGGGTCGCTTACGGCATCCCGCCCCTTGGCAGCTACTCGAAGGTGCGGAACTATCCCGCCGACAAGCTCTTGCATCTGCCCGACGCGCTCGTCGACAAGAACGTTGCCGCGCTCTTGATGAAGGGGATGACGGCGCAGTACCTTCTGCACCGGACCTACGCTGTTCAGCCAGGCGACACGATCCTCGTCCACGCAGCGGCGGGCGACATGGGGCTGATCCTGTGCCAATGGGCGAAAGCCCTGGGCGCGACGGTCGTCGCCACGGTCTCTACGCCCCAAAAGGCTGAAGTCGCGCGCGCTGCGGGCTGCGACTTTCCAGTCGTGCGCAAGGACCAGAGCTTTGTCGCCGTGGTGCGCGATATCACCAATGGCGAGGGTTGCGCTGTCGTCTACGAGGCCATCGGCAAGGACACGCTGCAAGCCTCGCTCGACAGCCTCAGGCCCATGGGCGTCTGCGCGGCCTACGGACATGTTTCGGGGCCACCGGACCCAGTCGACATCGTCCAGGATCTCGGCCGGCGCGGGTCACCCTTTATCACCCGGCCTGTGATCATGCACTATGTTGCCAAGCGCGCCGATCTGGAAATGACGGCCCGGGAACTCTTCAAGGCGATCGGCGACGGTATCCTCGACTCCAATGTGAACTACGAGTTCGCCTTGAAGGACGCGGTAGAGGCCCACCGGGCAATCGAATCCGGCAAGACGCTGGGCGCCATGGTTCTGATCCCCTAGCTGCCGCTTGCAATGCGCGCCGGGCGACTTTAGTCACAACCGGGTTGCGCCGCCTCTTGGTCGGCGCGCCTTGGCGGGCCGCACGGGCCCTTTGACACTGGCTTGGGACGGACCTTGCACGCAGCCACGCCACATCGCACCGCCGAGGGCAGGGCGCTGGCAGCCCTGGCGCTGTTCTTTGCGCTGGCGGCACTCTTGCCAATGCTGGCGGCGGCGCTGGCGGCCCTGACAGGCGGCACCGAGACGCTGGAGCATCTGGCCGAAACCGTCTTGCTGCAATACATCGGCAACACGTTGGCGCTTGTCTTGCTGGTCGCTTGCGGAACCTTTGCCGTCGGCACAGGGGCGGCCTGGCTTGTCACCATGGCCGAGTTTCCCGGAAGGCGGTTTCTGGAGGTGGCATTGGTTCTGCCACTGGCCTTCCCGGCCTTCGTGCTAGCCTATGCCTACACCCATCTTCTCGACCACCCGGGCATCGTCCAGACCACGCTGCGAGCGGTGACAGGCTGGGGACCGCGCGACTACTGGTTCCCCGAGATCCGCTCGCTGGGCGGGGCCGCCGCGATGATGACTCTGGTTCTTTACCCTTACGTCTATCTGCTGGCCCGCGCTGCCTTCCTGCAGCAAAGCGCCACCGCCTTTAACGCGGCCCGCGCGCTTGGCAAATCGCCCATGGCGGCGTTCTTTCGCGTCTCGCTGCCCATGGCGCGCCCGGCGATTGCCAGCGGCGTTCTCTTGGCGACCATGGAAACCATCGCGGACTTCGGCACCGTCTCCTATTTCGGCGTTCCCACCTTTGCAACCGGCATCTACACCAGCTGGTTCAGCATCGCCGACAGGGGCGCAGCCGCGCAGCTTGCGGTCGGCCTTTTGGTCTTTGCCCTTGCGCTCGCCTTTCTTGAACGCACGACACGGGGGAGCGCCCGCTACACCAGCGGCAGGCGGCAGGAAGCGCTGGTGCGCCTCAGACTCGGTGGCCTGCAGAAATGGCTGGCGGTGGCGCTTTGCGTGGTCCCGGTGCTGCTCGGTGTGATCTTGCCCGTGATCGCGCTTTTCACTATGGGCCTCAGATCAGAACAAGACCTGCTTAGCCCGCGCTACCTGCGCTTTATCCAGAATTCCGTGACGCTTGCGGGCAGTGCGGCGCTGCTGACGGTCTTTGCAGCAGTATGCCTTGGGTACTTCCACCGGGTCCGACCCGGGCGGCTGTCAAACGCGGCGCTATATGTCGGTCGTCTGGGCTATGCGGTGCCGGGCGGCGTGATCGCCGTAGGCCTCCTGGTTCCCTTTGCAGCCTTTGACAATGCGCTTGATGCCTGGATGCGCGCCACATTCGACCTGTCAACCGGCCTTTTAATCACCGGATCCATCTGGCTTCTGGTCATGGCATATACGATCCGTTTCATGGCGGCAGCCATCGGCGCCTATGAAGGCGGCATGGCCTCGGTCAACATCAATATGGATGCGGCAGCCGCCGTCCTTGGCAAGGGGGTTTACGGCACACTGCGTAAGGTGCATCTGCCCATATTGCGCCCTAGCCTGCTGACCGCCCTGCTGATCGTCTTTGTTGATGTGATGAAGGAACTACCCGCGACGCTAATCATGCGACCCTTCAACTTCGACACACTGGCGGTTCAGGCGTACAGGCTTGCCGCCGATGAACGGCTTGAAGGGGCGGCGGTGCCGAGCCTTGTGATCGTCGCCGTCGGGTTTATTCCCGTTGTTCTCTTAATGCGCCGCATGGGACGAGGCGCAGAGTAAGCGCAAAAATGGCGCGGCCATGCTGGACCGCGCCAAGGGACTGGCGGAGAGGGGATGAACTATTCCCAGCCAGCCTCGTTCAGGAGCATTTGAGCCTTAGGGATATTGTTGGCAATGGCCGTCGCGTCGAGATCATCGGGCTTGAAGAAGCCAAGGCTTGCGACCGAAGGGCTGATGGCGACGCCGGGCACCGCTGGATACTCGTCGTTGCCTGCCGAGAAATATTCCTGCGCCTGGTCGGAGGCCAGGTATTCCAGGAAGAGAATGGCATTCTCAAGGTTCGGCGCGTTTGCCGCAACACCGCCACCCGACAGGTTCATGTGCGCGCCGATGGAATCCTGGTTCGGGAAAACCCAGCCGATGTTTTCCATCGCGTCCTTGGGCAGACCATCCACGTCTTTGCGGACCGCGCGGCCGAAGTAATAGGTGTTCGACATGGCGATGTCGCATTCGCCCGAGACGATGCCGCGCAGCTGGTCAGTGTCGCCACCCTGGGGATCACGGGCAAAGTTGCCAACCACGGCCGTCGCCCAGTCTTTCACCGCATCTTCGCCCAGGTGCTCGATAAGGGCTGCCGTGATGGTCTGTGTGTAGACGTTCGAGGACGACCGGATGCAGATCTGGCCCTCGTACTCGGGCTTGGCGAGATCCTGATAGGTCGCCGGTGGATTTTCCACCTCGTTCTTGTCATAGAAAAGGATACGCGCACGTTGCGAAAAGCCGAACCACTGGTTGTCTTCGTCCTGCAGATAGGACGGAACGCGCGCCTCCAGCACCTCGGACGAGATCGGCTGGAACAGCCCCGCGTCTTTGGCGCGCTCAAGGCGCGAGGTGTCGACAGTCAGGAAAACATCCGCCGGGCTGTTCGCGCCCTCGGCGCTCATCCGCGCAATAAGTTCGTC
>JBCDED010000039.1:0-36098 GCA_039179985.1 Pseudomonadota bacterium
AGCTCCTGAGCCTTCACACCCGCCTCGTACTCTTTGATCATCCCGATGATCTGCTCGTCACTAAATCTGCGTTTCATAGTCCATCCTTTGCTTGGACGGATTACTAACACCTCAGTGGCCTGATTTCAGGGGGCTGGGTCAAGACTTCACCGGCTTGAGCCGGCAGGGCGCGTGACTGGCGTCCGCAGACCGGCCCTCCCTGCTTTGTAGGTCGAACGACCGCTTCGAGCCCAAAGTTTTGGATGCTGCTGATTGCTCACACGTCAGCACTTGATGTCGTCTACCGCACTCAGTTTGGAAGAGCCCGACATCGGCGCGCGCCCTTAGTCTTTGGCAGGCCGTTGCGCGACACCGACCTGTGTGATTAAGAGAGCAGCTCCTATCAGGGCGATGCCCTTGAGGAAATGCGCTTGCTGCAAAGCCCAGAGGACCGGATCAGTCTGGGTTACCAGCTCGTAACCGTGCACGACGATTGTCACGGGAACAAGGAACGCGATGAGGAGCCATCCTCCCAGCCGCGGACGCCAGTTGAGAAGGATCATTGCTGCGCCAATCAACTCTACGACGCCGGAGACAAGCGTCAAAGCGACCGGAAAGGGCACGGCATCGGGCATCAGCGAGACGTAGTAGGGAATGTTCGTGAAATGCGTCACGCCTGAGAGGAAGAAGAGCGAGGTGAACAGAAGCCGGGCCATCAGTGTCAGTCCGGGGTGATTTGGGAGCCAGGTTTCGGCAAGCATGGTTTCAGTCCCATTTGGGGCGGTCGAGGCCCTGTCGAGAGCCGCGACCGCGCTGCACTTACTCTTTTGACGCGGCAGCAACCGCATCCAGAATGACGGTCGCGACCGCCTCGGGCTGGGACAACATTGCGACATGGCTGGACGCCACCGTGGTGATGTCTGCCCCCATTTTCTGCGCGAAGTAGCCTTGCACTTTCGGCGAGATGATCTGGTCGTTTTCAGCGATCACGTAGCTTGAGGGCTTCATCGACCAGGCGGCCACAGTGGGCGCATCGTAGTTGGTGTCGTACTTGATCGGGCCCTGGGTCACGGCCATCAACGCTGTCTCCTCGACCGACAGGTCAGGTGCGAAGAACTGGGAAATTCCAGCCGCCGTCAGTCGCAGATAGCCTTCTGCGTCGGGTTGGATTTCGGCCTGCCAAGGCGACGCGGGCTGGCCTTCGGTGAGATCCGATAGCGACTGGCCCGCATCCAGCGCGAAGCCCGCAATGTAGACGAGGTGTTCGACTTTGTCGTGTGCTCCGGCTTCCGTAATGACGTTGCCGCCGTAAGAGTGACCGACCAGAACGACGGGGCCATCCTGCAACTCGACGAGACGCGTCACGGTCGCGGCGTCGCCTTCAAGCGAGGAAAGGCCAAGTTGTGCCGCGCTGACCGAAACACCGGCGTCTTGCAACAGGGGGATGACTTTGTGCCAGGCCGAGCCATCAGAGAAGGCGCCATGCACGAGGACGACAGACGGGCTGTCGGCCGACGCAGACAGAGGAAACGCGAGCACAAATGCAGCGACGCCTGAGCGGAAGACATTGAGAGATTTAGACATTTTAAGTTGCCTCTTGGTTGGGTTAGCATTGATCCAAGAGGTACGGATGAGATCAGGGTTTGCCGATGACGGAAACACCGGAAGTGTTAGCAGAAACACCGATGTTCTCGACAGATGCCTTCTCTGAAGTGCTTGATATCGTCCATGTTCGAGGGGAAACGGCGCAGGTGGTTACACCTGATGGGCAACTGGATTATGTCGTCCCCGCTGGAAAACCTTGCGTCTATATCGTTGAACAAGGTGTTGTAGAGATCACCCCCGAGGGAGGCGTTCCCGTGGTTCTCCACGAAAAGCAGATCGCTTTGTTGCTTCAGGGCACGGCGCACAGGGCGGCTTTCAGTGACCCTCGGAGGAACACTACCCAAGCGCGATTAGTTGACCCTGAAACCGGTAGGCGCGTGCGACCAGCCATCAATTGCTTTTGCGGGAGCTTTACGGTCGATGGCGAATTGGCCGCCCGCGTCCTGCAGTCATTGCCGGTCGTGATTGTGCTTGATGGGCTTGATAAAAACCCAATCGAATGGGTCGATGTGATGTGCGAACTCGTCCTCCGTGAGTTGGGCGCAACACGTCCTGGTGCCAGCTTGATGGTGTCGCGGCTCTTGGACCTCCTCTTGGTCGTCATCCTTCGCAGATGGGCGCAGTCAGATGACAGCCTTCCGGGCTGGCTGGCGGCAGCAAAAGACGAACGGATCGCCCGAGCCGTGGCCGCCATACACGCTGACCCAGCCCAAAATCTGACGAACACCGAGTTGGCCAACCTGGCCGGTATGTCGGTTTCTAATTTTGCCGACCGCTTCAAGCAGGTTATGGGGCAAGGTCCTGGAGCGTATTTGCGTGGCTGGAGGCTAGACCAAGCCGCAGAGGCGCTCCTGCATTCAAGCGCCCCAATTGAAGCGATTGCGGATCGTGTTGGATATACCTCCAAGGAGGCATTCAGCCGAGCCTTTCAGGCTAAGTTCAACCAATCTCCCTCGTCCTGGCGCAGTTCACGTTAAAGCGGTAAATCTTTGTAAAGCTATAGATGGCATCTTCGTCCGCAGAGCGGTCTCCGATGCAGGTCAAGGTGAACGGCTGCTTCGTCCGCATTGCAGTCGTCAGCCTTAGCTCAAGCGAACGACGGCTTCGTCATAAAGTCAGACACTCCTCCCCGCCGGCCGCGTCTATGACAACGACCGGCTGGGGTCGCTTCTAGTGCTGCGCTTCGCTTCTACTCCGGACCAATCAGGCGCTGCACTTCGAACCACGCCGCTTCGCGCATAGGGCAGATGAGGCCGAGGCGGGCCTGCTCCCGGGCGGTCTTGTCCTCGACCCAGTAGCTACGAATGAGCTCGACGCCGTCGTGGTCGGCCCAGTCTGCACCACGCGGGTCTTTGAACATTGCGCTGTCCGCTTCGGGTTTTTGCCTATCGTGTGCCGGACGTTTCGCGGAATGTCCGCGACATCTCGTGTGCTGTCTCGAAGAACGCGTGCGGCTGGATGACGTCGGCGATACCGTAGCGCTCAAGTTCTTTCCTGATGCCCGGTTCGGCGAAGAGGAACACGACGTTGGTCCCCTGATCTTTCAGCTCCGCGATTTTTGCCTTCAGGACGTACCCGCCAGTATAGTCGACATCGTCGATCGCCGAGGCGTCGATGCACAGCCAGCGGGGGGGCGGGTCGGTCGCGGCGAGCGCGGTAATTTCCTCGGCCAGTTGCTTTGCGTTGGCGTAGTAGAGCCCGTGGGAGAACCGGTAGACGACGAGGCCCGGAAGGAACTCGGTGGGCTGATCCACAGGCCGTGTCAGCCAGTCTCCGTCAGGAGTTTGCCCGATGACGGCGTTCTTGGGGCGGTAGCCTTTTCGCGTGTGGTCGATCAGGGACAGCGCCATGGCAACAAGGATGCCCTGTTCGACGCCGATCACCACGACCACGGCGGCGGTGGCAAGAGCGATCCAGAACTCCGGGCGGGCCTGGCGGTAGATGCGGGTTAGTCCGGCGATGTCGATCAGGTTCAGCCCGATCAGGAAAACGACCGCAGAAAGAACCACGTCCGGTAGAAAGGCGAGGGGGCCGGTCAGGAACAGAAGGACGATCAGCACAATGGTCGCGGTGGTCAGTTGAGCCAGCTGGCTGTGCCCACCGGCGCCCGCGACCATTTCGGTCTTCGTGGGGCTGCCGTTCACGACAAACGTCCCGCTGAGGCCAGCGCCGAGGTTGGCGATGCCGAGGCCCATAAGATCGGTGTTTTCGCTAAAGCGCTCGCCATAGCGCGCGGCGTAGGCGCGGGAGGTCGCAGCGCTTTGCGCCAGGATGACCACAAAGATCGCCAGGGCGGTGGGCAAGAGCTGCCCGATGGTGGCCAGATCCCACACCGCATCCGGAATGGACAACGACGGCAATCCGCCCGGAACGGGGCCGAGTGTGGCGATGCCGCGGGCCTCAAGGTTGAACGCCCAGCTAATAACGATCGCGCCCACAACGGCGATGAGCGGGCCGGGGACTTTCCCCGACACGCGCTTTGCACCGATGACGGTGGCAAGGACCGTGGCAGCCACCGCGAAGGTCAGCCAGCTGGTCTGGCCGATGTTCCGAGCCGCGCTCGACAGTTTCTCGACGGTGCCGTGACCGCTTGTGGAGATGCCGAAGAGGCCTGGAATCTCGCCCAGGGCCACTTGAATGCCGACGCCCGTCAGAAAGCCCACAAGGACGGTCCGCGACAGAAAATCGGCCAGAAAGCCGAGGCCGACGAGGCGTGCCACGATCAGGAGCACGGCTGCCATGAGCGCAAGGAGCGAGGCAAGCGCCATGTATTCCGAGGGTCCGCTGATGGCGAGACCCGCGAGCGCCGAGGCTGTCATGGCAGCAGTCGCGGAATCCGCGCCCACCACGAGGTGCCGCGACGAGCCCAAGAGCGCAAAAAGAGTCATGGGGATGAGGATCGTGTAGAGGCCGGTGATCACGGGCGTCCCGGCGATTTTGGTGTATCCCATGACCTCGGGGATCGCGAGACAGGCAAAGGTGACGCCGGCAAGGATCTCGGCGGGAACCTTCGACGGCGCAACGGGCAGGATGCCCTGCAGGATCGGCAGCCGCGTGACGGGGCGCGCGGACCTCACCGGTTACTTCTCATGATGGGCTTCGCGGTCTTCGGCGGCATGGTATTTCTTGCGGATGTCGTCGATATCCACGGTCGGTTCCGGGAACTGCATGTTCAGCGATTCAAGGTATTCGCAAACGATGCGAGAGACCGCCAGGTTGCGGAACCACTTGTGGTTGGCGGGGATGACGAACCAAGGCGCTGCTTCCGTACTGCATTTGGACAGCGCCGCCTCGAACGCCTTGGTGTAATCGTCCCAGAACGGGCGTTCGGCGTAGTCGCCTTCGCTGATCTTCCAGTGGCGCGCCGGGTCTTCCAACCGCTCACCGAAGCGGCGCAACTCTTCTTCGGGGCTGATATGGAGGTAGAACTTCAGGACGTGGGTGTCGCTGTCGCGAAGCAGCGCCTCGAAGGCGTTGATGTGGTCGTAGCGTTTTTCCCAGACGCACTTGGGCACCAGATCATGAACCCGCACGACCAGCACGTCTTCGTAATGCGAGCGATTGAAGATGCCGACCTGCCCCTTGGCAGGGGTCGCCTTGTGATACCGCCATAGAAAATCATGCCCGGCTTCTTCGGCGGTCGGAACCTTGAATCCGCTGACAGTGCAGCCCTGTGGGTTCATGGCGGCCAGCACGTGGTTGATTGTTCCGTCTTTGCCGGCCGCATCGCGCCCCTGCAGGCAGATCAGAAGCGAGCGTTTTTTTTCTGCATAGAGCAGATACTGAAGCTGGCCGATCTTCTCGGCATAGGCTTCGATCTCGGGCAGCGCATGGGCGTGGTCTTCGTGCTGGTCTTTGAAGCTGGCGTCGATGTCGTCGAGGCGAACCTTGTCGCCGGGCTTTACGCGGAATTTGTGGAAGTAATGCATTTCGCCTTTCTCCGGACCCCGTCACGCAGGGTGCGCGCCGGTTCTGGGGTGCTGGAGCCGCGCCATCATCGCGACTTTGGCAAGATCAAGGATGACCATCCAGATCAGCATATAGACCCACACAAGTCCGATGATCGACCAGGGGATGGGCTCGACGAACCAGCCGAACCCGCATAAGAGCACCGCCAGCGCCTGGGTTCCGATGATGGCCAGGAGGAGCGGTCGCGCCGGCCAGGGGCGGGCGTAAAAGGCGCCGCGCGACCGAACGACAAAGAGCAAAAGATGCCCGCCCGCGGCCAGTTGCAGGAAGAGAATGGTCTGCAGCTGTGCTTGCGTCAGCGCGATCCAGCCGTTCAGGGTGGCGCTGTTCATCCATTGCATGCCCAGAAGGAGCAGCCCGAACGTCTGTACGATCGACAGAAGGCCCATCAAACTGGCACCCACAAGGATCCGGCGCATATCCCACCGGACCGGCTTTTTCGGCAGGAAGGTGTTGTCGTAGGCGATGGTCATGATCGGCACGTCATCAAGCAGGGCCAGCATGATGATCATGATCGGCGTTAGCGGCGAAAATCCGAAGAGGATCGTCGCCAGCACCACCACGAACATGATGTCGAGCGTCATGGCCACGCGGTAGACAATGTAGTTCATGATCCGCTCAAAGATGCGGCGGGCCTCCTCGATCGCATCGATGATGGTTGAAAGCCCGGGCGCGGTCAGGACCAGTGCGGCCGCAGCGCGTGCGGCGTCGGTCGCGCCGCTGACGGCAACACCGCAGTCGGCCTGCTTCAGCGCGGGCGCGTCGTTCACGCCATCGCCTGTCATCGCCACCACATGGCCCCTGTCCTGAAGGGCTTTGACGATGGCGTATTTGTGCTCTGGGAAAACGCGGGCAAAGCCGTCGGCGCGCTCCACGTTCTCGGTTACCGCAGGTGGCAGGTGGCTCATGTCCATCTTGGCATCGAAGAGGTCCGAGGCTTTCTGAAGATGATCGCCCATCCCCAGTTGCCCGGCGATCTCGTTGCCAATTGCCACGTCGTCACCGGTGACCATCTTCACGGCAAGCCCATGCTCCTTGGCGCGGCGGATGGTTTCCCTGGAGTCGCCTCGGGGCGGATCATAGAGCGCGAGGATACCGAGAAAGGTCCAGGACTTGCCAGCGTCCTCGGACCGCGCCACGCCGAGCGCGCGCATGCCTTTCGAGGCGAGCGCATCGACCTCGTCCTGCGCTTTCTTCGCGACGGCCTCGTCCGGGTGGCATAGGTCCAGCACCACCTGCGGCGCGCCTTTTGAGTAGGTCACGGCGGTGCCCGAGGGCTCCGTGACCTCGGCTTCCGTCCTTTTGGAAACGGGATCGAAGGGGACAAATTTCGTCTGCGTGTACCCTTCGAGGTCCTTCGCGCCCGAGAGACCCGCCAGAACCGCCGCATCGATTGGATCGTCGCCTTCCGAATGGGAGGCCAGCGCCCCTGCAAGGATCAGTGCCTGGGCATCCTGCGCAGCGAAGACAACGGGATCGCCGAGACTGAGCTGGTTTTTCGTCAGTGTGCCAGTCTTGTCCGAGCACAGGATATCCACGCCCGCCAGTTCTTCTATGGCCTCAAGGCGCGACACGATGGCCTTCTTCTTGGACAGGTTCATCGCACCCAGCGAATTCGTCACGGTCATGACAGTTGGCATCGCCACCGGGATAGAGGCAACCAGAAGCGCCAGAACGGTCCTCAGGATGTCGACGGCCGAGGACCATTGCCAGCTGTGTTCGACAACGATGTCGCGGTAAAGTTCCGCCCCCACCAAGAGGAAGGCGAGCGTGATCGACAGGATGATCAGGAAGTCCCCGATATGGGTGACAGCGATCTGCGAGTGAGACGAAGCGCTGCCGGCACCGGCAACCAGACTCGCCGTGCGGCCAAAAAACGTATCCCCGCCGGTGCTGATGACAACCGCCGTCATCTCGCCCTTCTTGGCGATGCTGCCCGAATAGCCAACCGCGCCCGACCTTTTGGTGACAGGCAATGACTCGCCCGTCAGCGCGGCCTGGTCGATGCTGATGTAATCACCGTCAAGAAAGCGCACGTCGGCAGGCACGACATCGCCCAGCTTGACGCGAATAACATCTCCGGGGACCAGCGTCGCCGCATCGACCTGGGCAAAGGAGCCGTCCCTGAGCGCCAGCGCCTTTGGCGCCATCCCTGCCTTCAGCGCAGCAAGCGCATCCGCCGCCTTACGCTCTTGCCAGAACCCCGACGCGGCATTGTAAACCAGAAGAACAGAGATGATGAAGAAATCGGACCAGTGCCCGATCAGTGCGGATAGGACGGCGGCAATTTCGATCATCCAGGGGATTGGCCCCCAGAAATAGGTCAAGAGCCGCTGCAGATTGCTGACGTGTGCCTCGGTCAGTTCGTTGCGGCCATATTTCTTGAGGCGGGTTTCGGCATCGGATGCCGTCAGCCCGGTGCGTGATGCGTCGAGCTCTGCAAAGACGGCATCGAGGTCCGCCTTCTCAAGCGGACGCCCATTGTCTTTCTGCTCTGCATTATCTTTTGTCATGAAAATCTCGCTGGGGACAGGCTAGCCAGAATTCATGCACCGCCTCAATCGAATAAACCGCGCCATCGGCAAATAGGCGCGCGCGGTATGCCGTTCGCCTGTGGTTCAGAAGTTCAGAAAAGGATCGTCACGCAAGTGTAGCGCGTTCGCGCTGACCTTGGCCGGGTGCGTACCCAAAGCGTCGTCAGAAGGCCATGACCGTCAGGTACATCATCTTTCCTGCCAGATAGCAGGTTGTCGCCATGAGAAACGACCACTTCAACGATCCAAGTAACACCGTGCTGCCCCTTCTTATGCTCCATAAGTAGCATGCCACAGTTTTGACACAATTCCTTTCTCATTCCTAAAGGACAGAGATCCCCGCAAATCTGTTTTGGCGCCGGAGACCCTGCGAATGTGGTCAAGTTTTGAGCACATCCGCACCCTGACCGGTGGGGCGCGCCGGGTATCCCGAACCAAGAAGGAATCGCGCGAGGTGAGTTGTCGGGACTAAGCCGATCTCTGGCGCGGCGTGCAGTTCAGGGGCGTACCTGCCTCCGGCAACATGGCGGCTATGTCGAGCGTGCTGCGCTTTTCGATGTCGCTAAAATGCGCCCCAAGCCACCTGTCGGCGGCGCGCCGTCCCACGTCCCGCAAGTGCGTCAGGAAGGCCCATTCCGCGTTCAGTTTGGATGAGGCGTCCAGTTCCAGCATCTCTTCCTGACCATCGATCATATGGACGTGCATCTGTCGGTAATCGGCAGAGGAAAGGCGGCCGTCTTCGAGCAGCGTATCGACAAAGTGGATCGTAGACAGTTCGCTGAGAAGAGACGAATTGAAGGTGATTTCGTTCACACGATTCAGGATATCGCGCGCTTTCTTGGGGGTTCCGGGACGCTTCAGCGGGTTGATCTGGACGATCAGTATGTCCGGTGATGGTGAGTATTCGATGAACGGGAAAAGCACCGGGTTTCCCATATAGCCACCGTCCCAGTACGGGGTGCCATCAATCTCAACGGCCTTGAAAAGGAACGGCAGGCAGGCTGAAGCCATGACCACGTCAAGCGTGATTTCATGGCGGTGGAACACGCGGACCTGGCCGGTTTCCACGTTCGTCGCGGATAGGAAGATGCCCATATCCTCTTCGCCGGCCACTTTCTCGAAGTCGACGAATTTTTCCACCAGATCGCGCAGAGGATCATGACCGAAGGGGTTGAGATTGTAGGGCGAGGCCAGTCGGCCCAGCATATCCACCCACAAAAAACCGGGCGCGTTGTCAAGCGACCAGTCGCCGCGCATAACGTTCCAGGGCGTGCGTTGAATCGGGCTGGTCTGGCCCGACTTAGCGACCAGCTTCCAGAATTCGTGCAGCGCTTCTCGGGCTCCCGCTGCACCGCCGTCGTACATGCCCTGGGCGGCAACGACGGCATTCATGGCACCCGCGCTGGTGCCCGAGATAGCCTCAATCCACAGCGGGTCTTCCTCGAACATCCTGTCAAGTACGCCCCATGTGAAGGCCCCGTGCGCGCCGCCGCCCTGGAGCGCAAGATTGATCGACTTGGTATGCTGGGGCCCGCGCCCCTTGCCTTTTGCCATCTGCCGCTCCCGGGTGACCTTGTTCACCGCTATCTAGTGTGTTTTTCTGTGATCAAAGAGCACAAAAAAAATGACCAACAGGCATGAGCGATCCAAAAGCGCTGCTTTCTTCTGTTTTTGGGTTCGAGGCGTTTCGCCCGGGCCAGGATGAAATTGTCGCCTCCGTCACATCAGGTTGCGATACGCTTGCGATTATGCCGACAGGCGGTGGAAAATCTCTGTGTTTCCAGTTGCCAGCCCTTTGCCGGGACGGTGTGACGGTTGTGATCTCGCCCCTGATCGCGCTGATGCGCGACCAGGTCCGCGCTCTGCGCGAGGTCGGGGTCACCGCCGGGGCGCTGACGAGCGGAAACACCCAGGAAGAGACCGAAGAGGTTTTTGCCGCACTTGATGCCGGGGAACTCAAGCTTCTCTACATGGCGCCTGAGCGGCTGGCGTCCGGCGGCGTGGCTGGGTTTCTGCGCCGGATCGGCGCCAGCCTTATAGCCGTGGACGAAGCCCATTGTGTCAGCCAGTGGGGCCATGACTTCCGGCCCGACTACCTGCGCATCGGGACGCTGAGAAAGGAACTCGGCCTTCCGCTGGCGGCCTTCACCGCGACGGCGGATGAGGGGACGCGCGCCGAGATTGTGGCGCGCCTTTTCCCCGGTGCGGCGCCCAACGTTTTTCTCCGCGGCTTCGACCGACCGAACATCCATTTCGCCTTCCAGCCCAAGGACAGCCCGCGCAAACAGATCCTGGAGTTCGCCGCCGCGCGGAAAGGCCAGTCCGGGATCGTTTACTGCGCGACCCGGGCCAAGACCGAGACACTGGCAAAGGCGCTGCGTGACGAGGGGCATGTCGCATGCCACTACCACGGCGGGATGGAGGCGGAGGATCGCCGCATTGTCGAGGCGCGGTTTCAGCGTGAAGACGGTCTGATCGTCGTTGCTACGGTGGCCTTTGGCATGGGCGTCGACAAGCCCGACATTCGCTGGGTTGCCCACGCGGACCTGCCGAAATCGATCGAGGCCTACTATCAGGAAGTAGGCCGCGCCGGTCGTGACGGCGCGCCGGCGGAAACCCTGACGCTCTATGGCGCCGATGATATCCGGCTGAGGCGGTCACAGATCGACGAAGGGCTGGCGCCTCCGGAACGGCGCGCGGCGGATCACGGGCGGCTCAACGCGCTCTTGGGGCTTTGCGAAGGGCTGAAGTGCCGCCGGCAGACACTGCTCGGCTACTTCGGTGAAGAGGCTGCGCCCTGCGGCAATTGTGATCTCTGCGACCGCCCGCCGGATACCTTCGATGGCACTGACCCGGTGCGCATGGGTCTTTCGGCGATCTTGCGCACGGGCGAAAACTTCGGCGCGGGTCACATTATCGACATTGTGACGGGAACGATGACCGACAAGGTTCGCCAGCGCGGCCACGACGCCCTGCCGACCTTCGGTGTTGGCAAGGACTGGGACAAGCGCCAGTGGCAGGCGATTTTCCGGCAGATGATGGGCCATGATCTGGTGCGCCCTGACCCCGAACGCCATGGCGCCCTACGCATGACCGAAGCCGCGCGGCCCGTGCTGCGCGGCGACGCACGGATCACCCTTCGCAAAGACAGCCTCAAGACCGCGGGACGGCGGCCCGCCGTCAAGATGCTGGTTAGCGAAGAGGACGCACCGCTTCTGTCGGCCTTGAAGGCCAAGCGTCGAGCACTGGCCGAGGACTTACGTGCCCCGGCCTACGTCGTCTTCACCGACAAGACGCTGATCGAAATGGCCGAAACCCGCCCGGCGACTCTGGATCAGATGGCACGGATTGGCGGCGTCGGGGCCGCCAAGCTCGAAAAATACGGCGCGATCTTTCTTGAAGTCATCAACGGCGCTCCGCCCCGGCGCGACCACCCGGCCCGCCGCAAGCTTGCCGGACAGGCCGGCGGGTCGCTCTACGACCGGCTGCTCAACGTACAGGCCGGCTTGCAGCGGGGCGCGTATGGCACCGAAAAACCCCTGAGCTGTTCGGCGGCCCTTCTGGCCAAGGTCGCCTCAGCGCGGCCTGGCACACTGGAAGACCTGGCCCGCATGCTGGGCGAGCGTCGGGCCGAACGTTTTGGTCCCGCGTTCCTCGACGTGATCCTGGAGCCATGACGCTGGCCGCGGCATGCGTTTCACCTAGGCTTCGGCCTGAAAGCCCAATGGAGACCAAGTGCTCGTTCTGATCTCACCGGCCAAGCGCCTCGATTTCTCACCGCTCTCCGATCAGGCGGAAACCAGCCCGCTCTGGCCCGACGCCGTTTCCGAACTGGCAGCGATCGCCCGAGGGAAATCTCCGGGTGACCTGCGCCGTCTGATGGGGCTGTCGGAGGATCTGGCGCGGCTCAACTATGACCGGTTCCGCGTCTTTGGTGATACTTCAAACGCGGTAAAAACAAAGCAGGCCATGTATGCTTTCGCAGGCGATACTTATCTGGGCCTCGATGCAGCCAGTCTTGAGGCCGATGCCGTGGCCTATGCCCAGGACCATCTGCGAATCCTGTCGGGGCTCTACGGTCTTTTGCGGCCGCTTGATATGATCCTGCCCTACCGCCTTGAAATGGGCACGCGCCTTGAGAACCCCAAGGGAACCACGCTCTATGCCTACTGGGCGGACAGGATCGCGCCGGAGTTGAACGCGCAAGCCAGTAAGCTGAGAACGGAATTCATCGTGAACTGTGCTTCGGTGGAATATTTCACCGCCGCCAATACCGGCGACCTGCGCCCGACGGTCATCACACCGGTGTTCCTCGATGAAAAGAACGGTGAGGCGAAAATCATCAGTTTCTTCGCCAAAAAGGCGCGCGGTGCCATGGCGCGGTACATTGTCGAACGCCGCCTCAGCGACCCCGAAGCACTGTGCGACTTCGACACCGGCGGCTATGTCTATGCACCTGAGCGGTCGACGCCGGAGGCACCGGTGTTCTTTCGGTCTGAGGCTGCGGCCCAAGCGGCCTAGGCGCTAGTGGAGCGTGGCAAGCGGCGGGGCCGAAGCGAGCACTTGCCGCCGCGTTGCCAAGACGCGGCGGGCCTCGTCGTTCTGTCCTAGCTTGAACAGTGCGTTGACGTAGGCCAGTTCCACCAGATCCCGCTGCGCCCGACTGCCCCCCAGCCGCTCCGTGACCGCCATCACCGGCGTCAGTTCGTCGACAGCGCCCTGCCAGTCCTCCCGCGCAATGGCGCCCCAGGCCTTTGCCACCGGGCGCACGAGGTCACCGGCAAACCCCTTGGCCGTCTCTGCGATGTAGGCCAGCCGGTCGCCTTCGCCCGCCATGGCGTGCCCAAGAGCGGCGTGCATGTCGGCAAAGCTTTGACCGGTTTCGGGAAAGAACCGGGCAGCATAGTCGCTAATGGTCTTCCAGCGGTCGGGCGCCACGTCCATGCCGGCAAGTTCGGCACGGTAGAGGATGGCCGCCGTATCCGTCAGGATGTTGATCGGCAAACCCTTGGCGGCGCCGGGGGCAACGCCCCTGTCCACGGCCGCCCACATGCCCGCTTCATCCCCCGCGTGCAGCGCCCAAAGAGCGAGATGCCAACTGAGATGGCCGTGCAGGACCGCGCGGTCGTCATAGTCTTCCATCCAGGATTGCAAGTACGCCCGGCCCGGCTCGGTCTCGCCGGCTTCGTACTGGGCGTGGGCCTTGAAATGGGACCCGTTCGCGTTGCGGGGATTGAGGCCTAGCGACCGTTCCATCAGCGCGGACGAGGCGTCAACATGACCCGTTTCGCAAAGCGACACGGCGTGCATGGACATCATCCACCAGTCGTCGCCGTAGTGGGGTAGCAGGGCGGAGGTATAGGCGAGAAGATCCGCCTCGCGTCCGACCTTTCCGGAAAAGCCGATCAGCCCGAAAACACTGGCGCAAAGCTGGGCGGCCATTGCATCGCGGGGAAAGTCCTGAACATGGGCGTTGACGGCTGCCCGCGTTTCAGCGGGCTTGCCCTGCAGCAAGAGTGACAGCGCCTCGATATGGCTCTGCTCGCGCGCGCTCGCCCGGGGTGCCAGAGCCGCGGCGCGCCCAATCGCAGATTTTGCCGTAGCCATATCGCCCCCCATCATGGCCGCGCGGGCCAGGGCAGCGTGCCCAAGGGCGAAACCGGGGTCCGCCGCGACACTGTCGGCAAAGGCGGCCTGCGCGCCGTGGTTGGACCCCAGAAAGAGCCGCAGACCCGCGTCGTAATGATCGCGCGCGGCGTCGGATGTGGTGGAGAGTGCGTTTGCGAAGTAATCGAACCGTCCCATGGCGTGCCCCCCTGCATGGTGGGGCCAGTCTATGTCAGGCGGGTTCAGCGGTCACGGGCCTTGTGCGACGCTCGGGGCCGCGGCCGCTCAGACAATCGGAAAGACCGGCAGAACACCCTCGGGGGCGTGGTCATGGATCTTTTCGTGGATATGCGCCTTCTTCAGCGGTTTGGTCAGATAGTAGTCCAGCCCGGCCTGCAAAATTTCCTTTTCGTCGCCCGGCATCGCGTGGGCGGTCAGGGCGCAGATGGGCGTGCGGGCGCGATCTTCCCGTGCCTCTATATCGCGGATCCTGGCGGTCGCCTCCTTGCCGTCCATCTCGGGCATGGAGATGTCCATAAAGATGAAGTCCGGCGCAAGTTCGAGGAAGAGGTCAACAGCCTCCTGTCCGTTGTTGGCGAACTTCAGGTCGATATCAAGCGCCTTCAGCATCTTCTTCAGGACCAGCTGGTTTGTTCGATTGTCCTCTGCCGCAAGGACACGCATGCGCCGCTTTTCCGGTTTTTGGTCCGCTACCGGGACGACGGGCGCCGCGACGTGGTCGCCGAGGTTCTGCAACGTCGCAAAAAGATCACGACGGAGAACCGGTTTTTGCACGATCCCTGTCAGAAGGCTGGCCGCCGGGTCCGCCCGCGCGGCTGCCATATTGGCCGTCAGAAGCAGGATCGGCGCCCCGTAGCCTGCCTCGCGCCAGTCGTGGGTCAGTTGCAGGCCGCTGGCGTTGGGCATGTCGTGGTCGGCAAGGACGAGATCGCTGGACATCAGCGTCTCCTGCGGCACCTCGCGCCCGCTGCGAAAGGCGGAGACCTCGAGCCCTAGCATGCCGAGTTGCTTGGTCAGGATTTCCCGGTTGATCGCGAGATCGTCAACGACCAGCACGCGCTTCAGTCCTGGCGGCAAAGAGACAGGCGGGCTTTGATCCTCTTCGCCGACGGGCAGGGTGACATGGAAGCCAAAGACGCTGCCCACGCCTTCTTCGCTGTACACCCAGACCTCGCCGCCCATAAGTTCGATAAGCTGCCGGCTGATCGCCAGGCCAAGCCCTGTGCCCTCATATTTGCGGTTCCGTTCATCCTCGACCTGATTGAACTGACCGAAGACATGGTCGACCTTGTCTTCGGCGATGCCGATGCCGGTGTCTTCCACGGTGACGTGAAGCCGCGTCTCACCTTCCTTTTCCCCGTCGAATCCCACCACGCGCACGGCAATATGGCCCCGCTGGGTGAACTTGGCCGCGTTGCCCATGAGGTTCGTCAGCACCTGCCGGATCCTGCCCGGATCACCCACGAAACTGGTTGGCAGGAACAGATCGTAGTCAACCAGCATGTCCACCGGTTTGTCCTGAACCGACGGGCGCAGCAGCATCAGGATTTCGTGGATCGAGCGTTCCAGGTCGAAGGGTTCGGGATAGAGCGTCAGCTTTTCGGCTTCGATCTTGGAGTAGTCGAGGACATCATTGATGATGACCAGCAGCGCTTCTCCCGAGTTTTTAATCGTCTCCACATAGGCGCGCTGTTCATCGTCCAGCTCGGTGTCGACAAGCAGGTCCGCCATGCCGATGACGCCGTTCATTGGCGTGCGGATCTCGTGGCTCATGTTGGCAAGGAAGGCCGATTTCGCGCGGTTCGCCGCCTCGGCGCGGCGCTGCGCCTCGCGCAGGTCGCGTTCCTGGCGGATCGTTTCGGTGATGTTGAGCGCCAGCGTCACCGTATCGCCGCCCTGGCCCTTGCGCTCGATCAGCTTGATATAGCTGTCATTCCAAAGTTTCAGGACCACGGGGTCTATGGGGTCGGTTTCCCAGCGGTCCAGCATGCCTTTGCACCAGACGGCAGGGTCTTCTTCGCCCACGTCGATCATGCCCTCTTCGGCGGCAAGGCGCAGAATATCCTCGTACTTCGCACCTGGCGCGACTTCGTCGAACCCGTCAAAAAGGCCGATAAAGGCGCGATTTGCAGTGACCAGCCGGTGGTTGGCGTCAAAGACTGCGAAGCCGTCCTGAATTGTCTCCAGCGATTCCCAAAGACGTCTTTCGGCGCGAAGAATGGCGTGGTTGGCGCGTTCCAGGTCCTCCAGCACGCGGCTGTTTTGTCCTTTGAGCGTCTCGGCCTCGCTGCGGACGCTGCGCACCTCTTCGCGCTGGATGACGATTTCATCGCTAAGCAGACGCGCGTGATCGGCCAGCTTTGCGTTGGCCGACATCAGTTCTTTCTTCTTGAGTTCCAAAAGCCGCTCGGCGGCCAGCCGGGCGCGGCGTTCCTGGGCAAGCCGGCTGGCGACTTGGAGGCGATCGTCGTGGTTCATTCTGGCGGTCCGCAAACTTGCGCTCAATTTGGACCGACCTGTGTGAACAGCGCCTTAATTCACTGGATCAGATCCGTTCGAAGGCCAGGGCGATCCCCTGTCCGCCACCGATGCACATGGTGACAAGCGCGCGCTTTCCGCCTGTGCGTTCCAGTTCGTAAAGCGCCTTGATTGTCAGAATTGCACCCGTGGCCCCCACCGGATGGCCAAGGGCGATGGCGCCGCCGTTGGGGTTCACGCGGCCGATGTCGAGCCCGAGGCCGCGGTTAACGGCGATGGCCTGCGCTGCGAAGGCCTCATTCGATTCGATCACGTCGAAGTCCGCAACCTCAAGACCCGTACGTTCCAAAAGGTGCTGGACCGCAGGGATGGGGCCGATACCCATGACGTCGGGGCGCACGCCCGCATGTGCATAGCCCAGGACCCGGGCACGGGGTTTGGCGCCTGCAGCTTCCGCGGCTTCGGCGCGGGCAAGAACCATGGCCGCCGCGCCATCATTGATGCCACTGGCGTTTCCGGCGGTTACGGTCCCGTCCTTCTGGAAGGCCGGCCGCAGTCCGGCCAGTGCGTCTGCGTCCGTTGACTTGGGGTGTTCGTCTTTATCGAAGGCCACGAGTTCGCGCTTGCGTCGCACCTCGACGGGCACGATCTGGCTGTCAAAACGCCCCTCCGAAATGGCCGTTGCCGCGCGGCTCTGACTTTCCAGAGCGAAGGCGTCCTGATCCTCGCGCGTGATTTGCGTTTCGCGGGCGACGTTCTCGGCGGTGACCCCCATATGGCCAGCGCCGAAGGGGTCGTGCAGTGCGCCAAGCATCATGTCCTGCGCGGTGGCATCGCCCATTTTCTGGCCCCAGCGGGCCTGGGGCAGGATGTAGGGCGAGCGGCTCATGCATTCGGCACCCCCGGCAAGGCCAAAGTCCGCGTCGCCGAGTTGTAGCGCCTGAATAACCGACACCACGGCCTGCGCGCCCGAGCCGCAGAGGCGGTTGACGTTCATGGCCGGGGTGGTTTCCGGCACGCCCGCATCCATGGCCGCCACGCGTGACAGATACATGTCGCGGGGCTCTGTGTTGATGACATGGCCGTAGGCCACGTGGCCGATCTGCCCGCCGGCGACGCCTGAGCGTTCGAGGGCGGCCCGTGCGACGGTCGCGCCCAGGTCAATGGGCGGCGTGCCCGCGAGTGATCCTCCGAACGTCGCGATGGCGGTGCGGGCCCCGTCGAGGATGACGACATCTGTCATGGTGATCTCCTCCCAGCTTTGTCTCTGGCATAGGCCAGTCCGCTCGGTGCGTCAGCCCTTACGCAGCGGCATGGTCCTGTTGGCAACGAGGGCCGTTAAAGTCTCTCTGAAAATTTCCGCTTCTTCACCAAGTTCGCGTTCCAGCCCCTGTTCGAACGCGCGCGCGTGCGGAACTATTTCCTCGATCAAGGCGCGGCCCCGGTCGCTCAGGGCCAGATCAAGCAATCTGCGATCTGCGGTCGATGGGCGTTTTTCGAGGTATCCGGCGGCCTCTAGCCGCGCGACCGCGCGGCTGACCTTAGGTTTGTCCATATCCGTCCGTTCGCCGATATCGCGTACGCTGACAGCGCTTTCCTGGGACAGATGGGCCAGAACGCGCCACTCGGCCACGCTGAGGCCAAAGCGATCCTGGTATACTTCGGCAAAAGCGCGGCTCACCCGGCTGGCGGCCACGGCCAGCTGGTAGGGCAGAAAGGCGTTTAGATCGAAACCGGACATGGGCTTATCGGTCATTGCAAGTGCAATGAAGCCACGGTTTTTCCTGGCGCGCAAGCAATTGACACCGCCCGGTGCTGGCCGCAGTCTGCTGACATGACGACACGCGACGATATCATGGAAGTGCTGGCGCAGAACCTGAAGGCAGTGCGTACAGAAAAAGGGCTGTCGCTGGATGCAGTGGCCAAGCTCTCGGGCGTCTCGCGATCGATGGTCAGCCAGATTGAACGCGGCACCAGTAGCCCGACAGTGGCGACACTCTGGAACCTGACACAGGCGCTTGGCGTGGATTTCGCAGGCATTATCGACGCGCAAAGCGCACGCCCGCAAATCGAGATTCTGAAAGCCGATGAGGCCCCCACCATTGCGGGCCATGGCCAGGGGTGCAGCATCCGCATCCTGTCGCCGCCTGAAACCGTAGGGAAGCATGAGGTCTATGAGTTGGCCTTTGAAAAAGGCGGCGCGCTCGAAAGCGACCCCCATGATGGCGGGACGCGAGAGCAGCTGACGGTTCTCAGCGGCACGATTGAGGTTACTTCGGGCGAGGAGAGCGAGATGCTGGGCGCCGGGGATACCGCCAGATATGCCGCCGATGCGCCCCACGCTATCCGGGCACCCAAAGGCAAGGCCATGGCGCTCTTGATCGTTCACGGATAAAAAAGCGGAAGTGTTCCGTTAAAACGTATCTGTTTTGTTGACATATATTGTGCTATAATGGATATCCATCCGAAAGGAGGGCCCCGTGGACGCATTTCTGACCCATGTCACCGAAACGCTCGGCGCCATCGACAGCGAAGGCCTGACCAAGCGCGAACGCCTGATCACCTCGCCTCAGTCTGCCCATGTGGATGTGGCGGGCAAGGATGTGATAAACCTGTGCGCCAACAATTACCTCGGTCTGGCGGACCACCCCGCCCTGATTGCCAAGGCGAAGGGCGCGCTCGACGACCACGGCTTTGGCATGGCCTCGGTGCGTTTTATCTGCGGTACCCAAGACTTGCACCGCGCGCTCGAGCAGCGGCTGGCGCAGTTCCTTGGCCTTGATGACGCGATCCTCTTTGCCGCGTGCTTTGATGCCAACGGCGGACTTTTTGAGCCTTTGCTTGGGCCTGAGGATGCGATTGTCAGCGACGCCTTGAACCACGCCTCGATCATTGATGGGATACGTTTGTGCAAGGCGCGCCGGTACCGCTACGCAAACTCGGACATTGCAGACCTTGAGCGCCAGTTGCAGGCAGCGAAGTCGGACGGCGCGCGGTTCATCATGATCGCGACAGACGGCGTCTTTTCAATGGACGGTTACCTGGCGAACCTGCCGGACATTCGCACGCTTGCCGACAAATACGGCGCTCAGGTCATGGTCGACGATTGCCATGCCACGGGCTTCATGGGGCCGCAGGGCCGGGGGACGCCTGCCCATTTCGGCGTCAAGGCGGATGTTCTGACCGGGACGCTGGGCAAGGCGCTCGGTGGGGCGATCGGGGGCTATATCGCAGGCGCGCAGCCCGTCATCGATCTTCTGCGCCAGCGGGCGCGGCCCTATCTTTTCTCAAACTCGCTGCCGCCTGCGATCGTGGCCGCCGGTCTTACCGCGCTCGATCTGGTGGAGGCGGGCGACGATCTGCGCGCGCAGCTTTTTGCGAATGCAGCCTACTGGCGCGCGGGGCTGGCCGAGTCCGGTTTCGACCTTCTGCCAGGCGAACATCCGATCATTCCGGTGATGCTGGGCGAGGCGCAGGCGGCGCAGGCCATGGCGGCGCGACTGTTTGAGCTTGGGGTTTACGTCTCGGGGTTCTTTTACCCCGTGGTTCCCAAGGGACAGGCGCGCATCCGGACGCAGATGAACGCCGCACTCACGCGCGAAGACCTTGATCAGGCCCTCGCGGCTTTCAAGACCGCGGGCCGCGATACGGGGGTTTTGTCGTGACGAACACCATGATGGCGTTGGTCAAAGCCCGGCCTGAGCCCGGTCTCTGGATGGAGCGGCGCCCGGTGCCCGACATCGGCGACGAAGACGTGCTGATCCGGATCAGGAAGACGGGGATCTGCGGCACCGACGTTCACATCTGGAACTGGGACGACTGGGCACAGAAGACGGTCCCGATTCCGCTGATCACCGGCCATGAGTTTGCTGGCGAGATCGTGGATATGGGCAAAGCGGTCGAGGGGCTGACGCCTGGCCAGCGTGTCTCGGGCGAAGGCCATCTGATCGGCAAGTCCTCGCGTCAGTCGCGGGCCGGAAAGTTCCACCTCGACCCCGAGACGCGTGGCATCGGTGTCAATGAACCCGGCGCCTTCGCCGAGTATCTCGCACTGCCCGCCTTCAACGCCGTCCCGTTGCCCGAAGCCATCGACGACGACATTGGTGCAATCCTCGATCCCTTGGGAAACGCGGTGCATACGGCGCTCAGCTTTGATCTGATTGGCGAAGACGTGCTGGTCACCGGCGCCGGTCCCATCGGCATCATGGCCGCCGCCGTCGCCCGACACGCAGGCGCGCGTCACGTGGTCATCACCGATATCAACCCGGACCGCCTGGCGCTGGCGGAAGACGTGGCCGACGTGCGTCCCGTCAATGTGGCCAAGGAAAGTCTGGCCGACGTAATCCCCGCGCTTGGCATGCGAGAGGGTTTCGACGTGGGGCTTGAGATGTCAGGCAGTCAGGCGGCGCTCGACCAGATGGTGGAGGCGCTGGTCATGGGAGGGCGGATCGCCCTTCTTGGCATCCCGCCGGGCAAAAGCCCGGTAGACTGGTCGCGCATCGTTTTTAAGGCGATCACGATCAAGGGAGTCTACGGAAGAGAGATTTTCGAGACCTGGTACAAGATGATCGCGATGCTGGAAAACGGCCTCGACGTAAGCAAGGTGATTACCCACCGCTTCAGCGTGGACGACTTCGAGCAGGGATTTGCCGCCATGCGGTCTGGGGCCTCGGGCAAGGTCGTGCTCGATTGGACTTAAGGCGCCGCTGCCAGACGCTGGCTTGACGTAAAAGTTAGAGCTTCTAACTTTGCTGGTATGTCGCAGGTGTACGTCTCAATCACGGGCCTCAGGCTCAAGCAACTCTGGCACGCGCCCCGGTTCTGGGCACTGGCCGTTCCCGCCATGGCCGAAGCGCAGGGCGCGCCCGGGTGTCTCTCGGCCTCGGCCCGAACGATTCGGGGCGTGCACCATACGCTGACAGTCTGGGAAAGCCCTGCGGCCATGCGGCGCTATCTGACCATGCCAAAGCATCTTACGGCGATGAAAGCCTTCTCGGGCATCGCCACGGGCAAAACGATCGGATACCTGGCCGACGCCAGTCCCAGTTGGGACGAGGCCCGCGCCATCTGGGACCGGGACGGGCGAGAATACGTGCCCCGCGGCTAGACCCTAGTCTATGGTCACCATCAGTTCGTAGCTGCCCGATGTGCCGACATCGCCGTTGTAGAAGACCTCGACCACATGGTCGCCGGTCTCGAAAAGACGGCCGCGGTAGTCGTAGCCGCCCTGGCTCGATTCAAAGAGGATGTTACCGTCCGGCAGATAGATAGTGTAGTTCAGGAATTCCGAGTTCCCGGTCAGCTTGACGTCGAGAGACTGTTCGCTCTTTGCGCCCAACAGGTAGCGCACTGAACTGCTGGAGGTGAGATCACCGACCAGTGTGGCGCCGCTGGCGCCGGGCTGGAACCGGACACGCTCTTCGGAATTTGTCGGTCCGCCGCCAATGGCGCCTGCGCCATCGTCAGCAGGCGTTTCGGCGGAGAACTCACCCACGGTGCCGTCGGAGTATCCGATACAGCGCCATATCTTGCCGCTCGCGTCTTTCAGCATCACCAGCGTTCCGGCTTCCGAGAAATCTTGACTGATCACTTCGCCCGACTGCCCGTCCGGGCCGCCTTCTTCGCGAAGGCGGTCGATGCAGCCGTTGACCGCTGCCTGCTCGTCGGCGCTGGCAAGGGTCGTCGGGGCGACGATGACCGCGAGGGCGGCCAGCAAGCAGATGGGCTTTGCGCGAAACACAGGCATGGCGGGCTCCGAAAAGGCTTTTGACTCGGGTTGACCCCAGGGTAGCAAATGATCTCGTTAAGAGGAGGTTTTTCGCGCCGCCGCACCCACCCGCTTGACGTCGTTGCAAACGCAACGATATCTTCGGGTCGCGCCCCCGGTGGCGCTTGGAGGATTCGCCATGAACACCCAGACGCTCCCGCAAGGGATGGTCCGCGCCCCGTCCGGTGCTGGCCCTCACGAAGGTTACATGCCCGGCTTCGGCAATGACTTCGAGACCGAGGCGCTGCCCGGCGCCCTGCCGCAGGGGCAGAACTCGCCACAGCGCTGCAACTACGGGCTTTACGCTGAACAACTTTCGGGCACGCCGTTCACCGCGCCGCGCGGCCAGAACGAACGCACGTGGTGCTACCGCATCCGCCCATCGGTCAAGCACACGGGCCGCTTTGACAAGATTGACCTGCCCTACTTTAGGACTGCGCCCCATGTGCAGGATGATGTGATCAGCCTCGGCCAGTACCGCTGGGACCCGGTGCCGCACGAGGACAGGCCGCTGACCTTCCTGACCGGTATGCGCACAATGACCACGGCGGGCGATGTGAATACGCAGGTCGGTATGGCTGCGCATATCTATCTGATTACAGCCTCGATGACGGATGATTATTTCTATTCCGCAGACAGCGAGCTTTTGATCGTGCCGCAGGAAGGGCGGCTGCGGTTTGCCACGGAGATGGGCGTCATCGACCTCGAACCCCAGGAAATCGCGATCCTGCCGCGCGGCATGGTGTTTCGCGTCGACCTTCTGGACGGGCCCGCGCGCGGATTTGTCTGCGAGAATTACGGCGCCAAGTTCGACTTGCCGAGCCGCGGGCCCATCGGTGCGAACTGCCTTGCCAACCCCCGCGATTTCAAGACGCCGGTCGCAGCTTTCGAGGATCGTGAGACGCCGTCGCGCGTAGTCGTCAAATGGTGCGGCGGTTTTCATGTCACCGAGATTGGGCACAGCCCGCTCGACGTGGTGGCCTGGCACGGCAACTATGCGCCGTCGAAATACGACCTGAAAACCTTCAGCCCCGTGGGCGCGATCCTGTTCGACCACCCGGACCCGTCGATCTTTACCGTGCTGACCGCACCCTCCGGTGTCGAGGGTACGGCCAACATCGACTTTGTGCTCTTCCGCGACCGGTGGATGGTTGCCGAAAACACATTCCGCCCGCCGTGGTACCACAAGAACATCATGTCTGAACTCATGGGCAACATCTTTGGTATCTACGATGCCAAACCCGAGGGCTTCGTGCCCGGCGGCATGAGCCTGCACAACATGATGCTGCCGCACGGACCCGACGGGCCCGCTTTTGAGGGCGCGAGCCGCGAACCCATGGAGCCGAAGTATCTCGCCAACACCATGTCGTTCATGTTCGAGACGCGATTTCCCCAGCACCTGACGGCTTTCGCGGCCCGGGAAGCCCCGCTGCAGGACGATTACATCGACTGCTGGACTGGGCTGACGAAGAAGTTCGACGGCACACCGGGAGAAAAGGAATGATCGTCGATATTCTATTCTGGACGGTCATTTTCGCGGTCTTCTACGCTGGTTTCAAATGGCTGCAAAAGCGTAAGCGGGACCGGGAAGGGGACTGACCCATGAAGGTGGCGACGCTGAACGATGGCTTGCCCGACGGACGCCTTGTCGTTGTGTCCGAGGATCTGTCGGTCTGCCACCCAGCTACCTTTCGAAATCTGCAGATGGCGCTCGACCATGACGCGGTGACCGCCGAGGTCGCAGCGCAGCGTTTCGATCCGTCTTGCTGCCTTGCCCCCCTGCCGCGCGCTTACCAGTTTCTCGATGGGTCGGCCTACGTGAACCACGTGGATCTGGTGCGCCGTGCCCGTGGGGCCGAGATGCCGCAAAGCTTCTGGACCGATCCGCTGATGTACCAGGGCGGCTCTGACGGGTTTCTGGCGCCCACGGCAGATATTTCCGGCGATCCGGACTGGGGGGTGGATTTCGAAGCCGAGGTCGCGGTGATCACAACGTTCGTGCCCATGGGCACACCCGCCGACCGGGCTGGCGAATTCATCCGGTATGTAACGCTGATCAACGATGTGTCGCTCAGGGGGCTGATCCCGGCGGAATTGTCGAAAGGCTTCGGCTTTGTGCAGTCAAAACCCGCTTCGGCCATGGCGCCCGTTGCGGTGACACCGGATGTTCTGTCCGGATGGGACGGCGGCAAGCTGAACGGCACGTTGAATGTGGACTTGAACGGCGAAGCCTTCGGACGGGCGGGTGCCGGCGTCGATATGACCTTCGATTTCCCGACGCTCATTGCCCATGCCGCCAAGACGCGGCACCTTGCGGCTGGAACCATCATCGGCTCGGGGACCGTCTCTAACCGCGACGCAAGCGGCGGTCCGGGCCAGCCGGTGGCGGACGGTGGCACCGGATATTCCTGCATCGCCGAACAGCGTATGGTGGAAGTGATCGAACATGGCGCGGCGCGCACGCCCTTCCTGCGAGCCGGTGACCATGTGCGCATCTGGATGGAAGACGCCGAGGGCCGTTCGATTTTTGGCGAGATTGCCCAGACGTTTCGCCCCGAGGGAGAGACACCATGACCAAGTCCTTTGCCAGCGCGGGGGATCTGACCGAGAAAGCGACAAGTTTCACGCAGATCGGTGACGGGCTCTATGCTTTTACGGCGGAGGGCGACCCGAACTCGGGCGTGATTATCGGAGACGACAGCGTCATGGTGATCGAGGCGCAGGCCACGCCGCGGCTGGCGCGGAAGGTGATCGAGGCGGTCAAGAGCGTTACCGAAAAGCCGATCAGCCACCTGGTTCTGACCCATTACCACGCCGTGCGCGTCCTTGGCGCCAGCGCTTATGGCGCCGAGCAGGTGATAATGTCCGACACGGCGCGGACCATGGTGGTTGAGCGTGGGCAGGAAGATTGGGATAGCGAGTTCGATCGCTTCCCGCGGCTTTTCGAGGGGCACGAGGAAATCCCGGGGCTCACCTGGCCAACGACCACCTTCAGCGAGGCTATGACCGTCTATCTCGGCAAACGCCGCGTGGATATCATGCATCTGGGCCGCGCCCATACCGCGGGCGATGCGGTGGTCTGGGTGCCCGATGAAGAGGTGATGTTCACCGGCGATATCGTTGAGTACCACTCTGCCTGTTACTGTGGCGACGGACACCTGACCGACTGGGGGACAACCCTGGACAATATCGCCTCCTTCCAGCCGCGGGCCATCGCGCCGGGGCGGGGAGATGCCCTCGTCGGCGACGAGGTGGTGACGGCCGCCATCGAGAGTACGCGGGATTTCGTCGACTCCACCTTCGCCCCTGCAGCCCGCGTTGCAGCCAGGGGCGGCGATTTGAAAGAGGCCTGGCAAGACGTGCGGGCCGTCTGCGACCCGAAATTCTCGGATTTCGCAATTTATGAACACTGCCTCCCCTTCAACGTCTCGCGCGCCTATGATGAAGCGCGCGGGATCGACATGCCGCGCGTCTGGACGGCTGCCCGCGACAAGGACATGTGGGCGGCGCTGCAGGGGTGACGGCAAGAGAGCGAAAGGGGCCACCCATGACACCCTATCTTCAGATGGCCCTGAACAACGCCTGGGCAAATGCCACCTTCTACGCCGCTCTCGGTGCGCTGCCGCCCGGGGCGTTTCTGGCTGAACGGCCCGGGTTCTTCCCATCGCTCTGCCGGACGCTCAATCATATTTACGAAGTCGATCTCTACTATATCGACGCGCTGGAGGACGGCGGACAGGGTCGCGCGGTCTATCAGCGCGACGATGTGGAAGACGCGACCGCCCTTGGTCTGCTGCAGGCCCGTGCCGATGAACGGTTGGCGCAGTTCTGCAGGTCCGTGACACCGGACACACTGGTTGAGGTGCGCCGGACCGAACGCCGGGACGGCGAGACCGAAGAAGAGGTCGGCGCGCTCCTCCTCCATCTTTTCCAGCACCAGATACATCACCGCGGACAGGCCCATGTGCAATTGCAGGACGCCGGCCTCGCGCCACCGCAGCTGGACGATTTTCACCTCGTTCATGGCCGGGCGCCTACCGCCGAGGCCTATTTCAGGGGCGCCCGCTGATGGCCTATGACTACACCCCGTTCGAGTACATCCCGCCGCCCGGCCTGAAAGCAGCCGAACCGCGCCATCCAGTGGTAATCGTGGGCGCGGGGCCGATCGGGCTTGCCATGGCGCTGGAACTGGCCAACCACGGGCAGCGCTCGGTCGTGTTGGACGACAACAACGTCGTTTCGGTGGGCAGCCGGGCGATCTGTTGGTCGAAACGCAGCCTTGAGATATTCGACCGCCTCGGAATCGCGGACCCGGCGGTGGCCAAGGGGGTCACCTGGCATGTGGGCCGGACCTTTTACCGCGACAAGGAGGTCTTCAATTTCGACTTGCTTCCGGAGAGCGGGCACAAGATGCCCGCCTTCATCAATCTCCAGCAATACTACGTTGAAGAGTTCATGGTCGCCGCGTGCCAGGAAAACGATCTGATCGACCTGCGGTTTAAGAACCGCGTTGTCCACACCCACAGTATGCCGGGGGGCGTCATCGTTGATGTGGAGACGCCGGATGGAGAGTATGCGCTGGAATGCGACTATCTTCTTGCCTGCGACGGGGCGCGGTCGCCCATTCGCGCGATGCTGGGGCTCGATTTCGCAGGCGAAACCTTTGAAGAACGGTTCTTGATCGCGGATATCGAAATGACGGCGGAGTTTCCCTCCGAGCGCCGTTTCTGGTTCGAACCCGTCTTTCACAACGGGCAGTCGGCGCTTTTGCACAAGCAGCCCGACAACATCTACCGCATCGACCTGCAGCTTGGCTGGGACGCGGACCCCGAAAAGGAGCGGCGGCCCGAAGCCGTGATCCCGCGGATCGAGAAAGTTGTGGGACATTCGGATTTTCGGCTCGACTGGGTCAGCGTCTACACCTTTCAATGTCGGCGGCTGGACGGGTTCGTCCATGACCGGGTGATCTTTGTGGGCGACAGCGCCCATGTGGTCAGCCCCTTTGGCGCGCGCGGTGGCAATGGCGGGTTGCAGGACGTCGACAACCTTGGCTGGAAGCTGGCGGCGGCATTGTCGGGCGCGGCTGGGCCCGCTCTGCTGGAAAGCTACGACCGAGAACGGACCTTTGGCGCAGATGAAAACATCCAAAATTCGTCCCGCGCCACGCGGTTCATGACGCCCGCCGAAGGGATCGAGCGGCTTTTCCGTGACCAGACGCTGGAACTGGCCGCCGCAGCGCCCTTTGCCCGGTCGATGGTGAATTCCGGGCGGCTGTCGACGCCCTGCGTCTACCCCAGCAAAGGGCCCGACGATCCGCGCTTGCCCCCAATCAGCCGCCCCGGCGCCGTCGCACCTGACGCGCCCCAGGGCAATGGCTGGCTCCTTGACGAGTTGGGCCGGGACATCCGCGTCATGGCGTTGAATTGCCGCTATCCCGGAGCTTTCGAGCCGGAGATGAACGACGAGATACGCGCGCGCTATCTGAGCGACGTGCGGCAAGCCGTCTATGTGATCCGGCCCGACCAGGTGATCGCCGCGCGGTTCATCGACCCCGCGCCCGGCGCGGTGGATGCGGCGCTTCGCGGGGTATTGGAGGGCGCGATATGAGCCTGATCACAACGCCGAATCTCAACGATGCCGACGGGACCTTTGCCGATCTTCTGGCGGCCCACCGGGATCTGAGTCTTGAGGAAAGCCACGCGCTCAACGCGCGCATTGTGCTGGTTCTGGCCAACCACATCGGCGACCGCGACGCACTGAAAGAGGCTTTCGCGCTGGCGCGTCTGGACGCCTCACAGGGGTGAGGGCAACGGCACGCGCCCCGACTCGGTTACCTCGAATACGTCGGTGCCTTCAATGACGACCGCGGACAGGGGCCGCCCGTAGCCGGCGCCTGTGTCTATGTTGAGGTGGTTCCCGGCATGCATGACCGCCTCCACCGGAGTGTGGCCGTGGACGATCAGCGCGCCGTGGTCGGCGTCGCTGTCGAGAAACTCGCGCCGGATCCAGACCAGGTCGTCTTCGGCCTGTTCGGTCAGTGGGACGCCGGGGCGCACGCCCGCGTGACAAAAGAAAAGCCCCGGCGCGGCATGGGTCACGCGCAGGTCGCGTAAAAAGTCCAGATGGGCTTGCGGGACGGCCGCGCGGGCGTCCTTGTGAATGCGTGCGATGCGGCGCAAGCGGCCCACGTCGACGCCGTAAGAGGCCAGCGATGGCCGCCCGCCAAGGGGATCGTCGAGCCAGAAGAGATCGCCGCGCAGGGGGTCGTCCCGCCGCTCGGGCTCCAGAAAGGTCGCCATCATCCGGTCGTGGTTGCCTTTCAGGTTAATATCCCCGGCTCCCTGCGCCTGACGCGCGATCATATAATCGAGCGTGCCGCGCACGTTTGGTCCCCGGTCGACGAAGTCGCCCACGTGCACGATGGGCGCTCTGCCGGCGCCCTCGGCTGTGCGGTCCCTATCGATGCGATCATGGGTCCGTTTCAGCGCGTCGAGCTGACCGTGTATGTCGCCGATAGCATATATGGTCATGGCGGAGCTTTTCGTCATTAGATGGTCCGGGGCGCTGTGCCCCGGGCCGTGCATCAGCTAAGTCAGGCGACCGAGAATTCCAAAGGCTGAACGCTTTGGAACATCCCAGTGGCCCGCAACTTATCAAGGATCGGCTCAGGCACCGGGTCATCGATATAAAGGAGCGCAATCGCCTCCGCACCACGGTCCGAACGGCCAAGGGTGAAGTTCGCGATGTTCACGCCGTTTTCGCCCATGGTCACACCGAGCGTCCCAATGATGCCCGGAATATCCTCGTTCGTAGTGTAGAGCATGTGTCGCCCGATCTCGGCGTCTATGTTGATGCCCTTTATCTGGATGAAGCGTGGCTTACCGTCGGAGAAGACGGTGCCCGCAATCGAGCGTTCGCGCTGACCCGTGACCACGGTAACCTTGATATAGGCCTCAAAAACACCGGATTTGGCCTGAGTCGTCCGGCTCATTTTGATGCCGCGCTCGGCGGCGATGACGGGCGCGCTGACCATGTTCACATCAGGATTCGTCGCCTTCATGATCCCGGCGATGATCCCGCAGCCAAGGGCATCGAGGTTCATCTCTGCTACGGTCCCGTCATAGAGCACGTTGATCGCCTCGATCGGTTCGCCCGTCAGCTGGCCGATGAAGGCGCCAAGGTGCTCTGCCAGCTTCAGCCACGGCCCCATGACCGCCGCTTCCTCTGCCGTGACCGATGGCATGTTCAGCGCGTTCTGCACAGCGCCGGTCATGAGGTAGTCCGACATCTGCTCGGCCACCTGGAGCGCGACGTTTTCCTGTGCTTCGGTCGTCGAGGCCCCAAGGTGCGGAGTAACGACCACGTTCGGCAGGCCGAAGAGCGGGCTTTCGGTGGCCGGTTCCGTTTCGAAAACATCAAATGCCGCGCCGGCCACCTGGCCCGATTGCAGAGCTTCGGCCAGTGCCGCCTCGTCGACAAGGCCGCCGCGGGCGCAATTTACGATGCGCACGCCCGTTTTCATCTTCGCAATCGCCTCGGCCGAGATGATGCTTTTGGTCTTGTCCGTCAGCGGCACGTGCAGTGTGATCACATCGGCGCGTGCCAGCAGATCATCCAGATCCACCTTGGTCACGCCGATCCTGGTGGCGCGTTCTTCGCTGAGGAAAGGATCGTAAGCGAGCACCTTCATCTTCAGGCCAAGCGCGCGTTCGCAGACGATCGATCCGATGTTGCCCGCGCCGATGACGCCAAGGGTCTTGCCAGTCAGTTCGGTGCCCATGAAACGGGACTTTTCCCATTTGCCCGCATGGGTCGAGGCGCTGGCCTCGGGGATCTGGCGCGCCACGGCGAACATCATGGCGATGGCGTGCTCGGCGGTGGTGATCGAGTTGCCGAAAGGCGTGTTCATAACGATCACGCCTTTCTTCGAGGCGGCCGGAATATCGACGTTGTCGACACCGATCCCGGCGCGGCCCACGACCTTGAGTTTATCGGCCGAGGTCAGCAGTTTTTCGGTTACCTTCGTGGCCGAGCGGATAGCCAGACCATCGTACTGGCCGATCACCTCTTGCAGGCGCTCTTTGTCCTTGCCGAGGTCGGGTTCGAAGTCAACCTCGATGCCGCGGTCGCGGAAGATCTGGACGGCGGTCGGGGAAAGCTTGTCAGAGACGAGCACTTTGGGGGCCATGGTGGGCTCCTGTCTTGTCGGGGTACCTCTGGTGGTACGGGATGGGATGGAAGCGCCCCACTACCTGCGGGGGGCCAGGTCTCAGGCGGCTTCGGCTTGTGCTGCGATCTCGGCGTGAAACGCCCAGTCGAGCCAGGGCAAGAGCGCCGCAATGTCCGAGGTCTCAACCGTGCCGCCGCACCAGATCCGAAGACCCGGAGGGGCATCGCGGTAGCCGCCGATATCCAGCGCCACGCCTTCGGCCTCCAGCCGTTTGGCTACGGCCTTTGCAAAAGCAGAGCCGTCGGTGATGCGCGAATCGGTGAACTTCAGGCACACGCTGGTGTTCGACCATGTGGCGGGATCTTCAGCAAGGTTCTGAACCCAGTCGCGGTGCTCCACAAAGGCATGCACGGTCGCGGCATTGGCATCGGCACGGGCCATGAGACCGGTAAGCCCCCCAACGCCGCGCGCCCAGTCGAGGCTGTGAAGATAGTCTTCCACCGCCAGCATGGACGGTGTGTTGATCGTAGCACCTTCAAAGATGCCCTCGTTCAGTTTGCCGCCTTTAGTGAGCCGGAAGATCTTGGGCAGCGGCCAGGGAGGTGCGTAGCTTTCCAGCCGCGCCACGGCGCGCGGGCTCAGAATCAGCATGCCGTGCGCCGCTTCGCCGCCAAGCACCTTCTGCCAGCTGAAGGTCGTCACATCGAGCTTGTCCCAGGGCAGATCCTGCGCAAATGCCGCCGAGGTCGCATCGCACAGTGTCAGACCGCCCCGTTCCCCGGGTATGGCCGCACCCGACGGCATACGCACGCCGCTGGTGGTGCCATTCCAGGTAAAGCAGACGTCGTGGTCGTAGTTGAGCGCCGCCATATCGACGATCTGGCCGTAGGGCGCCTCATGCACAGTGGCATCAAGTTTCAGCTGCTTCACGGCGTCCGTGACCCAGCCAGCGCCAAAGCTTTCCCAGGCCACCGTTTCGACGGGGCGTTCGCCCAGAAGGCTCCACATCGCCATCTCATACGCGCCCGTGTCCGAGGCGGGTACGATTCCGATGCGGTACTCGGCGGGGACGCCAAGCACCTCGCGCGTTCCCTCGATCGCGGCCTTCAGCTTTGCCTTGCCGACCGCGGCCCGGTGCGACCTGCCAAGGGGCGCGTCCGACAGCTTGTCCAGCGAAAAAGTGGGGGGTTTGGCGCAGGGGCCAGAAGAAAAACGCGGATTGTCCGGCCGCGTCGCCGGTGTGGTCGTGTCCATCTGTGAATATCCTTACAGATATGCGCCCCTCGTTGGGGAGGGGTGTCCCACAGACGCGTATAGGCGCCGGACGCGAGTCAGGCAACCGGCAATTCCACGGTCACGTGCCTGCCAGACCAAGGCTGGCCACCGGTAGCCCGTCGTGCTTTAGAGGGCGCGCCCGAAACCGCCGGAGCGCACCTATGGCCCTTGTCGTTTCCCTGATTGCGGACCCCGCGAAACACCCGCTTGACCCCGCGCTCGTCGGGTCTTTGCGCGATGCCTGGGGCGGCGGCGACGTCGTCTGGCTGTCACAGGGTGAGGCGGCCGAATTCGCGGTGCCGGCGCTGCCCGGGAACCACGTGGCAGTCTGGTCCGACGTGCAGGGCATGGGGGCCGATCTGGCGATCACCGAAGCGGCGAAGCGGCGCAAAAGACTTCTGCTCGCCGATATGGACAGCACGGTGATCGTTCAGGAATGCATCGACGAACTGGCGGACGAGGCGGGGGTGGGTGACGAGGTGCGCGGCATCACGGCGCGGGCCATGAACGGCGAACTTGATTTCAAAGAGGCTCTCCGGGCGCGCGTTGCGCTTCTTGAGGGGCTGGAGGTCGGGGTGATTGCGGACGCGCTGACCAATCGGATCACGCTGGCGGCCGGCGCAAAGACGCTACTGGCCACGCTTCGGGCGCGGGGGGTGCATACGGCGCTTGTGTCGGGAGGTTTCACGGCCTTTACGTCGCAGGTGGCTCAGTGGCTTGGTTTCGACGAAAACCGGGCTAACACGCTGATCATCAAGGATGGCCACCTGACCGGAGAAGTGGCCGAGCCGATCCTGGGCCGCGACGCCAAGGTGGCGGCCCTGACGGAAATCAGCGGCACGCTCGGCATAGAACCTCAAGAGGCGGTGGCGGTCGGCGACGGCGCGAACGATCTGGGAATGATCCATGCGGCGGGTCTGGGCGTGGCGCTGCACGCAAAACCGGCAGTCGCGGCGGAAGCGCCCGTGCGCATCAACCACGGAGATCTGACGGCGCTCTTGTTCTTGCAAGGGATCCCGCGGGCGGAGTTCCGTACTGCGTAACCGGCTCTCGAACGGACCCGCCGGGAGGATGTTCGCCCAGCCAAAACACGTCGAACACGGAGCATTTGCTCAATTCTTGAGCAGTAGTAGGGCGGGTGTCTCTCTGCGATCCCACCGCAGAGGCGATTTTCCGCGGCCCTTATGCTAGTATCTGTGCCGGGAGTAGGGGGTTGATTGGGTCTGCACGTGTATGCCGACGACACATTTTTTCACCTGACCAATTTCGGGCGGGCCGGGCTGGCGGCGCTGTCGCTTGCTATGGGGTTCGGGCTTCTCAGGGTGCAGCGCGCTGCGGGACGGCATCTCCACATTGCGCTGCGGATCCTACTGGCGTTGGGGTTGTTCTACGATTTCATCTGGCTGTCTCCGCAGGTCTACTACACGTATTTCCGCTTGATCATGGACGGTCTGCCGGCGCAGGTCGTCGTGGGCCCGCCGCCCAATCCGCTGGAGGTTCTGCAACTGATGACCTTCACCGCGAAGCACAGCATCGCTGTGCACACGCAGGGTCTGCTCGGGTGGGCGATGTTCGCAGCGGCGGTCCTGCCTAAGCGGAGAAGAGTGCGGGGTCTGGCCGCATGAATCCGGTGACGAGCCCGTCCCAGTTTGTGATATCCGGTGTCATATAGTGCCGTGTTGCCGGGTGCTCCGCCTCCAGGGCGCCGCAACGGACGAGCAAAGCACAAATAGCGGTCTCGGCTGCGCGTGTGGCCCCGTCGGCGGCCTTGACTGCGATCCCAAGCTTCTGATCGGGCAGGATCGCCGCAAAGACACCTTCGGCCCCGGTCTTGAGCGCCACGCGGCCGCCCATGGCGCGCATCAGATCGGTGCAGGCGCGATCTTCGCCCGCCACCAGTTCTGGATGGCTGCACATGGCGTCAACCAGCGAAACCGCCGCTTTTGCGTTCGCCCCGGGCCGGTCGGCGGCGCTGGCGAACCAGGCCAGGGCCCGGGCGAACGCGTGGAGCGTGGTTGCAAAGTTAGGAGCCGAGCAGCCGTCGATGCCAAACCCTGGGGTCGCGGCGCCAGTGACCTCCTCAAACGCCGTCTTTACGGCCTTTTGCACGGGCTTCACCGGATCGCCGTAGTCGCTGCCTGCGCCGATATGGCGGGCAAGCGTAAGAAAACCTGCATGCTTGCCGGAACAGTTGTTGTGCACCCGCCGTGGGGTCTGACCTGCGCGGATCAGGATATCGCGGTCTTCTACCGCGCGCGGCATCTGCGGCCCGCAGATGAGATCTTCATCGGTCAATCCGATGTCTGTCAGCCAGGCTGTCACGCGGTCGGTGTGTATGGGCGCTCCCTGGTGACTGGCGCAGGCCAGCGCCAGGTGCTCGGTCGTCAGCCCCACCGACGCGGCAGCCCCACTGGAGATCAAAGGCAGCGCCTGTATCATCTTGGCAGACGACCGGGGCAGGATCACCAGATCCGGATTTCCCCAGGCCGTGACAATCTGCCCCGTATCGTCGCAAATGACCGCGTGACCGCGATGAATGCTCTCCAGAAAGTCGCCGCGCCAGATTTCTGCAAAGGGAACCGCGTCGGACATCGCCAGGGGGCCTTTCACATTTTGCATTTGACCCGCGAAAATCCGCCAACGGGTCTTTTGGAGCCGCGGCAAATCACGTAAACCTGTGATTGTCGAGAGTGAATTCCCCCGGCGACCCGACCCAGCCGCACAAAGACGGCGGTCGCGGAACCGGGCGCAGAACCAAAGAGGCACCGGTGATGAAGTCAGCTTTATTCTCAGCCGCCGTTGCGGCGATTGCCCTGACAGGCGCCGCCTGGGCACAGGAAGGCAGCGATAGCGTTGCGACGCTCGAGAACTGGAGCGTGTTTGTGGAGAGCAATCCAAAGGAATGCTGGGTCGCGGCGCAACCGAAAGAAACGGTTAACACGCGCGGCGGCCAGTCGGTCGAAGTTCGCCGGGGGCAGATCCTGCTTTTCGTGCGCTGGCGTCCCGACAAGGATGTGGCAGCCGAGGTCTCGTTTACGGGTGGCTACCCGTTCGCGACCGATCGTCCGGTTAGCCTGAGCGTTGGCGGCAAGGACTACGAGCTGCCGAAGGTTCAGGACGAATGGGCCTGGGCGACCGACGGCAGTGCCGACGCAGCGATCGTCGCGGCCCTCAAGGCAGGTGTCGATGCCGTTGTGACCGGGCGGTCCGAACGGGGCACCACGACGAAGGACACGTTCTCGCTGATCGGGTTTACGGCCGCGACGGAAGAAGCCGCCAAGCGCTGTGCGAGCTGATCAAGGCGACCGTTGCCCTAGGTCCGCCCCTAGTCTGCTTTTGATCAGGTAGGGTGTTGGCGCGCGGTGTGAATTCCTATATCTGAGCGCATCCCGCCGCTGGAGCTTTTCATATGCCGGCCACTGCGCCTGTCACTCAAGACGTTCTGACGATCCCCCGGAAACTGCCGGAGGGACCTGTGAACCTTGTCGGTCTCACACGCGCAGGGCTGCGTGAAGCGCTGGTCGCGGCAGGCACGCCGGAAAAACAGGCCAAGATGCGGACCAACCAGATCTGGCAGTGGGTCTACCACTGGGGCGTCCGCGATTTTGCAGCTATGACGAATCTTTCGAAAGACTACCGGGCGCATCTGGCCGAAAAATTCGTGATCGCGGTGCCCGAGGTCGTCAGCCGTCAAGTCAGCGCCGACGGCACGCGCAAATACCTGGTCCGCATCGCGGGCGGTCATGAGGTCGAGGTCGTCTACATCCCCGAGGAAGATCGCGGCACGCTTTGCATTTCCAGCCAGGTGGGCTGCACGCTGACCTGTTCGTTCTGCCATACGGGCACACAAAAGCTCGTGCGGAACCTCACGGCGGGCGAGATCGTTGGTCAGATCATGGTGGCCAGGGACGATCTGGAAGAATGGCCCGAGCCCGGCGTCGGCACGGGTGAAACCGGCCCACGTCTTTTGTCGAACATCGTCCTGATGGGCATGGGTGAGCCGCTCTATAATTTTGAAGGCGTGCGCGACGCCATGCAGATCGCTATGGATGGCGAGGGCATTTCGCTCAGCCGTCGGCGGATCACTTTGTCGACCTCGGGCGTCGTGCCGGAAATCGCGCGCACAGCCGAGGAAATCGGCTGCATGCTGGCCGTCAGCTTCCACGCCACGACGGATGACGTGCGCGACAAGCTCGTGCCGATCAATCGCAAGTGGAACATCGCCGCCTTGCTCGATGCCCTGCGCGAATACCCCAAGGCGTCGAACTCTGAACGCATTACCTTTGAGTACGTGATGCTCAAGGATGTAAACGACACCGATGAAGACGCCCGCCGCCTTGTGCAACTGATCAAGGGTATCCCGGCCAAGATCAACCTGATCCCCTTCAACGAATGGCCGGGCGCGCCGCATGAGCGCAGTGAGTGGGACCAGATTCAGGCCTTCGCCGACATCATCTACAAAGCCGGGTATGCCAGCCCCATCCGTACCCCGCGCGGCGAAGACATCATGGCCGCCTGTGGCCAGCTGAAGTCGGCCACCGAACGCGAACGCAAATCCCGAAAAGAGATCGAGGCCGAAACGGGGCTCTGAAACCATGCGACACGATTGTCCGGTCTGAGCCCTTGTTAGAAAAATCCGTAGGGTGGGTGAAACCCACGCGTTGATCCCGTCGGCTTTGGATGGACGCGTGGG
>JBCDED010000040.1:0-35441 GCA_039179985.1 Pseudomonadota bacterium
CGCCACGATCCGCGCTTCTGCCGATGCCGCCGAGGCCCGCGAAAAGCTGATGAGCCGCCGCTGGCCCGCCCAGGACATTGCCGACTACATCCGCCTGATCGACGATCCGACCCATACGATCAACGAAGACGGCACTTACTACCTGTCCGAACGGCAGGCGCGCGCCATCCTTGATCTGCGGCTGCAACGCCTGACGCAACTGGGCGTCAAGGAAGTTACCGACGAACTTGAAGAACTGGCCAGGAACATACGGGAATATCTGGATATTCTCCGGTCACGCGAACGTATTCTGTCGATCATCGCAGACGAATTGCGCGAGGTGAAAGAGCTTTTCGCCGTCCCCCGCCGGACCGAGATCGTCGAATGGTCCGGCGATATGGAAGACGAGGACCTGATCGAGCGCGAGGATATGGTCGTGACGGTCACCTCGGGCGGCTACATCAAGCGCACGCCACTGGCCGAATTCCGCGCGCAGCGCCGCGGCGGCAAGGGTCTGGCGGGCATGTCCACAAAAGACGAAGACGTGGTCACCACGCTTTTCGTCGCCAACACCCATACGCCACTTCTGTTCTTCACCACAGACGGGATGGTCTACAAGCTGAAGACCTGGCGCTTGCCGCAGGGCGGCCGCACGGCCAAGGGCAAAGCCATCGTGAACATCCTGCCGATCCCCACGGGCATTTCCATCGCCGCGATCATGCCGGTCGACAGGGAAGAGGACCAGTGGGACCAGTTGCAGATCGTCTTTGCCACCAGCGCGGGCGACGTGCGCCGGAACGCCTTGTCCGACTTTACCAACGTGATGCGTAACGGCAAGATCGCCATGAAACTACCTGACGAAACTGTACATTTGGTCGACGCGCGCATTGCTTCGGAACAGGATGACGTGATGCTCGTCACCGCGATGGGACGCGCAATCCGCTTCCCCACGACCGACGTGCGCGTCTTCAAGGGCCGCGATAGCACCGGTGTGCGCGGCATCCGGCTGGCCCATGGCGACAGCGTTGTGTCCATGTCGATCATCCGGCACTTCGAGGCAAGCGCGGGCGAACGCGCTGCCTACCTCAAGATGCGCCGCGCCGTAGCCGGGCTGACCGATGACCCCGAGGTCGACGCCGACGAAGAGGCGGTTACCGACGACAGCAATGTCAGCCCCGAACGCTATGCCGAAATGTCCGCCGCTGAAGATCTGATCCTGACGATCACGGCGGGCGGCTCGGGCAAGCTTAGTTCCAGCCACGACTATCCCGTGCGCGGACGCGGCGGCCAGGGTGTCATGGCCATGGACAAAGCCCTTCGCGGCGGACAGCTGGTGGCCTCTTTCCCCGTGGAACTGGACGATCAGATCATGCTGGCCACCTCCAACGGCCAGTCGATCCGGGTGCCCGTGGACGGCATCTCGTTCCGCTCGCGCAGTGCTGGCGGCGTGCGCGTTTTCAACACCGCCGAAGGCGAAGAGGTGGTGTCCGTCGCCTGGATCGCCGAGCAACACGGCGAAGATGGAGAAGAGGACGGCGAAGAGGCGTGATGCCGCGAAAGCGGGGTCGCCCCTTCCCAATCGCGCCCGCCCCCATTACATCGCTGCCCATGTCGAAAACACTGAACATCGTCGGCGGCGGAATGGCCGGGTCGGAGGCCGCCTGGCAGGCCGCCGAAGCAGGCGTGCCCGTCGTGATCCACGAAATGCGGCCTGCCGTCGGCACCTTTGCTCATCGCACCGGAAATCTGGCCGAGATGGTCTGTTCCAATTCCTTCCGCTCCGATGACGACGAGCAGAACGCCGTAGGGCTTCTCCATTGGGAAATGCGTACAGCGGGCGGTCTGATCATGGAGATGGCCGACAAGCACGCGCTGCCCGCAGGCGGCGCACTGGCTGTGGATCGCGATCCCTTTGCCGAGGCGGTCACTGAACGATTGAAGCGTCACCCCAATATTACCCTGCAAGACACTGAAATCCAAAACCTTCCTGAGAGCGGCGAGTGGATCATCGCAACGGGCCCGCTCACCTCTGGCGCGCTGGCCGAAGCGATCCGCGTGGAAACCGGCGCCGATGCGCTGGCCTTCTTCGACGCCATAGCACCGATCGTCTATGCCGAAAGCATCGATATGGATGTCGCCTGGGCGCAGTCGCGCTACGACAAAGGTGAGACCGAGGAAGAGCGCAAAGCCTATCTCAACTGCCCGATGACGAAGGACCAGTACGAGGCCTTCATCGACGCGCTGATAGCCGCCGAAAAGACCACCTTCAAAGAGGGTGAGACGGCTGGCTATTTCGATGGCTGCCTGCCCATTGAGGTTATGGCCGAACGCGGGCGCGAGACCCTGCGTTTTGGCCCGATGAAGCCCGTGGGTCTCACGAACCCGCACAAACCCGAGGAAAAACCCCACGCGGTGGTGCAGCTTCGTCGGGACAATGCGCTTGGCACACTCTTCAACATCGTTGGCTTCCAGACAAAGATGAAGTATGGCGCGCAAACCGATGTTTTTCGAATGATTCCTGGCCTGCAAGATGCCAGCTTTGCCCGGCTTGGCGGCATCCACAGGAACACCTTCATCAACTCGCCCACGCTTCTTGACGGACAGATGCGCCTGAAGTCGCGTCCGAACATTCGCTTTGCCGGGCAGATCACCGGGGTTGAGGGGTACGTGGAAAGCGCGGCCATGGGGCTTCTGGCGGGGCGTCTGGCCGCCGCCGAGCTGTCCGGGCGCACGCTGGACGCACCCCCACCCGAGACCGCCATGGGCGCGCTTGTGACCCATATCACCGGCGGGGCGGAGGCAAAGACCTTTCAGCCCATGAACGTCAACTTCGGGCTGTTCCCGCCGGTCGATGCAAAGGGCGGACGACGGAACCGCAAGACCCGCTACAAGCACTACACCGACCGGGCCAAACGCGCCTTTGTGAACTGGCTGGAACACGGGCAACTGGACGCAGCCTGAGGGGCGTGCCATGGTTCGCCCATGGCTGACAAATCTGCACCCGAAGGGCTCTGGCAACCCCGGAGCGTGGAAGACACAAAAGCAATCTATGCCGACTGGGCGGATCGCTACGACGCCGACGTCAAGGCCTGGGGGTATGTCACCCCGGCGCGCGTCGCCGATGCCCTTGCCGCCCATATGGATGACCTTGCCGCCCCGATCCTCGATTTCGGCTGCGGTACCGGCGTCTCCGGCGGGGCACTGGCTTCACGGGGCTTCACCACTCTCGATGGCACGGATATCTCCGCCGAGATGCTGGAGATTGCGCGCGGCAAGGGCATCTATCGCGACCTCTGGGCTTCGGAGGCCGGAAACCTGGGTGACTTTGCACCCGGTGACTATGCCGCCATCGCGGCCATTGGCGTGATCAGCGCCGGCGCAGCGCCGCCCGAGACGCTCGCAGATGCGGTGGGGTCATTGGCCACGGGCGGGCTTCTTGCCTTTTCGTTCAACGACCCGACCTTTGACGACCCCCGCTATATGGCTGCGGTCGAGGCGGAAACGGCTTCCGGTCGGGTTGAAATCGTCTTTCGCGAGCACGGGCCCCATCTGCCCGCCAAAGAGATGGGCAGCGATGTCTTTGTTGTTCGCCGCCTCTGAATGATCACACGCTTCGCGCCGTCTCCGACGGGGCCCTTGCATCTTGGTCATGCCTACTCGGCGCTGACGGCCAGCGATCTGGCACGCGCCGAAGGCGGCACGCTTCTCTTGCGAATCGACGACATCGACCAAAGCCGCAGCCGCCCGGAGTGGGAGGCGCAGATCTACGATGACCTGCACTGGCTGGGTCTGCGCTGGCCGGAACCGGTCTGGCGCCAGAGCGACCATCTGCCGCTCTATGCCGACGCGCTCGAGCGCCTCATCGCCATGGGTCTCACCTACCCCTGCCGCTGCTCGCGCAAAGACATAGAAGCCGCCGCCTCGGCCCCACAGGAGGGCGCGCCCGCTTTCGGACCCGACGGGCGCATCTACCCCGGCACCTGCCGCGGCCGCTCCATGGCCGAGCGAACAGCTGACGACGCCCTACGGCTCCATTTGGCCCGCGCGGTCGAGGTGACGCCGCTGCGGCAATTCGAAGAAATCGGCCCGGCCCATGCCGGAGCTCACGCCCTGGCGCCGGACGACCTGATCACCAGCGTCGGCGACGTGGTGCTGGCACGCAGAGGGATGGGCGCGTCCTATCACCTGTCGGTGGTAGTGGACGATGCCGCGCAGGACGTCACCCACGTGGTGCGTGGCGAGGATCTGTTCACCGCCACCTTTATCCATACATTGCTGCAGGGGCTCTTGGGCCTGCCGACGCCCACATACCTGCACCATCCTCTGGTGCGGGACGCGGCAGGCAAGCGGCTGGCCAAACGCGACGATGCCCGCGCGCTCGCCAGCTACCGCACCGAAGGAAAAACGCCTCAGGATGTGCGCAGGCTTGCCGACCTGGCGGTCTAGGTCATGGGCTTGATCAGTTCCACCTCGCCGTCGTCCCGCACTTCGGTGAAAAAGCAGTGCCGCCGTCCGGTGTGGCAGGCGGCGCCGGTCTGGTTCACCTTCATCAGGATGCAGTCCCGGTCGCAATCCACGCGAAAACTGATCAGTTCCTGGGTGTGGCCACTGGTTGCGCCCTTTTCCCAGAATTCCTGGCGCGAGCGCGACCAGTAGGTTACGCGTCCGGTTTCCAGCGTGCGGTGGATGCTTTCGGCGTTCATCCAGGCCATCATCAGAACCTCACCGCTGGTGGCGTCCTGGGCAATGGCCGGGATCAGACCCCGGTCGTCGAATCGCAGGCTTGAGGTATCAAAGGACATGCGAAAAAACCTTTGGCTTGGCGGCGTGATGCGCCTATCTAGGCATCTACGAGCGGAAGGAAAAGCCATGAGCGCCGAAACCGACATGATCAAGCTCTATTCGGGGAAGATCCTCGAACTTGCGGCTGACATGCCCCTGACCGAGCGGCTGGAGGCGCCTGACGCGACGGTCAAGAAACGCTCACCCCTCTGCGGCTCGACTGTCACGGTCGACATTCAGGCCCAAGACGGCATTGTCACTGCCTACGGGCAGGACGTAAAGGCCTGCGCCCTGGGTCAGGCCGCGGCCTCCGTCGTGGGCGGCGCCATCCTGGGTGCCACCCAGGCCGAGGTCGTCCGCGCGCGGGACGAGTTGCACGCCATGCTGAAGTCAGACGGGCCCGCACCGCGGGCGCCCTTCGACGGGCTCGCAGTGCTGATGCCAGCCAAGGACTACCGCAACCGTCACGCCTCGATCATGCTGGCGCTGGATGCGGCCACCGAAGCTCTGGAAGCGGCTGAGAAGGCCGCCTGCGCCTGATCCACTGAGCGGCACAAAAAAAGGCCGCCACCCCGGGTCGGAGGTGGCGGCAAGGTGCGGAAATCAGCGGCCGGTCGACGAAAAGAAGCTTGGGGAACCTCTTCGCCACGAGGGACAGGCGTGTCTCAGGCGCGCCGCAACTTGGGGACAGAGGCGCGCTGACCGGGCCGGAACCGCAGGCAGGACGTGTCAGATCAATCCAGACAGATGCAGGCCAACGACCAGCATCACAAGAAGAGCGGTTGCGCCGATAGTGTCGGCCACAAGCGTGGGCGCGGCGCGGGAGGCGATTTGGCGAATATCTTTGAACATGGGCGTTGTCCGGGTCAGGCGTGTTTGTTGCCGTATTGTTCTCAAATTTCGCCCATGAAGTAAAGAACTTTTTAAGAACATTTGTGAACAAAGCAGGATATCGCGCTATCCGACCGAGATCAGTCCAAAGGCCTTATCCTGCTCCATAAGCCACAAAAGAAGGCGTACGGCCTGCCCGCGCGGGCTTTGCAGGCCGGGGTCTTTTTCGATCAGAAGACGGGCGTCAGACTGGGCAGTGGCCATCAGGCCCGCCTGCCGCTCGGGGTCCGCAATGCGGAACCTCGGTAACCCCGATTGCGCCGCGCCGATCAGATCGCCGGCACCGCGGATTTGCAGGTCGGTTTCAGCGATGACAAAGCCGTCCTCGGTTTCGCGCATGATCGACAGGCGCTTCTCTCCCCCCGTGGTTAACGGCGGCTTATAGAGCAAAAGACATGTCGAGGCTCCCAATCCGCGCCCCACCCGGCCCCGCAGCTGGTGCAATTGCGACAGGCCAAAGTGCTCGGCCCGTTCAATCACCATGATCGTGGCATTGGGCACATTAACCCCGACCTCGATCACCGTGGTCGCCACCAGAACTTTTGTGTGACCGGCTACGAAATCGGCCATGGCTGCGTCTTTCTGTGCAGGCGGCATCTGACCGTGGACAAGGCCGACGACGCCCTCCCCCAGACCCGCACGCAGGTACTTAAAGCGGTCCTCAGCTGCCGTCAGGTCGACCGCTTCGCTTTCCTCCACCAGCGGACAGACCCAGTAGGCCTGCCGACCCTCGGCCACCGCGTCCCTGAGATGCGCGGCCACTTCTGCAAGACGCTCCATGGTCATGAGTGCGGTCTTTACGGGCTTTCGTCCCGGCGGTTTTTCGTCCAGCACCGAAACATCCATGTCGCCATATTGCACCAGCGCCAGCGAACGCGGGATCGGCGTGGCGGTCATCACCAGAACATCCGCGCGCGTCCCCTTCCTGCCCAGTTCGAGCCGCTGGTAGACGCCGAACCGGTGTTGTTCGTCGACCACCGCAAGACGCAGATCCTTGAAAGCGACATCTTTCTGGAAAAGCGCATGGGTTCCGACCAGGATCTGGATATCGCCCCGCGCCAACGCCGCCAGTTTCGCGCTGCGCTCCGCGCCCCGGTCGCGTCCCGTTAGGATCTCGGTGACCACGCCCGCCTCTTCGGCAAGCGGGCGGATCGCGCTGAGATGCTGGTGGGCGAGGATTTCCGTGGGTGCCATCATCGCGCCCTGCCCGCCTGCCTCGACCGCGCGCAAGAGCGCCATCAGCGCGACCAGCGTTTTGCCCGATCCCACGTCGCCCTGCAAAAGCCGGTTCATGCGTTCAGGCGCGGCCATATCCTCTGTGATTTCTGCAATGGCCCGGGTCTGGGCGCCGGTCAGCGGAAAGGGGAGCGCGGCCATTACCTTGTCCTGCAGGGCGCCATCGCCGCCCGTGACCCGGCCCGGCTGTTTGCGGCTGGCGCTGCGGGCCAAGGCCAGCGTCAACTGATGGGCAAATAGCTCGTCATAGGCCAGGCGCTGACGGTCCGGGGTATCGGGGCTGACCGGTCCCGCAGGGCGGTGCGCCAGCACCATGGCCTCGGCCCAATGCGGCCATGCCTCGCGGTCAAGAAGCGCCGGGTCGATCCATTCCTCCACCTTGGGCAGTAGCGCCAGCGCGCCCTCGGTGGCCTTGAACATCTGCTTTTGCGTGACCCCTGCGGTCAGCGGATACTGCGGCTCGATCTCGGGAAGCGTGCCCGCTTCCTCGGGCGGCAGGATATAGTCGGGATGCGCGATCTGGGCGATGCCGTCGAAATACTCCAGTCGCCCCGAGATCACGCGCCGCGCGCCCGTGGGCAGAACGTTGGACAGGTAGTCAGCGCGCGCCCGGAAAAAAACCAGATCGAAACTTGTCCGCGCATCCTCCACCACCACCTTGTAAGGCGCGCTTTTGGTGCGGCCCGGGCGGTGCGCGCCGACGGTCACCTCAACCGTCACAACGCCGCCCTCGGGCGCCCCCTGCACGGTCGGGCGCAGTTTGCGATCGGTGATCCCGACGGGCAGCGTGAAAATCAGATCGCGCGGGCGCAGGACATCGAGGTTGCCCAGATGCTCAGCCGTGCGCGGCCCCACGCCGGGCAGCGCGGTCAAAGCCGAGAACAGCGGAAAAAGCGCCTCGGGCCGGCCGGTCATAGCCCCTCGATCATCGCCAGCCAGCCGTCTTCGTCGATGGTCTCAACCCCGAGATCGGCGGCCTTTTTGGCCTTTGAGCCCGCGCCGGGCCCGGCGATCAGAAGATCGGTTTTGGTCGAAACTGACCCGGCGACCTTGGCGCCAAGCGCTTCGGCGCGCGCCTTGGCCTCGGCCCGCGTCATGCGCTCCAGCGTGCCGGTAAAAACCAGCGTCTTACCCGCGACCGGGCTATCTGAGGTCACGGGCGCCGCCGCCTTTTCCACCGTCAGATGGGCGATCAGCCGGTCGATGGAGGCGCGCTCGGCGGACTGCTGGAAGGCGGTCACGAGCGAGGCCGCCATCACCGCGCCCACACCGTCGATCGACACCAGATCGTCCCAGGCCGCGCCACTGCCTACCTCGGCGGTGGTCATGGCCGTCTCGAAGGCCGCCCAGGTGCCATAGTGGCGCGCCAGCAGCGCCGCGGCGGCCTCGCCCGCGTGACGGATGCCGAGGGCGAAGATCAGCCGCGCCAAGGGCACGGTGCGCGCGGCATCAATGGCGGCAAAGAGGTTGTCGGCGGACTTCTGGCCCCAGCCTTCGCGGTTTTTCAGTTGTGTCAGGCCACTACCGTAGCGCGCTTGCAGCGTGAAGATGTCGGCGGGTTCCTTGATCCAGCCATCGCTGTAGAACTGCTCCACCTGTTTGGCGCCGAGCCCTTCAATGTCAAAGGCCGCGCGGCTGACAAAATGCTTCAGTTTTTCAACGACCTGTGCAGGGCAGATCATACCGCCCGTACAGCGCCGCACGGCATCGCCCGGTTCGCGCACGGCCGCCGAGCCGCATTCCGGGCAGACTTCGGGAAAGATGAAAGGTTCGACGCCTTTGGGGCGACGCGACAAATCCACATCGGCCACCTTGGGGATCACGTCACCGGCGCGGTAGATCTGGACCCAGTCGCCCAAGCGAATGTCCTTGCCATCGCGGATCGGCGCACCGTTGGCGTCGTGCCCGGCGATGTAGTCTTCGTTGTGGAGCGTCGCGTTCGAGACGACGACCCCGCCAACGGTGACCGGCGCCAGCCGCGCGACAGGGCTCAGCGCGCCGGTGCGCCCAACCTGAATGTCGATGGCCTCCAGCCGGGTCCATGCCAGTTCGGCGGGGAATTTATGGGCGATGGCCCAGCGAGGCGTTGTCGAGCGAAAGCCAAGCCGCGCCTGCAGCGCCAGATCGTCGACCTTGTAGACCATACCGTCGATGTCATAGCCAAGCTCCGCGCGCTGGCGTTCGATGTCGCGGTAGGCCGCAAGCAGGTCGTCGACCGACTGGCAAAGGCGGGTCAGCGGGTTCGTGGAAAAACCAAGGCCCGCCAGCCGTGCTATGGCACCGGACTGGGTGTCGGCCAGCGGGGCGCTCAGGCTGCCCCAGGCATAAGCGAAGAATTTCAGAGGTCTTTCCGCGGTGATACGAGCATCAAGCTGGCGCAGGGATCCGGCGGCGGCGTTGCGCGGGTTGGCAAAGGTCTTGCCCCCGCTCTCGGCCTGCCGCGCATTCAGCGCCGCGAAATCGGAATGGGACATATAGACCTCGCCGCGCACCTCAAGGATATCCGGTGCGCCCGCGAGCATCTGGGGCAGATCGCCAATGGTGCGGGCATTGGCGGTGACGTTTTCACCCACCGATCCGTCCCCGCGCGTGCTGGCCTGAACCAGTCTGCCATCCTCGTAGCGGATTGACAGCGACAGCCCGTCGATCTTGGGCTCGGCACTATAGGCCAGCGGGGTCTCGGCGCTCAGGCCGAGGTATCGGCGGATGCGGTCGTCGAAATCGACGATATCGCTGCTGTCGAAGGCATTGGCCAGGGACAGCATGCGTACTTCGTGGGAGACCTTTTCGAACCCGTCGGCCACAGCCGCGCCGACCTGGGCCGACGGGCTGTCCGGTCGCACAAGGTCCGGGAACCGGGCCTCGATTGCGAGATTGCGGGCTTTCAGCGCGTCGTAGGCTGCGTCGGATATCTCGGGCGCGTCGCGGGTGTGGTAGGCTACATTGGCCGCACTGATAAGCTTGGCCAGACGCGCCAGCTCGGCGCCAGCCTCGTCTTTGCCAAGATCCTCTACGGCCGTCTGGTCCATCCACGCCCCCCTGGCTGCCTTCTCCACTGGATAGGGCGTTGGCGGAAGTTTTTCCAGCCCGGCCGGGCGGCCGAGCTGCGGGGGGATGGAAGCGCCTAGGCGCCGATCGCCATACGCGAGACGGCCACCTCTTCTTCGGGGTCGCGCAGGACATAGCCGCGGCCCCAGACCGTTTCGATATAGGTGTCGCCTTCTGTCGCCGTGGCGAGTTTCTTGCGCAGTTTGCAGATGAACACGTCTATGATCTTGAGTTCAGGTTCATCCATGCCGCCGTAGAGGTGATTGAGGAACATTTCCTTGGTCAGGGTTGTTCCCTTCCTCAGCGACAGAAGTTCGAGCATCTGGTATTCCTTGCCGGTCAGATGCACGGATTTGCCGTCCGCTTCGACGGTCTTGGCGTCGAGATTGACGCTGATCTTGCCTGTATTGATAACGGATTGCGCATGGCCCTTGGAGCGCCGGATGATCGCGTGGATACGCGCCACCAGTTCTTCTCGGTGAAAGGGCTTGGTCAGGTAGTCGTCGGCCCCGAAACCGAAGCCCTTGATCTTGTTTTCGGTATCATCGGCGCCGGAGAGGATAAGGATAGGCGTCGATATGCGGGCCAGCCGCAACTGGCGCAGAACCTCGTGACCGGTCATATCCGGCAGATCGAGATCGAGCAGGATCAGATCGTAGTCGTAGAGTTTCGCCAGATCGATGCCTTCTTCGCCCAGGTCCGTCGAATAGACATTCAGGTTTGCGTGCGTCAGCATCAGTTCGATGCTTTTGGACGTTGTCGGATCGTCTTCCACGAGCAGCACGCGCATCGGCAGCCTCCGCCTGGTTAAGTGTTCGCCATAAGCACTTTGAACAAGAATGGTTAATCACACGTTACCGTTGGCAGGAACATAGCATATTCTACCTATAGTTGAAAGATTTGATTTCACCTCCCCCCTATCCTCCCTGTTCCAGACCGCCCTATCGCCGGAACTTCTGGATGGCTGTCGCCTTCAACGCCACTTCTCCGTGGCACTCCACAGCGACGCGCCAGGACTGCAATTCTTCGGTTGAGAGGTCGTAGCGCTTCAGCGCTTCGTCTTCGCCGATCAGGCCATTGGTCACGGCCCGGACTACAGCGGCCTTCCGGCTCGCGACCCATCTGCGGGTCCCAGCAGGCGGCAGGTCGGCGCGGGTCATCACCGACCCGTCCGGCAGCGTGACGGCGCGCGGTCCGTCTACCTTTCGAATATACATGGCTCACCCCTTTTCTTCGTCACAAGACTGCGGGGTGCGCCTTAAAGACCCGTGAAAACTGCGTCGGTGACCCCTTGAGAGTGTTTCGGATTTTCCTATATTGCGCACGTTTCCATGAAAGGACGGCTCCGATGGCCCGCGACCTGGCGGCGACAGCGCTGAACTCTCTTGGCTTTGCCAAGCCCCCCGCCGAAACACGGGTGGTCGTTGCCATGTCCGGCGGCGTGGATAGCTCGGTCGTGGCGGCTGAACTGAAGGCCGAAGGCTATGATGTGGTCGGGGTGACACTGCAGCTTTACGACCACGGCGCCGCGCTGGCCAAGAAAGGCGCCTGCTGCGCCGGTGTCGATATCCACGATGCGCGACGGGTGGCTGAGGACATGGGCTTTCCCCACTACGTGCTGGACTACGAGAACATCTTCCGCGACGCGGTGATCGACGAGTTCGCCGAAAGCTATCTGGCGGGCGCAACACCGGTGCCCTGCATCCGCTGCAACGAGCGGGTGAAGTTCAAGGACCTCCTGGCGACGGCCCAGGACCTGGATGCCGACTGCTTGGCAACTGGCCATTACATCCAGCGGAAAATGGGCGATGCGGGCCCAGAGTTGCACATGGCCGCCGATCAGGGGCGTGACCAGTCTTACTTCCTGTTCTCCACGACGCCGGAACAGCTGGCGTTCCTGCGCTTTCCCCTTGGTCATCTGCCCAGCAAGGATGATACGCGCGCGCTGGCTGCAAAGCATGGGCTCGTGGTGGCCGACAAGCCCGACAGCCAGGACATCTGCTTTGTTCCCGATGGTGATTACGCCAGCGTCATCGAAAAGCTGCGGCCCGGCGCCGCCGAGCCCGGCGACATCGTGGATATGGACGGCAACGTCCTCGGCACCCACCGGGGCGTGATCCATTATACCATTGGCCAGCGGCGGGGGCTTGGCATCGGCGGGCTCGCCGATCCACTCTATGTGATCACACTCGACCCGGACGCGCGGCGCGTTGTCGTGGGGCCGAAAGAGGCGCTCAGCACCCGCACCGTGCCCGTCCGCGAGATCAACTGGCTGGGCGATGCCCCCCTGGCGAGCCGGCCGGAATGGGACGTCAACGTGCGTATCCGCTCTACCAGGCCGCCGGCGCCGGCGACAATCCGGCCGATCTCAGAAACCGAAGCGCTGGTGGATCTCGCCACGGCGGAAGACGGCGTCAGCCCCGGTCAGGCCTGTGTCTTCTACGCACCAGAAGGCAGCCGCGTTCTGGGCGGCGGCTGGATCTGGCGCGGCGCCTGACGGCCGCGCCCCGGGCCTAGTCGCCTTTCGGCAGAAGCCCCCAGATCACACCGCCAACTGCCCCGCCGATCAGCGGCGCCACCCAGAACATCCAGAGCTGGGCCAGCGCGGGACCTTCGGCAAAAAGCGCCACGCCCGTGGAGCGCGCGGGGTTGACCGAGGTGTTGGTGACAGGGATCGAGACAAGGTGGATCAACGTCAGGCCAAGCCCGATGGCGATGGGCGCAAAGCCCGGAGGTGCCTTGTCAGAGGTGGCGCCAAGGATGATGATCAAGAAAATCGCCGTCATCACGACCTCGGTCAGAAAGCCCGCCACCATGGAATAGCCCTCGGGCGAGGCGGCGCCATAGCCGTTGCTGGCAAAACCGCCGGGCGCGAACTCGGGCGCCCCGGACGCGATCACATAGAGCACGACGGCCGCAGCGATCGCGCCGACCACCTGCGCGACCCAATAGGGCAACAGCTCTTTACTATCGAATTTGCCAGCCACCATGAGCCCCAGCGACACCGCCGGGTTAAAGTGCCCGCCCGAGATATGCCCGACGGCGAAAGCCATGGTCAGGACCGTAAGACCGAAGGCGAAACTGACGCCAAGCCAGCCGATGCCCACATCGGCCACGCCCGCCGCCAGAACGGCACTGCCGCAGCCGCCCAAAACAAGAACAAACGTGCCAATGAATTCCGCGAGTAGCTTTTTACTCAATTTTTACCCCTCCCCGAGTAACAAAAAGGCCTATAGGCGCGGACTGTTTCAGAATTCGCGCGCCTTGTCGTGGGTTTTGGTGGGGCTGCCTTTGCAGTTTTTGGGCCTGCCCACTGCGACACGACCCTGACCGCTCGCGTGCCGCCGCGTGATTCCCTTGCGTCAGAGCAATGGCGGAGCGCCTGGCTGTGCCTCGCGTCAGAGCGGGAAAGCACATAAAAAAAGCGCCCGCACGAAGCGGGCGCAAGTTATTGAGGCAGGTTTCATACAGGCAAGAAACCTATCGAGCAGTGCGTTTGTTATACGCAAAGACCCGCCGCAGTCCAAGTTAAAAGTTTGAAAACGCTCGGGGACGTCGGTACCGTCTGCGCAAACAACAAGGCGGGCAGAAGGATTTTTCGAGCATGAGATCCGTTTTCATACCGGTTGCCGCTGGCATCACCGCAGCGCTGGCCCTGGCCACGGCTGCTCTGGCGGAACCGGCGCATGGCATAGCTATGTATGGCGACCCCGGTTTGCCACCGGATTTTGTGTCACTTCCCTATGCCAACCCGGATGCGCCCAAGGGCGGACGGATCGTCCTTGGGGAGGTCGGCGGCTTTGACAGTCTCAACCCTCACATCCTGAAAGGCCGCGCGCCCTGGCAGCTAAGGTTCCTGACCTCCGAGTCCCTCATGGGCCGCAGCTATGACGAGCCGTTCACGCTTTACGGGCTTCTCGCCGAATCGGTGGAGACCGATGAAGAGCGCACCTGGGTGGAATTCACCCTCAGACCCGAGGCGCAGTTTTCCGATGGCAGCCCGGTGACCGTGGAAGATGTGCTTTGGTCCTATGAAACGCTCGGCACCATCGGCCACCCCCGCTATCTGGGAGCCTGGGAAAAGGTGGCAAAGGCCGAAGCAACGGGCCCCCGGACTTTGCGCTTTACCTTCAACGCGCCTGACCGCGAACTGGCGCTGATCATGGGGATGCGGCCGATCCTCAAAAAAGCCCAGTGGGACGGCAAGGATTTCACCGAAAGCGGGCTCGACACCGTCCCGATCACCTCGGCACCCTACGTCATCGGCGATGTTGACCCAGGCCGGTCGATCACGCTGACGCGGAACCCTGACTACTGGGGCAACGATCTGCCATTCCGGCGCGGCACCAACAACCTCGACGAGGTGCGCATCGAGTACTTCGGGGACGGCGCGGTGGTGCTGGAAGCCTTCAAGGCAGGAGTGCTCAACAGCCAACGCGAGTTCAACGCCGCCAAATGGGACGAACAATACAACTTTCCCGCCGTCGACCGGGGCGACGTTGTCAAATCGGTCATCCCGAACGAGCGGCCCTCGGGCATCACCGGGTTTGTGATGAACACCCGTTTGCCTGTCTTCGAAGACTGGCGCGTGCGCGACGCCATGATCCACGCCTTCAATTTCGAGTTCATTAATGACCGGATGACAGGCGGGCAGCAGCCGCGCATCACCAGCTATTTCTCCAACTCGGTTCTGGGTATGGAGGCCGGCCCGGCTGAAGGCCGCGTGCGGGAACTGCTGGAACCCTTCGCGGAAGATCTCGTGCCCGGCACGCTCGAAGGCTACGCCCTGCCTGTTTCGGACGGCAGCGAACGCAACCGCGCGAACATCCGGGCCGCCGATGCACTTCTGGAAGACGCTGGCTGGAGCGTCGTCGACGGCATCCGCCAGAACGCGGCGGGCGAGCCGCTGACGTTCGAAATCCTCCTGCAACAGGGCGCGCGCGAAAACCAGTCGATCATCGAAATCTACAAGCGCGCGCTGGAGCGGCTGGGTATTTTCCCGACGATCACCGTCGTGGACAGCGCCCAATACGAAGAGCGCACGCAGTCCTATGACTTCGGCATGGCCTTCTACCGGCGAGGCCTATCGCTGTCGCCGGGCAACGAGCAGATGCTTTACTGGGGCAAAAGCGGCGTGACCGAACCGGGCTCGCGCAATTGGATGGGCATGGACAGCCCCGCCGCCGAAGCCATGATCGACCATATGCTGAACACCACCAGCGACGCCGAATTCCTGGCAGCCGTGCGCGCCCTTGACCGTGTACTGACGGCAGGCCGCTATGTGATCCCGATTTATCAGTGGAACATATCGCGCATCGCCCACGCCAAGGAACTGAACTTTCCCGACACGATCCCGATGTATGGCGACTGGATCGGTTTCCAGCCCGATGTCTGGTGGTATGAGGACAGCCAATGACCCGCACTCTCCTTATCGCAACCGTGCTTCTGACGCTTGGGGCCTGCAACACGGTTGACGGAATCGGCCGGGACATCTCTAAGACCGCTCGAACTGTGGAAGCGGCCTTCTGACGCCGCTGCAGCCGGACGCGGGGCCCGACCATGGAACGCAAACTGCTGGCCGAGGGCTTCGGCACGGCTTTCCTGCTGATCGCCGTCGTGGGTTCAGGCATTATGGCTGAAACCCTCTCCGGCGGGAACACCGGCGTGGCGCTTCTGGCCAATTCCATCGCAACGGGGGCTGCACTTTATGTGCTGATCTCCATCTTCGGCCCGGTCTCCGGCGCCCATTTCAACCCTGCGGTCACCTTCGGGTTTCTCTTGCGCGGCGATATCCCGCGCGGCGAGGCGGCAGCATATGTGGCAGTTCAGATCGTGGCGGGCGTCCTCGGGGTTTGGTCCACGCATCTGATGTTCGATCTGGCGATCTTCCAAACCTCTGGCACCGTCCGTTCCGGCCCCGGGCAATGGTGGGCAGAAGCCGTGGCGACTTTCGGGTTGATGCTGACCATCCTCGGCGGCCTTGCCGCCCGCCCGGCGGCCGTGCCGGCGCTGGTTGCCGCCTATATCACCGGCGCCTACTGGTTCACCGCCTCCACGAGCTTTGCCAATCCTGCCGTGACGATCGCCCGGTCCTTCACCGACACCTTTGCCGGTATCCTTCCGGGCCATATGCCGGCCTTCATCATCGTGCAACTTCTGGGGGCGGCGCTGGCGGTGCTGCTGGCGCCGCGGATCTTCGGCAAGAGCGGTGACTGACACACCCGGTCTGTCTCTGGTTGACAAAAGGCCGCCGCCGCCTTGCCCCGAACCCTATAACCTTGTTGGCGACGTTCTGGCCGCGGCGCATGCAAGGCCGGACAAGATCGCCCTGGCCATTGTCGGACCCGCCCGCTCGGAACGCTGGTCCTTCCGGCGGCTCGACCGCGTCGTGCGGGGTATTGGCGCCGGGCTTCTGGCGCGCGGGCTGCGCCCTGGCGACAGGCTCCTCTTGCGGCTTGGCAATGGTGCGGCGTTTCCGCTGGCCTACCTCGGCGCCCTGGCCGTCGGGATCGTCCCGGTGCCGACGGCCGCGGCGCTGACCGAGCCCGAGATCACGCGGATATCCGACCTGATCTCGCCGGTCCTGACCGTCGCGTCCGAGGGTGTTTCAATACCGGGCGGCGTGCCGCGCATCGCCGATACCGACCTGATGGCCCTTGCCGAAACACCCGCTGCCGACCTGCGGCCTGCCCGCCCCGACGACCTGGCCTATATCGTCACCACATCGGGCACCACCGGCGCGCCGCGCGCGGTCGGTCATGCCCACCGGGCGTTTCGCGCGCGGCGGATGATGTGGGAGGGCTGGTACGGGCTGCGTGCCACGGACCGGATGCTGCACGCAGGCGCGCTGAACTGGACCTTCACTCTGGGCACAGGTCTGCTTGACCCCTGGGCCATGGGCGCCACCGCAATCGTGCCCGCGCCAGACACCGCACCCGAGGCGCTGCCGCTTCTTCTCAAACGTCATGACGTCACCATTTTTGCTGCGGCACCGGGGGTTTACCGGCAGATGCTCGCGCGAAGCGACCTGCCGCCCTTGCCCAAGCTGCGCCACGGGCTGGCCGCGGGCGAGAAACTGGCCCCGACCATTCGCCGCGACTGGGAAACCGCCACGGGAACGCCCGTTCTGGAGGCCTACGGGCAGTCCGAATGCTCAACCTTTATCTCCGGTGCGCCCGGGGCGACACCGCCCGCAGGTACCACCGGCTTTGTGCAAGCCGGTCGGGCGGTCGCCGTCCTTGGCACTGGCGATGCGCCCGCACCCAAAGGCACACCGGGCGAACTGGCCGTCCATAAAGACGACCCTGGCCTGGCGCTGGGCTACATCGGCGCAATGGACGCCTGGCGCGCCCGGTTTTCTGGACCCTGGTACCGCACCGGGGACACTGCGATCATGGACGCGGGCGGTGCCGTCACGCTTCTGGGTCGCAACGACGATGTCATGAATGCCGGCGGGTTCCGCGTCTCGCCTCTCGAAGTCGAAGAGGCGCTCTGCGACCATGCGCAGATCAGAGAGGCCGGAGCGGTTGCAATCGAAGTCAAATCTGACACATATGTCATAGCCGCTTTTTATGTGTCGGACACCGAGATAGACCCGTCAGAGCTTGCGCAGTTTGCCGCCAGCCGTCTTGCCACCTACAAGATCCCGCGCCTCTATCGCCGCGTCCAGGAATTGCCGAAGAGCGCCACCGGAAAATTGCAGCGCGCGCGCCTGCGCGCAGAATATGAGTATGAGGCCCGCCATGGTCAAACTTGACATCCTGTCCGACCCCATCTGCCCCTGGTGCTACATCGGCAAGAGCCAACTCGACCGCGCGCTGGCCGGCCGCCCCGACCATCCGCTGGCCATCGAATGGCATCCCTTTCAGTTGAACCCCGACATGCCCGCTGGCGGCATGGATCGGCGCGAGTATCTTGAGACGAAGTTCGGCGGCAAGGAGAACGCAGTAAAGGTCTATTCCCGCATCGCCGAGGCGGCCGAGGCGGCGGGGCTGTCCATCAACTTCGAAGGCATCACGCGCACGCCCAACACGCTCGACGCGCACAGGCTGATCCATTGGGCCGGAATCGAAGGACGACAGACACCCGTGGTCGACGCGCTCTTTAAGGCGTACTTCGAAGAGGGCAACGATATCGGCGACCCCAGGGTTCTTGCGGATATCGCGGAAGCCGCCGGGATGGACCGCGCGGCCACGGTGCAGCTTCTGAGCGGGAACGCCGATGCCGAGGATATCCGCAACCGCGACAACCACGCGCGCACCCATGGCGTGACCGGCGTGCCCACCTTCGTCGTCGCCAACCAGCATGTTCTGCCCGGCGCGCAATCGCCCGAGCTTTGGACAAAGGCCATCGACGAGATCGCCGCGCAACTCGACGCCGCCGAATGACCGCGCCGGAACGCAGGCTGTCGCAGCCCGAGTTCATCGCGCTCATGGGCATGCTTTTTGCGACGATCGCCTTTTCGATCGACGCCATGCTGCCCGCCCTGCCAGAGATCGCGGACGAACTGACGCCCGCGAACCCGAACCTGGCGCAGCACATCATCACCAGCTTCGTCCTCGGTATGGGGCTCGGCACGCTGGTCGCGGGACCGCTGTCGGACACCTTTGGGCGGCGCACGGTCATTCTGGCGGGTGCTGCGCTCTACATCGTGTCGACTGTCGTGGCCTACCTGGCCCAATCACTGGAGGTTCTGCTGGCCGCCCGGCTTATTCAGGGGATCGGCGCAGCAGGCCCGCGGACGGTGACAATCGCCATCATCCGCGACCTGTATTCCGGCAGGACCATGGCAAAGATCCTTTCGTTCTGCATGCTGGTCTTCACGCTTTTTCCCGCTGTGGCGCCCATGCTGGGGCAATGGATCATAGATTTATCGAGCTGGCGGGGAATTTTCCTCGCGTTTATCGCGTTTTCGGTCTTTTCGGCAAGCTGGATGGCCTTGCGTCAGCCCGAAACCCTGCCCGCAGAACGGCGTCTGCCGCTTCGGCCCCGGGTGCTCTGGGCGGGGATCGTGGAGGTTCTGTCGAAACGGCAGGTCGTGCTGACCATCGCCACGCTGTCGCTGTGCTTTGGGATGCTTTTCAGCGTGCTGGTATCGGTCCAGCCGGTCTTTCAGCATACCTTCGGCGAACACGAGAACTTTCCGTATTGGTTTGCAGGCATCGCGCTTGTGTCAGGCACGTCGTCAATCCTGAACGCCAGCCTCGTGGAGCGGCTTGGAATGCGGTTTCTGGTCTCGGCAACCCTTGCGGTGCAGATTGTCCTGTCGGGCGCCATGGCGCTTGCCGCCGGTCTCGGGATGCTGGAGGGCGAGAGCTATTTCTGGGCGTATCTTTTTTGGACCACTTCGGTCTTCTTTATGGCGGGGCTGACCATGGGCAACCTGAATGCGCTGGCCATGGAGCCGCTCGGGCATATCGCGGGTCTGGCGGCCTCGGTCGTCAGTTCCGTCGCGACCATTTGTTCCGTGATCATCGCTGCACCCATCGGCCAGGCCTTTGACGGCACGCCCGTCCCCGTGGCCTTGGGCATCTGCGCCTGCGCCGTGGTTGCCTTGGCACTGATGATGTTCAACCGTGCACAGGTGGTGCGCGCGCCTCTCACTCATCCGTGAGCGGACAGACCTGTCTGACCACGGTAAGGCTAACGCCGACGAGATCACGAAAAAGGACTCCCAAAAATGCTGATGCCCCGCCAGAAAACCCCAGACCTCACCCTGCCGCTTCTTGGCGGGGGCACCTTCGACATCAGCAATGATGGGGCCGAACGCGGCACGGTCGTATGCTTTTACCGCGGCCTTCACTGCCCAATCTGCGCCACCTATCTCGCGGAACTGGAAAAACTGACGCCTGAATTCGAGAAGCGCGGGGTCAAAACGGTGGCGATCAGCACCGACGGCGACGAGCGTACGCAGGCCATGGCCGACAAGATCGCGGCCAAAAACCTGCGCTTTGCTTATGACCTCACGCTTGAGAAGGCACGCGAATGGGGCCTCTACATCTCCACCAGCCGCGGCAAGACCTCCATCGGGATCGAAGAGCCTGCGCTTTTCTCCGAACCCGGCCTCTTCCTCGTGAACGCGGACCAGACGCTTTACTACATGTCTGTCCAGACGATGCCCTTCGTCCGGCCACATTTTTCGGAACTGCTCAAGGCGCTCGATTTCGCGATCGAAAAGAACTACCCGGCACGCGGCGAAGTGCCCGCCGACGCCGCTGCGGCGGCCTGATCCCGGCAATATCCCAAAAACACCGCCTGCGCGTGACGCGGGCGGCATCCGGCGTTAAGGACAGCCCATGTCCGACGACGCGCCCCTTACGACCCTGAAGATCCGCCTTGTCTTTGGCGAGGCCGGGATGTTCGGGCCCGGCAAGGCCGACCTTCTGGACGGGATCGCCGAAACGGGATCGATCTCGGCAGCGGGCCGCCGCTTGGGCATGAGCTATAAACGCGCCTGGCAACTGGTGGAGACCATGAACACCTGCTTTGCCGACCCTCTTGTTCTCAGCACCCGCGGCGGGGCCCAGGGCGGTGGGGCGGTTCTGACCGACACCGGACGCGAAGTTCTCGCCACGTATCGCAAGATCGCCGGCGATGCCGCGCGGACCGCCGGGACCGATATCGAGCGGCTGGAGCGGCTTTTGGCAAAGAGACAGCGCGACTGATCCCAAAACCCTTGCCTTCGCTGCGGCTGCGACCGATATAGTCAGCAGGATATATCGACCGGACCCATGCCCCGACCCACCTGCCCTATCACCTCCACGCGCCGCCAGTTTCTGGCTGGTGCTGCGGCGCTGCCCTTTGCGGGCCCGGCAGCTGCAAAGACCGCCGAGGTGCTGATCTTTGCCGCCGCCAGCCTGCAGGACGCTTTGGCGGACGTGCTGGCCACGGTCGCCGACCACCGGCTGCGCTGGACGTCGTCTTTTGCTTCAAGTGCCGTCCTGGCGCGGCAGATCGAGGCAGGCGCGGGGGCCGAAATCTTCATCTCCGCCAATGCCCGCTGGATGGATCACCTCGGGGCGCGCGGGCACCTGATGGCCGAGACCCGGCGCGATCTTCTGGGCAACCGGCTGGTGGTGGTGGCACCCGCTGCTCACGCTGCCCCTCTGAACCTGACCGCTGGCGACTTGGCCGGCAGGCTGGGCAACCGCCCCTTCGCCATGGGCTTTGTCGATGCAGTACCCGCCGGCATCTACGGCAAACAGGCGCTGGAAACGCTGGGGCTCTGGGAAGAACTCGCGCCGCGCGTGGCGCAGACGGACAACGTGCGCGCCGCGCTCGCGCTCGTGGCCCGCGGCGAAGCGCCGCTTGGGATCGTCTATGCCTCCGACGCCCGTGCGGACCCCCGCGTGCACGCGGTCGCGACGCTACCCGAGGACAGCCACGACCCGGTCCTTTACTCTGCCGCCCTGCTCACCCCGCGCCCTTCGGCTGATGCCGAGACGCTGTTTGCCGCCCTGACATCGCCCGACGCCCTGCCCGTTTTTGCCCGGCACGGCTTTATCCCGCCGCCCGCCGTCTGACGTGGACGGCTGGCTCAGCCCACAGGAATGGCAGGCGCTGACCCTGTCGCTGAAGGTGGCCTTCTGGGCCACGCTTCTTAGCCTGCCTTTGGCCATCGGCGTGGCCTACGCGCTGGTGCGGGGCCGGTTCTGGGGTCGGGATCTTCTTAACGGGGTCGTGCTGCTGCCGCTCATCCTGCCGCCGGTGGTCACCGGGTATATCCTCCTGATCGTCTTCGGGCGTGAAGGACCGCTTGGGGCCTTCCTTGAAAGCACCTTCGGCCTCGTCCTCGCCTTCCGGTGGACCGGTGCGGTACTGGCTGCCGCGATCATGGCCTTTCCGCTGATGGTCCGCGCCATCGGCCTTGCCATCGAAAGCGTCGACGCGCGATTGGAAGAGGCCGCAGCGACCCTTGGCGCCGGTCCGGCAGGCGTTTTCCGCACCGTCACCCTGCCGCTCATCCTGCCCGGCATCCTGACGGGCGCGATCCTTGCCTTTGCCAAGGCCATGGGCGAGTTCGGCGCGACGATCACCTTTGTCTCCAACATCCCCGGCCAGACCCAGACGATCCCCTCGGCGATCTACGGGTTCCTGCAGGTGCCGGGGGGCGAGGCGTCTGCCGTGCGTCTCGTCCTGATCTCGGTGGCCGTCTCCATGGGCGCGCTCTTTCTGTCCGAAATTCTGTCGCGGCGGGTGGCCAGACGGGTGCGCGGCGAATGAGCCTTGATCTGACCCTGCGCCACAACTTCGGTGGCTTCGCGCTTGATCTTGCGCTCTCTGCGCCGCCGGGCCTCGTGGCGCTTTTCGGGCGCTCGGGCGCGGGCAAAACCTCGGTCCTGAATGCGGTTGCGGGACTCTTCCGTCCCGACTGCGCGCGGATTTCGCTCAATGGACGGGTGCTGACAGATACGGAGCGGGGCACCTTTCTGCCGCCATCGACCCGCCGCGTGGGCTATGTCTTTCAGGACGCCCGGCTGTTCCCGCATCTGAGCGTTCGGAAGAACCTTCTTTATGGCCAGCGCTTCCTGGCGCGGGGTGCGGCCCCGCCCGATCTGGATGAAATCACAGGGCTTCTGGGCATTGCGCCGCTCCTTGACCGCTCGGTCACCGGCCTGTCGGGCGGAGAGCGCCAGAGGGTTGCCATCGGGCGCGCCCTTCTAAGGGCACCCGAAGTGCTTTTGATGGACGAACCCTTCGCCGCCCTCGATGACGCCCGAAAGGCCGAACTTTTGCCCTATGTGGAGCGTTTGCGCGACCGCTTGGGCCTGCCGATCCTCTATGTCAGCCACAGCCTGCCCGAGGTTGCACGGCTCGCGACCACGGTCGCCGTGATCTCAAACGGCCGCATCGCACGCATGGGACCGGCGCGCGAGGTGCTGGCCGACCCGACGGCCCTGCCCGCCTTCGGCCCGCGGGAAGCGGGCGCGGTGGTCACCGCGACACTCACCCGGCACCTGGACGATGACGGTCTGAGCGCCCTCATGCTCGGGGACGACGAGCTGCTTTTGCCCCGGATCGCCGCCGCGCCGGGGACAAAGGTCCGCCTCCGGATCGCGGCCAACGATGTGATGCTGGCAAAAACAAAGCCGGAGGGCCTGAGCGCCCTGAATGTCCTGCCCGCACGGATCACGGAAGTCCGCGAAGGCGGCGGGCCCGGCGCCGCCGTGGCGCTGCGCCTGGGCGCCGACCAGATCCTGGCCCGTGTCACCCGGCGATCCCTGCGCGAACTGGGTCTAGGGCCAGGCGAAGCCTGCTTTGCGATTTTGAAGGCGACCGCCCTCGCCCCAGCGGATGTGGTGGCGGAAACCGTGCCTTAGGCTGCGGTTTGCTTTTTCTTCTCGGCCACGACCTTTTCGGCCAGATCGCGGGCGATCGCAAAGGCGCCCTTGATCTTGTCGCTGTCCTTTTTCCAGTCGCGGCGCACCACGATCTTGTTGTCACGCACTTTCGCCAACCCGTTCTGAGCCTCGATGAATTCCACAAGGCCGCGCGGTGAGGCAAACTTGTCGTTCCAGAACTGGATCGTCGCACCCTTCGGCCCCCCGTCGAGTTTGGCGATACCCGCCCGTTTGCACATGGCCTTGATGCGCACCACCAAGAGAAGTGTGTTCACTTCCTTGGGCAGTTTCCCGAAGCGGTCGATCAGTTCGGCAGCAAATCCTTCCAGCTCCACCTTGCTGGACAGGCCCGAAAGCCGCCGGTAGAGGCCGAGGCGCACGTCAAGATCGGGCACGTAGTCCTCGGGAATGAGTACCGGTACACCCAGATTGATCTGGGGCGCCCATTGGTCGTCGGCCTCGCTCAGCCCTTCCAGCTGCCCCGATTTGATCTTTGCAATCGCCTCTTCCAGCATCGACTGATAAAGTTCATAGCCCACTTCGCGCATCTGGCCCGACTGTTCTTCGCCGATCAGGTTGCCCGCCCCGCGAATGTCGAGATCCTGGCTGGCCAGCGTAAAGCCCGCGCCGAGGGTGTCGAGCGAGCCAAGCACACGCAGCCGCTTTTCCGCCGTGGCCGTGAGAGGCGTGCGCGGCTTCGTTGTCAGATAGGCATAGGCCCGCGCCTTCGAGCGGCCGACGCGGCCCCGGATCTGATAGAGTTGCGCCAACCCGAATTTGTCGGCCCGGTGCACTACCATCGTGTTGGCTGTCGGGATGTCGAGGCCGGATTCCACGATCGTCGTGGCCAAGAGCACGTCGAACTTACCGTCGTAAAAGGCGTTCATCCTGTCATCCAGCTGACCCGCCGGCATCTGGCCGTGGGCGACGACATAGGACAGTTCCGGAAGCTGGGTCTTCAGGAAGTCTTCCATTTCCGGCAGGTCGGAAATGCGCGGCACGACATAGAAAGACTGGCCGCCGCGGTAATGCTCGCGCAACAGCGCCTCGCGGATCGTCACGGCGTCGAACTCGCTCAAATAGGTGCGGATCGACAACCGGTCCACCGGCGGTGTGCCGATGATCGACAGGTCTCGCACGCCCGAAAGGCTCAGTTGCAGCGTCCGCGGGATCGGCGTGGCGGTCAGGGTCAGGACATGGATATCAGAGCGGAGCTGCTTCAGCCGCTCCTTGTGCTGAACGCCAAAGCGCTGTTCCTCGTCGATAACAAGAAGCCCGAGGTTCTTGAACCGCACGCTCTCGGCCAGCACCGCATGGGTGCCCACCACGATATCGCAGGTGCCGCGGGACAGGGCATCTCGGGTGGCGGCAGCATCTTTCGACGACACAAAGCGCGACAGCGGCCGCACTTCCACCGGGAAGCCCCGGAAGCGTTCGGAAAAGGAATTGAAGTGCTGGCGCGCAAGCAGAGTCGTCGGCGCGATCACCGCGACCTGCACGCCCGACATGGCGGCGACAAAGGCCGCGCGCATGGCGACCTCGGTCTTGCCGAAGCCCACATCGCCGCAGATCAGCCGGTCCATGGGCTGACCGGCGGCCATGTCCGTCAGCACATCCTCGATCGCCGAAAGCTGGTCGTCGGTCTCCTGATAGGGAAAGCGTGCAGAGAAGGCGTCCCAGATATGCCCCGGCGGCTCCATCACGGGCGCCGAGCGCAGCGCCCGTTCGGCGGCAACACGGATCAGCCGGTCGGCGATCTCGCGGATGCGTTCCTTCAGCTTGGCCTTCTTGGCCTGCCAGGCCCCGCCACCGAGCCGGTCAAGCAGCCCCTCGTCATGGCCGAACCGGCTCAGAAGCTCGATATTCTCCACCGGCAGGTAAAGCCGCGCCCCTTCTGCATATTCGAGATGCACGCATTCATGGGCCGCGCCAAGTGCCTCGATCACCTCCAGCCCCTTGTAGCGCCCGACGCCGTGGTCCACGTGCACGATCAGGTCACCAGGGCTGAGCGATTGAGTTTCAGTCAGGAAATTCTCGGCCCGACGCCGTTTCTTGGGCGCGCGGATCAGCCGGTCGCCCAGAACGTCCTGCTCGGCAATCACCGTCAGCCCCGGCGCCTCGAACCCAGCTTCGAGCGCCCAGACCACAAGGCCCAGCGTGCCCGCGTCGCCCCTGAGATCCCGGACCGAACTGATAGCGCCCGCCTGCGTCAGACCTTCATCTTCCAACAGCCCTTCCAGCCGCTCCCGCGCGCCGTCAGAGTAGCTCGCCAGAACCACATTGCTGTCTTCCAGTCTTGTACGAATATGGTCGGCCAGAGCACGGAAAAGACTTATTTCTTCGCGCTGGCGCTCCGGCGCAAAGTTGCGGCCTATGCGCCCGCCCGCATCGATCACGCCGGGACCTGTGCCTTGGGACAATGGATTGAACTGCAGCACGCGCCGGCCTGCAGTGGCGGCCGTGAAAGCCCGGTCATCCAGATAGAGCAATTCCGGCGGCGCGGGCTTGTAAACCGTGCCGATGCGGTCCTTCTGTCCCATGGCATGCCGACGGGTCTCGTATTGGTCGGTGATACTCTCCCAACGGGCCAGCCGCGCGGCGCTTACCTGATCGTCGATGGCAAGGCTTGCCTCCGGCAGAAAATCAAAAAGCGTTTCAAGACGTTCGTGAAAGAAGGGCAGCCAGTGCTCGATCCCGGCGTGCTTACGCCCCGCACTCACCGCCTCATAGAGCGGATCGTCGGTGCCCGCCGCGCCAAACTCGATCCGGTAGTTCTGGCGAAAGCGCGTGATCGCGGCATCGTCGAGGATCACCTCGCTCACGGGCGCCAGATCCAGCGTCTCCAAAGTTTCAGTCGTCCGCTGCGTGCCCGGATCAAACCGCCGCGCACCGTCAAGCACATCGCCAAAGAGGTCCAGCCGCACCGGCCCCCCTTCGCCCGGCGGATAAATGTCGATGATGCCGCCCCGGATGGCGTAGTCCCCGGGTTCCATGACCGTGGGACTTTGGGAAAAGCCCATGCGCACCAGAAAATCACGCAATGCCGCCTCGTCGATCCTGTTGCCGACCTTTGCCGAAAACGCGGCATCCTTAAGCACATCGCGGGCAGGAACCCGCTGGGTAGCAGCGTTCAGCGTGGTCAGAAGAACGAAATCCTCCGGCATTCCGTGGACGAGCGCCGCCAACTTCGCCATCCGCGCCGCCGCCACATCGGCATTCGGCGACACGCGGTCGTAGGGCAGACAGTCCCATGCGGGAAAGGTAAAGACCGGCATGTCGGGCGCAAAGAACCGCAGCGCCGCACGCATGGCCTCCAGCCGCTTGTCATCGCGCGCGATATGCACGACCGGGCCCGTCCCGCGGTCAAGCTCGCGCAGGATCAGGCGCGCGTCGAACCCTTCCGGGGCGCCGCCGACGGTGATGTGAGCCTTTTCGGACATGGCGCCTGAGGTAAGGACAGGCGCCGGTTTGTCAACCGCCGATCGCACCCGTGGTGAGGTTCTGGTACATACCCCAGAGCGCGGTGATGAAGATCGAGATCACCCCTAGCATCTGTACATAGATACGGTGGCGGATCATCCGGTGCCGCAAGGCTTCGCCGGCCAGAGCCTCATTCTGGATGCGGTTGACGGTCCCGAGCGACATCAGACCGACGATGGCGAGCGGAAAGCCGATCAGAAAGACCGCCTGCGCAAACTCCACACCGAAGATAAAGCCAAGATAGGCCAACCCGGTCAGTACGAAGCAGACAAACGCCACGAGCCAAAGCCCTGCCACGCGAAAAATGTAGGAGAACCGGTTGCAGTTGATCCGGACCATGTCTTCAAGATCCGTCTCGGCCTCGCCCCCGTAGCGGCGCGCCCTCTGGACCATGTCGAAGGGCACGCCAAGCACCCAGTGGCTGGCCGACGACCACACGACCGCCAGCGCGATCCAGTACCACAGGTTCGAGAACGACCGCATGTCGATCAGTTCGAAAACGGCTTGTTCGAGGTTCAACTGCGGCTCGCCTGCTTCGGTCGGATGGATTGCGGGCGGTTCTAGTCAACCCGTCCGGCGGTTTCTAGCCTTGTGATGATGGCTTTTCCATGTCACCCAATCTTCAAAGAGCGCCTTCTGCCAGGACGTTGCACATGCCACACACCCCTGCCCCGTTCCCCAAAGCCCGCCTGCGCCGCGCCAGATCGTCCGCCGCGCTGCGGGCGCTGACCCGCGAAACGGCGCTGACACCGGCCGACCTGATCTGGCCAGTCTTCGTGATGGAGGGCACAGACGCATCTGAGGATATCCCCTCGATGCCGGGCGTTGCGCGCATGACCGTGGACCGGATCGCCAAGGCGGCCAAAGAGGCAGAAGATCTGGGCATTCCGGCGATGTGCCTCTTCCCTTACACCGATCCCTCGTTGAAAACCGAAGACTGCGCCGAAGCCTGGAACCCTGACAATCTGTCGAACCGGGCCACCCGGGCCATCAAGGACGCGGCAGCCGGCATCGCTGTGATGACCGACATCGCGCTTGATCCCTACAACATCAACGGCCATGACGGCTTTGTCGTAGACGGCGAGATCGTCAACGACCGGACGGTCGAAGCGCTGGTCAAAATGGCGCTGGCGCAGGCCGAAGCCGGCGCCGATATCCTTGGCCCCTCGGACATGATGGACAACCGTATCGGCGCCATGCGCGCGGCGCTGGAAAGCGCCGGACACCAGAACGTGGCGATTCTGTCCTACGCCGCCAAATTCGCCTCGGCCTTTTACGGTCCCTTCCGCGACGCGGTCGGCGCGTCGGGCGCCTTGAAGGGCGACAAGGCGACTTATCAGATCGATCCGGCCAACGGCGACGAGGCGCTGCGCTGCGTCGCCCGCGACCTTTCGGAAGGCGCCGATATGGTCATGGTGAAACCGGGACTGCCTTACCTTGACATCTGCCGCCGGGTGAAGGACGGCTTCGGCGTTCCGACATTTGCCTACCAGGTATCCGGCGAATACGCGATGATCGAGGGGGCTGCGCGGAGTGGCTGGGTCGACGGCGACAAAGTGATGATGGAAAGTCTGATGGCCTTCAAGCGCGCGGGCTGTGACGGCGTTCTGAGTTATTTCGCGCCGCGTGTGGCCCGGATCTTGGGGGCCTGAGGGGGGCAACGCGCCGCCCCTTGGCGGCCGCGCCGATATAGGCAAGAAACCGCCCATATCTCGGGGTGGAACACGACATATAGTAGTGACGCCACGACCATACTCATGTAATGTTCTTGTCAAGTCCGGGAAACACCGGGCAATTAGGCATGAGGTGAGCATGGGACCCCGGAAAACTACAGAACACGTGCATCGACGCATCCCCCGTCGGGCCGTTTTGGCGGGCGGCGGAGCTGCGATGCTGTTGGCCGGTTGCGGCAACGGCGTCGGCAGCAATGGCGGCCAGCAGATCGATCAGGCCTCTGACGCAGCGCTGCAGTTCCTTTACGGATCGCGGCCGGATTCCTCTGATATCGCGTCTCGGTCGGCGGGCATACTTGTGATGCCCCAGATCACCGAGGCAGGCCTTGGGGTCGGCGGCTCCTACGGGCGCGGCGCGCTCCGGGTTGGCGACATTTCGGTCGATTACTATTCCGCTGCGCAGGCGAGCTTTGGTTTTCAGGTCGGCGCACAGCAGTACAGCCACGCACTGTTCTTCATGACCGAAGACGCGCTGCGCGATTTCCGACAGTCCGACGGTTGGGTGGCTGGCGCGAACGTCAAATATGCCATCGACAAACAGGGCGATAGCCTGGGCACCGATACAACGCAGATCAATGCGCCCGTCATCGCCTATGTCTTCGCCCAGTCGGGCGCCATCGTCGGCGCAACGCTGGAAGGCACCAAGTACACGCGCATTATCCCCTGATCCGCTCCGAACCCAGCGACCGGTGGACATCCCCCTTTCACCGGTTCGAAGGACCGCCGACCAGCAGCCCGGCGGTCCTTCCATTTTCAGGGTCCAAAACCCTAGTCGAGCGCGCGGAGTCGTTTGAAGAGGCTCGACGTATCCCAACGGCCGCCACCCATCTTCTGGACGTCCTTGTAGAACTGATCGACCAGGGCGGTGACCGGCAGGCTGGCGCCTGTCTCGTTGGCGGTATCGAGGCAGATGCCCAGATCCTTGCGCATCCAGTCGACCGCAAAGCCGTGGTTGAACTCACCGTCGATCATGGTCTCGAAACGGTTGACCATCTGCCAGGAACCCGCAGCACCCCCGCCGATGACCTCAATCACCTCGCGTCCGTCAAGCCCGGCTTTCTCGGCAAAATGCAAGCCTTCGGACAGCCCCTGCACAAGACCCGCGATGCAGATCTGGTTGACCATCTTGGTCAACTGCCCGGCGCCGCTGTCGCCCAGTCTCTTGCAGAGCTTGGCATAGGCGTCGATAATGGGCTCCGCCCGCGCATAAGCGCCCGCGTCGCCGCCGCACATGACCACAAGCTGGGCGTTCTCGGCCCCCGCCTGACCGCCCGAGACGGGCGCGTCGATAAAGCTGACCTGTCCCGCGTCGGACTCGGCATAAAGATCGCGCGTGACCTTGGCCGACACCGTGGTGTGATCGACAAAGATCGCGCCCGCCTCCATTCCCGCAAAAGCGCCGTCCGGGCCCGTACAGACGGCGCGCAGGTCGGCGTCATTGCCGACGCAGGCCATGACAAACTCCGCGCCCTCAGCCGCAGCGCGCGGCGTGGCCGCGTGGCTTCCGCCATGCTCTTTCGCCCAGCGGGCCGCTTTTTCAGCGGTTCTGTTGTAAACCGTCACCTCGTGGCCTGCGGCCTTCATATGGCCCGCCATGGGATAGCCCATGACACCAAGTCCCAGAAACGCGCATTTCGCCATGATATCCCTCCTGCCGGTTGCCGATCATCCGTTTTTCGGTCTAACTAACGGCTGCGTTCATCCCGTCAACCGCAGGTTTTCATGGCGCTGATCTTCCGCTGGCTCATGAGGCTCTTGACCCTCGCCGTCCTGCTTGTCGCAGGCGCGGTGGCAGTTGTGTACTACCTGGCCGCGGGATCGCTGCCGGATTACGCCGCCGAGCATGACGCGCGCGGACTTCAGCACCGGCTGGAGATCGTGCGCGACAACGCCAATGTGCCCCATATCTTCGGCCAGAGCGACGAGGATACGTATTTCGGCCTCGGCTACGTCCATGCGCAGGACCGCTTGTGGCAGATGATGCTGATGCGGCGCACGGCGCAAGGGCGGCTCAGCGAGCTTTTCGGCACCCGGACGCTGAAGACCGACGAGTTGATGCGGCGGCTTGATGTCTACAACCTCGCCCGTCAGTCGGTCGCGGTTCAGGACGACTACGCCAAAGTGGCACTCGCGGCTTACGCACGAGGCGTCAACGCCCGTATCGAGCGGATCAACACCGCCTCGCTGGGGCGCGGCGCGCCGGAATTCTTCCTCTTTCCGCCCGATATTGCGCCCTGGACGCCCACTGACAGTCTTGCGGTGGCCAAGGTCATGGGCGTGCAACTGTCCGGTCACATCCAGCGCGAAGTGCGTCGAGCCCGCGCCGCCCTGGTCCTGCCGCCCGACAGGCTAGCGGACCTTTTGCCAGAAGCACCGGGCCAGGGCATTGCCGCGCTGCCTGACTATGCCGCGCTGTTTGACTCCCCCGTGTTCCAAATGGAGTTCGCATCGCGCGACCCCGGGTTTCTCGCACCCGTCGCCCCGGCAGATCTGGCCGGCGCTTCGAACGCCTGGGCCGCCGCGCCCGAGCGCAGCGCGAAGTCAAGTACACTGCTGGCCAACGACCCGCATCTTGGGCTGACCGCGCCCACCGTCTGGTACCTGGCGCGTCTTGAACTGGAAGGCGGCGGCGTGATCGGCGGCACGATCCCCGGCATGCCGGTGGTGATGGTTGGCCGGAGCGGCCAGCTCGGGTGGGGCCTCACGAGCAGCTATCTTGACGATCAAGATGTCCACATCGAGCAGCTGAACCCGGACAACCCCGAAGAATACCTGACCCCCGGTGGCTATGTTCCGTTCGAGACCCGGCAAAGCATCCTGCGGGTGGATGACGGAGATCCTGTCACGCTCACCCTGCGCTGGACAGAGAACGGACCGGTCCTGCCGGGCTCGCACTACGATCTGGGATCCGTCACCCCCCGAGGGCATGTCGCCTCGGTCTCCTGGACGCTTCTCAGCGGCGCAGACACAACAATTTCGGCGGCGTTGGAAATCATGCGCGCTGACAGTGTCGAGGCGGCGCTGGCGGCGGGTGAAGGCTATATTGCGCCCAGCCAGAACCTCGTTCTTGCCGACGCCGATACGGTTGCAATGAAAACGCTCGGCGCCATGCCAAAGCGGGCCGAGGCGCACCAGAGCCAGGGCCGCATCCCTGCCCCCGGCTGGCGCGATGAGAACCGCTGGAAGGGGCGCATCGCCTATGATCTGAACCCCGAATTCCTGGCGCCGGACGGCGGGATCGTGGGCAACACCAACAACAAGACGCTCGACCGCGATTTCCCCTTACACGTTAGCTACGACTGGGGCGATACGCAGCGCGTGCGCCGCTGGTCACGGCTGATGGGCAGCCGCGAGGTGCACACCCGGGAAAGCTTCATCGAAGCGCAGCTCGACACCGTTTCGCCCTCGGCCCGTACGCTCTTGCCACTCGTCGGGCGCGATCTTTTCTTCACCGCAGAGGCCGCCCCCGAGGGTACAATCGAACGCCAGCGTCAGATCGCCCTTGGCCTACTGGCCAACTGGAACGGCGAGATGAACGAACATCTGCCCGAACCGCTGATCTATGCCGCCTGGATGCGAAAGCTGCAGGAGCGTCTGATCCGCGACGAACTGGCCGGGCTCGCGTCAACCTTCCAGAAGCCTGAGCCGCTCTTTATCGAGCGGGTCTTCCGGAACGTGGACGATGCGGGGGCTTGGTGCGATGTCCTGCAATCGGCGCCCATCGAGACCTGCACCGAGGTCGCCCGAGATGCCCTTGACGATGCGCTGATCTGGATTGAAGAGACCTGGGGCAAGAACCTCGAAAGCCTGCGGTGGGGCGATGCCCACACGGCCCGCCACGATCACCCGGTTTTGGGCAACGCGCCGGGGTTGAAGTGGGTCGTCAACATCCGCCAGTCCACATCCGGCGGTGACAACACACTGATGCGCGGCGCGACCAACGGCAGCTATCCCAACCCCTTCCTCAACGTCCATGGCGCAGGCTACCGGGGCGTCTATGACTTTGCCGACCCCGACAGTTCCGTCTTTGTCACCGCAACCGGACAATCGGGCCATCCGCTTTCGCGCTATTACGACGATATGGGCGAGCTTTGGCGTCGCGGCGAATACGTGCCCATGAGCCTTGACCCCGAACTCGCCCGCGCCGCCGCCGTAGGTGTCACCGTTTTGACGCCCGCTGCACCCTGAACGCCCCCGGCGGTGAAATTCTGCTTACAGAATACATAAAATTCGGCTAGCCTAGCGTCAATATCAAGGGGGCGAGAACCAGCTCCTGACAAGATGTGGTGGGAGATATGAGCAAGAGCGTGATAGCAGCCGTCCTGGCGATGGTCCTCCTTGCGGGCTGCGCGGGCAGGTTCGAGACAGACTACCCGACAGCGGCTCCGTCCGACGTTGTGGCGACCTGGGCCCTTGGCAATGTCCGTGTGGCCTTGCCGCAAGATCTCGACGTGAACGAGGCCAACACCTTCGCCCCAAGGGGCGATATCGTCTGGCATGGCGATCCGACGACAGGCGACCGCCGGGCGCAGGTTGAAAGCATTGTCGAGGACGGGGTGCGCAAAGGCGCTTCGGGCCTTTCGGGCACCGATCCGGTGTCCATCGGCGTGACCGTGATGCGGTTCCACGCGGTGACGCCGCGGGCGGTTAACTCGGCGCCCGGCGCGGTGCACAACGTGGTCTTCTCGGCACAGGTCTTTGACTCCACAGGCGCCCCCCTCACGGCGCCCACTGTCATCCAGGCCGATCTGGAGGCTTTCGTTGGTTCGGCCGCCGTCGTCGCGGCGCAGGAAGGCCAGACGCAAAGGGTCCGCATCACCGATCACATCGCGGCTGTCACTGCCGCCTGGCTCGGGATTGGACCCGATGTGCGCCGATCTTTCCGGTCCTGGGGGCGCTAGGGCCGTCAGAGGGTCTGAAACCGCGCCTTCTGGATCGCCGTCCACCGGACACGCAGGGTAAAGCCGTCGTCGGTCTGGCGGTCTTCGGCCACATCCACGTGCTCGAAAAGCCAGGCGCGTTTGCGGCCCTCGGCAAAACTCAGGTGAAGTTCCGCCTCTTCAATGGGGTCCGCCAGCTCGTCGCCGATCGTCACCAGTAGACCGTCCGTTCCAGCGCCACTCAGCGCTGACAGGACACAGACACGGCCATGCCGCTCCGCCTGCGCCTCCAGCGCGGCCACGCGCTCTGTGTCCAAGAGATCTGCCTTGTTCCAAACCTCAATGAGAGGCCGGTCGTCCCCAACCCCGAGTTCTGCGAGGATACCGGTGACGTCTTGCGCCTGTTCCTCGGTCTCGGGGTGCGAGATATCGCGGACATGGAGGACAAGGTCGGCGTCGGTCACCTCTTCCAGCGTCGCCCGGAAGGCCGCGACCAGTTGTGGCGGGAGATCGGAAATAAAACCCACCGTATCCGACAGGATCACATCGCGTCCGTCGGACAGCGATACGGCCCGCATAGTGGGGTCCAGCGTCGCAAAGAGCATGTCCTGTGCCAGTACTTCGGCGCCTGTCAGCCGGTTGAAAAGCGTGGATTTTCCCGCGTTCGTGTAGCCCACAAGAACGACCACGGGATAGGGCACTTTCTTGCGTGCGCTCCGGTGCAGGCCGCGGGTCTTCGCCACCTTGGCGAGTTGCCGTTTGAGCCGGAGAAGCTGATCGTCGATGGCACGGCGGTCGGCCTCGATCTGGGTTTCCCCCGGCCCGCCCACAAAGCCAAGCGCGCCGCGCTGGCGTTCAAGGTGCGTCCAGGCCCGCACAAGGCGTGTCCTTTGGTAAGCAAGGGCGGCCATTTCCACCTGCAGCACGCCCTCGCGTGTCCGCGCCCGATCCGAAAAAATCTCCAGGATCAGGCTGGTTCGGTCGAGCAGCTTGTTGTTCCAGGCCTTCTCCAGATTGCGCTGCTGCACCGGCGTGACCGGCCCGTCCACGAGCACAAGTTCAATATGTTCGCGCTTGAATAGCGTCGCGAGCTCATCGACTTTGCCTTCACCGAAAAGATACCCCGGCCGCGGGCGCGGCAGGGGCACGACGGTGGCGCCCACGATCTCAATCCCTGGCAAAGCGACCGCCAGCGCAACGGTTTCGTCGAGCCGCCTCTGAGAATCGCGCGCGCCGGGCGACGTCCCGCCACGTTCTTCCGTGTCTGGATGGAGAACCCAGGCGCGTGTGGCAGCACGCGCGGTTTCGCTCATGCGCTATTCTTCACCGTCATAGAGGTTGATCGGCTGGGCCGGCATGATCGTCGAGATCGCATGCTTGTAGACCAGTTGCGACTGACCGTCCCGGCGCAAAAGCACGCAGAAATTGTCAAACCAGGTGATCACACCCTGTAGCTTCACACCGTTGATCAGAAAAATTGTGACCGGAACCTTTGTCTTCCGGACATGATTAAGAAATGCATCCTGCAAATTCTGCTTGTCGGCAGCCATGGTTTTTCTTGCCTTTGTTGTCCGCAGCTTCGTTCTGGTTGCCGGACGGAAAGCCGACAGTCCTTCGTTCACCTAGCGGAGTATGGTCAGGAACGTGGGGAGATTCCACCCCCATAATCAAACCGTTACTTTGCCGTCTTGCAAGAGGCAAAAGGCGCGGCCTAGCGGCGCCAGAACTCTGCGTTGAGCATGGCGATCAGGGCCAGTGTTTCAAGCCGCCCAAGGACCATGGCGGCCATGGCAATGGCCTTGGCGGCATCGGGCAGCGCCGCGTAACTCATCACACCTTCGCTGGCGATCGGCAGAAGCGGGCCACAGGTCGAAAGCGACGCGATGGCAAGAATAAGCGCTTCTTCCAGCTCCAGGCCTGTCAGGGACAGCGCCATGGTCGTGACAGCAATCGACAGCGCATAAAGCATGAACACCACCCAGGCGATATAGGTGCCGCGGTTCTTGATCCGCGCCGACCGCGCTCCGGGATCGGTGACAAGCGAGGGATAGATCAGCCGCGCCAGTTCGCGC
>JBCDED010000041.1:0-35160 GCA_039179985.1 Pseudomonadota bacterium
ATATGATCAAGGATCACATAGGTTCCAAGACTGTCCGCTGCGCGCCCGGGATCGTAGAACGAATAGACCATGCTCAATCCGTCATCGAGCACATCGGTCAGGCAGACCGCCTTCAGCGGGCGGCGTTCATCGGCCTCTTCGGGATCGGCGGAGTACTCGATCACGCGGCTGCGGATTGGCGTCTCCTCGATCATCGCAGCAAACTCGAAGATATCCATATCCGCCATACCGCCATCGGCATGACGGCTGTCGAGATACGAGCGGAAAAGCCCGTACTGATCTTCCGTGGCCCAGGGCGATGTTGCATCGCGCCGCAGGTCGCTGTTGCGCCGCAAGACCCGCTTCTGGCTTTTCGACAGCTTAAAGTCCGCCACGCGGATGCGCGCGGAAAGACAGGCTGAACAATCGGCGCAAGATGGTCGGTAAAGCACGTTCTGGCTGCGTCTGAAGCCCTGTTTCGACAGGCAGTCGTTGAGTGTCTCCGCGTGCTCCCCCTGCAACGCCGTGAACAGTTTGCGCTCCATCCTGTCCGCAAGATACGGGCAAGGCTGCGGCGCCGTCACGTAGAACTGCGGCGTGATAGGAAGTGTGTGGCGCATCCGTTTCCACTCGGTTTCACGGAAAGCTTAGCAAGAGAGTTGCGGCGCGCCAAGGGGCGTCACAGACGCAATGACCAGGATCCGGTCCGCCAGCGAAAAGGTCTGCCCGTCAGTAGCGGGCGGCACCTTTGTTTACGGCGGCAGTGGCCAGAACGAGGTCGGGGACACCCTGTCGCCGCGCACCCGTCAGCATCAACACAATGGACACAATCTGGAGAAGGGTGAACGCCATGCAGAACGAATAGATTATCGTATGGGCCACCGCGAGCGTGAAATCGAAGCGCTGGCCGTTCCCGCGCCGCAACTCCAGCGACATCAGCTGCATTCCCGGCGTCGCGGAATTCAGCGTGATCGTCACGATCCGGTAGGCAAGACCGATGGCCAGCCAAAAGACCGGCAGGAAAAAGAACGCGGTGAAAGCCGTAAACGGGATGAGGATCGCGGTGAGAAGGGCGATGACAATACTGTCCACAATCCAGGCGACGAGCCGCTTGGTCGGCACATCGGCGTAGAATTCTTCTTCGCGGTCAGGGTCGGGCAGTCCGGCGTAAATCGTGGCGTCTTGCATCTTATTCGGCCTTGGAATGTCGAAAGCAGCCCGGCGGACCGGACTGCGTGTGGGATCTATTGCGTGCACCGTCAGGCCGGTTCGGCCTCTCCGTCGGCGTCTTTGGCACGCTTGGCACGTTCGTCCATGAACTGATCGAATTCGATCTTGTCCTTGGCGTCCCGAAGGCGCTTGAGGAAGTCTTCGAAGTCTTCCTGCTCCTGCTCAAGCCGGCGTAGCGTATCCGACTTATAGGCATCGAAGGCGGTGTTGCCACTCGACTTGATGGCGTGGCGGGAAATGCGGGCGCGGTTGTGGCGGCTGCTGCAGGAAGAGAACATGCGTTTACTCCAGATCATATAGGCTAGAAGGGCGAGTCCGACGGGCCAGAAGAAAATGAAGCCCAGGACCATCGCGGCGATCCAGGCCCCTTTGCCACGGGCATCGAGCCAGTTTTCGGCTTGGGAAGGCCAGGTTGCGACACTACTCATTTCAAGGGTCTCCGATGGGTCAGGTATGGGTTCGTCTGTAATGTGAAGCCTTTTCACATTACGTCAGATCGGCGTTACGGCCCGAGCTTTCAAGACATGATGTAAATCTTTTTTACATTGCGCGGGCAGTGCCAGTAAAATCAATGACTTGCGCAGCCGAAATTCTAACGAGTTCGATGGGGGAGATGGGAAAGATATGGCGCGGTGTGCCCGCGGCGGCCCAGACAGTTGTAAATTCCATGAGCCGCGGATCGCACCAGGACCGCGGTGCGGTCAGGTGCCCGACAGGGGCGACACCGCCAATGGCAAAACCTGTCCTGGCGCGCACCTCTTCGGCGCTTGCCCGACCCAGATCCGACCCCGCGGCAGCGGTCGCCTTTGCCGGATCAACGGTGTTTCCGCCCGCCGTCAAAAAAAGCAGAATCTCCCCCGTCGCCGGGTTCTGAAAGATGATAGACTTTGCAATCTGGTCGATATGACAGCCGGCCGCGGCGGCCGCCTGCGCCGCCGTTCGCGTCTCCGATGGCATCTCCAGGATCTCTCCCGCCCAGCCACCCTCGGCCAGCGCCGTTTTTACCCTCTTCAGGCTTTTGCTCATTCTCCGCCCCTTTGTCGCCCGGGACGCAAAATGGCAAGACCTGGTTCCAACGGCAAGGGGGGTTGCTTGACGCCCTCCGACCCACGGACCAATCTCGCCCCATGACACTGGCCGACGCTATCACAGCGGTTCCTGTTCCCTTTGAGCCGGGTCGCGGCGACGATGTTGTGGCGGCGCTGCCCGCCCTTCCGGATCGCGCCACTGAGTTGTGTCATGCGATCGGTGCAACCTCGCCCTATCTGGCCGGATTGCTCTCGAAAGAGGCGGACTGGCTGCCAGAGGTGTTTGCCACGTCCGCCGATGACACCTTTGCCCATCTTCTCGCTGCACTCCCGTCGCCCGAAGCCGACCCCGGGGCGGCCCTGCGGAAGGTAAAGGGACGGGTGTCGCTCTTCATTGCTTTGGCTGATCTCGGCGGCGTATGGCCTCTGGAGGCGGTAACCGGCGCCCTGACGCGCTTTGCCGACCACGCGGTGCAACTTACTGCGCATCATAGCCTGTTGCGCGCGGCAGAACGCGGAAGACTGCCCGGGGGCAAGGGAATTGAGGTGGGCACAGACCTACTGGGGCTCTGTGCCATCGCCATGGGCAAAATGGGTGCGTTTGAACTCAACTATTCGTCGGATATCGACCTGATTGTCGTCTTTGACGAAACAAAGATCGATCCGGACGACTTTGAAGAGGCGCGCGCCGGTTTCGTACGCGCCACCCGGGATATGGCGCGCCTTCTCTCCGACATCACGGCGGACGGCTACGTCTTCCGAACTGACCTGCGCCTGCGCCCGGATGCCTCGGTGACACCCGTGGCGCTGTCAATGGAAGCGGCAGAGCGCTACTACGAAAGCGTGGGTCGGACCTGGGAGCGCGCGGCGCATATCAAGGCGCGCGCCGCAGCCGGCGACACCGAGGCCGGGGCGCGGTACCTTGAGCGCCTGTCCCCCTTCGTCTGGCGCAAGCACCTTGATTTCGCCGCCATCGAAGATGCCCACGACATGCGGTTAAAAATACGCGATGCGAAAGGGTTACACGGCGATCTTGCCATTCCGGGCCACGATCTGAAACTCGGACGCGGCGGCATTCGTGAGATCGAGTTCTTTACCCAGACGCGCCAGCTTATTGCGGGCGGGCGTGATCTGTCGTTGCGTGTCCCCGGGACGGTGAAGGGGCTGCGCGTGCTGGCAGAGGCGGGCTGGATCGGGGCGGATGCGGCGGATCAGCTGACCGACGACTACCGCGAGCACCGGCGCATCGAACACCGCCTTCAGATGCTGCGCGACGCCCAGACACAGACACTGCCGACCTCGGACGAGGAATTCCGGCGTCTCGCCTGTCTGTCGGGCTACGGCGACCCCGAAGCCATGAGGGCGGAACTGAAACAGCGGTTCGGGCGCGTGCACACGCTGACCGAGGGGTTCTTTGCGCCAGGCGAAGACCGGGGCGGTAAAGCCGATATTTCCGACGTTCATGCTGAGACCGCCGCGCGGTGGTTGCGTTTTCCGGCTCTGCGTAGCGACCGGGCCCGCGCGCGGTTCAAACGGTTGCGACCTACGCTCTTTGAAAGGCTCGACAGCGCGCCCCGACCGGAAGAGGCCATTGCGCATTTTGAAGACTTTCTCAAAGGATTACCGGCAGGCGTTCAGCTCTTTGCGCTCTTTGAGGCGAACCCCCATCTTGTTGACCTGATCGTCGACATCACCTCGATTTCACCGGCCCTGTCCCGCTATCTCGGGCGCAATGCGCAGGTGCTGGACGCGGTGATCGGTGGCGATTTTTTCGCCGACTGGCCCGGCGAAGACGCGCTGACGGCTGAACTGACGCGGGTAATGACACGCATTGGAGACTACGAACACAGGCTCGATGCGGCGCGGCGCTGGATGAAAGAGTGGCACTTTCGGATCGGTGTGCATTTTTTGCGCGGGATCATCGACGCCGATCGGGCGGGACAGGAATACGCCGATCTGGCGGGCGCGGTGGTGCGCGGCCTGCTGCCGGTGGTCGAGGCGGAGTTCGCGCGCAAACACGGCGTTCCGCCGGGGCGCGGCGCGGTCGTCGTCGGCATGGGTTCTTTCGGCGCGCGCAGGCTTACGGCGACCTCGGACCTTGATCTTATCGTGATCTATGACGGGCAAGGGGCGGAAAGCTCGGACGGGCGGCGCCCGCTGCCCACGCGCACCTACTACGCCCGGATGACCCAGGCCCTGATCACGGCACTGACTGCGCCCATGGCTGAAGGGCGGCTCTACGAGGTAGACATGCGCCTGCGCCCGTCCGGACGGCAGGGACCGGTGGCGACAAGCTGGGACGCCTATCGCTCCTATCAGCGGGACGAGGCCTGGACTTGGGAACGGCTGGCCCTGACCCGGGCGCGCGCCGTTGCAGGGGACCCCGGCTTTCAAAGCGATTTTGAGGCTGTGCGCGATGAGTTGCTAGCGATGGGCAGCGATCCGGGCAGGATCGCGGGGGATGTGGCGGACATGCGCAGGCGCCTCGACGAGGGCAAGCCGCGGCAGGGGCCCTGGGACATCAAGGACGGGCCGGGCGGCTTGCGCGATATCGAACTTGTGGCCCAGCTTGCGACACTGACCATGGGCGCGCGCGACAGAGACCCGGCCACCCAGTTGACCCATATGTCCGAGGTCGGCTGGATCGACGAAACCGCGTGCGCGCGCCTTGCGTCGGTGCACAGCCGGGCCTGGCGTGCGCAGGCGGCCATGCGGCTTTTGGCAGAGGGCGGCTTTGATCCGGAGGATGCGGGCCTCGGCGGATGTCGTTTTCTGACCGAAACGGCGCAAGCGGATACGGTTGATGCCCTTGCGGATGCCTTAGTCACGGAAAGTGACGTCGCTGCAAACATTGTCGATGTGGCGCTGAAGGATGCAAGAAAGGGATAACGCCGATGGCTGCAAAGGGCGATGCCGATGATCCGAAAGGGCTGATCCGCGAAAGCTACAACATCGACGGTATCTCGCCGGAGGAGTGCCGGTCGATTTTCGTCGACTGGGCCCTGAGCATTCCGGTTGAGATCGATACGCAGGTTGCCATCGGCACGCTCTTGTCGCGTTACGGCACGGATGCGCCGGACCACCCGATGACGGGCGTTTTGCGCGAGGGCCTGACCCCTGGCCCTGCCAAAGGACGCCGCGGCGGGCGCGCTGCGCGGGTGCCGCCGTCAGACGGCGAGGCGTAGGGCCTCGCGCGCGAGGTCGGTGATCCCGTCCCAGTCTTCGGCCGAGACCTTGTCTTTCGGCGCAACCCAGGACCCGCCCACGCAAAGCGTGTTGGAAAGCGACAGGTAGTCGCCCGCGTTCTTCAGGCTGACGCCGCCCGTCGGGCAGAAGCTGACCTGAGGCAGGGGGGCGCCGATAGCCTTGAGCGCCGGTGCCCCGCCCGAGGCTTCGGCAGGAAAGAACTTCTGCACGGTGTATCCCCGTTCCAAAAGTGCCATCGCCTCGGTGGCCGTGGCCGCCCCGGGCAAAAGCGGCAGGTCGTTGGCTTCGCAAGCTCTAAGCAGCGTATCCGTGGCCCCAGGTGAGACACCAAACTGTGCCCCAGCCGCCTTTGCCGCTTCCACATCCGCGGGCGTCAGCAACGTTCCGGCGCCGACAACGCCGCCCGCGACTGTGGCCATCTCCGCGATCGCTTCCAGCGCAGCAGGGGTGCGGAGTGTGACTTCCAGCGCGGGCAGACCACCGGCGACAAGCGCGGTGGCGAGACCACTGGCCCTGCTTGCGTCGTCGATGACCAAGACCGGGATCACCGGCGCCAGTTTGCAGATCTCGGCGGATTTCAGGCTGGCCTCGTGAGGTGTCATTGCAGTTGTCTTTCCCTACCACATGGTTTTCGCGGCCCGGGCAGGCCAGTCGCGGTCATAGCTTTCGCCGCCCTCTGCGCCGGCTGACATGGCTGCCAGGATCTGGCCCGGTGTCGGCAGGTCGCGTCTTTCGGAGGGTGCCCAAAGCTTGGCCCGAATGGGCGCGCGGGCGCATTGGAAATAGATCTCTTGGATGCTGACCAGCAAAACCGAGCGGGGCAGGGCGCCCTCCATCTCGAACCGTTGCAGCAGGTCGGCTTGGGCCGAGATCGCCCCTTCGCCAACAATCCGGATCACGGTGTTTTCGCCGGGCACCATCAGCATCAGCGACACGCGCGGATCGCGCACCACGTTGCGCAAGGAATCGAGCCGGTCGTTGCCGCGCCGGTCGGGCATGGCCAGGGTCTTGTCGTCGATCGCATGGACGACGGTTCCGGCATCGCCCCGGGGCGAGACGTCAAGGCCCTCGGGTCCGATGGTGCCAAGCGCACAGAACGGCGCCGCGTCAATCCAGGCGCGGTACTCGGGTGTCAGACGGTCGGCGACCTTCACCGTAGCGGCGGGTTTCGGTGAGCCGTAAAGCGCCTCAAGCGCCTCAACCGTTTCGATTGTCGCGTAGCTCATACCACTACTCCCGCGCCATGGCTGGCCAGTCCGACGTTCTTGCGAAATACCTCGAATAGCTCCCGCCCGACGCCGTGGCCGTTGTCGCTGAGATCAAGGCTGACCGGCGTGCGGCTGTCAAATCCGTCTTCCAATACCTCGATGGTGCCCGCCACCGCGTCGACCCGGACTATGTCCCCATCCTGCACGCGCGCAATCGGGCCGCCATCGGCGGCTTCGGGGCAGACGTGGATCGCCGAGGGCACTTTGCCGCTTGCGCCCGACATACGCCCGTCGGTGACGAGAGCCACCTTGTGGCCCCGGTCCTGCAGGACGGCCAGCGTGGGCGTCAGGCCGTGAAGTTCGGGCATCCCGTTGGCTTTCGGGCCCTGAAAACGGACGACGACGACCGCATCGCCGTTTAGCGTGCCGGCCTTGAACGCCTCTTTGACGGCATGCTGGTTGTGGAAGACGCGGGCGGGCGCTTCGATGATGTGCCGCTCGGGCGCGACGGCTGAAACCTTCATGACACCGTGGCCGAGATTGCCGCGCAGCTGCGCCAGACCGCCTGTGATCTGGAACGGATCAGACGCCGGGCGCAGCACCTTGTCGTTCAGTGTTTCGCCCGCGCCGTCCTCCCATGTCAGCGCACCGTCCTTTAGCTTGGGCTCCTGGGCATAGCGGGTCAGCCCGTCGCCCGCCACGGTCTTGGCGTCGCCGTGCAGAAGGCCCGCGTCGATCAGCTCGCCGATCATGTATCCAAGGCCACCTGCAGCGTGGAAATGGTTCACATCGGCCAGACCGTTCGGATAGACCTTTGCCATCAGTGGAACGACCTTGCTGATCTCCGCGAAATCATCAAGCTCCAGAAGAACGCCCGCCGCCCGTGCCATGGCGGGCAGGTGGATGAAGAGGTTCGTGGATCCGCCCGTGGCCATAAGACCGACCATCCCGTTCACAAAGGCGCGTTCATCGAGGATATCGCAGACCGGGCGATAATCGTTGCCAAGTGCCGTGATCGACAAGGCACGTTCGGTGCCCGCTTCGGTGAGCGCGTCGCGGAGCGGTGTGCCCGGGTTGACGAAGCTTGCACCGGGCAAGTGCAGCCCCATGAACTCCATGAGCATCTGGTTGGAATTCGCCGTGCCATAGAACGTGCACGTGCCGGGACCATGATAGCTGGCCATTTCGGCGGCCATCAGTTCGTCCCGGTCCGCTTCGCCCGCGGCAAAGCGCTGGCGCACCCTTGCCTTTTCGTCGTTGGGCAGGCCGCTGGTCATGGGACCGGCGGGCAAAAAGAGGCCCGGGATGTAGCCAAAGGTCGCCGCGGCGATGACAAGGCCCGGGACAATTTTGTCGCATACGCCGAGGTAGACGGCGGCATCATAGGTGTTGTGGCTCAGTGCCACGCCCGCGGCCAGGGCGATCACGTCACGGGAGAAAAGGCTCAGTTCCATGCCGACCTGGCCTTGGGTCACCCCGTCGCACATGGCCGGAACACCGCCGGCGACCTGGGCTGTCCCGCCGGCCGCGCGGGCGGCGGCGCGGATGATGTCGGGGTAACCTTCGAAGGGCTGATGCGCCGACAGCATGTCGTTATAAGCGCTGACAATTCCGAGGTTCGGCGCGCGTTCTTCCGCGAGCCGGTTCTTGTCCTGGCCCATGGCCGCATAGGCATGGGCCAGGTTGCCGCAGGATAGATGTGCCCGGCGCGGACCTTCTTCGGCGGCGCGTCGCATCCGGTCAAGATAGCTCCCGCGGACAGTTTTGCTGCGGGCGCGAATGCGGTCGGTGACGGCTTCGATTGTGCTGTCGAGCGGCATGGGTATGATCTCCGCGTTGGGGCTTTCTGTGCAAGCCTTTGCCAGTCTCGTTAGCGCTAACAATAGCACAGATCAACCGCGTTTCAAACGGTTTCCTCCGGCGCATAGCGGCATTGCGGAAATGTCCGTGGTACGCTGCAGTGCAGCACGCCATGTTAGGGCTAACGCACATATAAGAAAGGAGCCTGACATGGCCACCAACCCTGTTTCCGCCGCAAACCATCTCGACACCTTCGAGGTTGTTCGCAATGCCGAGCGCATGCGGGCCCACTATGTTGCCGCATCTTTTGGTCAGTTCGCAGTCTGGGTACGCGGTTTGTTCACCGATCGCCATGCGGACGCAAAGCGCGCCTGAGAAGTCCCATTGATCTTGCCGGTCGGGGCGCGTAGGCCGCGCCCATGACCGGCGAGCTTGAAAAAGACTCTTCCACGGAACTTCCCGTTGTGCGCCTGCGCAAGACTGCCGGCGCCCGGGCTATCCGCCACGGCTTTCCCTGGGCCTATGCCTCCGAAGTCGTTGCGGACCGACGCACCAAAAAACTAGACCCCGGCACGATCGCGCGGCTGGAAGACGCCGACCGCGGGTCCCTAGGGACGGTCGCGGTCAACCCGCTTTCCAAGATTTTTTGCCGTATACTCGATGCGCGCGCCGATGCTGTGATTGACGCCGCGTGGCTGGCCGAGAGGCTGGCGGCCGCTCAAAGCCTGCGCGCGCGGCTTTTTGGCCAGCCCTACTACCGGCTGGTCCATGCCGAGGCCGACGGGCTGCCGGGCGTTATCGTTGACCGGTTTGGTGATGTGCTGGTGATCCAGCCAAATGCCGCCTGGGCTGACAAGCTGTTGGAGCCCCTTGCCGATGCCGCGCTCAAGGTCACGGGTGCCGGCGCGGTGGTCCTGAACGCCAGCGGTCGTGCGCGCAGTCTTGAAGGGCTGGACGATGTCAGCCGCTGCCTGAGGGGCGAGGCGCCGCGCGTTCTCAACGTTCCGATGAACGGCGCGATCTACCGGGCCGATCTTTTGGGCGGGCAGAAGACCGGCCTTTTTTATGATCAGCGGCCTAATCACGCGTTTGTCCAAAGGCTCGCAGACGGGGCACGTGTGCTCGATGTGTTTTCGCACGTAGGTGGCTTCGGGCTGGCAGCACTTGCAGGTGGCGCGCGGTCGGCTCTGGCTGTGGATGCCTCCGCCGCAGCGCTGGAACTGGCGGCAGAGGGGGCGGAGGCCATGGGCCGCGCGGGAAACTTTGACACCCGCCAGGGCGACGCCTTCGATGTGATGACCGCGCTTGCCGGGGAGGGTGCCCGCTTCGATATAGTGATCTGCGACCCACCGGCGTTTGCGCCCCACAAGGGCGCGCTCGAAGCGGGATTGCGGGCCTATGAACGGGTGGCGCGGCTGGCGGCGCCGCTGGTGGAGCCGAGCGGTTATCTTGTCGTCTGCTCTTGTTCGCATGCCGCCGATCTTGCGGCCTTCCGCGCGGCGTCTGTTCGCGGGATTGGGCGGGCCGGGCGGCGGGCGCAGCTGATCCATACGGGCTTTGCCGGACCGGATCATCCGCAGCACCCGCAACTGGCCGAAAGCGGGTATCTCAAGACGCTGGCCTTTCGGTTTTTGCCGTGAAGGTGCTGATCGACGCCTGCGTGCTCTATCCCACGGTCATGCGCGAGATGGTCATGGGCGTGGCCGGAAAAGGGCTCTTTCACCCTATCTGGTCAGAGCGGCTCCTCGAAGAATGGGCGAGGGCGGCTGCGCGAAACGGCGACGGCGCCATGGCACGGCTGGAGATTGAGGCGCTTGAGAAAAGCTGGCCCTCGGCCAGCGTTGCGCCGCGGTCCGCCGATCTCGACCGTCTCGTGCTCCCGGATCCGAACGATGTCCATGTGCTTGCCGCGGCGATTGCAGGGTCGGCCGACCTGCTTCTGACGCTAAACGCAAAGGATTTCCCCCGCCACACGCTGACCGCCGAAGGTCTTTCGCGTCAGGATCCCGATGGATTTCTGCGGGCGCTTTGGGGCGAGAGCCCGCGTCCAGTGGAAGAGGTGGGGGCCGCCGTCGCCGCAAAGGCCGAGGCACTCTCCGGTCAGTCGCAGCCCCTGCGCGGGCTTCTCAAGAAAGCCCGGATGCCACGGCTGGCAAAGGCCCTGGGCTAGGGGCGCGCACCGGCCGCCCAGTCGTCTTCCAGCTTCTCGATGGCCGCGATACGCTGCTCGGTCTTGGGGTGGCTCATCAGCCAGGCGGGAACCGCGCCAGACCGCGCCTGCGTCAGGGCTTCGAGCTTGGTAAAGAGCGTCTTCTGCGGTCCGGTGCCGATACCCGACTTCGTCAGCAGCGCCGCCGCATAGGCATCGGCTTCATACTCATCGCCCCGGGAGAGGCGCGCGGCCAGCATGGAGGTCAGGCTGTTGGCGATCAGGATGCCGATGCCTGGGATAAACCGCGACAACACCATGGCCATCGCCGTGCGCAGGGCGTTCTGGCCCGAAAAATCGATCATCCGGCGGCGCGAATGACCAAGGGCCACGTGCCCAAGCTCGTGGGCAATGACGCTGGCCATTTCCTCGGCGCTGACCTCGCCCTGCTGGTATTTCCGGTAGAAACCGCGTGTGATGAAAATGCGCCCGTCTGGGGCGGCAAGCCCATTCACTGGATCCACCTCGTAGATATGAACCTTGATTTTGTCGATATCCAAAGCTTCCGCAAAGCGGGAAGTCAGTTGCCGCAGCGGCCCATCGGCAAGCTCGGTCGAGCGCGCGTCGAGCTCGCGTGCCGTGCGCCAGGCGGAAAACCGGTACATGACGACCGCATAGACGATCGCAAGCAAAATGGGAGCAAACTTGATCATGGCCAAAATATGGGCGCTGGAGGGGCCTGCGGCAAGCGCCGTGCGCCTCTGTGTCCCTCCGCCGCAACGCGTTAGTGCGAGACCTCGTCGGCTGCCCGATCGGCCGTATCGGTATTGCGATGCCCCCGCCGCGCCGCCCGCCAAAGCGCGAGGCCAAGGACAAGCGCGGCAACGACCATGGCCAGCGCGGCCACGGCGCTCCCCAGAAGGTCGGCAATGCGCGTGATTTCTTCCGATAAAATGTACCCCAGACCCACATAGACCGTGACCCAGACGGCTTCGCCCGCCGCACCCGAAAGCGCAAACCGCGGCCAGCTGACCTGCGTCGCCCCGGAGATAAAGTTCACGTAAGGCCCAAGTGGGCTGAAGAGCCAGCGGGAGAAGAACACGCTCGAACCGCCCCAGCTCTCCATAAAGGCCTGCGCCTGTTTCCAGACCGCCGCGCGGCGCGAGTTCAGGGCAAAGCTGCGCACCACCACGGGTCCCGCGTTGCGGCCGATCGCGTAACCGGCATTGTCCCCCAGAACCGCCCCGACAAAGGCCGCCAGCACGGTCGGTACCATCTCCATGTCGCCCGAGGCGACAAAGGCCCCACCGGCCAGCATTACGAAAGACGTTGGGATCGGCAGGGCGAGGCAGGAGAGAAAGGTCGCGACGAAGACGATCCAGACACCGTAGGCCGAGACCAACTGGAACGCCGCGTCGTTCATTTCTGAAGGTTCCTGTGGCCCCGGATGGTGTCGGCCACCTGCGTTTCAAGCGACACCAGCGGCACATCCCAGTCCTGGGCCATATCGCGCAGGCTCTTGCGGCGGGTCGAGGTGACGTCTGTGCCGAGCGCGTGATGGACAATCTCGGGCGGTACATCGTAGACCCGCGCGATATAGGTGGGCGTCATCCAGCCCTCGATCCGGATCTCCGCGACATCGGCCTTGGACCAATATTCTGCGAGCAGGGCGAAACGGAACAAAAAGACGGCTGCAAGAACGAGCGAGGCGGCAAAGAGCCCAAGGACGATGGGATGGCGGTCACGGAGATAACGCAGCCGCTTCATCGTCCGAGCGCGCGCATCCCGTCTTCGATACCCGCCAGGGTCATGGGCACCATCGGGCCGTCCAAGAGATCGCGGATCATGGCGATCGACTGGGTGTATTGCCAATAGCGCTTGGGCAGCGGGTTCAGCCAAAGGTGATGGGGCCACTGGTCTAAGGCGCGGCGCAGCCAGACCTGCCCGGCCTCTTTGTTCCAGTGCTCGTTGGCGCCGCCGGGCATGGCGATCTCATAGGGGCTCATGCTGGCATCGCCCACGAGGATGCATTTGTAGTCGGATCCATAGGTGCGCAGCACCTCGGCTGTTGGTATCTGGTCATTCCAGCGCCGCACATTGTCGCTCCAGACGCCTTCGTAAAGGCAGTTGTGGAAGTAGAAATACTCCAGGTGCTTGAACTCGGCCCGGGCCGCGCTGAAAAGCTCTTCAACCACCTTGATATGCGGATCCATCGACCCGCCCACATCGAGAAAGAGCAGCACCTTGACTGCATTGCGCCGTTCCGGGCGGGTCTTCACATCCAGGTACCCGTTGTCGGCCGTGGCGCGGATCGTGCCGTCGAGGTCAAGTTCCTCATCCGCCCCATCACGCGCCCACCGGCGCAAGCGCCGGAGCGCGACCTTAATGTTGCGCGTACCGATCTCGACGCTGTCGTCGAGGTTGCGGAACTCGCGCTTGTCCCAGACCTTGACCGCGCGCTGGTGGCGCGAGCCCTCCTGCCCGATCCTCACACCTTCGGGGTTGTAGCCATAGGCGCCAAAGGGCGACGTGCCCGCCGTACCCACCCATTTCGAGCCGCCCTGGTGGCGGCCCTTCTGCTCGGCAAGTCGCTCTTTGAGGGTCTCCATCAGCTTTTCGAACCCGCCGAGCGCGTCGATTTCTGCCTTCTCTTCGGCGCTTAGGTGCTTTTCAGCAAGCTTCTCCAGCCAGTCCTTCGGCAGGTCGATAGCCTCCAGAACCTCATCGATGCGGATTGCTTCAAGTCCCTTGAAGGCGGCCGCGAAGGCCTGGTCGAAACGGTCGATGTGCCGCTCGTCCTTTACCATTGAAGTGCGCGCGAGAAAGTAGAAGGCCTCTGGATCATAGGTCGCGAGACCGGTCTCCATGCCCGCCAGAAAGCTCAGGTATTCGCGCAGGGATACCGGCACACCGTGATCTCGAAGCGAGGCGAAGAAGGGTAGGAACATGGCGCTAAAGGTCGGCCAAATACCCCGGTCGTCAAGCCCGATTGCAGCGGCGACGCGGGATCAGAGCGTTCGGATCAGGAAGATATTCAGAAAGAGCGCGAGGATGGCAAAGAGGATGCCGTAGACGCCCGCGTATTGCGCGATGTCCAGACGGCTGCCCTTGTTCCGCCATGCCCGCAGTGCGCCGAACCCGGCGCCCAGAATAAAGCCGCCAAAAGGGATCACAGCTGGCCGGTCTGCGGTTTCGGCGGTGTCAGTTCGGCGATCTCGGCAAGGCGCGCGCGCACCTCGGCATCAGAGCCAAAGCCGTACCGCGCCCAGCCCAGGCAGTCGTGGCGCACGGCCTTGGCTTCCTGCGGGCGGTTGAGATAGTCCAGCGCCTCGGCCTTCAGCATCAGGTAGGTCGCGAGCAGCGCCGCGTTCTGGCTTTGCGAGACCGTGGGCAGATGCGCATCGATGATCCGGAGCGAGGTTGAGGCGTCGCCCGATGACAGGGCATAGGCCGCCAGCTGCATCCCCACATGGGCGGACTGGAGCTGCGTTTCGGGGTTCAGCGAGTAAAGCTCGCCCGCCTTGAAGAACGAGGCCAGCGCGATATCGCCATCAGACCCGAGCGCCAGGCGCGCATTCACAAAGAGGCTGAACGCCATGCGGTTGTCCGTCCAGCCTTCGTTGAGCGCGATGCGCAAGGCAGCTTCCGCCGAGGACCGCCGCCGCTGAATGCTCTTTCCGGGCCCGAGCGCGTCTTCGATCGCATCGATCCAGGCACGGGGCGTGTCGATAGGCGGGGCCAGACCGGCGGGTCCGCCGCGGGGATTGACGCTGGCCATGACAGCGGGGATGCGCTGCGCCACGTCCTGGCGCGACATGCCCGAGCGCAGCTGCGGCGAATAAGTGGCGCGCAGCATAATCATATCGAAGTCGGTGAGAACCGTATGGAAGTTGTCGTCGTTGAAGACCGAGCCGGGCAGACGGTAAAGGTCATTGAGCGGCCCGAGCGCCTGCGCGATCTCTTCGTGGAGGCAGTCGCGCACCTCTTGCGGGCTTACGTCCGATGGCAGAAAGATAGCCACGCGCTCGCGCACTTCGAGCGCGGCCCAGTCAAGCTTTCGTCCGCGCCGCTTCGATTTGAAATCCTTCCAGCCGGTGGCATGGGGTACCACAAAGCAGGCGGCCTGGGGCACCACACGCTGAAGCTGTTTGCGCGAAATCGCTTCGACGGTGATATTTGCATCGCTCGCGCCCGAGACGCGGCTGATGTTGATACCGGCCTCGCTGCGCAGGCGCGAGATCAACCGGTCGAGATCGGGGACAAGGCTGCTGGGCAGGTTCCCTGTGGCGCGGATGGTGATGGGCCCCTCGAAACGGGTGAACCGCGGCAGCTCGCGCCCGCTTTCCATCTGAAAGCTCAGTTCCATGAAATCGCGTGCGAGGGCGCTGTTCGGCCGGGCCGGGACGCTGACCTCGCGCGGTGCGAAGGTCTTCATCGGGGGCAGCGTGTCAGGCAGGGGCGCCCGCCGCGCAGGAACGTCCGTCGTCGGGGCCGTGCTACAGCCTGCCACGGCCAGAACAAGCCCGCAGAGGGCTGCGAAACGAATCATGCCTGCGCCTTTCGCTGGTACTTGATAAACGGTGTAACGTCTCCGATGCGGTCGTAAAGGCGCCGCGCCGTCGAATTGAAATCCTGGGTCAGCCAGTAAACGCCGTCAATACCGGCCCGGTCAGCCGCCGCATAGACCGCTTCGATCAGGGCCCGCCCGATGCCGCGGCCGCGCACGTCCGGGTCGGCATAGAGGTCCTGCAAATAGCAGGTATCGGCAATCTTCCAGCCATGGCGGTGGAATAGATAGTGCGCCAGCCCGACCGGCTGGCCGCCGGTCTCTGCAATCAGACCAGTGTAGTCGCGGGGGTCACCGCCCATAAGACGCTTAAAATAAACATCCTTTGTCTGGTCAGGCACAGCGGTTTCATAGAACGCAAGGTAGGCCGTCCAAAGGCGGTCCCAGTCCTGTCGGTCAGCGCTTTCGAGCGGTCTGACGACCACGTCCGCAGCCCCAGTCATAGGCGTTCCCCGTCTGACATCCCCACCAAGGGACGATGCACAGACGTGCGCCCCCTGTCAAATCACGCCCGCCGCCGATCAGCTTTGACGTCGCGCCATGAAGGCCAGACGTTCAAAAAGATGGACGTCCTGCTCGTTTTTAAGAAGCGCGCCGTGCAGCTTTGGCAGGGCGTTTGGGCCGTCCCGGCGCAGGTCTTCGGGATCCATGTCTTCGGCCAGCAAAAGCTTCAGCCAGTCCAGCACTTCAGATGTCGACGGCCGCTTCTTCAGTCCTTGCGTCTCGCGCACCTCGTAGAACTGCGTCAGGGCCGTCGTCAGCAAGCGTTCCTTGATCCCCGGGAAGTGGACTTCGACGATTCGTTTCATTGTCTCAAGATCGGGGAATCGGATGTAGTGGAAGAAACAGCGACGCAGAAACGCGTCCGGCAGTTCCTTTTCGGTGTTGGAGGTAATGATCACAATCGGCCGGGTTCTGGCGCGGATGGTTTCTCCGGTCTCGTAGACATGGAATTCCATCCGGTCGAGTTCCTGCAAGAGGTCGTTGGGGAATTCGATGTCGGCCTTGTCGATCTCGTCGATCAGCAGCACGCATTTCTCGTCGGTCTCGAATGCCTGCCACAGCATGCCCTTGCGGATATAGTTGCGCACGTCATGGACCCGCTCGTCACCCAGCTGGCTGTCGCGCAGGCGGCTCACGGCGTCATATTCGTAAAGGCCTTGCGCGGCTCGGGTGGTCGATTTGATGTGCCATTCGAGCATCGGCACGCCAAGGGCGAGCGCCACCTGGCGGGCAAGCTCGGTCTTTCCGGTGCCCGGTTCGCCTTTGACCAGAAGTGGCCGTTCCAGGGTGACTGATGCGTTCACGGCAACAGTCAGATCGTCTGTGGCCACATAGTTCTCGGTGCCGGAAAATTTCATAACGCCTGCGCCTTACCAACTTTGCTTGACCCTTTAGCTAGCAGGTCTTCAGCGCTGTGCAATGTGAACGGGTTTTGGCGTGACAAGGGCGGGGGCTTGGGGTATGCGGGCGGCGGGAGAGCCGGATGTCCGCAAACATCCAACCTAAAATCGGACCCGGCCTGTAGTATCAGGGGAGCAGGGTATGAAAGCAGAGACGTTTCTACCGGATGACTACCGACCGGCGGAAGACGAACCCTTCATGAACGAGCGCCAGCTTGAGTACTTCCGTCGCAAGCTACTGGCCCTCAAAACAGATGTCCTCGACGACAATCGTGGCACCATCGAAGGCTTGCAGGACTCCAGCCGCAACATTCCGGACATTGCAGACCGCGCCAGCGAAGAAACGGACCGCGCCCTCGAATTGCGGATCCGCGATCGCCAGCGCAAGCTGATCTCTAAGATCGACAGCGCCCTGCGCCGGATTGACGAAGGCGAATACGGCTATTGCCAGGACACCGGCGAACCGATCTCGCTGAAGCGCCTTGATGCGCGCCCGACGACGACCCTGAGCCTTGAGGCCCAGGAACGTCACGAGCGCCGCGAAAAGGTGCACCGGGACGACTGACCGGTTTTGTGCATTGACCAGGCAGAGACACCGGCGCCGTCCACGGCGCCGGTGTTTTCTTCTGAGGCGACATGACCCCTGACACACCTGTTAGGATTGCCGGTGCCGGTCTCGCGGGACTTGCGCTCGCCACGGCGCTTGGTCGCCGCGGACACCCGGTGCGCGTGCTTGAGCAGGCCCCCGCGATTTCGGAGGTAGGCGCGGGATTGCAGATCAGCCCGAACGGCGCGGCCGTTCTGGCGGCGCTTGGCCTCGGCGACGCTCTTGCGCGCAACGCGACGCGGTCCGAAGGCGTAGTGCTGAAGGATGGCCGCGACGGTGCTGCCGTGATCCGGCTCGATATGTCGAAGGGCTTTGGCGGGCGGGCGTTCTGGCTCTGCCACCGGGCAGACTTGATCGAAATGCTGGCCACGGCGGCGCGGGCCGCGGGTGCCGTGATAGAGACGGGCTGCGGGCTAAACGAGGTTGCCGCGACTGGTGACTTGGCGGTTCTGGGCACAGGCCGCGGGCAGATCGAAACACCGCTTCTGGTGGGCGCCGATGGCATCCGCTCGCGCGTGCGGCTGGCCCTTCTGGGCGCTGCATCGCCCGAATTTACAGGACAGGTCGCCTGGCGCGCCTTGATCCCGTGGGAGGGTAACGCCGAGGCCACCGCGCAGGTCCACATGGGGCCGGGACGGCATATTGTCTGCTATCCCCTGAGGCACGGGCGCCTGATGAACGTCGTGGCGGTGGAGGAACGGCCCGACTGGGCCGAGGAAGGCTGGGATCACGAAGACGACCCCGCGAACCTGCACAGGGCTTTCGCGGGCTTTGCGCCCGAAGTGCGCGATCTTCTGGCACAGGTCGAGACGGTCCACCTTTGGGGTCTTTTCAAACATCCGGTTGCCCAGCCTTGGGGCAGGGGACCAATGGGTCTCATTGGCGATGCCGCGCACCCGACGCTGCCCTTCATGGCGCAGGGCGCAAACCTTGCGCTGGAAGACGCCTGGATCCTCGCAGAGTGCATTGCCGCCGCGGACGCGTCCGCAGAGGTCTGGCCACGTATGGGCGCCCTCAGAACCGCCCGCGTTACGCGCGCTCTCGCGGCGGCGGACGGCAATGCCCGGAACTACCACCTGAGCGGCCCGGCGCGCCTCGCGGCCCATACGTCCCTGCGCCTTTTTGACCGTGTCGCGCCGGGCGCGATGTTGCGGCGGTTTGACTGGCTTTACGGGTACGACCCGACGGGCGCGCCCTAGGCCGCCAGTTCCACCCAAACCGGCACATGGTCACTTGGTTTTTGGCGCCCGCGCACATGGGCGTCGATGGCGCAATCGGTCATCAGGTCCGCGCATTGCGGGGTCATCAGGATGTGATCGATGCGAATGCCATCGTTCCGGTCATAGGCCCCGGCCTGATAGTCCCAAAAACTGTAGTGCCCGCCGCCGGTGTGCCGGGCACGGAAGGCCTCGGTGAAGCCAAGATTCAGGATGCGGCGAAACTTCTCGCGGCTTTCTATCCTATAAAGCGCGTCGGTTTCCCAGGCTTCGGGGCGTGCGGCGTCTTCAGCTTGCGGGATGATGTTGTAATCTCCCGCCATCAGTGCTGGTTCCTCGGCCATCAGTAGCTCTGCCGCCCGGTCTCGAAGCCGGTCCATCCAGGCAAGCTTGTAGGTATATTTCGGGCCCGGTGACGGGTTGCCGTTGGGCAGGTAGAGCCCGCAGACCCGCAGGGCCCGCGCACCCACGACCGTTGCCTCGATCCAGCGTGCCTGCTCGTCGCTCTCGTCCCCCGGCAGGCCGCGCCGCACATCCTCAAGGGGCAGTTTCGACAGGATCGCAACGCCGTTGAAGGATTTCTGCCCATGGGTTTCGACGTTGTAGCCGCGTTCTTCAAAAAGCGCGCGCGGGAAAGCGTCGTCGACAGACTTGATTTCCTGCAGGACCGCGACATCGGGTTTGGCTTCGTCCAGCCAGTCGCAAAGCGCCCCGATGCGCGCCTTGATGCCATTGATGTTGAACGTTGCGATCTTCATGGAGCCCCCCCTTTGGCACGTCTGTGCCCGATGTGTCCGGGGGTTTCAACGGGCCCGCGCGGCGACCGGGCCCATTTCTCGTTCCCGCGTTAGCCGCGCTTCTGCGTCACGGTCCAGTTGTCCAGCGACCCGTCCGGCAGGGTGAAGCGGTAATACTGACCCAGCTGGTAGACCTCGGAACAGCGCTGCTCGATGTCTTCGTTCTGGCGACAAAACTTCCCGTCTGCCACTTCCCACGACCCGTTTGAATCCGCCCAGGTCCCGTCATCCGCCTGAGCGGCCTGCGTGCCGTCGGCGCGGATGTGCCATGTCCAGCCTTGCTCGGGCTCAACCAGCGTGATGCCTGAGAGCTGCGCGATGATCGCCTGATCTTCGAGCCGCACGGCGCCGAGCGAGACAAGCTCGTCAGTGGAAGTCGCAGAGAACGCGGCATCGGGGCTCGACCGACCCACCAGGCCGTCCATCATACAACCAGAAAGCGCGACCGCAGCAGCGGTGAGATAGAGAATGCGTGTCATTTTACTGCCCGTTGGTTTCTTGTTGGGGCCGATGCCCCGGTCCATTGGGCCTATAAAACCACAAGCAGGGGTGGTCTGAGAAGCAAAAACACGCAAGATTTGCGAAATCAGGCCGAACCGCGGGCCTTACATCGAGAACGAAGTGCCGCAGCCACAGCTGGAGGTGGCGTTTGGGTTTTCGATGACGAACCGCGCGCCAATCAATTCTTCAGAGAAATCTATGACCGCATTGGCCAGAAACGGCAGCGACACGCTGTCTACGACCACTTTCTGTCCGCTGCCTTCCAGGATCAGATCGTCATCGGCGGGTTCATCGAGCCGAATGTCGTACTGAAAGCCCGAGCAACCACCACCTTCGACGGCGACGCGCAGCGCTTTCGGCGCAGGTTCCTGGCCGTTGATTTCCGCCAGCCGGGCAAAAGCGCGCTCGGTCACTTTGGGAGGCAGGTTCAGGTCCATGGGTGATCCCGGGGTTTCGAGTTTGTTGAAAAGGAATATAAGGGCGGCGGGACAGGCGCTCAAGCGGGCAAACGACAATGCTGGCAAACTACGGATGCGACCCCGCGGAAACGCGCGGGCGGCTCTACGACGAGCAGGAGAGCGCGTTCAGAACCTGTTTCCAACGCGACCGCGACCGCATCATCCACGCCAGCGCATTCCGCCGCCTCAAACACAAGACCCAGGTTTTTGTCGAACACGAGGGCGATTACTTTCGCACGCGACTGACCCATTCTATCGAAGTGGCCCAAGTGGCGCGCACGATCGCCGGGGTTCTCGGCCTTAATGCGGAACTGACCGAGGCGGTGGCGCTGGCCCATGATCTGGGCCACACACCCTTCGGGCACACCGGCGAGGATGCGCTGGACGCGCTGATGCAGCCCTATGGCGGCTTCGACCACAACGCCCAGACCATCCGCATCGTCACGCGTCTGGAACGGCATTATGCAGAGTTCGACGGGCTGAATCTGACTTGGGACACGCTGGAGGGGATTGCCAAGCACAACGGGCCGGTGACCGGTGCGCTGCCCTATGCGCTGGCCGACTACAACGCGCTCCACGACCTTGAGCTTGGCACCCATGCCAGCGCCGAGGCGCAGGTGGCCGCCCTGTCCGACGACATCGCCTATAACAACCACGATCTCCACGACGGGCTGCGGGCCGGGCTTTTTACGGACGACGAGATCGCGCATCTGCCGCTGGTTGGCCCTGCCTACGCCGAGGTCGACGCGTGCTGGCCGGGCCTTGAGCCAAGCCGCCGCCGGCACGAGGCGCTGCGCCGGGTCTTCGGCGCCATGGTGGAAGATATCATCGCCACCTCGCGCGCGCTCCTCGACGCGGCCCAGCCCCGTTCTGCGCAAGATGTTCGCAATTCGGGCGGGCAGGTCATCGCGTTCTCCGAAAACATGCTGACGCACCTTCAGGGCATCCGCGCCTTTCTCTTTGAGCGCATGTACCGCGCGCCAAGCGTCATGTCGGTGCGGGACGAGGTGACGGCGGTGGTAGAAGAACTTTTCCCCCGCTACCTTGAGGCTCCAGAGTTATTGCCCGACCGCTGGCAGGCCGATATTCGCGCGGCGACTTCCCAGACCGAGGTCGCGCGCATGGTCGCCGACTACATCGCCGGGATGACCGACCGGTTCGCGCTGCAGCAGCACGCGCGTCTCACCGGCAAACCGCCCTATCCCGAGCGCGGCCTCGTCCGCCCCCGCTAGCACCACTCCCAGGGGCCGTTGACGCCCCGCGCCGCTCTGATAAACCGCGCCCAATCCTCGGGGACGCCAAGACGATGAACCTTTTTGCCGACATTCACGCGCTCGTTCTCAATGCGCTGACCGATATGGTCGCGGCGGGCGAGCTGCCCGGCGAGCTGTCCTTTGCCAATGTCACTGTGGAGCCGCCGCGGGACGCCGCACATGGCGATATGGCGACCAATGCCGCCATGGTTCTGGCGCGCCCGGCAGGGCAGAAACCCAGGGACATCGCGGCGCTGCTTGCTACGCGGCTGACGCAGGACCCACGCGTCGACGCTGCCGACGTGGCAGGCCCGGGTTTTCTGAACATGCGCCTCGCGCCTGCCGTCTGGCAGGGCATCGTTGCGACGATCATCTCCTCGGGCCAGGCGTTCGGGCGCTCGCGGATCGGCGAGGGGCAGAGGATCAACGTCGAATACGTAAGCGCCAACCCCACAGGCCCGCTCCATGTGGGCCACACCCGTGGCGCGGTCTTTGGCGACGCCCTGGCGGGTCTGCTCGACTACGCCGGCTATGAGGTGACACGGGAGTACTACATCAACGACGGCGGCGGTCAGGTCGATACGCTCGCGCGGTCGGTCTACCTGCGGTACCTTGAAGCCCACGGGCGCGATGTGGCTTTTCCCGAAGGCACCTATCCCGGCGATTATCTGATCGCCGTGGGGGAGGCGCTGAAGGCCAAGGTGGGCGATGCCTATGTGGATCAACCCGAAGATGTCTGGTTGGCCGACGTGCGCAGCTTTTCCACCGAGGCCATGATGGACCTCATCCGCGCGGATCTCGCGGCGCTTGGGGTGGAGATGGATGTCTTCTTCTCCGAAAAGTCGCTCTACGGCACTGGCCGGATCGAGGCGGCGCTGGCCGCGCTTGAAAGCCGGGGGCTGATCTACGAGGGCGTTCTGGAGCCACCCAAGGGCAAGGCGCCCGAGGATTGGGAGCCGCGCGAGCAGACACTCTTCAGATCCACCGAACACGGCGACGACGTGGACCGGCCCATCAAGAAATCCGATGGCTCCTGGACCTATTTTGCGCCCGATATCGCCTATCATTTCGACAAGATCGAACGCGGTTTCGATGGGCTGATCGATGTCTTCGGCGCCGATCACGGCGGCTACGTCAAACGGATGAAGGCCGCAGTCAGCGCCCTTTCGGACGGCAAGGTGCCGGTGGATATCAAGCTGATGCAGCTTGTGCGTCTCTTTAAGGACGGGGCGCCTTTCAAGATGTCCAAGCGCGCCGGAACTTTCGTAACCCTGCGCGATGTGGTCGATCATGTGGGCGCGGATGTGACGCGGTTTGTGATGCTGACGCGGAAAAACGACGCGCCGCTCGATTTCGACTTCGACAAAGTTCTCGAACAGTCCCGCGACAATCCGGTCTTCTACGTTCAGTATGCCCACGCGCGCGCCATGTCGGCCCTGCGGAAGGCGCGGGAAGGGGGGATCGCGGTAGACGATGCCACGCTTGCGGGGGCCAATACCGCCGACCTGGTCGATCCGGCGGAACTTGCGCTTGCTCGCAAGCTTGCGGAGTGGCCGCGTCTGGTGGAGATCGCCGCACGGTCGAACGAGCCGCACCGGCTGGCCTTTTACCTCTACGAACTGGCGGGCGACTTCCACGCGCTGTGGAACAAAGGCAACGACGATGCGTCCCTGCGGTTCGTGCAAGAAGACAACCCGGCGCTCAGCCAGTCGAAAATTGCACTCGTGCGTGCCGTTTCCGTTGTTATTTCCGCAGGTTTGGGTATCCTTGGTGTCACTCCCGTTCAGAAAATGCGCTGACAACAAGCGCGACCGGCCGGGGGACGAGGCGGCAACGACGGCGTCGGCAATGACCGGCCCGCATGAGAGCAGTGAACGGCATGGGATATTCAGAGCAGATGGATTCTGCCGAAGCGCCTGAGGGCGTGGCAGAAGAGTTTTCACGTATTGTCAGTGGTTTCGCAGCCCTTCTTTCAGTAGGCCTTGTGGCCGGCATCGCATATTGGGGCTATCAACTGGCGGTTCGGGACGTCTCGGGCGTGCCCGTGGTGCGGGCCGTTGAAGGGCCGATGCGCATCCAGCCCGATGACCCTGGTGGCGATGCGGCCGAGCATGTGGGGCTGGCGGTCAATCACGTCAAAGCCGAGGGCGCGGCGGAGGATGTGGCCGACAGGCTGGTTCTGGCGCCTGAACCCACACGGCTGCGCGACGAAGACCGCCCGGTCCTGAAACTGGGCGACGGTAGGCCCGCAAAACCAGCAGAAGTTGCGCCAGCGGCGCGACCCGCGCCCGCGACCCGCGAAGCGACAATCCAGCCTGCGGTGCTGACCGTGCCGGAAAGCGAGATCAAGACCGATACAGACCGCGCGGTGGCAAGCGCGCTGGCCCGCGCCTTGGCAGAAAGCGGCGAAATGCCCGCAACGCCGAATAACCCGGTGCCGCAAGAGGCGGCGGCCCCTGCGGCCCCCGCGGCTTCAGACGGCGGCCTGCGCACACCGCGCCCGCGCGCCCGGATCGGCGCGCCCGCCCCGGATGCGACCGTTCAAACGGTCAGCCTGAACCCGGCGGCTGTGACGCACACGGCGCCGCAGACCGAACTGCCCGTGGGTACGCGCCTCGTTCAACTGGGCGCCTATCCCACCGAGGCCGAGGCGCACGCGGCCTGGAAGGAACTGGAAGGCGAGTTCAGCGACTTTATTGCTGACAAAGAAGAAGTGGTGCAGCCCGCAACGAGCGCAGGTCGCACCTTCTACCGTCTCCGCGCCAGCGGCTTCGAAGATCTCGCCGATGCTCGGCGGTTCTGCGCGACGCTCGTCGCGGGCGAGGCCAGCTGTATCCCGGTCGTCGTGCGCTGACATGGCGCGCCGGTCCGCCATCTTCGGTTGCGCGGGCCCGGCGCTCTTGCCCCCAGAGGCCGCATTTTTTCGTGACGCCGATCCTTTTGGCTTCATTCTCTTCGCCCGGAACATCGAGACCCCTGACCAGTTGCGCGCGCTGACATCGGACCTGCGCGCCGCCGTTGGCTGGGATGCCCCGATCCTCATTGATCAGGAAGGCGGGCGGGTCGCCCGGATGACCGCGCCTCACTGGCGCAGGTTTCCCCCAGCCCTGGATCAGGCCGATAAGGTGTCGCCCGGGGACTTCGCGCGCAGCTTTAACTTGCGCGGTCTGCTTATCGCCGATGATCTGATGTCGGTCGGCATCGACGTTAACTGCACGCCGCTGGCCGATATTGCTGAAGCTGCAACGCATCCGGTTCTTCTCAATCGCCTCTACGGCCGGTCACCGGCGGCGGTGACGGAGGCCGCCCGCGCCCTGGCAGAGGGGCAGGCTGACGCGGGTGTAAGTTCTGTACTCAAACACCTTCCAGGCTACGGACGCGCGTCGGTCGACGGCCACCTTGACCTGCCCCGAGTCAGCGTCGGCCGGGCAGAGCTCGACGCCTGGGACTTTGCGCCGTTCAAGGCACTGTCGGACATGCCCATGGGCATGACAGCTCATATCGTGCTGGACGTGATCGACAAGGGTCAGCCTGCCACGGTCTCGGCAACTTGCATGAAGGTCATCCGGCAAGACATTGGCTTTGATGGGCTTCTGATGACCGATGATATCTCGATGGAGGCGCTGTCTGGGTCCGTGACTGAACGCGCGCAAGCCTCTCTGATCGCGGGCTGCGATGTGGTTTTGCACTGCAACGGGGATCTTGCCGAGATGCAGGCGCTGGCCGCGGTCTGCCCGGTCCTGACGGGTCCGGCGGCCACCCGCGCAGAGACGGCGTTGGCGGCCCGGCCCAAACCGGCGGGAATTGACATCGCTGCATGCGAGGCCGAATTTAACGCAATGTTCAAGGCCCAGTCATGACGGCGGAAGCCGCGGATCATCCCGACAATGTTGTTGCCGCCAGGATCGCTTCCGAGGCGCTGATTGTGGATGTGGACGGCTTTGAGGGGCCGCTCGATCTGCTCCTGACGCTCAGTCGCACGCAGAAGGTTGATCTGCGCAAAATCAGCGTTCTTGCGCTGGCCGAGCAGTATCTCGGTTTCATAAATGAAGCCAAAGCGTTGCGGATCGAACTTGCCGCCGACTATCTGGTCATGGCGGCCTGGCTCGCTTTCCTGAAATCCCGACTGCTTTTGCCGCCTGAACCCGGCGACGAGGGCCCGTCGGGCGAAGAACTGGCGGCGCATCTGGCGTTTCAGCTGGAACGCCTTGCTGCCATGCGGGACGCGGCAGCCAAACTCATGGCGCGCGACAGGCTGGGGCGCGATTTCTTTGCACGGGGCATCCCTGAGGATGTGACCCGCGTGCGCCGTGTCACCTACACGGCCACGATCATTGATCTGATGCAGGCCTATGCGCGTGTCCGAACGAAGGACGAGTTCCGCCCCTATGTCATGGACCGGGACGCGGTGATGACCATGGAGCAGGCGCTGGACCGGATGCGCGGGCTGATCGGATTTGCCGGGGCCTGGACCGACTTGTCGAGCTATCTGCCCGACGGCTGGCAGGTGGATCCCGCGCGCCGCAGGTCAGCCACGGCAGCGACCTTTGCGGCCTCGCTGGAGCTTGCCAAGGCCGGGCAGATCGAGCTTCGGCAGGAAGACACCTTCGCGCGGATCGAGATTCGACGAAAGGAGGGCGGTTCGTGAGCGACGCCCCCGAAGAACGACAAGACCAAGAAGACAGCCTGTTCGAAGCGCCGCCCATGGCCGAGCAGATGCGTATGGTCGAGGCCATCCTCTTTGCCTCGGCCGAACCCATGACTGCCCGCGATATCGAGGCGCGGCTGCCCCATGGCTCTCACGCTGTCGAAGCGCTGGTGCACCTGAAAAAGAGCTACGACGGGCGCGGTGTGAACGTAACGCGCGTGGGCGATGCCTGGGCCATCCGCACGGCGCCGGATCTCGGCTTTCTCATGCGCCATGAGACGGTGGAGACGCGCAAACTCAGCCGTGCGGCCATCGAAACGCTGGCAATCGTGGCCTATCACCAACCTGTCACGCGGGCTGAGATCGAGGAAATCCGCGGCGTTAGCGTCAGCCGGGGCACGGTGGATCAGCTGATCGAGCTTGACTGGATCCGCTTTGGTCGCCGCCGCATGACTCCGGGAAGACCCGTGACATTTGTGGTGACGCAGCAGTTTCTTGACCATTTCGGGCTGGAAAGCGCCCGCGACCTGCCGGGGCTAAAAGAGCTGCGCGCGGCGGGCCTACTGGAAAACCGGCCCACGCCCGAAGGCGGTCTGTCGGCTGGCGAAAGTGCAGACGAGGAAGACGACGATGCACCTGACGAAGATCAGGGCGACATGTTCGAGGAGTGAGCAGATGAACAGAGTGATCCGGATGGTGATCATGCTCTTTGCCGCCAAGGCCATGCGGCGGGTGGCGAAGGGCGCGGGCAATCCAGCGGCGGCGCGGACCGTCTCAGATACCCAGAAAAGGATGCGCCAGACGCAGCGCATGATGAGGCGCATGGGCCGTTTCTAGGCGGTCAGCCTGTCCGAAAGTGTTTGGCCAGTTTCAGGCCCTGGCCTTGGTAGTTCGACGCGATGCCTTGCCCGTAGAGCTTTTCGGGAACGTCGGCCATGGCCTCATAGACAAGCCTGCCGACGATCTGTCCGTGCTCTAGCGCAAAGGGCGCTTCGTGGCAGCGCACTTCCAGAACGCCTCGAGATCCGGCGCCGCCCGCCTCGGCCCAGCCGAAACCGGGGTCAAAAAAGCCTGCATAATGCACCCGGAACTCGCCGACCATGGCAAGGTACGGCGCCATTTCCGCCGCATGGGTTGGCGGGATCGTCACCGCCTCTCGGCTCACGAGGATGTAGAATGCCCCTGGGTCAAGGATGATCCGCCCTTCGTCGCTGCGCACATCGTCCCAGAAGTCATGGGCCGGGTAATGGCCGATCATGTCGAGGTCGATGACACCGGTATGGGGTTTAGCGCGGTAGCCTACCAGCGACCCCGACGCGGGTCGGAGATCGACGGAAAACCCCAGACCCTGGTCGATGTGGGCCTCGGTGCTGACCAGAGGCGTCTCGGCATGCAGCGCCCGGAGCGCGGCATCGTCCAGTTGCGCGCGTCCCCGGCGGAACCGGATCTGGTTCAGACGCATCCCCGGACGCACGAGAACCGAAAACGACCTGGGGCAGATCTCGGCGAAAAGCGGGCCATCGTAGCCTGCGGGGATGCGGTCGAACTCTGTGCCACCGTCGGTGATCGTGCGGGTCAGAAGATCCAGCCGGCCGGTGGAGCTTTTGGCGTTCGCGACCGCCTGCACATCCCCGGGCAGATCAAGCGTCTCGACCAGCGGGACAACATAGACGCAGCCTTTCTCCAGAACCGCGCCGCCGCTGAGGTCGATGCGGTGCATTTCGAATTCGGCCAGCCTGTCGGCCACCGGTCGCTTGCTGCCCGCAAGAAACGAGGCCCGGACCCGGTAGGCAGTTTCGCCAAGTCGCAAATCAAGGCTGGCGGGTTGCAGCTGCCCCTCATCTAGGCCGCTGCCGGCACGGATCGCGCCGCTATCGAGGAACGCGGCGATCTGACGGGAAGACAGGATACCCTCAGACACGCGATCCCCCGGTAGCGACTAAAGAAGTGGTGATAGTGGTCGGGCTAGCAGGACTTGAACCTGCGACCTTCCGTCCCCCAGACGGACGCGCTACCAGGCTGCGCCATAGCCCGACGTGGCGTGTGTCATAGCATGTCAAATTCTGGGGGCAAGGGGGCAGTTCCCGGGCAGCAGCATTGGCCGTGCTGCCGCGGGCGCGCTCAGGCACCCGGCGTCCCGGCGGAACCGCCGGTCATGCGCGTCTTCAGTGCCGCCAGCCGGTCGAGAAGGGGCTGGAGGGCCTCGGGAGGGACATCGGCGGCCGAGGCGAAAGCCGCACGCAACCCTTCGAGATCCGCCAGGGGCACCTGCGTGATGATGGGCTCTGGGACCGCGTCAGTCGGCTCCGCCTCCACGGGGTCAGGCGCGGCGGACGGCAGGTCCATTTCGGCAGGCCCGCCCGGTCCGAAGGGAAGTTCGGGCGCTTCGTCATCCGCCTGACGCGAGCGCAGGAACGGCACTGCCTCGGCCGGGGCCGCATCTGCCTCGACAATTTCTACGGTTTCGACCAGTTCCGGCTCCGGTGTCGGCTCTGGGGCGCGTTCTGTCTCAAGGTCCAGGCCCGGCGGCGCAAATCCACGCGGTTCGGCAGGTGCCTCGACAATCTCGACGATCTCTTCCGCGACATCCGCGGCTGCGAGTTCGAGGTCGACCTCTTCTCCAGGGGTCAGCGCCTGGCTGAGGCTGCTGATGTGCTTGACGCCCTTTTCGCGGATCAGTTTCTGTGCGCCGCGGATCGTCATACCGTCTTCGTGCAGAACGCGTTTCAGACCACCCAGAAGCAGCATGTCGGAGGGGCGGTAATAGCGCCGTCCACCAGCGCGCTTGACGGGTTTAATCTGGGGAAATTTCGATTCCCAGAACCGCAGCACATGGGCAGGTGTCCCCAGCCATTCGGCGACTTCGCTGATGGTGCGGAAGGCGTCAGGCGATTTCGACATAGGCTAGGGGCCTCAGGCTTTGTTGCCGGCGGCGACGCGGTCTCTCATCAGATGTGACGGGCGAAAGGTCAAAACGCGGCGCGGCAGAATCGGAACTTCTTCTCCGGTCTTGGGATTCCGACCCACCCGGGCCGCCTTGTCCCGGACCGAGAAGGTGCCGAAAGATGAAATTTTCACGGTTTCGCCGCGCACCAATGCGTCGGACATATGCGCCAAAACACTTTCTACCAATTCAGCGCTTTCATTGCGCGACAGGCCAACTTCGCGAAACACCGCTTCGCTCAAATCCATGCGGGTCAGTGTCTTTTCGCTCATGGTCCCCCCTTGTTCAAATGCCGGACAAACATGAGAGGTTTAAAATCCCAAGTCAATATCAACAGCTTGGGTGCGTGTTCGAAAGTGCTGCTACCAGCGTAGAACCACCGATCCCCAGGCCAGTCCGCCGCCGATCGCCTCTGTAACGACAAGATCGCCCTGTTTCAGCTGGCCGCGTTCCTTGCCCACGGAGAGCGCAAGGGGAATCGAGGCCGCTGATGTGTTGCCGTGATCCGCCACGGTGACGACCACGCGGTCCATGGGTACGCCCATCTTTTGCGCCGTGGCCTTGATGATCCGCAGGTTGGCTTGGTGTGGCACGATCCAGTCCACATCGTCGCCGGTCATCTCGATTTTCTCAAGCGAGGTTTCCGCTGTCGCCGCGAGCTTTTCGACAGCATGGCGGAAGACCTCGCGCCCCTGCATGCGCAGATGGCCGGTTTTCTGGTTCGAAGAAATCCCACCATCCACATAGAGGATATCGCGGTAGCGGCCGTCGGAATTGACATCCGACGACAGGATGCCCCGGTCATCGGTGGTGCCCGCGCCGTCTTCGGCGCTCAGGATCACGGCACCGGCGCCATCCCCAAATAGAACGCAGGTCGCGCGGTCGGTGAAATCCATGATCCGGCTGAAGGTCTCGGCGCCGATCACCAGAACGCGCCTGGCCTGACCTGACACGATCAGGGCGTTGGCGTTCGTCAGCGCATAGACAAAGCCCGCGCAGACGGCCTGCACGTCAAAGGCAAAGCCATTCGTCATGCCAAGATCGCCTTGAACCATGGTGGCAACGCTTGGAAACGTCAGGTCGGCGGTGGAGGTGGCAACGATAAGAGCGTCAAGATCCTTTGCCGTCAGTCCTGCGTCTTTCAGCGCCGCCCTTGCGGCGTTCACCGCAAGATCCGAGGTCGCTTCACCTTCGGCGGCGAAATGCCGACGCTCGATGCCAGAGCGTGCCTTGATCCACTCGTCGCTGGTATCCAGCTTCTTCTCGAACTCCGCGTTGGTCACGACGCGTTCGGGAAGGTAGTGCCCTACGCCTTCGACGACGGCTCTTATTGTCATGGTGTTTCGCCGCTCCTAGCCCCGTGGCTGGCATCTTCCTCTGCGCCCGAGTGGGATGCAACCCTTGCCGCGAGCCGTTCGTTAAAGCCGGACTCTGCAAGGCGGAAAGCGAGCTTGATAGCGGCCGAGACGCCCGTGGAATCGGCCGAACCGTGGGACTTCACCACCGTGCCGTTCAGACCCAGAAAGACACCGCCGTTCACGCGGCGGGGGTCGATGCGTTTGGTCAGTCGCCGCAGCGACGTGTAGGCCAGAAGTGCCGCGAGCCGCGACAGGGGCGAGTGGCGGAAGGCCTCCTTCAGAAAATCCCGGATCAGCGTGGCGGTGCCTTCGCCGGTCTTCAGCGCGATGTTGCCGGAAAACCCATCGGTGACGATTACATCGACCCGGTCGCCGGGGATATCGCCGCCTTCCACGAAGCCCACGAAATCAAAATCGGCATCGGGTGCCGCGGCTTCGATCAGGTCGTGGGCCACCTTGATCTCGGCCCGGCCCTTGTGCTCTTCGGTTCCGACGTTCAGGAGCCCTACGCGCGGTCGCTCGATACCAAGCCCGTTGCGGGCATAGGACATGCCCATCAGCGCGAATTGCAGAAGGTCTTCCTGGTCGGCGCGGATATCAGCGCCCACGTCCAGCATCACGTTGAAGCCGCCTTCGTTGCGCGATGGCCAGAGGCAGGCGATGGCGGGGCGGTTTACGCCCGGCAGTTTCCGCAAGCGGACCATGCTCAGGGCCATAAGCGCCCCGGTATTGCCGCAACTGACGCAGACCTCGGCTTCACCCGCGCGCACCGCCTCGATTGCGGACCACATGGAGGTGCCCTTGCCGTGGCGCATCACGTGGCTTGGCTTTTCGTCCATTGTGACGATGCCGGCGCTGTCTCGGATGTCGACACGGCCCTGCAGGCGGCGTCTGCGGGACACGAGCCGTTCAAGCTCTGCCCTGGCGCCATGCAGGATGAAGTGGATGCGCGGGTTCTTGTCGGCCGAACGTTCCATCCCGGCGACAACCGCGGCAGGTCCGTGGTCACCGCCCATGGCGTCCACTGAAATGGTTATGCGCTGCGTTTCAGAAGGGACGTGTTCCGACGACAAGGTCATGCCCTGCGCTGGCGCGGAGCCGGGGCTCAGGCCGCCTCTTCGTCCAGATCGACTTCGTCAGCCTGCGCAACCACTTCACGGTCATTGTAGTACCCGCAGGCAGGGCACACGTGGTGCGGACGGCGCAGTTCGCCGCAGTTGGGGCATTCGGCGGGATTCGCCGCGACCAAACTGTCATGGGACCGCCGATTGTTCCGCCGCGACCGCGTGACTTTATTCTGAGGGACAGCCATGTCCTTGCCTCGATTGTTGCAGGGGACTGTCCCCTGGATTTCACCTAGGTGCAGGGTGCGACGCGGGCCCGGATGGTAGCTCCGGTAGATGCTGCAACGCTGCGTGTAAACGAGGCCGGGAAAATACTCGGATTCGACCTAGGCGCAAGTGTTTTCTTTGGTCGTGACGCTGCGGACCTGCGGCGCCCTAGGTATCGCCATCCTTCATGCGCGCGCGCAGGGCGCCAAGGCTGGCAAAGGGCTTTGCCGCGTCATCGGTCATGGCGGTCTTTCCAGGCTCGGTAAAGACCATCTCGCCGCCTTCTGCCCCGTCGACACGCGGATAGGGCGGCAGGGCCAGTGCTACGGCCTCGGCAATCACGGCGCCGAGGTCCAGCGTTTCGGGCAGTTCTTCGGCGCTGTCGTCCTCGGGCATCTCGGTTTCGCTGCCATCCTCTGGCAGACTGAAGGCCGCCAGATACCGCCTCTCCACGGGTTCTTCGAGCCGCGTCGTCACCGGCTCCAGGGTGATCACGCAAGGTTGAACGACCGTGGCACCCAGGTGCCCGGTCAGCCGCCAGTCGGATTTACCTTCGGGGGCCAGTTCACCTTCAAAGCGCAGCTTGCGGACGGCGGTGATTCCGAGCGCGTCGGCCACCGCCCCAAGGGCGGCCTCGTCCGGCGAGACGTCAATGACCGTCGGACGCCGGCTGTCGAGCGCCGCGATCCGAAGCTGCAGACCAGGGTTCTGGGACGGGGGGTTCTCGCCTGACATCACGGGCCCGAGTGTTGAAAGCTGTTTCTTCATTGGGTAATGCCCAGTAAAGCAGCCGGTGGCCGCATGACAAGAGACGACGAAGGGCACGCCGCAATGGGCGACAGGAGCAGACGGGCGGCGCACCGCCCAAAACGAAGCGCAGTTTGCGGATTATTCCTGGCAACCGCCGTGGCCTGCTCGCCGCTGGCGCGGGACTTTGGGTATACGCCAGACGACCGTGTCCTGCGGGAACTGACCGTGGGCGTCGATGACGAACTCACCGTGGAGGAACTTGTCGGACGCCCCAGTTCCACCGGCGTTGTGCGTGCAAGCACCTGGTACTACGCGTCCAGCCGCCGCGAGACCCGGTATTTCCTGCCGCCAAAGACCACCGAACGCGAAATTGTGGCGCTGAGCTTTGACGACAGCGGTGTCTTGCGGAATATCGAACGCTTCGGGCTGCAGGACGGTCGGGTGATTACACTCAGCCGCCGCGTCACCGACGACAACACCCAGGGCATCACGTTCCTTCAGCAGCTTTTCGGCAACCTCGGCAACTTCGGCGCCGACAGTTTCCTCGACGATGGGGGCGGGCTCCCTTAAGGCGCATCGTCTGCGTCCCTGGGGCTGTCATTCTGCGCATTTTCAACCGCATCCTGTTGCGCTTGCTCGGATGTGAACTCCAGCGCCGCACCGTTCAAGCAATACCGCAGGCCTGTGGGCTCCGGTCCATCGGGGAAGACGTGACCGAGATGCGCATCGCAGCGGCGGCAGTGGACTTCGGTGCGGCGCATGAAAAAGCTGCGGTCCTCCTTTTCGCCGACCAAATCGGGGTTCGACGGCTTAAAGAACGACGGCCATCCGGTGCCGCTGTCGAATTTATGTTCCTGATCAAAGAGTTCTGTGCCGCAGCACACACAAGAATACGACCCCGGATGTTTCGGGAAGTTGTCATTGGTGAAGGCGCGTTCCGTGCCATGCTTGCGCGTGACCTTGTAGGCCAGATCGCTCAGCTGTGCGCGCCACTCCGCATCACTCTTGCTGACTTTATCCATCGACCGGTCCCTTCCGTGTAACTGTGTCAAGAACCTGACACATCTTGCGTGTAGCAGGCCCGACAACATATCTAGAAGCGCAGCCAAGCGCGTCCAAGAGGTTCCCGGAAGGGAGGGCAGCATGAAGATTTCGCCGAACGCACGGTACCGCTCGCGCGTTGCCGAGGGCCCCGCCGACATCGAGGCCGCGCAACGTCTCAGGTATCTCTGCTTCATCGCCGAAACCGGCGCTGACGCAAGCGGCGCGCGCGCAGATGGTCGCGATTCAGATCCCTTTGACGGGGTTTGCCAGCATGTGCTGATCGAAGATACACAAACGGACGAACTTGTCGGGGCTTTCCGCCTGATGGCGCTGCCAAATGGCAAAGGCATTGCCCGGTCCTATTCTGCGCAGTTCTACGCACTCGACGGCCTTGCCGCCTACCAGGGCGCAATGGTCGAGATGGGACGCTTTTGTATCGCGCCGGGTAAGGGGCATCCCGATATTCTGCGCGTTGCCTGGGCCGAGATGGCGCGCTTTGTGGATGCCACAGACACCCAACTTCTCTTCGGCTGCTCGTCCTTTCAGGGCTGCGAGGCAGACGCCTATCTTGAGGCCTTCACGCTGCTTGCCGACCGCCACCTTGCACCGCGCCGGTGGCGCCCGCGCATCAAGGCGCCCTCAGTCTTCCGCTTTGCCGAGCGTCTGCGCCGCCGCCAGCCGGACGCCAAACGCGCGCTCTTGCAGGTGCCACCTCTGTTGCGGAGCTATCTGTCGATGGGCGGCTGGGTCAGTGACCATGCTGTCGTGGACCGCGACCTCGGCACGCTCCATGTCTTCACGGGGCTTGAGATTGCCAAGATGCCCCAGGCGCGAAAGAGGGCACTTCGGGCGATTGCCGGCGCCACTTGACGCCCCGGGGTGGGCTGGATAGCTCCGCCCCATGGCGCGCGCTCCTCTTCTCCAACTGTCTGACATTTCACTCGGCTTCGGGGGCGATCCACTTTTTGCCGGCCTTGATCTTGTGATCCACAGCGGCGACAGGCTGGCGCTGGTGGGTCGGAACGGATCGGGAAAATCCACACTTCTCAAAGTCATGGCTGGTCTTGTTGAGCCGGACAGCGGCACGCGGACAGTGCCCGCCGGGGTGTCGGTGGGCTATATGGAGCAGGATCCGGATTTTGGTGGTTTTGACACACTGGGCGATTTTGCGCTGCGCGGTCTCGATCCCGAGATGGGTTACCGGGTAGAAGCGGCGGCCGAAGGACTGGGCTTTGATCCTGACCGAAAGGCCGCGACGGCATCGGGGGGCGAGCGGCGGCGGGCCGCGCTGGCTGGCTTTCTCGCCTCGGAGCCCGATCTCTTGCTTGTCGACGAGCCCACCAACCACCTGGATATTGAAGCGACGCTCTGGCTTGAAAAGACGCTCGCGCGCAGTGGCGGTGCGCTGGTCCTCATTTCTCACGACCGTGCCCTTTTGCGCGAAGTGTGCAACGCAACTCTCTGGCTTGACAGAGGAAAAGTACAACGCCGGGATGGCGCATACGACGGGTTCGAAGCTTGGCGCGATCAAGTCTGGGCCGAAGAAGACCTTGCGCGCCACAAGCTTGACCGCAAGATCAAGGCCGAGGCCCGTTGGGCCGTCGAAGGGATTTCTGCCCGCCGAAAGCGCAATCAGGGGCGCCTGCGCGCGCTCGGCGATCTGCGTCAGCAACGAGCCGAT
>JBCDED010000042.1:0-31588 GCA_039179985.1 Pseudomonadota bacterium
CGGAGTAAAAAATAATATGAAAATTGGGAATGCAGCCTTCATAAGTCATAGCTGCTATTCACATAGTATTCACGCATTTACATGTCTCCCAAAGGGCGATCCAGAGGTCAGGAAAATCTCGATCTTACCAACGTAGTTTAAAAAATCCAGGGGAACAGGAATATAAAATATTTTTAGGTTTGATACTGGTACTCATTGAAGTGAAAGCAGCTTTTAAATACAGAGCATTAACAGCTTTAAATCCAGTGCCAATAAACATATACGAAGCCATCCACTTTAAATGTTTTAAGGGCGGTAGATTTATTGCCAGGGACAGGCGCTGTTTCTGCCCGCCGCTCATGGAGCCTGCGCGCTGGCCCGCCTGTTCGGTCAGGTTGTACTCCTCCAGGAGTTCAGAGATCCGTGCCCGCGCTTTTGCACGGGAAAGTCCATAGATATTGGCCACGAAACCCAGGTTCTCGTAAACGCTGAGGTCCCGGTAGTGCGAAAAAGTCTGCGTCATGTAGCCGATCTGGCGCCGCAAGGGTTCGGCATTTCCGGGCAACCGGCTGCCAAGCACTTCCACCTCGCCCTGCGTGGGCGTCAGAAGTCCCGTCATTAGCCGCATCGCCGTGGTCTTTCCGCAGCCGTTTGGGCCGAGAAACCCGTAGATCACCCCTGCCCCGATGGTCAGGTTAAGATCATTGACGGCGGTCGTATTTCCGAACTTCTTCGTCAGCCCGCGCGCGATAACGACGGCATCGCTCACGGCAGAAACGCTTGCGCCGGGACGCCAACGGGGATCTCCGAAGCCTCGGCCGGAAGGACGATATCGGCCAGATACATAAGCCGGGAGCGTTCCGACTGATTAAGCGCATAATACGGTGTGAACGCGGGGTCCGCGCTAATCCATCGCAGCTGGCCCTCAAAGGCTGTGTCAATCCCGTCGACCCTGACCTCGATCCTGTCACCTTCTTTCAGGCGGGCACGGTAGGGCTCGGGGATATAGACCCGCGCCCAGGCTTCTTCGTCGGCCAGGAGAACAGCGACCGGGCTGCCCAGGCTCGCACGCTCTCCGAGGTTCCACGGCAGACTGTCGAGGATGCCTGACCGGGTTGCCACAATCACCAAATCTTCGAGTTTGCGTTCTTCTGCGGCCAGCTTGGCGGTGGCAGAGTCCACCTCGGCCTGGGCGATGGCGAGGTCTTCGGGGCGCGTCCCGTTGATAAGCTCCAGAAGCGTTTCCTCGGCATGCCGCAACTGGGCGCGGGCACTGTCCCTGTCGGCAAGGTCTACATCCAGAACTGCTTCGCTGACCGTCCCTCTCTGAAATAGTCTGCGGTTGCGTTCATAGGTGGTTTCGGCGCTCACCAGGCTGGCCCGCGCGCCTGCCACGTCCGCGCGCGCCGCTTCAACCTCTTCTTCCCGCGCGCCGATCTGAAGCTTGGCAAGGTTCGCTGTGGCCTGTGCTAACTCGGCCTTCGCCAGCGCAACGTTCGCCTGCTGAAGGGTGGTGTCGAGCCGCACCAGAACGTCACCCACGGCCACTGTCTGACCCTCCTGCTTGGGAAGCTCGGTGATGGTCTCCGAGGCCGTCGCGGTCAGCGCAATCCTTTCCCGGCTCGTCACGCCCAAGGCGACGTTCGTGTCGCGCTTGGTGCAGCCATCGAACAAAACGAGAGGAACCAGCAGCAGTGCCATGACAAAAGCAGATGTAGAGGTGATCGCCATGTGCAGGCTCCGCCAAAAAAATAGTTGCGTCAGTCCAAAGAACCTAGCACCGAAACCGGCCCGATGCCCAGTGGCCCGAACGCCCCGCACCGACCCATGGATCTAACGCGACGGCGTCACCTCCACCCTGGTCGCAGGGTTCAGATCCTTATTGGGATCGGCTAGAAAACCCGCCGGAAACGCAACCGAGACGGGCCTGTCCGTCGTCTCAAGGCAAAGCATGTGATTGTTGTCCCCGTCTCCCAGATTGGCCAGCGCCGCCGGTGTAATATCGCGCCGGGTGGAATCCGGGCCCTCCACAGTCACCACATAGAGGTCCCGTTCGGCATCTCCCGCCTCGCTGCCATCTTCCCGCGTCACACCGCCTGCCCAGGTGACGCGGGCGGCCTGCAATGTGCCGTCCTCGGGACAAAGGCTGCCGCGCACTCTGCGGGGGCCGAGCGTGCCGACCAGGGTCCAGTCTTTCACGGGTTCGGCGAGGATCAAGGTCGGTCCATCCGCAAGGGGTGTGACCGCCACGCTCGCGCCCTTGAAATCGAGCGTGCCGCCCCGGGACTGCAGATGTCCGACAATCTCGACCGAGACCGGCGGGTCGGCGTCCGACGGCCCAAGATCCCCAATCAGAAGCACCGTCCGCAATTCGCCCGGGTCGGTGGCAGGCAGGACCGACACGCAGTGCAGCGTCCCGACTTCGCCGGAGTGTCTTACCACGCGGAAATCGCCCGCCTGCATCGTTTCCAGATCGATCTCGGTGGAAAAGATGACCGGCATCCCGCCGTAACCGCGCGATCCCCTGCAGATCATGTTGGATAGAAGGGGCAGCGCGTCGAGCCCGTGAAAGGCCGAGAGCAGGTCTGCCCGGCGACCGTCGGCCTCGCGCGGCAGACCAAGATTGGCGGTCGTATCGACAGCCTCCCGGCTGGAAATGTTTTGTGCCGGGGCAACGGTTCCCCAATGGCAGGCGGCCAAGACGCCAAGCCAGACCGCACGGTTCCAGATTGCTGTGATCACAGGACCCGTCCCCAATAGCTCGCGGCGACCTTTTACTGCAAAATGCCCTTGGATTGGAACATCGTTGCGCCGGGCGAAACCCTTGATCAATCCGGCCACCTTTAAAGAACTGTCACAGACTGCATGCTATCCGACAGTGACAAAACGCCGGTAAATGTTCAGAAACACTTGCAATTTGACCGTAGCCGCAAAAAGACTTGCGACGATGATTAAGGGGGAAACCGGAAATGAAGCTCACCCAGGAAACGATTGGCGACGATGTCCTCAAAATCACGGCACAAGGGTCCATGGATCTTGATGGAGCCGCCGAGGCCGATCCGTTTTTTGCGACTGCGGCCATCGGCCACAAGAAGATGATTGTGGACCTGTCGGGCGTCGATTTCCTTGCTTCAATCGGCATCCGCGTGCTGGTAAAAACGGCCAAGGCCATCGGTCAGGCGGGCGGGCGAATGTCGGTCTACGGTGCGCAAGAGGCGCCGCACAGGGTACTGATGTCCACAGGCGTGGACAAATTGGTCACCCTCCTTGACGATGAAGCCGCCGCACTGGCCTACGTGCGGAGCTGACCGCAGGCGACATATTTCCGTCACGCAACTGCGGCACCCTGACAGGGAAGACTGGTAGGACTGGGGTTCTCTTGGCAGACGAACCGAACGCACTGTCCGTCGAGCGCCGTCTCGAACTGGCTGCCGAACTTTCAGAAGTCCGGCGTCTGAACGACTGGCTTCGGGTGATCGCCGAGGAGCATGGCTGGTCCGACCAGCTCGCAAACGATATAAAGCTCTGCCTGAACGAAGCCGTTGCCAACATACTTGACCATTCCTTTGCGCAAGGCGCAGACGGATGGACACAGGTGACGATCACCGAAGAGGACAAAGCCGTACGTGTTGTCCTTCGCGACGACGGCTTTCGCTTTGATCCCCTGTCCTTGCCTATTCCGGAGACTCCCACTGACATCGCCGATGCTCAGATCGGCGGTCTTGGCGTGAAGCTGATCCGCCAGACGGCGTCGGACGTTTACTACCGGCACGACGGAACCCACAACGTGCTGGCGATGCGCTTTGACAAGCCCTAAGTTCACCAGAACCCGCTGAAAAACATGGCCGCGCTTGACGGACGCGGCGCAGGGTGCTTCACCCATCCGAGCCCTGTTGGAGTTAGTGATGCCATCCGAAGCCCTTTCGACTGTCCAGCCGGATGAAGCGGTGGCGCTCCTGAAAGCAAATGCCTCGTTTTCTGCGCTCGGGGAAAAGGCGCTCAGGGAAACCGTGGCCCACAGCGTGGTCGAGCGCGTCCGCGCCGGAACACTGCTTTTCTCTCAGGGCGAGGTTGGCACCTATTGCTACCTCGTTCTTGATGGCTCCGTAAGCGTGGATGTGACGACCTCCGCCGGAACGGCAACCGTCGCCGTTCTGAGCAAGGGCAGCCTCGTCGGCGAAATCGGCGCTTTCGCCTCCACGGAACGAACGGCCTCGGTCCGCGTGGTCACGGACGCCGTGCTGCTCAGGATCGATCAGACAACCATCCGTCAACTTGTGTCATCGAACAACGAGAGCCTGCTGGAAGTGATCGGACAGATGGGCCGGCGGCTGCAACAGCAAAACGTCACGCTCGCCACGCTGACCCAAGCCTGCCGAGCCCTGGCGACCGACAGTTTTGAACCGGATATGCTCGACGTCCTGCGCGACGAAGCGGAGCGCCTGCACCACTTTGCCGACGTTTTCGCCGAGATGGCGGGCGAGATTTCCAAGAAAAGATCCCGCAGACAGGAAATGGCGACCGCGGCGGAGATCCAGCAGGCGCTCCTGCCCGGCTGGATTGACGGTGGGGTGCATGCCGAACGCTTTGAGGTGGGCGCCGCCATGTGGCCGGCCAAACGCGTGGGCGGCGATTTCTATGACTTCTTCATGATCGACGATGACACGCTGGCGGTTGCGGTCGGCGATGTTTCCGGCAAGGGAGTCCCGGCGGCCATTTTCATGAGTGTTTCGCGAACGGTCCTGCGCGCCGTGGCGCGCCGTAATCTTTCAGCGGCCCAGACACTGACCGACGCCAACGCACAGCTCTCGGAAGGCAACTCCGAAGCCATGTTCGTTACGATTGCCTATGGCAAGCTCAACCTTAGGACAGGACGGTTCGAACATGCCAGCGGTGGCCACGAAGAGGTTCTCATTGCCCGGCCAGGTGAAGAGGTCTGGATGCCCGCACCCACCGGCCCGGCCCTCGGCATCTTTCCCGACGCGCGCTTTGACAACATCGAAACCGATTTGCCGCCCGGCACGGTGATCACTTTTGCCACCGACGGGATCACCGAAGCCTTCAACCACGACGGCGACATGTTCGGGCGCGATCGGCTGATCGCGGCCCTGCGCGACAGCGAAGGCTTGGAAGCCGAAGCCACGGTGAGCAGGATCGCCGATACCGTGTCCGATTTCGTAGGTGACCTGCCGCAGGCCGATGACCTGACGGGACTCGTTCTGCGCTACACCGGCATGAGCAAAGACACCTGAGACCGTTTCGCGGGCCCTAGCCGCCGCCCACTTCCCGGTCCAAGGCAAACATGTGCCACTTGCTTTCCGAGGCGGCCTCAACCTTTTTCAGGATCGATTGAAAGAGGTCCTCTTCCTCGACCTGTTCGGCCAGAAACCAGTTGAGCATGTTCTGCGTGGAATATTCTTTTTCGGCGTGGGCCAGATCGAAAAGCGCATAGATCTGTTTAGTGACCGACCGCTCGTGCTCCAGCGCTGCCTGGATCGCTGCCGTGGGCGAGGTAAAATCCGACGCAGGCTCGGCGATGGCCGCGAAATGCGGTTTGTGGCTGCGGGCAACGAGAAAGTCGTAGATCCTCTGCGCATGGCCCATCTCTTCCTTTGCATGGCCCCGCATCCAGGTTCCAAAACCGTTGAAGTCGAGGTCGTCGAAATAGGCCGACATGGCCATGTAGACGTAGGATGCGTTCCATTCGGAGTTCAGTTGCGCATTGAGCGCGGTGGCGACTTTCTGATTAAGTTCCATGGACCTAGGCCTCTTTCTTCCGGCAATTGGATTGTCTCTTGGCAAATTGAATCACGGGCTTCGCCGCACCCTACGCAGTTTAGGCTTCCGCCGCAGCACACAATCTGCACAGGTGCGCCCGAGCCTGGAGAAATGGCCGACCGTCAGAGACTGTGCTGCGTCGGCATTGTTCTGTGAGCCGCTAGGCGCCCGTCAGGCGCGCCACACGCGGCAAGGCAGCCGCAAAATCCTCTTCGGCGATCTCGTCGCCCGCGACCTCCAACATCGCCGTCTTGACCGGACGCATGGCTTTGCCCTGCCGCATCTCGTAGGCGATTGGTGCCACATCCCGCAATCTGCCCATGCCGCCCGCCGACCCGCTGTGCAAAGAGACGTCAAATCTGTCGGGGTCCGCAAGCGTGCCTTCAAAAACCGACCGTCCCTGAAGGATGAGCCATCCGCGGAACTCTTCAAAGGCGTCGTCCGAACACCCGCCCTGCAAAAGATAAGCCAGCGCCCAGATATCCCACCGGTACGCGCGGGCATCGAGGTCGCGCAGGGTCTTTTCAAAATCGCGGATGGCCGTCGCCTTGAAGGCCGCCAGTCTGTCGGGAAGCGCATCCAGCCGTTCGCCGATGGTTTGCTCCGATAGCCCGTTGTCGATCAACTGCCAGAAGAGGTCTTCACTCATCTTCCGCGGGTCCGGTTTGCCCGTGGGTCTTGGTCGTTCCTCGGCCTCAATAGCCGCAATGTCGGCGTCGATGCGCGCAAGCTCCGACTCTGGCGCACCTGTTGTCACTGCCACGGCGCGGTAGTCGGCCATGATCGCCAGAAGGTCTTTTTTCATGTCCGGAACCCGGGCGATGATTTTCTCATAGTCTCGACGCTGCTTGTCCTCGGAATCGAGAGTGCGTTTCGAAACCCGGAAGCCCGCGTTCCGTTCGGCCACGAACCACCAATAGTCGCCCTTGATCAGGCCTGTATGCGCACGCCAGATCCGACGGACCCGGACGCCTTCGCCCATGGACTGCAGCCGTTCGAGCACCGCGAGATGGCCCTCGTATATGGGTCCGAACATTACCTCGCCCTCGGGCGTGTAGTGCGCCTCGATCTGGTCGAGTTGTCCCTGCTCGAAATAGAGCCCAGTCAACCAGTCGTAGAGGTCCTGACAGTAGCTAACATAAAGCGACTCGCCCTTCTCTTTGCGGACAATCCCCCGGTCGACAAGCTCAACCAGGGCTTCGGTATATCGCTCCCAGTCTTTCTCGATGGACACATACTCTGGCGCGAACCCGGTGATGCGCCCGTTCTCGAAACCCATTGCATCAATGTCGGCCTTTCGCATCTGCCTTGCCCAATCCGTTCATCAACGGGGCCATTTTGCCCAGTGAGCGGACCTCCGGGCGGTTACTCAGCGGCCATGTGATCCGCAGCCACCCAAGGCTTTACCTGAGCCTCGCGCGTTTGCGAACACTTGATCCCGAGGGCGGCGCTGGCAATCTGATTTCGCAGGATTTGCGCGGTCCCCCCTCCGATCGTGAACATACGCACGTCACGGTACATCCTCTCCAGGGGCTCCCTGTCGCTGTATCCCCGCGCGCCGAACATCTGAAGCGCATCATTGACCACTTTGATCGCCATCTCGGACGAAAAGAGCTTTGCCCGCGCTGCTGCGGTCCGGTCGGGAAAGGGGCTGTTGTGCGGTCCACGGGAACGCGCTGCGTCCTCGAGCAAATGACGCGCTGCACAGATTTGCGTGTCCATATCCGCCACCATCCACTGCAGGCCCTGGAACTCGGCCAAGGGTCGCCCGAATTGCTGCCGTTCGAGAAGGTAACGCTTTGCATGTTCTAGGGCGCCCGAAGCAACGCCCATGGCAATTGCGCCCGCGCCGACGCGTTGAGAGTTATAGGCGGTCATGAGGTCCCCGAAGCCGCGCGACAGGCCCGAGGGCGGTTGCAAAAGCCAAGCCTCGCCGATTTCGAGGTTGTCGAACCTCAGTTCCGCTTCGGGCATTCCACAAAGGCCCAGCGTACGCTCTCTGCCAACGACCTCAAATCCAGCTGGGACGTCGCCATTCGCAGGGTCGGCAAAGACGATGAACCCACCGATTCCTTGCTCCTCATCCGCCTCATCAAGGATACGCGCAAAGACAAGATGTAGCTTCGATACCCCGCCACCGGTGATCCAGTGCTTTTGCCCATTCAGAATATACACGTTGCCGCGTTTGCGTGCCGTGGTCCGCATCTCGGTTGCGGCACTGCCCGCTTCGGGTTCGGTAATGCAGATGGCAGGCTTATCGCCCGCGAGCACGTGTCTGGCGCAAAAGGCTTTCTGTTCCTTGGAGCCGTAGGCCATGACGGCACTTATCCCGCCCATATTGGCCTCGACCACCACGCGTGCTGTCAGGGTGCAGGCTTTGGCAATCTCTTCCACGACACCGATCGTGTCGAGCAAACTCGCCCCCCTTCCGCCGAGGTTTTCCGGGATGGTCATCCCCATAATGCCGGCCTTTTTCAGGTCCGCGATGTTGCTCCAGCAGTAACTGCGCGTGCGGTCCCAATGGGCGGCCCGGTGCGCAAATGTCGGCGCAAGGTCCCTGGCGGCGGCTATCAACGGATTTGGCATGGAGGGTTGTCCCGAAACCTGTGACGTTCACGATAACGTTATCTCTGACCCTAGCCAGCCTTTTAGTTCAATGCTATCGAAAAATACTGCATTGTAACTTCAAGATTACTGGATTTATGCATACCCGATCCCTCAGAAGCCTCGTCAAAGTGTCTCAGACGCGCAGCTTCAGTGACGCCTCCGAGCAACTTGGCATGACGCTTTCGGCGCTCTCGATGCAGATCAAGGCGCTGGAAACCGCACTCGGCGTGGCGCTCTTTGACAGATCTGTCCGACCGCCACGGCTGACGCCGGTCGGCCGGCTTGTGGTTCAGGAGGCTGTGCCGCTTCTGCAGCACGAGGACGCCCTGATCGATGTCAGCCGCTCCAGCGACGATCTGGTCGGGCGTTTCAAGATTGGCTTTGTTACCACCGCCGCCGTTCGCTGGTTGCCGAACTTCGTGCTGGCCGCGAAGGAGCACGCGCCGCGGGCCGCCTTCGACTTTGAGACCGGTCTGTCCGCGGCCCTGCAGGAAAAGGTCGTCGCGGGTCAGCTTGACGCTGCCGTCATCACTGAGGCGGAAATGCTGCCGGGCGATCTGGTGTCCCATGTCCTTCGCCGCGAACCTTTCGTCTTTGCCGCGCACGACGGCCTGCTCGGGCACGGACTTGAGGGGCTTCTTGCTGAAAACACCTTCTTTCACTTCATGCCGCATACGGGCATCGGCAAGCTGATTGCCCGGGCTATGCTGGCACACGCGCGTCTGCCAAGAGCGAAAACGGTGGTTCTGGACAATCTCGAAACCATCATGGAGTGCGTCTCTGCAGGCCTGGGATTTACGCTGCTGCCTGTCCCCGACGTGGAACGCTACCGCACACCTGCTGTCCGGACGATCGCGGCAACCTCATCACTTGAGCGCCGGCTCGTCTTCGCCGCCCAACGCGGCAGTCGGCTCGCGGGAGGCTCGGCTGTGTTGAAGGCCATGGAAGCGGCGTGTTCTTCCCGGTCGGCCCCGCCGTAAGACGCATGCCGTCGTGCCGGCGACCGGCCACAAGACCACCGCGCCCAGAAGAGCGGACTTTTATCCTTTACCTCAACCAAACTTGAGGAATTAGGCTGATCGAAAAATCGAACCTGATTGGCCGGAGTGACAGAGATGGACCTAAATCAAGTCTTGGTCGAAGTACGCGATTTTCACCGGAGCGTCGCATTCTATAGAAAACTCGGTCTGCGTCTGATTGTATCTGAGAGAGACCAATACGCCCGCTTCGAATTGCCATCGGGATCGGCAACCTTTTCAGTTTACAAATCAGATCATGCAGCTGGTGGAAACACAGTCATTTATTTTGAGGTCGATGATGTCGATCATCGGTTCATTGAATTGCGCAAACGCGGCGTTGAGTTCGAAAGCGCCCCAGAGGACCAACCCTACAGATGGAGAACGGTCCGTCTGACCGACCCTAGCGGCAACAAGTTGTGTCTTTTTCACGCTGGAAACGAACGCCGCTTTCCTCCCTGGCGGCTCAATGGGCAGGCTTAGCTAAGTCCACAAGTGCGGTCGGCCAAGGCACTCTGCCGCCATTCGATGCGCTAGGCCTGATTGTCCTCTTACGCCGGAAGCGTTGGAAGGTCTTTCATTTGTGACCCAAAGATCGGCTTTGGGTGAGAATACACAAGTGGTCTGAGAATCTTGCGTGCTCGACTAGGCTGCTGGGAAGTAGATCTGGTAGTTGTCGTGAAGAAATGGTGTCAAATACGTCCACCCTCATTGGAAGGCTGCTCTTTTATGCCATCGCGGGTGCCGTCCTGTTGTCGTTTGGAGCAGCTTGGGTGCTGACGGAGCGTTGGCGCTTCCGGCATTTTCCAGACACCTGTCCTTTTGCTCGATACCTGCCGCCCGGAGCGTCTGCCAGCAAATGTGAGTGCACTGGGTCAATTGACTTCTCCGCACACCTTGAAGCCTCGGGGTCGCACGACGATTTCCGTGTGTTCGTGTCTGCTTCGGTGGGCGCTCTCACGGGTGCGACAGCCCAACAGCGAGGTGACAACCACATTTCTCTGCGTGCAAATTACGGCGTCATAGCAGACGTTTTCTATGGCAGCGCGGCAGACAAAGCTACCGATTGCAGATGCAGAGGAATTCTCGGCTCTCAATCGCCTTGAAAGCACCCCAAGTGCCCGCGTATTCGCTACGCCCAGAGCTTGGCGCAGGGAAAAGGATCAGGGGGACCGCTCTGCAGTCCCCTTCCCTTCTAGTACAAATCCACCCGGAACGGCGATGTCTGCCAGTAGATCTTCGCCAGAGAGACGATGCGGTCCACGGGTTGACCTGACGGCGGGCTTACCCCGTAGGTGGCGACAATAGCGGCCAGCGCTTCTTCGCTTCCGGGGCCGAATGCGCCGTCCACTGTGACATCGGCACCAAGCGCGTTCAGAAGCTGCTGTGATCCGCCGTTGATGGCCGAGGCGGGAAACTCGGAAAGCAGATCGCGCGAGCGCTCCGCATCGGCCTGACGCTCCAGCGCGGCGGCCTTGGCGGCAAAGACCGCGGCATCGAATATCGAGTAGCCCTCAACCCCCTCGTTCGCGATCAGATAGGCGGCGGTCCCGCCAGAAAGCGAGTCCCCCCGCTCCAGCCCGATGCCGTACCATTCGACGGCCTTCGCAATGTCGGTGCCACCGCTTGCGCGTCCGTTGCGGTACATCCGCGCCACATTGGCGGGCGCATAAGGGTGCCCACCCTCGGCCGCCTTCACAAACATCTCAAACGCCGCTGCGTCATCGACGTCTGTTTTACCGAGCCCGCGGGAATAGACCAGGCCCATGTTGTTAAAGCCATATATATCGTCGCGTGCGGCGCTTTCCTTCAGGTACCGCAACCCGCGTTCGGGATCGTAGTAATCGCTGTCTTCGTCGAGATAGAAATACCCCAGTTCGTTCATCGCGAATGTATGGCCGACCTCAAGGGCGCGCATCATCAGGTCGTAGCCTTCGATCTCGATCTCCGATGTCCCGCCGTTCAACAGAAACTGGCGCCCGAGCGAATAGAATGCGTAGGGATCCCCCTCATCCACGCCGCGGGCAAAAAGGCCAAGGACCTCGTCGTCCGCCGCCGCTGCATTGCTGCCTTCGCGGGCCCGTAGATCGTTCAGCGCCAGCCCGCCAAGTGCGTTCCAAGCGCGGCTGTGGCCAAGGTCGCGCGCCCGTTCGTAGGCGACCCGGGCCTCGTCAGCTCGGCCAAGCGCCACCAGCGCCCGCCCTGCCTGATAGTGGAACCGGCCCACGCCAGGTTCCTTTTCAATCGAGGCCTGGCAGGCGGCCAGCGCTATCTCAGGCTCAAGTTCGTTGGGGTACCTTGTGATCCCCATACCGTCGGGATCGATGTGATCGCCGGCGTGGAAATCGCACTGGTCCGGGATCAAGCGCAGGGCGATCTGGGTCTCTGCATCGCCCTGTCGCACGGACAGGGTATCCTCGATCACACCGCCCTCCAGCGACAGCGCGGGGACCTGAACGGAGTCGCCCTTCAGCAGCAGCTTGGACAGCTCCGCCCCGGTAAGGGTCTTTCCGACCGCGGAGCGGCGAAAGCCTGTGGCGTCCTCGGACAGAAGCCGCCCGTTGGCCGGGTCCTGAGTGATCGTGACCTTGTCGGTCTGCGACAGCCCGAGCGCATCGATGAGGGCCGGACCGATCTCGACCTCGTCTGTAAACGGGGCTTCGACCAGGGCAACGGTTGCTGCGACCGGGCGCGGCTTTATCTCTCCGACCGCTGCTGCGGCAGGCGCCACGCGTGCAACGCCGCGCGACACGCCGCCGCCGGTAACTGCCACATTGATGGGACGCGACAGGGCTGTTTCGAACCCGAAACTGGCCGGTTCCACTAGCGTGGAACTGTCCCAGGGCACCTGGCGCCCATCGGTTTTTTCATAGACGGCGCGGCGGACCCGTTCGAAGAGGTCCTTGATGGGCGCGTTCGGTTTACGCTGCGCCTGATCAATCAGCGCCGCCGTGAACGGGCTGTTCTCACCTTCACCGTCAAACGCAACGGCGCCGGGCGACGTAGAGTAGATAAGGCTAGAATTCAGCGGTGCGGCCTGCGAGGAGAAACCGGTGCGCGTTTCGCGCAATTCGCTGCCAACCTGCGTTAAGGCTGTCTTCCCGGCAAAAGGATTGTCCCGGCAGCTGTCGAGAATGACGATCTGCAACCGCGCCCGCGAGCCGACAATGCCCACAAGACTTCCCAACGACACCGCTTCAAAGGGTACATCGTAGACAGAGTCGAGATCGGCATCGACGGGTACGAGGTAGTTTTCAGATCCGATCTGAAATCCGTGACCGGCGAAGAAGACGACCACCTCGGTATCCCGGTCGATATCGAAGAGCGCCCGTCTCAGCACCCCTTCGAAATCGCGCTTGCTGATGTCTTCATGGTGATGAACCTCGTAGCCTTGAGATTCCAGGAACGCTGCCATCACCCGCGCATCTGCATGGGCATTGGGCAGAGACGGAATACTCTGGTAGCCGGAGTTACCAACGACAATCGCATAACGCCGTTCTGCCCGGCTCTCGATATCAAGAGGTTTGAGGGGAACGCTTTCGGCAGACCCGCGAATGAGCGCGTCGACCGTCCAGGAGTTCTGCGCGAGGGCGGGTGCCGGCAGAAGGCCCGCGACCGCGAGACCCAGCACAGACACCGTCAGCTTGAGGCCACGGGTCATCGCTAGCCGCCCCAGCCACCGCCGCCGCCACCACCGCCACGGCTACCGCCGCCGCTAGCACCGCTGGCGCCCCCGCCGCCGTCCCAGCCGCCGCCGCCACTATCGAAACCACCACCGCCGTCATCGTCGCAGAACGCTTTGTGGCAGCCTGTGGTCAGAACCGTTTGCTGAGCGGTGGTCGCGGGCGCCGCGGCCGGTTCAACCGCAGGTGCCGTTGCAGGCGCCGCAGCGGCCGTCCGTCGCGGTGCGGGCGCTTCTGCCGGTGCGGGAGCCACCTCTGTCGGTTCCTGAAACACCGCGCGCCCGGTAAAGGGATTGTATAGGGTCGGTGTCGACACCTCCGCGCAGGCGACCAATGTCAATGTCGGGATCACCACCACACCCGACCGGAAAACTGTCCATCCACCCATGTTATTCTCCAGATACAAGAAGTTGTTTTTCTTATGAATTGCGCAGGAGGGTACCACGCGACCAAAATTTCAGTCCAGAAGAACCCTGCCGTGCGTCGTTATTGCTCGGGCAAACCGCCCGCATTTCGAATGCGCTTGATGAGTTCGAGCGTTTTGCGCGGATCAGCACGGTAGGCATCGCGAATCACATCCACGTCGCTCAACCCCGGCGGAAGCGTCTCGTCCTCGGCGTCACCAATCCCTCGTGTTGGGGTGTCGGCTTCTGTGATCTTGTCCAATTCAGCGCAGAAATAGGCCTGCGTATAGGCATTCGTCAGCCCAAGCGCCTCGCAGCCATCCAGCGCGTCTTGCGCGGAAGCGGCCTGGGTTGCCAATAGCGCTGCGGGCAGAACACACGGCAAAAACTTGTTGATCATCGTGCCCTCCTGTTCGTTATCCTTAGCACAGTTTCGTTGTTTTGACGGCCTCCACCCTACCCCTTAACGCAGCGCCGTGGACGGCTTCGTTTTAAAAACTAGACGGACCACGACCTTTGAGTGGATACTAAAGTCATTGGGACTTCTGGAAATTTTCGGTTGGAAAGGATCTTCGACCGAAGAGAGTGATTAGGGGGGAATTGAATGGCGAGTTTGGATTATGTCCTGACTTTGGGGGTCGTCGTGGCCGCATTTGCAGGCCTGGCGATGCTGCTCTTTCGAGCGCTGATCGCAGCGACCGAGATTGAGACGTTTCTCTTTTCCCTGCCACTGGGATGACGACAGCTGCTGCAGAGCGCGCCTATGACGCGCTAGTGCGCAACCTCATGGGGCCGCTTGTGAGGTATTACGACGACCCGTCAATTTCTGAGATCATGATCAACGGGCCCGACGAGGTTTTCGTCGACGGGCCCGATGGTATTGTTCTGACAGGGCACAAGCTTGAAGACGCTGCCGCGCTCAAGGGGCTGGCACGGGTTATCCTGCAATACTCGGGCAAACGGCTTACGCCGCATGATCTGTCGCTGGAGGCGCGCCTGCCCAACAGGGCACGGGTGCACATCGTCCAGGATCCCGCCGCCCGGGCCGGAATCACCATTGCCATCCGGCAGTTTGCACGCACGCCGCCCATGCTGGCCGATCTGGAAAAGAGCGGCTCGCTTTCGGTTGAGGCGAGCGCCTATCTGCGGGACGCCGTCACGGCCCACCGGAATATCATCATCTCGGGCGGGACCGGGACCGGTAAAACGACACTTCTGGGTGTGCTGGCGCGCATGATGGATCCCAAAGAGCGGATCATCACAATTGAAGATGTGGCGGAGCTCGACCTTGATCTGCCCCATGTTGTCCAGATGGAGGCGCAAATGCCGGACGCGAAGGGGCGTGGCGGCATCACCATTCGCGAGCTCTTCCGCGCTACCCTTCGGATGCGCCCGGACCGCATCCTCGTCGGAGAGTGCCGGGGCGGGGAAGCACTGGATATGATCCAGGCCATGAATTCGGGACACGCCGGGTCGCTGTCAACGGTTCATGCCGACGACCCCGCGCGCGCCATGTCCCGGCTCGAAACAATGTGCCTGATGGCCGATGTCGACGTCCCAATGATCGCCGTGCGGCGGCAGATCAAGGAAGCCATCGACATCGTCGTACAGATCCGGCGCATCGGAAGAAAGCGACTGGTGATGGAAATCGCCGAAGTCATCGAAACCGACGATGACGGCGTCGGACGCTATGCAATGCGCCCGATCTTCGTTCGCGCCGATGAGTCGAGCCCACTGACCGCGGTCAAAAGTGAATGATCCCCATGCTGTCGTATTCAAAACGACATCCAACCAAAGGAGTCCGGATGGCCCTAATGTGAGATCAGCAAGAGGGTCACGACGACCCTCAAACAGGAGATCAAACAGATGTCGCTTGAATACCTTCTGCTCTTTGGAATTGGCCTCGCGGTGGCAACCGCTCTGGCCGTGATGAGCACCGACGTGGTGGAGTTTGTCGTACAGCAAGTCCGCGATATTACCAGCTAACCTGGCTTTAAGGAGAAATGATATGACACTGGAAAAGATGCTTATTTTTGGTTTTGCCCTCGCTGCTCTCTTCGCGGTGACCACGGTCGGAACGAACATGATGACAGACCGTGGGGACGAGACCCAAGAGTTCGAAGACAACCTCGACCAGCTGCGCCAAGCCGGCGGCTGAGCCGACCCTTCAACCCAGACCGCGCCCCGGCAGTTTCGTGCCGGGTCCAGGGAAGACGCTGACCCATGACCCTCGAAAAGCTCCTCATCTTCGGCTTCGCCCTTGCCCTTGTGACGGCGGTTACGGTCTCGGCAACCTCTATGGTTAAGGACCGCAAGTCCGAGGGTGGCAGCTATAAGACAGAGGTCGAGGGCCTCGTGCAAAAGACCACGCCATGACCAACCACCCCAATATCCCAGGCTGGCTGCTCAAGCGGCGTCGCGGATCGGTCGCAATGGAAGCGGTGCTGGCCTTTCCGGCCCTTCTCATACTCTTCTCAGCCGTCTCTCAGATCATGATCCTGGCGCAATCTCGCGTTTACGTCGAACAGGCTGCCTATGCCGCGGCGCGCAGCGCGCTTGTGCATAAGTGCCCACCATTCGATCCACTAGCCGCCTTTAAGTCGCCCGTCGCGGCGGTGCGGCAGTTCAACTGTCAGGATACGCCGCAAAAGTGGGAAGACGCGGCCCGCTGGGCGCTTGTCGCTGCCGCGCCCTCGTCTTCCTTTGCCACGGCCCGGGGCCAGTGTCCGGTCTTACCGGCAAGCACCCAGATCACCGCAGCCTCTCCCCTGACGGGATCCCTGCAAACCGCGGTCACAAACCGGGTCTGCTACGCCTTCGAGCCCGACAACGTCGAAGTTGATGTCGCCTGGAAACCCGGTTCGCTCCCGTCGCTGGCCGGCGCTCACGCGGTGCCCATCGAAGCGACGGTGCGCTTTAAGTACCCGCTCACAACCCCGTTCCGCCGGTTCATCCATGACGGCAAGCGCGCCGACGGCACGTACTGGCGTTGGGGTCAGGCCACGGTGGTGCTGCTGTGATCTGGGCCAGTCTCAAATCCGTGGCAGCGCGCCGGCGCAAGGGTGCGATTGCCTTTCTGGCTGTTGTCGCCCTGATTCCCGTTTCGGCAATGCTGGCCGCCAGTATGAACGCTGGACAGATGACCAACGATCGCCGCCACCTGCAGGACGGCGCCGATGCGATTGCACTAATGCACGGGGCCTGGTCGGCAAGATCGCTCAACGCGATCGCCATGAACAACGTCACAGCAACGCAGTTGGCGACCGTGGCCGTCGGCTCGGAAGCCCTGGCCGGAACAATTCAGGAGCAAATCAACTTCTCCCGCATGGCGATGATCTATATCGGCGCGCATGCTGCGATCCACTGCCCACCACGGTCGCTCGATCCCTATACGGCGGCCGCCATCTTCGTCGTCTGGACGATCCCCTGCGGCGTCTGGCACTACGAGGTGGCGCAACCGGCAAAGCTCGCGAGCGATCTGGCCAAGCTCATTGACCTGCAGCATCAGCCCGACCACGGCATCCACACGGCGCAGCGCGGACTTCGATCCATCGACGGTATGAACGAAGAGATCATCGGGCGCTTCCCGCGCGCCGTGGGTGAGATGGCTTCCGAGTATGCTTCGCGGCTGGGGTTCGACACCTTCTACTTTGCTGATCCCTGCAATGCTGAGGGCGCTAAAAACTGCAACGCGGCGCCCCATGCCGACGGCATGGCCCTGCCGCTTGAAATCGGCGGATGGGAAACCAGCGCGGAATTCTGCGCGGCCATGCAACTTGGCACGCCCGTCCAGCCCGGCATCAAGTGGACGTCTTTCTCCGAACGGGGCTTTCCCACTGGCAAGGGTCCGATGGCCCATGGCGGTGCCGGCAACAAGACCGTCAGAAAACACATTCAGGATACCTCGAACATCCAACCCGTCCTCAACGGCTTCAAGACGTTCTACGACAGCCCGCTCAGCGTCCTGCCCCGGTATCTTGGTATTGGTGTCGACAAGCACCCGAAAGTCGCGAACCTCTGGCTGGGCCAAAGCCAGACAAACAACAGTTTCACCCGTCGGTTCGACATCAAATATGCGACCGTCTGCCTAAACGGGGATACGCCACTTGACGCCCTGCCGATTCCCCCCGCCATCACCGAAGGTATCGGCTCTCTGCTCGAAGACTTGCTGGCGCCCGTGATCGAACTTGTCATGCCGCCACTCTATCTGGAGACCGAGCTTCCAACGCTGTGGAAACTCAAAGACATATCGCCCCTGTCGGTCCCCCCCGCGCTGACTGAAGATATGCCCGAGGCGTTCCATATTCTTGCACTTACCGAGAAAGCCAAAAGCCGCAGGCTGGCCTCGGGGGTTCTGACTGACAACGTCAGCTCGCATTTCGCCTATGGTCAGGTGGGGCTCTTCAATCCCGACGGCGCGGATCTTTATTCGCAGAACTGGCGGTACCGCATGATGCCCGCCACACGGGCCGACGACCCGGCTGCCCTGGGGCAAGAAATGATGTTGAAGGCTCCTGCCGCGTTCAACCCCATTGCAACCGGCCTTGGCGCCGTGACCGACACCGCCAGCTGGGAGCGCATCCATGCCCATTAAGCTTGGCACCCGGCGGCGCGGTTCGCTCGCGGTTGAGGCCCTGATGGTCGTGCCGATCGCCCTGATCATGGTGCTGCTATCGCGCTTTGTGGCCGAAACACTGCTGACCCGGCACGAGGTCGCCGTTTACGCCCGCGGCAGCGCCGGAAGCGCCGCGGCCCTTGCCTCCGTCAATCCGCTTGCCTGCACCTTCGATACGTCCGGGTTTCAGGGGCCGCCGGGCGTTAACCGTAACGGCAGCGCCCGGTGCGAATTTACCCGCGCCGAAGCGGGACTGAGGCAGGAAGACCCATTCTTCGCAGCCCTGCGCAGCGGCAGTCAGGGGTGGACCGCGCTGGCCGACGGCGTTGATCCGAAGGCCGACATGCAGGATATCTATGCCTCGGGCTCGGGCATGCTGGCCTTTGACCGGCCACCTTTCCTTCAGCGCCAGACAACCGGCAGCCCCGGCAGCAGCTTTCTGCGCCCGAACCGCGACACCTGGGATCACAGTGACCGCAATTGGGCCACGGGGCACGACCCCGAGGTATGGCGTGAACTCAGGCAGAGGTCGACGTACCGACTGTTTCCCAACGTCTTTCCATCGAGGAACCGCTGACATGATCTTTTCCGCTTTTCAGAGGACCCGGTCCACAGCGTTCCGCTTTCCAGCCGGCACCAAGAGAGGTCTCGAGGACTGATGCGCAATATCTTCTATCTTATCGCCGCGCTGGTGGCCTTTGGCGCGGCCTTTTATTACTATCAGGACGTCTCGGCGCAGACGGCCACCGTTCAGAAGCTTCGGCTCGTGGGCGACGACGGGACGACCTTCAAGGCCGGAACGGTCATCGACGAGACCTTCATCAAGGACCACATCGTCGGCCAGCAAATCCCGCGCAGTCTGGTGCGGGACTTTCGCTGGGCCCTCGATGACACTGCCGTGACGCGCGTCAACCTCGAAGGCCAGGTGCTCGGGCAGGATGTGGCCGCGGGCAACTTCCTGCAGCGCGCCCATCTGACCGCGGCACACAATGGCCCCTTTGCCCAGCGGATTCGCCCCGGCTACCGGGCGTTTTCAATCCCCGTCGGGGCGGACCGGGCGGTCGAGAATTTCCTTGAACCCGGCGCGCGCGTCGATGTTGTGGGCACGTTTGAGGTGGCGCAGAACACCTTTTCCAGCCGCGTGATCCTGGAGAATGTCGAGGTTATGGCCGTGGAGGGCTACGACAGCCAGGGAGCATTCGGTGTTAGCGACCGTCCAACGTATAACTCGATCACGCTGCAAGCCCCGGCTGACGCCGTCGTTGCCTTTCTTGCCGATGCGGAGGCCGCGAGCGCTGCGCTGACGCTGGTGTTGCGCAACCCGTGCGACACGGATGTGGACTGTGTCGGGGTCTCCCAATGACCAGCGCCCGCTCGCACCTGCGCATCTGCGATGCTTATGGCAAACGCCGCGAGGTCGTTACGCTGGACGAAACCTTTTACGAGATCGGCGGCGACCGCACGCGCCGAGGCGAGCCGGGGTTCATCCACCTTGATGGCAGCGGCGTGCAGGCCCGGCACGCGCGCCTGATGCGACGGCCGAGTTCCGAAGATTGGCAGCTTGTGGCGCTCAGCCCGCACGGCGCCAGGATTGGCCGCCAGGACCTGACCACACATGCCCCGACCGAAGTACCCCACGGCGCTGAAATCTGGCTGGGCAACAACCTTGTCCAATTGCTCGATGTCCGGAAATCGGTGTCAGATCAGGCTGTCAGCCCCGAGCTTTCCGATCTCGAATTGATGATGAACGAGGCGCTGCTCGATTACGAGGACCGCCGGCGCGACCTTTTCGATGGCACCGCCCGCCAGCGTGAAGCACTTTTGTCGGCGGAGCTTGATCGGCTCATCGACAGCGAACTTGATCTGGCCGCCAAGCCCGGCATGTCTGGAACCATTAACCGGTATTGCGCCGAGGCGCTGCGGCGCCCGCTGATTTCCGCCTGTCTGATGAGCGGCACGCGGGGAGACATCGAGCTCAGTTACTCGCAAATGAACGATGAACAGCGGGCCCGCGCGGTGGAGTTGCGCGAAGAGCTGGCCTCTGAGATCGGGCTGAGCATGCTGCCGGATGCCGCGGCCAACGACCTTGCGCGCCTCCATGAAAACTATGAGGTCGCCTTTCGCACGGTGCTGGCTCTGATCAGTGAGACCTTCAAGCTGGCGCTGATCCGAGATGCGGTACGCGAGAAGGTCCTGAACCTCTTTTTCAGGCTCGGGCCCATTCAGTTTCTTCTCGATGTTCCGGTCATCTCGGAAATTATGGTTTGCGGACATGACCGGATCTTTGTCGAGAAGGCTGGCCGCATGTTCGAGACCGGTCTCTCCTTCGCCTCGGAACGCGAGCTGTTTACTGTAGCGGCCCGGATCGCGGGGCGGGACGGCAAGCAGTTGACCGAGGGCAATCCGTTAGCCGATGCGCGTCTGCCCGACGGCAGCCGGGCGAACATCGTCGTCTCGCCCACAGCGCTGAACGGAATATCCCTGACGATCCGGAAGTTCGGGAAGGAGATCCGCACGATGGCCGTTTTGCGCCAGGGACGGATGCTGAACCCGCCTATGGAGCGGCTCCTGGAAGCCTGTGTGAAGGCGCGAAAGAACATCATCATCTCGGGCGGCACAGGTTCGGGCAAGACCACCCTGCTCAACGCTATGGCCATGTTCGTGCCGGAAGACGAACGGATCGTCACGGTCGAGGATACCGCCGAGCTTCGCCTTCTGAACCGCAACCTCGTAACGCTTGAAAGCCGCCGCGCAAATATCGACGGACGCGGAGAAATCTCGATCCGGGACCTGGTAAAAAACGCTCTCAGGATGCGGCCGGACCGGATCGTCGTCGGCGAGTGCCGGGGCGGCGAGACCCTGGATATGCTCCAGGCCATGAACACCGGTCACTCGGGCTCAATGACAACGGCCCATGCCAATTCGCCCGAAGACCTGATCCTGCGGCTGGAAACCATGGTCATGCAGTCGGGCGAAGATCTGCCCGTCGCGGCCATCCGCCAGCAGATCAGCGCCGCCATCGACGTGATCGTGCAGGTGCGCAAAACCCGCTCGATGGATCCGGGCGCCCGGCCTACTGACAAGCAGCGCACAATCGTAGAGATCGCTGAACTGGGCGACTACGACCCTGATACCGGCGAAATCCCGGTCAACCCGATCTTCGAGGTTTCCGAGGGCCGCGCGCGACCCCGTTTCGTGGTCGCCGGTTACATTCCGAGTTTCTTTGAGGAAATGACCGAACGCGACCTGATCAAGATTGAAAACTTCTTCGACGAGGTGGCCGCAGATGCCCGGGTTTGACCCCAGTCCCGGCCTGAATCTGCTTGTGGCCGTCCTCTTGGGCGCCGGGCTATTTGCGTCCCTGCTTCTGGCCTGGAGCGCCATGCATTGGATCTGGGACAGGTTGACCGAGCCTCGTCAGGAAAAACTGTCCTCGGTTATCCGGTTCGTTCTCGGCCCGGATGTGGTGCCCGCGGACGCGCTGGCGTTTGTCGTCTTCTGTAACCTCGTGATCGCAACGATCCTTGCCGTTGTCGGGGTGCCAGTGTTTTCAATCCTGCTTTTGCTGGTGCTCGGGGCCCTGACGCCTGTCTTTCTTTACATCCGGGCCTCGGGCCAGCGCGCGCGCGAACTGGAACTGGCGCTGCCCATGGCCTTGCAGCAGGTCGCCAACGAAATGGCCGCAGGCGCGACCATGGAGACGGCGCTGAAGAAAGTCGCAACGACCGCGCCGCCGCCAGCCGATGTCGAGATCGCCCGACTTCAACGGCGGGTCGAGGTTATGGGCATCGAAGACGCGTTCGCCGAAATGGCCGAAACGCTGGATTCCCGCAGCTTCGCCCTTACCGCGTCGGTCGTCCGCGTCGGCACGTCCAGCGGCGGCCGGATGGTGGAGGCGCTGAAATCGCTGTCGCGTACGCTTATCGAGATCGAACGCCTGAACAAAAAGGTGCGCACGGCCAGCGAGAACGGGCGGCGCAACCTTTATCTCATGTCGATCATCGGACCGCTGGTGGCAGTGGTGTCCGCCCTGGTCGTCGACCACGAAACTCCGGTCCTGAGCGACGGTTTAGGGCAGGTTCTGATCGGGATCGCAGTGATCGCCTTCTTCGCCGCCCACATCATCGGCTTCGCAATCACAAGGGTGAAGGTATGACCATGGACGTCTATCCCCTGCTTGTTGCCGGGCTCATCGGCCTGGGCACGCTCTTTTTGTGCCTCATCCTTGCGGACCTCGCCAGCGCCGGAACTGACCGTGTGGCAGGAAGCATGGATGAAAACGAAGCCGAACAATCCGCGCGTCTTCTCAAGGCGATCGGCGGTGCTTTCCGGGGCATTGCAGCGCCTTTCGGGGATCTTACAGCCCGGCTTGACCAAACCCTGACCTATGCCGGACGCCCCTACGGTGGCATTCGCGGGCAGGAGTATCTGGCGGCCGTCGTCGTACTGGGCGTTCTGATTGCAGGGGCAATCGGTCTTTTTTTCGGGTTTAACCGGCTGATGGCAGGGGCCAGCCCGGCGGACGCACTGGGCGCTGCGCTGCGCTGGCTCCTGATCATGGCGCCTGCAGTCTGGATCTATTTTTATCACGATATTCAATCTCTTGCCGCCCAAAATTCAGATGATATCGAACGTGAGTTTCCGTTCTTTCTCGATCTCGCAATCCTGGTGGTTCAGGCAGGCGGCACACCGCGAAAGGCACTGAGCAAATACGTTGAGGCCGCACCCGGGACACCGCTGTCGCGCGAGATCGCCATCACCGCGCGCGACGCGGATGCCACGAGCTTTGAGGACGCACTTTACCGGATGATCGACAGGGTCCAGCCCGCGTCGGTCAAGACGATCCTGAAAAATCTGGCCCAGGGCGAACGTACCAGCGGCGAGGTGGAACAGTTTTACACCGATCAGGCCGAGGAATTGCGGTTCTTGCGCGAAGAAATGGCCAACCGAACCGCCGAACGGCTACGCACGAACATTGTCTTCCCCGTGTTTCTTCTGATGAGCGCTGTCATCCTGGCCGCTCTTGCGCCGACCATCGTCAGCATCCGTGGACAAGGGTTTTTCTGATGGTCACGCAAGGCCTCTTTGCGCCGAAGATCCTGCGCGCCGAGGTGATCGAGGGCATCGATCTGGAAAGCGGCGCCTATCTTACCGGTGACCGCCTAACGATCGGCGCGGCGGCCGATGACACACTGCAACTCGGCGCTGCGGGCATCGTGCCGGGCCATCTGACACTGGAGCGGCGGCGCGATGGCAAGGGGTGGGAGTACTTCTCATCCGATCGCGGTCTCACCGAAGTTGGCCGGGGTAACCCGCGCACAGGCGCGGTACGTGCTGGCCTGCGATTTCGCCTCGGCCCAGATACGCATCTTGAAATCCTGCGCGTGCCGGCGCCGGATGAGCTGCGGAAGGACGCAGGCGCGTCGGCAGAAAAGACCGAAGTGCCGCTCTGGCTGGCGCTGCCAATCATAGCTGCCATGCTTGGCGCTTTCATGGTGTTCTTTATCGCCATGACGCAAGGCAATGACCGCACATCGGGTCCGTTGCGCACGCAAGCCTGGTACCTGGGTGACCGCCCTTTAGAGCCTGCCATGGCGCTTTGCCTCGAAGCGGCGACACCTCCGGTCGGCCAAGTTCCGACGACGGCGCCCGATGCCACATTCCGCAGATACTTCGCGGCGACGTCCGATCCCGCGCGGACGGCAACAGCGGGTGAACTGACCGATTTGATCCATGCGGGTCTCGTTCGCGCCCACCTCCTGGCCAAAGAGGGCCTCTACCAGGAGGCCGCAGACGAGCTTCGCGTTTTTGAAACGATACTGCCCGTGGGCGATGTGCCCTGCCCTATCCTTCAGGCATCCCGCAGTGACCTTGCGGCCTTTCAACTACGAGCCAGACGACGATGACGATCCGGGGAAAAGCATGAGTGACACGAGCAACAACGTGGTAGACGCGCGCCTGCAGGACGCCCTGAGCCAGTATTTCAACGGCGTGACGTTCCTGAAGACCGTTGGCGACTGCGCGATCCTGTCGGGTATTCGTAAGCAGAACGGCGCACCGGTCGACATCTATACACCAAGCTTTTCGGCGAACCGCGAGGACGAGGCGCGTACGGCCATCGCTAAGGATTTCGAAACCTACGAGCGGCTTTCAGCGGCGCACCTGCAATCCGCCGAACGGCGCCTGACGACGCGGGCTTTCAAGGGTTTTCCGAGCCTTGCGGTTCTCAGTTGCCCGACCCCCGTTTTCGACGACGCTTTCGACACACTGTCCGCCGAGCACAAGATCGCCGCTCTCGATCAGGTTTTGGCCGGTCTCTCGGCACTGCATGGTGCGGGACTGGTCCACGGAAATGTCCACGCCACGTCGATCCGGAGGGAAGAAGCCGGCGGGATCCTTCGCCTGTGTGACTGCGGTTTTCCAGGCGGACGCACAACGAACGTTACCGCGCAGCCGCTCGCCTATCAGTCACCGCACGTTCTTGGCACTTCGCAACCCGGGACAGGTGACGACATCTATGCTGCAGGAATACTTGGCTACCGGATTTTTCTGGGTGAGGATGGCCTCTCCCGGCTCCTGACGGGTCAGAGCGGCCCGGTCGACGATGAAACCCTTGTCTCGGCAATCCTGAGCGAGCGCTCTGGCTTTCCGGACGGTGCGGCGCTCTTTCCAGAAGGCCATGCGGCCGCCGAGCAGATCGCGCGGCTTCTCGCGCGAATGACCGGGCGACTGCCCAACAGCACGCCCTATAGCTCCGCCGAGGCAGCGCGCCGTGCCCTTGCTTCGGTCCTTGGAAATCCTGCGTCCGCGCCGGCACCGGAAGTGCCTGCCAGCGATCCGGTACCGCCCACGGCAAGCACCCCGGGAGAGGAGGTGGCCGCCCGCTCGGCGGGCATTTCGCGCCCAACTGCCATCGCACTATTCGCCGGGCTCGTTTTGAGCCTCGCCGCTGCGGCTTATTTCTACAATCAGGCAAGCGGACTGCGCGACAACCTCGCCTCTGCCGTTCAGGCCGTCCGCGAAGTCGTAGATGAACGCAATACCGAGCGCGCGCGCGTGGACGGCTGGCAAGGGGCCATCGCTACGATCAGACAGGCCGAACGCCAGGCGGCCGTGGCCGAAGTTCAGGGAGCCGAACGCGCCTCTGCCGCATCCGCCGCAGCCTTCAAGGACGCTCAATCGGCCCTGGCGGGATTGGACGCCGCCGTGGAGGCCATGGACGCGGACGCCGCGCTTGGCCAGAGCGACCTTGCTCGCACAGCCGCGGCGGCGGCGCTGACTGCCATCGCAGCCGCACGAGAGATCGAAACCGCAGCCCGTCAAAGCGCAGGCGCAGCGCTGGAAAAGGCGGCAACGGCCGGTGCCGGTCGCCGGCCCGGTGCAGTCACGCTCGACGGCGAAGCTGACCGCATCCGGCTTTTGAGCGCCGAGCAGCGTTTTGAAGCGGCTGGCGTCGCCTGGACGGAACTCGCCGAAACCGCCACCGGCGTGACGGCGGACCTCAGGGCCGCGGCCGAAACAGCCAAAGCAGCTGCCGAAGCCTCCAGATCCGATGCTGCGGGCGGTGAAGACCTGGCGGCGTTTGTCCTCGGGAACGGCCTTCTACAGCGGGCAAGCGCCGCATATGAGGCAGGAAGTTACTGGGACGCAGCCGAACTTTATGCGGCGGCCGAGGCGGCCTACCTCCGCGCGCGCACCGATCCGACCACGGCAAAAGACGCTTCTCTCGGCGACACAGAGGCAGCCCTCGCGGCAGCGGTCGCGCTTTGCCGCAGCGACAGCCCGGCGGGCACGGTTACCTGCCCAAGCGAACGCCCCGCCGAAGAGGCCCGGCGCGCCGTCCGCCTGATGCCCTTTGAACTCGATGCCCGCGAAGTGAGCGCCGGGGATTTCGCACGCTTTGTCGAGGAAACGGGATACCAGAGCGACGCCGAAAACGGTGTGCCTGTCGTGGCGCTCAGCAGCGCCGGTGAGGCTCAGTTCGTCGACGGCGGCTATACCTGGGCAACGCCCGGCGGAAAAAATACGACGTATCAGACGGCGCCGGATCTGCCTGTTACAAACCTCTCGATGAAGGATGCCGACAGATACTGTTCCTGGGCCGGAGGTCGCCTACCCACGGAGGCCGAGTGGGAATTTGCCGCCCGAGCCGGAACCGACCGCGCGTTTCCCTGGGGCGACTGGGATCAGGCAAAGCCCGCCTGGCGCGGCGCTCCGGACCCCGCGCGGCGGCGGCCCGAACCCGTGTCCAGTGCTGCGGGCGCAACGCCCGAGGGCCTTGTGGGGCTTTCAGGCAATGCGCGCGAATGGGTCGCGGCAGATGACACCGGCGTCCTCAAAGGCGGCGCATGGAACACAGTCAACCCAGCCAACCTGCGCATCAGCGCCCGCCAGTCCGCTCCGGGCAATGGCCCAGGCGTGGACTTTGGCGTGCGCTGCGCCCGCGATCTGGAGGCCTGGCCGTGATGCGCGCTTGCCGATACTTGGCTGCCGCCACCGCCGCAGGGGTATGCCTCGCTGTGCCCATCTTTGCGGGTGACCGGGCTCTGGTGATTGGTGTAGACGACTACGCGGTCCTTGGTCCCGGCGCCTCTCTGACCGGTGCCGCCGGTGACGCCCAGCGGTTTGCGGCCTTCCTGAACGAAACTGCCGGATTTGACGAGGCCGAAATCAGCCTACTGACCGATAGCGCAGCAACCTCTGGCGCCGTGATGGACACCCTTATCGACCGGATCGTCGGGGAGACCGCTCCGGGCGACCGCGTCGTGCTTTACTTTGCCGGCATGGGCACTGTTGTGGCCGGCCCGGATGGACAGCCGCAGGCCGCGCTTCTGGCCCATGACGCGGACTCGCCCCTTGGTGCAATGCCCCACAGCGTGTTCGCCGATATGCTCGCGCTGATTTCGGATCGGCGTATCTCGGTGGTGATTGACGCTGGCTTCGCGCCTGCCGATCCTCTGCTACCGGGCCTGCGTAGCCGCTTCCGCCCGGCCGAGCCGGCTGAAAGCGAGACGACCTTCGGCGGAACCGCGGCCGACCATGCGGTTTGGACCGCAGGTCAGCCTGGAACCGCGGTCATCGAAGGGCCTCAGGGCGGCGCATTTACGTCGGGGCTTCTGGCGGCCGCCACTGGCGGGGCGCGTGATCTTGATAGTGATAGCACGATCTCGGCTTCCGAAATCCTGTCAGAGACCGAGACGCAAATGGTGCTGTGGTGTGCGGGACATACGTCCTGCGCAACGAGCGGCGCCACCCTGCGGCCCGCGCTTGCCGGACAAGGGCAAGGACTGTTCGGCCTGAGCGTCTCGGAGCCCGCGCCTGCCTCTCTGGAGACGCCCGACATTCCGGCAGTCCCGCCCTCGTTGGCTGAAGCGCTCGCCTTCACCCGCGATCTTCTGGGCCCCAACAACGCCGCCAACCTGGTGCTGAAGGTACATCCCGCCGCGACGCTGACGATCGGCGAGATAGTTGAATTCTCCGTGTCCTCGGACAGGACCGGCAGTCTCTTGTTGCTCGATATCGGCGCAGATGGAGCTGTGACGCCACTTTTCCCATCGGCGTTAGCAGGTAACCGGCAGGAGACCATAGCGGCTGGAGAAACTCTCACACTTCCAAGCGGATCAAGTACCAGTGGACAGCCCTTGCGCATCCGCGTGAGCGGCCCGGCGGGCTCTGGCTTTCTTTTGGGCATCCTCGTGGAAGAGACCGGGACTGATCCGGCGTCGCGGCTGCCGGTCTCGGCAGAAGCGTCGCGCAACGCCGGGCTCTACGTTTACGAACTTGCACAATCTCTCATCGCACGCGAAGCCGCCGGCGAACTGACGTGGTCGGCGGCGTATTTTCCATACGAAATAACTCCTTAACCACAGTGTATGACCTGAAGGAGGTGACGACATGCCAAAATCGAAAAACGTGCTCTTCCCCGCCTTTGCAGGCGCGGCGGTCTTCGCGGCAAGTCAGGCAGCGGCCTGTGCAAATTACGATGCGGTCGTTGCCGCCGTTCAGACCGATGACGCCCCCGCAGCCGCCACGCTCTACCGATCCATCGAAGTTGATGCGGCCTGCGACGACGCGCTCCGCGACTGGGTCGGTGCCTACCTCGCCCGTGACCGCTTCCTCCACGGGCTTACAAAAGCCGGGACCGAGACCGAAAAACGCGCAGCCTTTGGGGAGGCTTTGCGCTATGAGACGCATTGGCGGTCGATTGCCGAGATCGGGCGTCTGGATTGGCAGGCCGGCGACTACCGGAATGCTGCCGAGCAGTTCCAGCTGGCCATTAACGAACTTGCGGAAGGCGATCCTTTGCATACCGCAAGCGAGGCCGAAATTCGGGAGATCTACAACCTGGCCGTCGCATCGCTCGCCCTTTCCGACCAGCCCGTCGCCGCCCCTGCAACGCGCAGCGGCACGGCCGGAGGCGTGTTTCAAACGAAGATCCGCGGGTTTGTCGTAGAAGAGGTTCCATTGCCGATCACGTTCCGGTTCGACAGTGCCGAATTCGACGAAAAAGGGCGTTTCTACGCGCAGGCCTTGGCGGATCACCTGCTTCAACAGGACCCGGCGCAAGTAACCCTGACAGGTCACACCGACCCCCTTGGAGAAGAAGACTACAACCTTGAGCTTTCTGAAAAGCGCGCCGCTGCGGTGGCAGTGTTTTTGGCCGAGAGCGGCTTTTCCGGAGAGGTCGAGGTTCAGGGTCTCGGCGAACAGAACCTTCCTGACCCGCCCCAGGGTATTGCCGCCGGATCCGAGGAGCACTACCGCCTGGCGCGGCGCGTGTCGCTCGGGCAGCTGTGATGCGTGCGTTGGTGCGGCATATCCTGGCTGCGTGCCTGTGTCTCCCGACGGCCGTGGCCCCGGCCTTCGCTGAAAGTGGGACAACCTACGGTCTCGTAATCGGAATCGACGACTATGCCTACATTACCGACCTCGATGGCGCGGTGAATGACGCTAATGATATTGCGAAAACACTGGGCGATCTTGGGGCCCGAGTGACGCTGCTGCTTGATGCCGAAGCCGCAAGAGAAGCTGTTCTCGGCCACTGGCGCCGCATCGCACAAAAGGTCAAACCCGGCGACCGGTTGATCGTCAGCTTCGCCGGTCACGGATCCAACGAACCCGAGTTTCACCCGGGCAGCGAAGCGGACGGGCGCGACGAAGTGTTCTTGCTCGCGGGCTTCCGTCCGAGCGGAGCGGCGGCGGGCGAACGCATCCGCGATGACGAAATCGCCGAGATGATCGCTTTGACGCCCGAGGCGCAGGTGATCTTTGTCGCAGATGCCTGCCACTCTGGCACGTTGTCACGAGATCTGAAGCCGTCACTTGGCTTTCGCTATGTCGCCCATGACCCCATCAAGGGCGACCCCTTGCCCCCGCCCCCGCCGCCCCCGGACGCCACTGCAAGCAATGGTCCCGCGGTGATCGCGCTGGCGGCTGTTGATGATGCCAGCAAGGTGCCCGAGCTGCTAATCGGCGGCGAGGTGCGCGGCGCACTGTCCTTCGCTTTTGCGGACGCGCTGCGCGGAGCTGCCGACATCGACGCGGACGGACAACTGACGAAAGGCGAGATCGAAGGCTACGTGCGCCGCAAAGTACGGGCACTGTCCCACGGCGCGCAGCGGCCGCAAGTGGAACCGGCGGGTCTGGAGGACACCGTTCTTGTGGCCCTGCCCGAGACGACAAGACCCGCGCAGACGACAACCAATATCCAAGCAAGCGGCACAGGTTTGCAACAGAGCTTCTCTGACCTGCCCCCGGTCACCCTGTCTCACAACGGTGGCAAGGCCGGTGACGTCATCCTTGATGACCTCGACGCGGTGACACTGGTCGCCGAAGGACACCCCGCCGACCTTTCGCTGGATATCCGGGCGGGCGTTCTGGTCTCAAACGTGGGCGACACGATCCGGCACATCGGCGCGATGGAGCCCGACGCTTTCCGGGACGCCGTGAGGAAGACGGCGAACCGCATCAAGTTCGAAAAGGCTTTGTCAGACGTGGCCGGCCGCCAGAACCTTTCCATAGACTTTGGCGGCGGCGATGGCACCTATTGGCTTGGTGAAACGCTCGACATCACCATTTCAGGGCGCACCGACGCCTATCTGGCGCTTTTTAGTATCGCCGCCGACGGGACCGTGTCGTTCCTCTATCCGTTGCGGCGGCCGGATCTGGGAATCATGGACCCGGCCTCGGTCGACCCGCGACACGCCATTCGGCTTGCGCTGGAGGTGGCGCCTCCCTTCGGTGCCGATTTCATTGTGGCCGTGGAAACGCAGGCCCCAAACGCGCGGCTCGTGAAGGCCCTCACGGCCTTTGACGGGGCCAGCGACGTGGCAACGCTCTGGACGCTCCTGGGAACCGCCACGCAGCCCCGGGCGCGCCGTTTAGCGCTGCAGCCCTTCTTTACGGCCGCAGTGCCGTAGCGGATGCAATTTGGTGACCGCTCTTGTCCTGTCCTGTCTTGCAGGAACACTTACGGCCGCTGCCTGTTTCGCCGTTTGGGCGGTTGAAGGCCACAAGAGCCCATTTCTGCCTTTGAGCGTTGGCATTGCCGTAGCGGCTCTGACCCTTCTTTTGGCACCCCCGACTGTGCCCGTGGGCTTCGCGATCTGGTCGCTCATTATGTTCGGTGGCCTTACGGCGCTTGGTGCGACAGACAGCCTTACCAAAACGGTGCCGGATCTGATCTCGGTCCCGATGGTCGCGCTCGGGCTCGTGCACGCGGCGACGATGGGACAGCTCTGGCCCTTTGGCCTTTCGGTTGCCATTGTCCTTGTCTTTGCCATTCTCTGGGCCGCCCTTGCGCCCCAGCGGTTGTCCTCACTCATTGGCGGTGGTGACGTGCTCCTTCTGGCGGTGGCGCTTGCATGGGTCGGTCCCGGCGTCTTGCCGGACCTGATCGTGCTGACGGCGGCCATCCTCATTGCCCAGGTCGCGGTAATGCGGGCGATTGGGATCGCGTCCGTGAGCGACCCATCGGAAAGACCGGAGAACGCCGTCCCACTTGCGGCGGCCATCGGTCTTGCTCAGGGCATCCTCTGGGTCGCTGGCCCGCTTCTCTAGCAAAAAGGTGACGGGCTGTGGCCGTCCTACTCGTCCTTCGCGCGCGCCAGTTCCGCAGCGTCCAGGCCCCGGGCGATCAGCCGCCTCTGCAGCAAAAGCGAGGTCAGGTAGGTTGACTCCAAGAAGCCGTTTGAGCCAATCAGGACACGCTTCGGGTCGGCGTCGATCCGGTCGTCCGTCTCGCGCAGCAAGAGCTTTCCAAATCGCAGATCCTCAATCAGCTTTTCCGTGGTCTTCGGAGACATGTCGTCGATCAGAAGGTGCGCGAGTTCATATATTGCGAAAACCGGGCGGCCGAGCGACCGAATGCTGTCAACGATCTTGGCCCTGCTCAGTGCCATCTCAGTTACCTACGTAGTTAATTGCCTCACCTTGTGTACCAAAGTACAATTCTATTTGTGTGACATCCACGATGCACGCCGAGCAGGTGACGACCTTGGTCAACAC
>JBCDED010000043.1:0-31472 GCA_039179985.1 Pseudomonadota bacterium
AGGAGATCGGTGCCGAGGATCGGCGGGAAACCAGTCGTTGGCTGAACAACAGGGCCGAGAACTCACACCTGCCGTTCCGAAGGTGGGAAAGAGCAATGCAGCGGTTCCGGCTTATCCGAAGTCTTCAGATGTTTGCCTCCGGTCATGCCTTGGTCCACAATCACTTCAACGACGAGCGCAGCCTCTCCTCCCGCAGCCTCTTCAAGCAGAACCGCGCCGCCGCACTCGTAGAATGGCGGAAACTTGGCGCCGCATAGCTGGCAGCGTTTCTGTGGTAGCTGAGGTTGGTTCGCATTGGTCTGACAGCACCCCTCCGGACGCTGCACACCTCATGAATGTCGGCTCAGCTAAAAGACCAGGCTACCTCGCCTGAGCATGATACTCTTTTGCGAGTATTCCCATGATAACGTCGTCGTGCCAGACCTCACCGATACGAGCGCTCTCGCGTTCCCGTCCCTCTTCAACAAAACCGCAAGCAAGATAACAACGGATCGCTCGCTCATTGAACGCTAAGACCCGTAGATCGACCCGATGCAACCCCAACGTTCCAAAGGCATACGACAAGACCAGTTTGATCAACTCACGCCCCAGACCCTTCCCTAGATGTGAGACGTCATAAAGCCCAGTTGCCAAGCGCGCTCGGCTGTCATCCAGATCAAGCCCGTCGAGACGCGCCTCGCCCAGCAATCGGCCATCGACTTCTACCGCCCAGCAAAGAGGATGTCGGATGTTCCGTTCCACCCAAGAGCGCGCGTCACTCTCTCGGTATGGGGGCAGGCCTTCTGAGTTACCTCCAAAGCTACGCACGATCTCCGGCGAGCGTCCAAGGGCCAACCGCCCGGCAATATCCGAATTACGGAAGCGACGGAGGCGAACGCGGCGACCATTAAGTTCGGGAATATCCCTGGGCATATCTAACAATGGCATGATTACTGTTGCATGGCTATTCACGAGCGACCCTTGGTGCAAGTCGCCGCGAAGGTCGGGTTCCGGTTATCGAATTCTTAGAAGACAGCGCCAAATAACCATCCCGAAGCCATAGAACCGCTCACGGCAAGGGCGAGGTAAAGAAGGAACGGTTTCATACGCAAAACCGGAAAGATCGCCATAGCGCCCCAGATGCTCACGACACCGCCCGAGACTAGGAATGCCATAGCCGCAGCAGGTGACATGCCGTGTTCCAGCAAGGACCGCGTGAGCGGCATCGCGGCATATCCGTCGAGGTAGACGGGACCCCCGACGAGGACCGCGAGCGGAACGGCAAGGGCGCTGTCGCTGCCGACATACGCGGCGACAAACGTGGGCTCCAACCAAGCGTTCAGCAGATGCTCGGCGGCGAAAGCCGGGATCAGAACGATTAGGATGAGCCGTGCGACGGACCACGCGTCCCTTTTGAACCGCGCGCGCCGTTCGGGTGTTTGCCAGATACGTGGATCAAATCCGTCCGCAGCCGGTCCGCAAGCACCGCTGGACGCACCCAGCGATCCGACGATCCGGTTGGACCTTAGCGCCGCGAGGGCCCATTCACGGTCCGCAAAGAGGGTCGTGACTGCCCCGCCAAAGAGCCCCAACCCAACAGCGGCGAGTGTCTTTCCGATGGCAAACTCCCAGCCCAACACCGCCACAGTCGCCGACAGCATCGTCGGTGACGTGATAGGAGAAGCAAGCCAGAAAGCCATAACGGGTGCCAACGGCACGCCGGCGGCAAGGAGGCCCGCCATTAGAGGCAGAACTGTGACGCCGCAGACTGGTAGAAACGCGCCAACGACGGTTGCAGCCACAATAGTCTGAACGGTGCGACCTTGAAACACAGCCGCGACGCTGTCGCCCGCCCCGCTGGCAGTGATCCAGGCCGCAAGCAGGATGCCCGGAATGATGAGTGGGCCGACATGAACGACGCCGACAGCCACGAACCAGGCTGTGTCAATCGCCAGCCCCGGCTGCCAGAGCACAAGTCCGAGAAGCATCAAAAGAAGCAGGGCGTAGATGTGGCTCAACCCAGGTTTTGCGACACGCACGATTTCGGTGACGGACATTGCATTCTCCTTTGCTCTTGAACATAGGCTCTGGAAGGGCATCTGAGAAACGAGTAGTTTGCGTATCAGCCATCAGAAAAGTAAATGCCATGCCTCATCTGAACAGCGATCATCTGCGCACTTTTCTGGCGATAGATCAGGCAGGCAGCGTAACGGGAGGCGCGCAACGGATTGGCCGCTCACAGTCGGCGACGAGTCTTCAAGTTCGGCTACTGGAAGATGTCGTCGGCAAACCGCTTTTCGAACGGCATGGGCGCGGTGTGGTGCTGACCGCGGCCGGGCAACTTCTCCAGCCCGTTGCGCGCGAGGTTATTCAATCCCTCGACCGAACCCTTGCCGACCTGCGCGGCGAAAGCCTAGCCGGGCGTTTCAGGATCGGAATGCCCGACGACCATGGTCGTGCTGTGCTGACAGGCCTCTTGGCCGACTTCGCAAGCCTGCATCCAAGGGTCGAACTGGAGGTGCAGTGCGCCCTGGGCACAGGTTTCGAGGACGCACTTACTTCCGGAACACTTGACGTTGCCGTGTTCGACGTTGCCAAGCCGGCCAAAGGACAGGAGGTCCTTCGCGAAAGTGTGCTGGTCTGGAGAGGCCTTCCGGGTCGGAACTTCGATCAAGCTGATCCGTTGCCGGTTGCGCTTTTCGATAGAAGCTGCTGGTGGCGCGATATTGCCCTGTTGAGCCTGGAAGAGTCCGGGCGATCATTCGAGGTCGTCTTTACTAGCGAAAGCTCGGTAGGCATTCGCGCCGCTGTGGAGTCGGGCATCGCTGTCGGCTTGCTCAGTACAGAAAAAGACCTGACCGGCCTTGAACGGGTCGACGGCCTGAATGCCCAGCTTCTGACCTACCTCGTTCTACAGCAGGGGATCGGAGGCGCCGGGCCAGTTTGCGACGCGATGTGCGAGGCCATAAGGAGGGCCTTCGCGGATTGAAACAATGTGCGGAAAGCGGACATCGCCTCTGTGTCCGCTCCGTCCGCAGAGCAATCGTTCAAGCCTGGTGCAGCGAAGGACTGCTCCGAGCCCATATCTCCGGATTTCTGCAACGCAGCCAATGGCCGTTCTTGGGTTTGACACCTTAGGCGGTGGCTTCTAGAAGCATAATTCAGGGGTGCGCAAGAACCCCGTGAGGCGCCAGCCCAATCTTGCATCCTTCCACTTCTGACTCTGCATGGAGGATGTCTTATGGCGTCGTACAATGAAATCCCCGTATCATCTCTGGCCCGGCTTATCGGGACACCTGATTGTCCAACCCTTCTCGATGTGCGCATCGATGAAGACTTTGACGGCGATCCAAGACTTATTCCCGGAGCTTTTCGCCATCCGTTCAAAGATGTCCTCGGACTGGCCAACGAACTCTCGGGCCGATCGGTGGTGGTCTATTGCCAAAAGGGTCTCAAGATCAGTCAAGGGGCGGCGGCGCTGCTGCGCACAGCCGGGGTTCGGGCAGAAGTTCTCGAAGGTGGACAAGTCGCATGGCGTGACGCGAAGCTTCCGATGGTGACGACGGACAAGCTGCCCCCGCTCGATGCGTCGGGCCGCACGGTTTGGGTCACGCGGCATCGCCCAAAAATCGACCGGATCGCGTGTCCATGGCTCATACGCCGTTTCATCGATCCCAAAGCGAAAATCCTGTTCGTTGCAGCTTCGCAAGTGACCAATGTGGCGGAGCGATTCGGAGCGACCCCCTTCGACGTAGAGAATGTGTTTTGGAGCCATCGCGGCGAAACCTGCACCTTCGACACGATGATCGAAGAGTTTGGCATCGCGCATGAGGCTCTGAGCAGGCTTGCCGTGATCGTGCGCGGGGCCGACACCAACAGACATGATCTGGCACCCGAAGCTGCCGGCCTTCTGGCTGCGTCCTTGGGGCTGTCTCGCATGTTCCGCGATGATCTGGACCAGCTTGCGGCGGGCATGCTGCTTTATGATGCTTTCTACCGTTGGGCGCGCGACGCGACCAATGAAGGGCATGACTGGCCCGCTGCCTCGAAAACGGCATGAACCATGAGCAGCACAGAAAACGGCGAGGCGGTCGTGGCCCCGTCTCTCGCGGACGCGACACGCGTCTGGTGGAAAATCGGCATCCTGTCTTTCGGTGGACCCGCGGCACAGATCGCGCTGATGCACAAGGAGGTTGTGGATGACCGCAAGTGGTTGTCTGAACGACAGTTCCTCAACGCGCTGAGCTTTTGCATGCTGTTGCCGGGGCCTGAGGCGATGCAGCTTGCGACCTATGCCGGTTGGCGGCTTCATGGCACGATTGGGGGTCTGATTGCCGGGTTGCTTTTCGTGATCCCCGGTGCTGTCGTGATCATGACACTCGCAGTGATCTACAGCATTTTCGGGAATGTTCCGCTGGTCGAAGCCCTGTTTTTCGGAATCAAAGCCGCCGTCCTGGTTGTCGTTGTCGAAGCGCTGCTGCGAGTCTCGAAAAAGGCGCTGACCCAAAGGCAGCACTGGATCATCGCAGCGGCGGCCTTTATCGGGATCTTTTTCCTTTCAGTTCCCTACCCTTTGATCGTCTTGATGGCTGGTTTCTACGGCTTGATCACGGCAGCTACGAGCGTAGAGCGCAACGCTGTCGATATGGCCCACGTTTCGGTTCAAGAAACCGCCGGTACCGTAATCCTCTGGCTTGCGATCTGGATGCTTCCGCTACTGGCGCTCACTTGGTATGGCGCGCCGGATATCCTTGTCCAGGTGGGGACATTCTTCAGCACGTTGGCCATCGTTACCTTCGGTGGTGCCTACGCGGTGCTGTCCTTTATGGCGCAGGACGTGGTGGTGCAGTTTGGTTGGCTGAGCGCAGGCGAGATGATCGATGCCCTGGGTCTTGCGGAGACCACGCCCGGTCCGCTGATCCTCGTGACACAGTTCGTGGGCTTCCTGGCCGGGTTCAAGGACGGGGGACTTGGCCTTGGAGTGACTGCCGCTATTGTCGCTCTCTGGGTGACTTTCGCACCGTGTTTCCTGTGGATATTCGCCGGGGCGCCGTACATCGAATGGATATCAAACCAGCCACGGCTGCAGGGCGCGCTGAAGGCCATCACGGCGGCGGTCGTGGGCGTCATTCTCAACCTGTCGCTCTGGTTCGCGCTGCATGTGCCGTTCACCACGGTGACGCGCACACGCTGGGGTCCCGTCACGCTGTGGAAGCCCGAGCTTGCTACCATCGAGTGGCTCGCGCTCTTGCTCTTCGGTCTGAGCTCGTTTCTGGTCTTCCGACTGCACTGGGGCATCATCCGCATCCTGCTGATCGCCTCGGTTCTGGGCGCGGCGCTCCGACTGCTGCTCTGATATGCGTGATCCAGATCCAGACCTTTGCGCAGCCGCCGCGAACTTACATTTTGTCCCGCAAAGCGGTCATTGGTGTGAGCTCAAGCGAATGACGGCTCCTTTGCTAAGTGGACGCTCCTCCCAGCCGGCCGCGGCTAAGGCAAAGACCGGCTGGGGGGTGCTCCTCTTGTCGCGCTTCGCCCCTACTTGGGACCAACGAGGCACTGCACTTCGAGCCAGGCCACTTCGCGCATGTGGCAGACAAGGCCGAGGTCGGCCTGCTCCTCGACGGTTTCGGCTTCTACCCAGTAGCTACGAATGAGCTCGACGCCATCATGGTCAGCCCAGTCCGCGCCACTTGCGTCATTGGCAATGACAGCCAGCGCCTCAGTGTCTGTGGCAGGCCCTTAGTCTCCGAGGGCTCGCTTGAACATTTCCGAAAGTGACCGCAAAAAGATCGCCGAATGGGCCGCGAGTCACCCAGAGATTCTAGAGGTTTATCAGTATGGTAGTCGTGCGCGTGGCGATAACCGCGAAGACAGCGATATCGACCTAGCGATTGTCGTGCGGCCAGATGAGGGACAGGACAACGCATACGCCGTGTGGGTGTTTTGGGAGGAGCGTAAAAACCCCAATCTCAACCTCGCTCATGACGTGCACCTAGAGTGGTCCGAGAAGGATGCCGGACTTGAGCGGGTAGGTCCCGCTGTCGAAAAAGACGGGATACGACTTTATCGAGGGTAGATATTGGATGTGAAATCCCATTTGCCAAGCAAGCCGTGCCCTTTGACGAAGTTGTCTTTGCCGCAAGTGGCTTGATCCGGCGCCGGAAACGTCCAATGCTCGCGCGCAGGCAAGCCTCTTTGATGAATTGCGAACCGGGTGTGCGCATGGACGAGAGCCAGAACAGTCGGTGGTGGATCCTTGCGGCAATGGGGGCCATCCTGGGCGTCATCCTGCTTGACGAGACCGTCGTCGGCGTGGCGTTGCCCACCATCCAGAAAGACATCGGACTGACGGCCAACGGCGCCCATTGGGTTGTCAACGTTTACCTGCTGACGCTGGCGGCGCTGGCGGCGGCGTCAGGCCGGCTTGGCGACATCATCGGCGTCCGGGTGCTGGTGGTGGCGGGGCTGGTGATCTTCGGGGTGTCCTCCACCATCTGCGGGTTTGCGCAAGACGGGGCGACGCTCATTGCCGCGCGGATGGCGCAGGGTGTGGGCGCTGCGGTCATCTTTCCGCTGTCGCTGGTCCTTGTGACCATGTCTTTTGAAGAGGGTGAGCGAGGAAAGGCCCTTGGCATCTACGGCGCCATAGGGACGAGCCTGCTGGCGCTCGGGCCTCTGGTGGGCGGATTTCTCACCGAGTACCTGTCCTGGCGCTGGATCTTCTGGATCAACCCGCCGATCGTGCTGGTTGTCGCGGCGATCGTCTGGACCCATTGGCGCGACCAGCCTCATCCGCCCGAAGGCGGGTTCGACTGGGCCGGGCTGGTGCTGATGGTGGGCGGTCTGACGCTGACGGTTTTCGGCATCATGGAGGGCCCAGAGCGGGGATGGGGCGATGCGCTGACCCTCGGGACCCTTGGTTTGGGGCTCGTCATGCTGCTGGCGCTCGTGTTCTGGGAACTGCGCGCCCGGCCGCCATTGATCGCGGTGGGTCTTTTTGCGAACCCGACCTTTGCCGCGGCCAATATGATCGTGCTTCTGGCGCAATACGCCAAGATCTCGATCTTCGTCTTCGGTGCCATGTACTTCCAGTCAAAGGCAGGCCTGTCGCCGCTGATGGCGGGTGTCGCTTTGCTGCCAGCGGTGGTGCCGAGCATCTTCATGGCCTCGGTCGCTGGCAAGGCTTCGGACGAACACGGCGCACGGTCGCCCTCGCTTGTCGGAGTACTGGGCACGCTGGTGAGCCTTGGGTTGACGGCGATTGGCATGGCGATCGGGGTCAACCTTTTGGTCTACCTTGGCTTTTTTGCCTTCGGTGCCGCCGTGTCTTTCCTGTTCGTGCCGCCCCAGAGGGCAGTCATGGGCGCGGTGCCCATGGGGATGCAGGGACAGGCCGGGGGACTTGTTCTGAGCAGCCAGCTCCTGGGCGGGACGATCGGCATGGCTATCAGCGCGACGATCTTTGCCATGACCGGGTCCTTCCCGGCGGTCTTCCTGGCCACGGCGCTGGCCGCAATATTGGTGCTGGTCTACAGCTACGCGGTGCTGGACATGCCCGAACCGGAGCCGGCCCCAAGGTAGACGCGACGCTTTCAATAGCGGAAGACTTCGCTAATCTTGTTCCGGCGGGTCGCGGGGAGTTTCGGGGCAAATGAATACGGTTGGCTATGTCAGACTGTTGCGGAGCCTGGCGGGAGCATTGACGGCAGTCGCCGTTGCGATGTCACTGGCTGTCTTTCTCGGTCTTGGGCGCTTTGGCGCGACGGAAGCGGCTGTCACCGCCGTCACCGGGTCGTCGGCCATCTATTTCATGACATTCTTTCTTCTGGCCTCCACGCTTCTCACACTCACGCTGCCGGCCCATGTCCCGCGGCTGATCCTGCTTCTGGGGGTTTTTCCGCTGCTCATCGGGTGGCGCATTTCGGTCCTGGCCGATCTGTTCTGGATTCAGGTCCCCTGTGTGCTGGCTTTCGCCGTCTTCGTGCTCTTGTTTCTCCTGATCGCGGTCCATGACCTTCGCAGCGAACCGAAACCGGGGCGCATCAAACCGACGCTGCCGTATATTCAGCTCGCCTTCATCCGGCTCTATATCGGCCTCGATCTGGTGCCGCATTTTACCGAAAAGCTCTTTGCCGGTCCGGCGACCCGGGCCGATGATGTTCAGGCCTTCCAGCAGCTAGGCGTGCCCGATCCGTTGCAATTCGTGCTTCTCGCGGGCGTCATTGAGTTTTCAGCCGCCTTTGGCGTGGGCCTTGGGTTTCTGACGCGGACAGCCTGCATCCTGACGGTCGTCTATCTCATGGTGGCCACGATCATGGGCCACCATTTCCTTCTGGGCTTCATCTGGGCCTCCCCCGGCGGGGGCTGGGAATACCCGCTGCTCTGGTCTGTCCTGATCCTCAGCTTTGCCATCGGCAGCGGGCGCTGGATGTCGCTCGATGAGGTGCTCAGCGGGTTCCTGCGGCTGCCCCGCTGGGTCAAGGCGCTCATGGGCGACACGGCTTCCCACGCGAACGGCCGCATCCACATCTCCAGGGCGGGCGCGGATGCGCCCTAGCAGATAAAGAGGAAGTCGAAGTCGTCGCTTCCGCCCATGGAGGGCCGCGCGGAATGGAAGGTTGCCCCGGGGCAGGCGGCCCTGGCCTGCTCGACCATGCGGCGTGTGGGCTCGGCGGCGCGGCCATGCTCCTTGGGGCCGATGACGATGATGTTGCCGTCGCCGGTTCTGGCCACGTCACCGCCGGTGTTTTCGGTCACGGGCGTGCAGGCCACGGCGAGAAGGGCAAAAGACAGGGGGATGAGGCGCGTCATGGAAATCTCTGCTCCGTTATTGTGTGTTTCTTTGCCTGTAGGCCCATGAAAACGCCCAGAGGCGCCTGACGCAAGCGCCAATTCCCGAGGTCGTGAAATGCCCGCGGCCACGTGCGCGCGCCGCAAGGGGCCCGGCCCGGCCCCTAGGGCCCCTCCGCGGCCCGCATCCGCTGACCCGCCCGCTCCCAGGAGGTCTGGCTGTCCCTGGGCTGGATGAGCCGCGTTTTGTGAAGCCCGTCCTGTCCGGCGACAAGGAAGTCCGGCATCTTTGCGCCCGGAGCCGTCCAGCTTTTTCATCTACGAAGACCACCACGTAGACCGAAGTGATGGGCGGCGCCCACCATCGGCGCAAGGGGTTTCCAAGGATACGCCGCAGGGCGGTGATCCGGTGTCCGCCGTCCAGTACCTCGGCCACGCCGTCCGGTCCCACGCGCAGCGAAATCGGCATGGTGGGTTGGTAGCCCTTAGACATGATGGACCGCATGACCTTTGTCAGGCGGTGCCCTGGTTGCCGTTCGGCGCCGCGGATCTCGGCGGAGAGGAAAATCTCGGGGTTCACCTCGGCCACGATGAACCCATCCTCCAACCGCAGCTTCAGGATGTCCTCTTCTGTCTCCACCCGCACGATGCGGGGCGCGCGGTGTCGCGGATTGGTCCCGTCCTTGCACATAGAGATTTCATGACATGTGTGGGTGACATGGTCACGACCGGATGTGGCCCTGGCCGGCGGTGCGGCCGCCAACCACGAACCAGCCTAGGCCAGCGCCAGCACAGGTCCTTCCAGAAGGCGCATGAGGTCGCCGAAATAGCCACCGGACCGGGCCGGCAGGGTCGGGTCCGAAGTGACGGCGATGGCAAGGGCGCGCTCGGGATGGGCGGCGATGATCTGACCGCCGTAGCCGCGACCGATGGCAAATCCGCTCCGTGAGAGAAACCAGCCGTAGCCATAGCCGAGGCCCGACCACTGGGACCGGGTGCGCGGCACGAGCGAGGCGGCGACCCAATCGGCGGGGATCACTTGCGCACCACCATAGCGGCCGCCGTCGCGCAGGAGCGTCGCAATCTCCAGCATGGCGGTCGGGCGCAGGGCCATCTCGTTGCCGCCCAGGAAATATCCCTGCGGGTCGCGGGTCCAGGGGGGATGTCTATCCCGAGGGGATCCCCCAGACGGCTTCGCGCTTGCGCCAGGAGATGTTCACCGGTCGCTTCGGCCAGTGCCGCCCCAAGCACATGGGTCGAGCCCGTGGAATACAGCATCCGCGTCCCTGGGTCCGCCACCATGGGTCGCGTCAACGCATCGGCGACCCAGTTTCGCGAACCGACCCAGTCGCCGTAGTTGGCGCCCGAGGTCCGTTCGAGCCCCGCCCTAAGCGTCACGAGGTCTTCCATCGTGATCTCCGGTGCGCCGGGCGTCGCGTCGGGTGGCAGGAGACCCGGGGCCACCTCGGCCAGCGTGGCGCTGACCGCCGCGATCTCACCCCGGTCGATGGCCGCGCCGAGAAGCAGGGCGACGATGCTTTTGGAACAGGATTTGATGTTGGCGGGCCGGTCCAGCCCGGGACCGCGCGGTGCCTCGGCAAAAACCGTCTCGGATCCGCGGCGAACCTGCAGCGAATGCAGCTGCGGCAGCGCGTCGATGGTCACTTGCAGGTCGCGGGCCTCGGCCCGGAGAAGGCCGGGCGCGGCAAGCGCGGCGGCGGTGGTCAGGGCAAAGCGGCGACGTGTGATCATGACAAGGATTTGGGTGCGCACCGGCGCGTTTCCAGAGGCGGAATGGGGAAAGATGTCTTGTCAGCGGTGGGCGGCTAGTTCGGCTTGCGGTTCTGGCGGCTGTAGATACGCAGCGCCAGCGCCCCGAGCGCGCCAGCGATCAGCACGTAGACGAGCCCGCGCGAGAACCCGCCGATGAGGTTCACGGCATAGGCGATCTGGTCGGACAGGCTGAAGCCGAGCATCATGTAGACGCCGACCCAGATCATGCGCCCCACCAGATACCAGCCGAGAAAGCGCCGCCAGGCCATTTTGGCCGCTCCCGTGACGAGGGCCACGGCGGGTCCGACCTGGGCAACGAAAGAGGCGCCCAGAAAGACTGCCATGCCGCCGCGGCGATGGATAAGATCTCCGGCCCCGTCGATGAGCCGGGCGAACGCCGGCCATCGGCGCAGGTAATCTATGATCGCGGGCCCGCCGCTGCGGCCAAGAAGAAAGACCAGCACGCCGCCAAGCGCGGCGGCGCCGTAGGCCGCGGCAAACATCGGAAGGGGCGGTTGTTCGCCCAGGGCGATCATCGCGCCTGCGCCCAGCAACACCAGCGCTGCGGGAATCGGTAGGCCGAGGCATGACAGGAAGGTGGCCGCGAAGACGAAAAGGACACCACCCGTTTCCAGTTGCTCAACGAGGGCCGGGTCGATGCCGTCCAAGGGCCCACCGCGGGTTGCAATACTCCATGAAAAAGCGACGCCTTTTGCCGGGACCGGGGGCGTCCCGGCCAATGGCGGCATCATGCATTGGCTGGCGTTTAAGCACAATGACCGGAAATTGTGCGCCCGGAAATCGGAGGTTCGGCGCCGGGTCAGGCCGCGGCAATGGCCTTTGGTCTGGCGGGTTTGGGGAACCGCAGAAGCAAAATGGCGTTGCCGGTGATCCCGGCGTGCGACAGCGCCTGGGCCAGCCCGCTGAGGGGCGCGTGCAGCACCACCTCATCGGGGCGCGAGATATTGGCCACGATATCGACCGGCGTGGCTGGTGCTGCGCCCTGGGCAATCATATCTGCGGCCATCGCCCCGGAAGAGGCCACAGCCATGTAAAGCGCTAGCGTCGTGCCGGCGTGCACGTGATGCGCCCAGTCGGGTCGCGCATCGCCGGGGCGGCAGCGCCCGGTGGTAAGTACGAGCGTATCGGTCTCTCCGCGTTCGGTCAGGCCGCGGCCAAGCCGCGCGGCAGCGGCGCTCGCAGCGGTAATGCCGGGCACGATCTCGACCGGCACGCCGGCGGCCCGGGCAGCCTCCAGTTCCTCCGCCGTGCGGCCGAAGACCGCCGGGTCGCCGGACTTGAGGCGCACGACCCGCTTGCCGCGCCGCGCTTCCGAGACGACCAGCGCACAGATCCTGTCCTGCGGCCAGTCGCAGGCACCAACCTCTTTGCCCACATAGACGCGCTCGGCGTCCCGGCGGGCAAGTTCCAGAACGTCGGGGTCGACGAGACGGTCGTAGAAGATGATATCGGCTTCCTGCAGCCGTTCGACGGCACGCAGCGTCAGAAGATCGCGGGCACCTGGGCCCGCACCCACCAGCGCCACATGGCCCTCTCCTGCATCCCGAGGCACCTGGCGCGTGGAAATCGCGGTTTTTAGAAGCTCGGCCACCTGATCTTCGTGTCCCTCGCGGTGCAGGCGGGCGGGCGTGCCGTTGAAGACCCAGGCCCAGAACGCGCGACGGGTCTCGCGCGGCAGCGAGGCCGCGACGGCGCCGCGCAGGCGGCCAGCGAGCGCCGCGAGCCCGCCCAGTCGCGGCGACAGCAGCGTCTCCACCTGCGTCTTGATCACGCGCCCGAGAACCGGCGCTGTGCCTTCGGTGCCGATGGCCACGACGACCGGGTCGCGGTCGACGATCGAGGGCGTGGTTGCGTCACAGAGTTCGGGCCGGTCGACGACATTGACCACCGCGCCCGCCTCTTTTGCCAAAGCATGGAGCGCGGCATCGGCACCGGCGCAGCCAGTGGCGACGAATGTCAGCGCGCTACCCGCAAAAGTTCCCGGCGTCACAGGCCCGGCGTGGTGGTCTGCGCGGCCGTTTTCAACGATGCCACTCAGTTCCCCGTCAATTTCGGGCGCCGCCAGGACGATCTTGGCATCGGTTTTCAGGATCAGCCGGGCTTTCTGCGCAGCCTGTTCGCCACCGCCTGCGATAACAACCTTGCGGCCCGTGGTGCGCAGAAACATGGGAAAGGACTGCATGATCGGCTCCTCTATTCGGCGGCTTCGCGCAGGCCGAAGCGCGCTACGAGGTCGGCCACCTCGGGGCGGCAGGACCCGCAGTTGGTGCCCGCGCCGGTGGCTTCGCAAAGGCGCTCGACGGTCATTCCGGGCGTGCTGCCGAGCGCGGTCAGCAGCGTGTTGCGGCCCACGGACATGCATGAACAGACCGTGGGGCCCGGATCGGGCCGGTCGGCGCCGGGACGGGCTGCCAGCACATCCCGGGCGGGTTCGCCCAACTGACCGGCCACGAAGTCGCGCGCGACCGCGACAGGCGTGGGCGAGACAAAAAGCGCCGCTGCAAGCCGGCCTTGCGCGGTAAAGGCCAGGCGGCTCTGGCCGGTTGCAGTGTCGACGAAGACTTCGGGAGCGGCCGTCAGCCCGAAAAGGCTTTGCGCGAAGTCTGTCCAGTCGGGTGGCAGGGTGGTGTCCGCGAGTTCCAGGCGCCAACCCGTCTCGGTCCGCATGCGCGCCCAATAGGCGGTGTCGGCCTCGGGTCTGTCCAGCGCCACGGCAAAGCCGTACCAGGCGGCCGCGTATTTCTCGATCCGCACGACGCCCGCCTTGCTTTCCGGCTGGCCCGATACCGGGTCGGTGGCGGCGGCGATCACCTGGCCGATGCGTGCGGCGGGCGCGGTCTCGGCTGTCCAGTGCATCGGTGCGAAGGGCGCGCCGGGGGCGCTGTCGCCTGAGACAAGCACCCGCAAGAGCGCGCTGCCCGTGGGGCTGGCGACGCGCGCCAGATCGGCGGGCTGAAGCCCTAGATCGTCAGCATCTTCAGGATGGATCTGCAGAAACGGCTCGGCCAAATGGCGTGACAGGCGCGGGGCGAGGGCGGTGCGCGTCATGGTGTGCCACTGGTCGCGCACGCGCCCGGAATTCAGCCGGTAGGGGTATTTCGCCGTGGTGCGCGCGGCAGGCTCGCCCTGGCGGACCGCCACAAACCGTGCGCGGCCGTCGGGTGTGAAGAACCGGCCATTGCCGAAAAAACGCCCGCCCGCGCGCGTGGCGGAGACCGGCCAGCGCGTGGGAGCCATCAATTCATAGGCTGTATCGCTCAGCTCCGCGAGGCCCGAGATGTCGAAATCCCGGCCAAAGCCGCCTGCAAGGCCCGAAAGTGCGGCGTGTTCGCGGAAGACTTCGGCGGGGCTGCGATAGTCAAAGGCGCTCCTCCAGCCCATGCGCCGCCCCACGTCGGCGAAGATATCCCAATCGTGCCTTGCAGCGCCGGGCGCGGGAAGGGCGGGGCGCTGGCGACTGATTGTGCGGTCCGAATTCGTGACCGTCCCGTCCTTTTCCCCCCAACCGGTCGCTGGCAGAAGCACGTCGGCCAGCTGCGCGGTGTCGGTTTCGGCGCTGAGGTCACTGACCACGACAAAGTCGCAGGCCCCGATCGCATCGCGCACGGCACCCGCTTCGGGAAGGGAGACGGCCGGGTTCGTGCAAGCAATCCAAAGCGCCTTGATCCGGCCGTCTGCAGCCGCGCGGAACATATCCACAGCCTTTAGCCCCTGGGTTTCGGTCACATGGGGCGCCTGCCAGAACGCGCCCACGGCGGCGCGGTGTTCGGCGTTTTCGATGTCGAGATGGGCCGCCAGCATGTTCGCCAGCCCGCCAACCTCGCGCCCGCCCATGGCATTGGGCTGTCCCGTCGCGCTGAGCGGACCCGCCCCTGGCTTGCCGATCCGGCCCGTGGCCAGATGGCAGTTCAGGATTGCGTTTACCTTATCGGTGCCCTGGGTCGACTGGTTCACCCCCTGGCTGAAGACCGTGACCGTGCGCTCGGTCGTGGCAAAGAGGGTGTAGAAGCGGTGCAGCGCGTTTTCCGAAAGGCCAGTCGGGTCAGGGGTGCTGTGGGCTGCCGCCTCCAGCGCCGCGGAAAAGCCGGTGGTATGCGCGGCGACAAAGCCGGCGTCCAGCGCGTCCGTATCTGCCAGAAACCGCAAAAGCCCGTTGAATAGCGCCACATCCGTGCCCGGGCGCAGCTTCAGGTGCAGATCGGCGATATCGCAGGTGGCCGTGCGGCGCGGATCGACGACGACAACTTTCGTGCCGCGCTCCCGCCGCGCGGCGGCCAGGCGCTGGAAGAGCACCGGATGACACCAGGCGAGGTTGGAGCCAACGAGCACCACCAGATCGGCCTCTTCGAGATCCTCGTAGGTGCCTGGAACCGTGTCGCTGCCAAAGGCCCGTTTGTGCCCCGCCACGGTCGAGGCCATGCAGAGCCGCGAGTTGGTGTCGATGTTGCCCGATCCGATGAACCCTTTCATCAGCTTGTTGGCGACATAGTAGTCCTCGGTCAGAAGCTGGCCCGAGACATAAAAGGCCACGCTGTCCGGCCCATGGCGGGCGATGGTGTCGGAAAAGCGGCCCGCCACAAGATCCAGCGCCGCGTCCCAGCCTGTCTCAACTCCGGCCACGCGGGGGGTAAGCAGCCGTTCACCCAGTCCCACGGTTTCGCCAAGGGCGAGGCCCTTGGAACAGAGCTTGCCCTTGTTGGCCGGGTGGTCGGGGTCGCCCGAGACGCTGACGCCGCCCGCGCCGTCAGGCTGCAGGATCACGCCGCACCCAACGCCGCAATAGGGGCAGGCGGAGCGTACCTGCGGTTGCGACGTCCCGTCCATCAGGCAGCCCTGAGCCCAAGCACCCGTTCGTCGATCAGGACGCGGCCGGCCTCGACCTTCACGGGATAGGTCGCGATGCGGCCTTCGTCCGGCCCCATGGCTTCGCCGGTCTCAAGATCGAAGACCCAGTTGTGCAGCGGGCAGGTGACCTTGCGGTCATGTACGATTCCCTCGGCCAAGGGTCCGGCTTTGTGCGGGCAGGTATTCGAGGTGGCAAAGACCTCGGTCTCGCCGGTGCGGAAGATCGCGACGCAACCAAGCTTGGTCTTGACCTTGCGCGCGCCGCGCAGCGGGATCTCTTCGATGTCGCCGATATCGATCCAGCTCATTCTGCGGCCTCCAGCGTCAGATCGGCAAGGGGTCCGAAAGCCCGTTTTGCTGTGTCATCGGCGCGTTCGGCCCAGGGGTCTTTCTGATAGATCGACTGCGACAGCGCGAATGCGGCCACAAGGCGCGCGCGTTCTTCCGGATCTGCCACGCGCTCGGTCACCCAGTCCATGCCCACCTTCGCGATCCATTTGTAGGGGCGGTCGAGGTATTTGGCGTTCTCGCGGTAGAGCTGGACGAAGGCGATCACCATTTCGATGGCCTCCTCCTCGGTGGCAACCTTTGCAAGTGGTTGGATTTCCTTCAGGTCCATCCCCGCCGCGCCGCCGACGCCGATCTCGTAGCCGCTGTCGACGCAGACGATGCCCACGTCCTTGCACGTCGCCTCGGCACAATTCCGCGGACAGCCCGAGACGGCCATCTTCACCTTATGCGGGGTCCAGGAGCCCCAGAGCATCTTTTCCAGCTTTACGCCAAGCCCGGTGGAATCCTGCGTGCCGAACCTGCAATGGTCGGTGCCCACGCAGGTTTTCACTGTCCGCAGCCCTTTGGCATAGGCGTGCCCCGACACAAGGCCCGCTTTGCCCAGGTCGGCCCAGATCGCGGGCAGGTCTTCGCCCTTGACGCCCAAAAGGTCGATCCGCTGGCCACCGGTCACTTTCACGGTCGGCACGTCGTATTTATCGGCGGCATCGGCGATGGCGCGCAGTTCGTTGGCGGTTGTGATCCCGCCCCACATGCGCGGCACGACGCTGAAAGTGCCGTCTTTCTGGATGTTGGCGTGTTTACGTTCGTTGACGAAACGCGATTGCGGATCGTCCTGATACTCCACGGGCCAGTCCGCGAGCAGGTAATAGTTCACGGCCGGGCGACAGACATGACAGCCGTTCGGGGTCCGCCAGCCAAGTTCTTGCCAGACCGCCTGTTGCGATTTCAGCTCCTTGGACTTGATCAGGCGGCGCACGTCCTCATGGGTCAGATCGGTGCAGCCACACATGGGCTTGGCGGTCGGCAGTTCGAAGTCGTCGCCGAGCGTGACCGCAAGAAGCTGTTCGACGAGCCCCGTGCAGGTCCCGCAGGACGAGCTGGCCTTTGTCTGGGCGCGTACGTCGTCGAGCGAATGCGCGCCGCCCTCGATCGCACCGGTGATCTGGCTTTTGCAAATGCCGTTGCAGCCGCAGATTTCTGCGTCAGCCGGTAAGGCTGCAACGGCCGCCATAGGGTCCAGGGGGGTGCCCCCCTGGAAGGCGGGGCCGAAGATCAGCGTCTCGCGCATTTCCGCGACGTTTTCGGCGTCCTTGATCAGCCCGTGAAACCAGCTGCCATCGGTCGTCTCGCCGTAAAGCACCGCGCCAATGAGCCGATCGTCTTTCAGCACCAGCCGCTTGTAAACGCCGCGCGCCGGGTCGCGGTAGACGATATCTTCGCGGTCGTCGCCATCTGCGAAATCCCCGGCGCTGAAAAGATCACAGCCGGTGACTTTCAGTTTCGTCGCGGTCTCACGGTTGAGGAAGGCCGCCGCCTCCCCCGCCAGCGTTGCTGCGGCGACCTTGGCCTGATCGTAGAGCGGCGCCACAAGGCCGAAAAGTTGACCGTCATGCTCGATGCATTCCCCGATGGCCAGCACATCGGCATCGGAGGTGATCATCTGGTCGTCCACGTGGATGCCGCGGCCCGTCGCAAGCCCGGCCTCACCAGCCAGTGCGATGTTTGGGCGGATACCAACGGCCATGACCAGCAGGTCGCAGGGCAGTTCGGTGCCGTTTTCCAGACGCAGCGCCCGGACCTTGCCGTTTTCGCCCAGGATCTCTTGCGAGGTCGTGGAGACCAGCACATTGATTCCACGCGAGACAAGTTCCTTGCGCAGAAGATACCCGGCGGCCTCATCAAGCTGACGCTCCATCAGATGGCCCATCAGATGCACGACGGTCACGTCCACGCCGCGCGCCTGCATGCCCGCCGCCGCCTCTAGCCCCAGAAGCCCGCCACCGATCACCACGGCCTTCTGCCCCGCTTCAAGCGCCATCATCCGCTCGGTGTCCTCAAGGTCGCGGTAGGCGATGACACCCTCCAGATCATGGCCGGGCAGGGGGATCATGAACGGGTTGGACCCGGTCGCAAAGACCAGCTTGTCATAGGGCACCGGCGCGCCGGTCTCTCCCGTCACGGTCCGGGCCTGCCGGTCGATGGCCGTGACACGCTCGCCAAAACGGCAGTGCACCCCCGCCTCAACGTAGAAGCTACCGTCGTGGGTGACGATCTCTTCGTAGGTTTTGTCGCCCGCCAGCACGGGTGACAGCATGATGCGGTTATAGGTCCCGCGCGGTTCCGCGTTAAAGAGCGTGATGTCCCAACCGCCCTGGTCGGTGACATGCTCCACAAGCCGCCCTGCAGCCATGCCCGCACCAATGATAACCAGTTTCTTCATTGTTGTTACTCCGCGGCAATCGCCGCCGGCTTGGCCGGTGTTTTGGGTTTTGCGCCGTGTTCGTATTCTTCCAGGAAATCAAGCACTTCCTGCCGGTAGTTGTAGTAATCCGGGTGTTCGAGCAGGGCTTTGCGGGTGCGCGGGCGGGGCAGGTCCACATCGGTGATCTTGCCGATTGTCGCGCGCGGCCCGTTGGTCATCATCACCACGCGGTCAGCCAGAAGGATCGCCTCGTCCACGTCATGGGTGACACAGATCGCGGTGACCTTGGTGCGCGACCAGACCTCCATCAGCACTTCCTGCAACTCCCATCGTGTGAGGCTGTCGAGCATGCCAAAAGGCTCATCAAGAAGCAGGAGCTTGGGGCTCAGTGCGAAGGCACGTGCAATGCCCACGCGCTGTTGCATGCCGTTCGAGAGCTCCGAGGCGGGTTTGTCCATCGCATCGGCCAGGCCCACCCGCTCAAGGTAGTATTCGACGACATCCTGACGCTCGGCGGTGGAGGCTTTGGGATAGACCCGGTCGACACCCACGGCCACGTTTTCCTTTGCTGTGAGCCAGGGAAAAAGCGAGGGCGACTGGAAGACGACCGCGCGCTCGGGGTCGGCGTCCACCACCTCGCGCCCGTCAAGGATGATACCCCCCTTTGAGATCGAGTTGAGTCCGGCGGTCATGGTCAGAACCGTGGATTTGCCGCAGCCCGAATGCCCGATGAGGCTGATAAACTCGCCCTTCTTCAGCTTCAGATCGAAGTCCTCGACCACCGTGAGCGGGCCATTCGGCGTCGGGTAGACCTTGTCGAGTTTCGAGAACTCAAGGTAGCGGTCTTCATTCGGCGTCTCCTGCGCCCGCGCCACCGCGGCAGGCAGCCCGTGCATAGGCGTCACATCCGGCAAGATCCGGCTGCCTTCGACCCGCGCCTCAATCCCGACGTCCATCAGATAGGTCGTGACCTCTGCGCGTAGCTTCTTGAAGCCCTCGTGGGTGTTCATCTCCGTGCGGTCCCGAGGGCGGGGGATGTTCACGCGGAACTCATCGCCCAGAGTGCCGTCGGGGTTCAGGGCGATGATCCGGTCGGCCAAAACGATGGCCTCGTCCACGTCATTGGTGATCAGCACGCAGGTCTTCTTGTCGGCCTGCCAGATGCGCTCGATCTCGGAGGCAAGGTTCGCGCGGGTCAGTGCATCAAGAGCCGAAAGCGGCTCGTCCAGCAGAAGAACCTCCGGATTCATTGCCAGCGCGCGTGCCACATTGACCCGCTGGCGCATACCGCCTGACAGTTCCGCCGGACGCCGCGTTGTGGCGTGCGACAGGCCGACCATCTTGACGTAATGGGCGATCTTGTCGGCCCGTTCCTTGCGCGACAGGTTCGGGAACATAGTGTCGACCGCGAGCCCCACGTTGCCCGAGACGGTAAGCCAGGGCATCAGGGAATAACTCTGGAACACCACGCCGCGCTCTGGCCCAGGGCCGCTGATTGGCGCGCCCTGGAAGCTGACGCTGCCCGCCGTCGGGGTCTCAAGCCCCGCCATCAGGTTGATCAGCGTTGTCTTGCCTGTGCCGGAGAAACCGAGAAGAACCAGGAACTCTCCGTCTTCGACCTCAAGGTCGATGCCCTTCAGCACCTGGGTCGCATGTGTCCCTTCGCCGTAGCTTTTCGAGACGTTCTTGAAGCTGAGAAGTCCCATGGGTTTACCTGTTGTTGGTGAAGGTGAAGGCGGCCTGAATGGCGTACATCAGCCGGTCGAGAAGGAAGCCGATGATGCCGATGGTCAGAACCGCGACCATGATCTTGGCCAGCGACTGGCTTGATCCGTTCTGGAACTCGTCCCAGACAAACTTTCCAAGGCCGGGGTTCTGGGCCAGCATCTCGGCCGCAATCAGCACCATCCAACCGACGCCAAGCGACAGGCGCAGGCCAGTGAAGATCAGCGGCAGTGAAGAAGGCAGAACCAACTTGGTGATCTTGCGCCAGGTCGACATCTTCAGAACCCGGCTGACGTTCACCAGATCTTTGTCAATCGACGACACGCCGAGGGCGGTGTTGATCAGCGTCGGCCAGAGCGAACAGAGCGTCACCGTGATGGCCGATATCAGGAAGGACTTAGCGAAAAAGCCGTCGTTTGTCACATAAACCGCCGATACGACCATGGTCACGATGGGCAGCCAGGCCAGCGGGCTGACGGGTTTGAAGATCTGGATCAGAGGATTCAGCGCTGCGTTCGCTGTAGTCGACAGGCCCGCAAGAATGCCTAGGGGCACGGCTATGACGGTGGCAATCAGGAAGCCGAAAAAGACCGTGGCGATCGAGGTGCCGATCTGCTGGTAGTAGGACGGCGCACCGGTGTAGGCGACTTGCTTGACCTCATCCGCGCGGCCCGCATCGATCAGGCGCTGGTTGCGCTGCGCGACCATGTCTTCGAATTTCGCGCGTTTCTCGCCGGTGGCGATGGCGTCTTCGTGCAGGTTGACCGCCTGTTCCCAGACCTGGGCCGGGCCGGGCACGGCGCCGAGCGAGGTCTGCACCTGCGGCGCCAGCGCGGCCCAGAGCATCAGAAAGCCGGCAATGGCCAGAAGCGGGACGCCCAGAAGACGCCAGACCTCTTTCATCTGTGCCTTTGGATTGTCTCCTGCGGCGGCCCTGAGAAGCGGTGTGATCCAGGCAAGGCCCAGAACGCTGAACCAGCGGTCGGCCTTGTTGATGCGCGTGAACCACGCGGCGCGGCGTGCTTCCTTGTCGGGGTCAGTGAGGACGTTTGGATCAATGGCGGTCATTGCTCGGCCCAGCCTTCTGCAAGCTCATATGATTTGGGGAAGGGACCGCCGCGCAGGTCATGCGCGGCGGTCCCCGGGTGCGATCAGCCCTGCACTTCGGCGCCGACGACGATCTGCTGACCCTTCAGCCCGATAGGCAGGCTTTCGAGGTAGTCGTTTGGCGAGCGTCCGTCGTAGGGGATGCCGTCGATGATATCTTCGGCGGGCGTGGCGACCTTGTAGCCGTCGCTTTCCCAGGGGAAGTCGGCTTCGTTGGCATGGCCTTCATCCACCACCATGCGCGCGGCTTCGAGGTAGATGTCCGGGCGGTATACCTTCTTTGCGGTCTCGTGGTACCAGCTGTCGTCCTTGGCTTCGGCGATCTGGCCCCAGCGGCGCATCTGGGTGAGGTACCAGATGGCATCCGAATAGAAGGGGTAGGTGGCGTTGTAGCGGAAGAAGACGTTGAAGTCCGGAACTTCGCGCACGTCGCCCTTTTCGTACTCAAAGGTACCGGTCATGGAGTTCGCGATAACCTCGGCATCGGCGCCCACGTATTCGGGCCGGGCGAGGATCTCAACCGCTTCCATCCGGTTGGCGTTGTCATTCTCATCGAGCCAGATGGCCGCGCGGATCAGCGCCTTGGTCACGGCAAGCGTGGTGTTGGGGTACTGTTCTGCGAACTCGGCAGTGATGCCGAAGACCTTTTCGGGGTTGTTCTTCCAGAGTTCATAGTCGGTGATGACCGGAACGCCGATCCCCTTGAACACAGCCTGCTGGTTCCAGGGTTCGCCCACGCAGTAGCCGTAGATGGTGCCCGCTTCGAGCGTTGCAGGCATCTGCGGTGGCGGTGTGACCGAGAGGAACACATCGGCGCCGATCTGGCCCGAAATGTTTTCGGGGCTGTAGTAGCCCGGGTGCAGACCGCCGGCGGCCAGCCAGTACCGCAGTTCGTAGTTGTGGGTCGAGACCGGGAAGACCATGCCCATGTTGAAGGGCTTGCCTTCCGAGCGGTACTGTTCGACCACCGGCGCCAGCGCTTCGGCCGAAATCGGGTGCTGCGGTCGGCCATCGTCCATTTTCGGGATATTCGGCTTCATCGCTTCCCAGACTTCATTCGACACGGTGATGCCGTTGCCGTTGAGGTCCATGGAGAAGGGCGTGATGATGTGGGCCTCGGTGCCAAAGCCGATGGTCGCGGCAAGCGGCTGCCCGGCGAGCATATGGGCGCCGTCAAGCTGACCGTCGATGACACCGTCGAGCAGTACCTTCCAGTTCGCCTGCGCCTCCAGCGTCACAAAGAGACCTTCGTCCAGAAAGTACCCTTGCTCGTAGGCCACGGCTAGGGGAGCCATATCCGTCAGTTTGATGAAGCCGAAGGTCAGTTCGTCTTTTTCCAGCTCCAGCATTTCGGCGGCGGCGGAGCTTGCGACAAGAGCGCCTAGGGCGGCGCCAGCTAGCAGTTTCTTCATTGGGGTCGGTTCCCTTCTCTGCCGCGCGAGCGGCGGCGCGAAAAACAAAAAAGCCGCGAGACCTGCCTGCGCCATCGCGCAAACGGGTCGAGCGGCTGTGCTCGGATCGCCCTGTCATGGGGTGGTCAGAAAGCGCCATTGCTTTCTTGAGCACTAGAAATCAATCGGCGCTTCGAAATGGCAAGTCAGAAAGTGCACACGATATGAAATTGCGCCGAAGGGCAGTGAAATCGGTGACCGGGATGCTTATTTTTGCATCAGGTGGTCGCGCCCGGGTCAAATTTTTGACCATCAAAGAAGCGATTCTCGGCAAGGATAAGGCGGCCGGTCTCTGACGCCGCCGCCGTTTCACCCGCGATTCCCCCCTCCAGCTTCTCCGAAGCGCCGGGCAGAATCGCCCCCGTTGTGCGCAGATGCTGGCGGTAGAGATCCGAGCGGAACACGGCCTTCGCCGCCTCCTGCGCTGCCGCCTGATCAAGGCCGAGACGCCCGGCCATCTGCCGCGCGATCCAGGCGGCCTGACTGCGCCAGGGGAAGGTCGCGGCGCCGGCGAAGAACTCCACAAAGCCCGGGCAGTCGCGGGCGTCTCCCTTGGAGGAGATCACCAGGCGCCCCGACAGCGCGCGGTCAACGATCTCGGGTGCGAGGTCCAGATAGGTGCCTTTGCTCAGAAGTTCCGCCGCCGTTGTCTGGGCCCCGCCTTCGCCCAGCCAACGGCAGGCTTTCCAGACCGCGCGCATCAGCCGCCCGGTCAGGTCCGGTTCCTCGCGCGCCCAGTCCGTGCGCGCGGCAAGCACCTTTTCGGGCGCAAAACTCCAGATGCTGCGTCCGGGCAGGATGAGCGTGCCCGCGCCGATCTCAATGGTCTTTGAGCCCCAGGGTTCGCCCACGCAAAAGGCGTCGATCTCGCCCGCGGCAATGGCGTCGGCCATCAGAGGCGGGGGCACCGTGCGGATCTCCACGCCCTGGGGCGCCGGCAGGCCCGAGGCCGAGAGCCAGTAATACAGAAGCTCCGCATGCATGGAGAACGGAAAAGGGACCCCGATACGCAGGCGCCGGTCCGCCGCGGCCACCAGCGCAGACCCTGCCGACCGCGCATCGGCAAAGCCGAAATCATGGCCCACATCCCGCAGACGCGCCGCCAGGTCCTGACTGACGCCAATGACATTGCCGTTGACTGACAGGACCATCAGCGCGGAGACCGGCGAAGAGACGCCTCCAAGACCAAGCGCCATGGCCACAGGCACGGGCGACAGCATATGCGCCGCCTCCACGCGCCCGAAGGCCAGCATGTCGCGCAAGGACGACCAGGACGGTGCGCGCACCAGTTCCAGGTCCAGCCCTTCCTCGCCGGCAAAGCCCATCTCGGCGGCAACGATCAGCGGCGCGGCATCCACGAGAGGGAGAAACCCGACCGCCAGTGCCGTGCTCACGACAAAAGCTCCGCGGCCGTCACAAGGGCTGTCGCCACCTCGGAGATCTTCTTGCCCTGATCCATGGCCGTCTTGCGCAAAAGCCCGTAGGCTTCGTCTTCCCCGATCCCGCGCGCTTTCATCAAGAGCCCCTTGGCGCGGTCGATCACCTTGCGTTCTTCCAGCGCGCGCTTGGTCTCGGCCAACTCGTCGCGCATGCGCCGGAAAACCTGAAATCGGCTGATGGCGGCCGAGATCACCGGGCGGATGCGGTCCGGCCGGAGGTTGTCGACCACATAGGCCGACACCCCGGCCTCGATCGCCGCTTTCGTGAGGCTGTCGTCGCTCTGATCCACGAACATGGCCACAGGTCGGTCGAGGGGAGCTGTGGCCAGCGTCAGTTCCTCGATCATGTCGCGTGTCGGGCTGGTGAGATCCACGAGCACCACGTCCGGGTTTCGCTCGGAAATCCGGCGCGCCAGGCTCGAGACCTCCGAGATAACGTGGATGTCCGTTTCCCCGGTTTCGCGCAGGCTGTCGACGATCATCAACGCCCGGTCGCGGTCCGGTTCCACGACGATTATGGAAAGCGCCTCGGCCATTCCGGCGACTATGCCCGCTTTTTCGCAGGCGCAGCAATTCCTTTTTGCGGCGCAGCAACAAACTGCCGCATTGGGGCAGGCTGCGCCCCAGGATGACCGCGCAAATGTCGCGCCACCCGCCACAATCCGCCGCAATGACCCGCTAGCGTCTGGATCATGGGCCGATGTGATGAAGTAACGAGTGTGTGCGGTAGCGGCCTTCCGGCGACGCGCTTCGGCCTGTCAGCCGGGGGCGCAGTCGGATTGAGGTGGGGGGATTTGGCTGCGTCCACATACCCAGGGGCCGGGTCAGAAGACGGCCGCCAGGAGCGCGGTGACGAAACTAACGAGCCCCAGGGCAAATACGGCGTCGTGGAGACGGCGGCGCAGCGGGTCGGGCAGCGAAACCTGTGCGGCGGCCTGCAGCATGGTGGCGACCTCTCAGTCTAGTGATCTGTCTTTCAATGGACGCGCACCTGTTCGCGGTGCCGTCACGCCGGTATGCCGCGCGGTGCCGGGCGGCGCTTGGGCGATTGCGCCGATGACTTTCGCGGCGGCGCCACGTCCCACCCAGAGAAGACGCCGCGGTCTCCAGGCTCCCGACGGTCTGTGCCCCAACATGACCTTGCCCGGGCCCCCTTTGCAGCCAAAGACCGCCGCATTGTTTCGCTAGCGTCACTAACTATGGGCCGTAGTGACAGAGTAGCGAGTGTGCGCGGTACCGGCCTTCCAGCGATGCCAGCGGGTTCGCGTGACGACGGAAACGTCTGCCGTTAGCTGGGGGCGCGGTCGGTTCGACCGGATCTTCGAACGCGACCGCGTCCAAAACGAAACGTCCGGTTACCCTCTTGATGCCTTACGCGACAAAGCGCCTTGGCACAGCTGTAGGGAAGAACTCATTTCTTTCTTCAGAGAGTTGTTGGCTCCGGCGGTAGGGATCGAACCTACGACCAATTGATTAACAGTCGTTAGGTCTTTTACTCCGTGGCGCTCACTCGATTTCTGCGGCTTACACTTCTTCCTTATTTTTTAACTATTTTCGGTGAGCGACTGCACGTAGAAGTTCACGACGTTTCTTGTGGTTTCCCCACACAAAGCTTACCTAGCGCTTACCGGTTCATCGGAGACAGCCGTGCCTAGGGTCAAGTTGACAAAGTCGTTTGTGGATCGCGCCTCTGTCGAAATCGGCGAAGAGATGTTCTGGGACACAGACCTGCGGGGGTTTGGATTGCGGGTCAAGGCGTCGGGCTCCAAGAGCTATTTGGTCCAGTATCGCAACCGTCAGACTGGCCGATCCCGTCGAAAGACGATCGGTCACCACGGGCCTCTGATGACGCTCCACCAGGCTCGTGATATTGCGAAGGGCTATCTTGCTGATGCGATGCGCGGGGGAGACCCGATCTCCGAGGCGAAAGAGCACCTCGAGCGCAAGACGATCCGGGATTTGTCGAGTGACTACATGGACCGACATGCCAAGCCTAAGAAGCGGCCTCGGAGCGCCGCCATGGATCAATCTTTGCTCGAACGCATGATCTTACCTTCGCTGGGCTCCCGAAGCGTTGGCGAAGTTACCCATGCGGACATCCAGAGCTTCCACAACGGCCTCGCCAGTACGCCATATCAGGCCAACCGTGCGCTCGCCCTCTTGTCGAAGATGTTCGAACTGTCCATCCGTTGGGAATGGCGCCGCGATAACCCGGTGCGGGGTGTTCCTCGGTTTCCTGAAGAGAAGCGTTATCGCTGGCTGTCAGACACGGAACTCGACCGGTTGAGAGCCGCTCTCAATGCGCATACTAATCAGGTGGCCGCAAACGCGGTGCGCTTGCAGCTCTTTACGGGAGCGCGGATCGGCGAAGTCCTAAACTCACAGTGGGCAGACTTCGATCTCGATCGCGGCGTCTGGGTTAAACCCTCGCATCACACGAAGCAAAAACGAACCGAACACCTTCCGCTTTCTTCGGGAGCGGTCACACTCCTTTGTTCAATGGCTGCAACGCGATCTGGGGATAATCCTCACGTCTTTCCGGGTCGCAAACCGGGTAAGCCTATCAAGGAACTGAAACGTTTTTGGAAGGCTGTAACGGAAGCGGCGGGGCTCAAAGATTATCGGCTACACGACAACCGGCACACCCATGCATCGCATTTGGTGTCCAGTGGGCACAGCCTTCCGGTGGTTGGGCGGCTTCTCGGGCATACCAATCCAATGACTACTCAGCGCTACGCTCACCTTGCCGACGATCCTCTCAGGGAAGCAGCCGAGGTGATGGGTAGTAAGCTTAGCAAAGAATCGGATAACTAGTCACTAAATTAGAACCTGATCTACGCGGCATGCATAGCCAGATTGCGGTCTTTGGTTTCGATCAATCTGAGCATAGCGATCCGGCAACCGCCATTGTCCGCTAGGCGCGGTAGACCGGTCATCTGACCAATTTGGTCAGATGTCACCTTCGAGTCCCACTTTGCAGGATGCTGCAAATGCAACGAATCTCCGCATTGTCTTGTAGAGCAGCTTACTCTTTCGGAGAATTGAGGTTTTCGCAGACGTTCCCTTTGCGAACTTGTCTCAAAGAAGGCGCAATAGATACACGATTGACAATATCAGGCCGAACACGATCACTGCCACTCGAAGTAGTTTCTGGTTTACCCGCTTTGCAAAGCGCCCCCCGAAGTAACCCCCAATAGTTGCGCCTACCATCATCGCCACCGCAGCCGTCCAGTCGATCAGACCGCCAAAGCCGAAGACACCGATACTAAGTACGGTGAACGTCGTCGCGAGCAGATTCTTGATACTATTGGCAACATGGAAATCGTCATGCCCCAGGATTTGCGCGACGGCCAGAAGGATGAAGCCAAGACCAGCCCCAAAGTACCCGCCATAGATGGAAGCAATGAAAAGGCCGGTGTAGACGATGCCCCGACTGGTCGTCGCGCTAGCCGAAGAAAGCATTAGAACGCGCACTCTGTCTCCGAACGCGAAAAGCAGGGTCGCGGTGAATATCAGTGCGGGTATTAGCGCCACAAACGTCTGCGGATCAGACACTACCAGCAGCAGCGAGCCAACGATGGCACCCGCGCCTGATACGAGGATCAATGGCCGAAGTTCGCGGCCCAGTCCGCGCAACTCTTCTCGGTAAGCGGGGAGCGCTGCGGCGTTCGACGGCAGTAGGCCGAGAAAGTTCGTCGCGTTCGCCACGACCGGCGGTAGGCCCGCCGCCATCAATGCGGGAAAGGTCAGCAAGCTCGCACCTCCAGCAACCGAATTCCATGCTCCACCACCGATACCAATGACGATGAGAAGTAGTAATTGAGTGATATCCATGCTGATCCAGTCCCGGCTATGCCAAGTATGGTGCAATCGCGGGTGCATAAATGCGAACGAATAGATATGATGAGCGCATGAACGAAATCGAACGCACTCAGGTCGACGGAGAACTTCTCCGCAGTTTTCTTGTCATTGCGGAAGTCGGTTCGTTGACTGTTGCGGCTGCACGTCTGCATCGCACTCAATCTGCGGTCAGTGTCCGCCTCGCGCGGCTGGAGGCTGCACTCGGCGTGACACTGTTCATCCGCGCTCCATCGGGCATGCGCCTAACTGCGGCAGGAGAGCGCTTTGTTCCGGCAGCGACGGCCGCCCTGGGCGCGCTTCACACAGCGGCAACGCTTTTTACAGAACCATTGCGCGGAACCATCCATGTCGGCCTGCCCGACGACTACGAGGACGCAGTGTTCGAGAGGGCGCTCGCTCGCTTCACACAAACGCACCCGGAGGTCGCCGTCCGGGCGACGTCTGGCTGCACATCGTCCTATCGTTCCGCCGTATCGCGCGGTGACATGGAGGTCGCGGTGGTATCTGGATTGAGCCCATCCGACGGAGTACCGTTGGGCGCGACCGAGACCGTTTGGGCCGCCCAGGCCAACCTATCACTGGATGCTTCAAGTCCCGTTCCGCTTGCGGTGATGGACCGATCTTGCTGGTGGTGCGAGCTTCCAGAGCGTGCACTTCGGGAAGCGGAAAGATCATACGAAGTCGTGCTCCGCGCCTCCTCGTTTGGCTCACTGCGTGCGGCGGTCCGGGCGGGCATCGTTGTCGCCGCCTTGCCAGCTTCATCTGTTGAGGCGGACATGTCTTTGCTCGGAAGCGCTGAGGGCTTGCCTTCGTTGCCATCCGCACATCGCTCGATCATCTTCGGAGATCATACACCTGCCGCTTTGGCGACAGCGATGACGGAAGCACTGCGGCAGCAATGCACTATGTGAACTGCAGCCCTCCGCTGCCGGTTGCTCAAGCGACCGCTTTGCGAAGAAAGCGGTCGGGTCGGTCTCTTTTCCAGCACTAGCTCGCGGAGAAAACAGCCCGGTTTTGGTTGCGTCGAATGCAAATCAAAAGCTCAGTAGGAGCGCTCCGCTGTTGTCGGGTCAATAATGCGGGAGACCTCTGCAATAGTGTTCGCTGGGAAGCCCGATAATTCCGCGTGACGGCGGATACCGTCCTCATCCTCTGCGAGGTAGATGCAGAATGTCTTTGACGGCGTGACGTAAGAGTGAAGCCATTGGACTGTTGGTGATAGCTTTTCCAGAGCTTCATTCGATGCTTTCGCGGCGCCACCGATCTCGTGCTTGTTCATATCGCCGACACCAGGGATTTCGCGCTCAATCACAAACTTTTTCACGGTGTTCCTCCTCGATTTGGATTGGCTAAGTGTTTTTTTGTGCGGTCATAGAGCCGCTACGCGGGCAAACGCATCGCTTCCATCGGCTTCGCGCATCGATCGGCTATGTGCCTCGTAAAGGACAAACCCGACCTTGGGGTCGATCCACATAAGGATCGCCGCCACTCGGCCCGAAATCTCACGAACATGCCCAAGGCGCATTCGGGTCAAAAAGGCATCTATTCCCATCCTGCAAAGAGGCGAGTTATGGGCATCCTCTATGCGGACCCTGATTTGTATTCTTCCCAATAAAAGATCACGCATGAGACGCTCGACGAGAGCCCAATCCTTCCTGACTTGCCGCCTGCGCTGCCTAGAAGTGTGCGCCTCGTCGATTGCGTCGTAAGGATCGACGGCCCGGGAGTGAAACCCTTGATTCTTGCCGTTGCCGCGGACAAGCCAGAAGAACGACCCGTCGCTTGCGTCCAGAGCTTTGAATGCTGTTGCTTGCCCACTTGGGCATTCAATGGCGTGCCCATAGTCGACAAAAGCCCTGATCCAGTTCTCGCGTTCTTCTACGATGTCATCCGAAATTGCGAGAAGTTCGCGATCTAGAAGAGAGGTCATTGGGCGCTGAAAAGCAAGCTTTTGTCGAAGCTGCTGTGATCGGTTTTGTAGGATGTCCAACCAAAATGGGCGACGGAATGCGGCGCTACTGCGTGCTGATCTTGGAAAGGTGTTCTGATGCATCTCAGTTCTCACTTTCGGCGGTTCTCACAAAAGTTGACGTCAGGTTCACAGAACAGATCTGTCAATGCGTCGGGAACATTCCCTACTTTTCGATCGCTGTTTCCCTATTTTTGGGTTCCCCAGTATTTGTCACGGGAGCTAGGGTAGCTTTGAGAAGCACGACACATGGAAATTTTTGACCGCGAACCTGAGCTGGCCCAGCTTGCCGATGCCCTTCAGCGCGTCTCTTGTGGAGACGGATTGGTCATTGCCTTGCTGGGAGAGGCAGGGATTGGAAAGTCGAGCCTCGTAAGAAAGTTCGTAGAGACTATTGATCGAGAGGTTCGCGTGCTTCGAGGCTATTGCGACGATCTCGGAATCGCCGAACCACTTGGTGTTTTGAGAGACCTCGCGCGAGAGGCCGAGATTGAGCTACCGTATGATGTCGTGGAGCCGGGCAACCGTTTGCGCGCGTTTTCCAAGGTCTTCGAGGGGTTCTTAGACGCGAGTACGCCGACCATAATTCTTGTGGAAGATGTCCACTGGGCAGACGACGCCACCGTAGACTTCTTGCGCTTCTTGACGAGGCGCATAGCGGGAACTCGGCTTATGCTTGTCTTGACCGCTAGGTCGGATGGAGCCTTGGGCCGCAACAAGATTCGGCGGATCATGGGTGACGCGATTTCTCATGATGCGATCCGCCTCGAGCTCGGTCCGCTATCGCAAAAAACGATCGTCCGATTGGCCAACGAAGCGGGAGTCAGTGCCGATCAGTTGAGCGAGCTGACCGGCGGGAACGCATTCTTCGTTACAGAACTACTTAACAGTCAGGACAGAAGCCGTTCAGAAAGTGTTGAGGAGTCGGTGCTTCTTCGGGCCGATCGCCTCGACGCATCGCTTCGGGAGGTATTGGACACCGCTTCTGTATTTCCCCGCCAAGTCGACGTCGCGCACCTTTCTGCCCTGCTTGGGCGAGATCTGGACCAAGCGTTGGTGTCGATTTTCGACGAGGGATTTCTGGTTTCAATCGACGAAGGGTTCGAGTTTCGGCATGTTCTGGTGCGCCAGGCCATCAACGGCGCAATCCCACCAACGCGTCGACGTGCGGTCAACGGTCAACTACTGAAGATGCTCAGGGCTGAGGGCGGCGCCCCGGCGTCGCGGCTGTTGTATCATGCACGCGAGGCTGGGGACGACGCCGAGGTAAAAGAGCTTGCCGTCAAAGCGGCCGCCGAGGCGGTGAACATTGGCGCGCGGCGCGAGGCTCGCGACTTCTATGGTCTTGCCGTCGAGATGCATGGCCCTCATACAACCCCAGAACTGCTGGAAGAGGCTGCACACGCCTGCCACCTTGTCGGAGCCGACGCCGACTCCATCGAGCTCCAAAGTCGCGTGCTCGAGATCCATGGCCGCCACGGCGACAAGAAGAAGTTCGGCAACGCGCTGCGTCTCAGATCTCGATATAACTGGTCCGCCGGAGCGTTTGAGGCGTCGTGGCAAGACGCAAAAGCGGCCGTCGATTGCCTTTTGGAAATTCGCGGGCCCGAGTTGGCCATGGCGCAGTCAAACGCTGCACAAGTCCACATGTTGAACCGTGAGTACCGTTTGGTCCAAGAGCCAGCAGAGGCGGCCATTGAGATTGCGGAAGAACTCGGACGCTCCGACGTGCTGAGCCACGCTCTAAACAACCTTGCTTGCGCTTTGATGTTTAGTGATCCGAAGCGCGCGCG
>JBCDED010000044.1:0-31419 GCA_039179985.1 Pseudomonadota bacterium
AGCTGCAGCAGCGGCTGCCAGATCCAGGGGCTGTAGTCGATGACGCGGCGGTCCGAGAGGAATTCGTTGAGGTACCGGCGCATGGACCAGTAGTCGTAATTGTCCGGGGTTCCGAGATTGGCCAGGAGGATCCCGATTTTCCCACCGGGCACGGCTGGATGGTTCGTGGGCCAGTGGGTTGTATCGAGCTCCGCAGGAGCGGCAAGGCCGTCCGGCATCTCGGTTTTTGCGTCAAGCATGCGTTTTCCCAAACCTGAGTATGTGTCGTATACGCCCGACACCCTCCCTCGGATCAATCCTTGTGGCGCGGCCTCACGAAAACCTGTTCGCCCGCAGGTTCCTCGGCTGTGCCGAGGGCTTCGGCCAGCCGCGTGGTCGCCGAACCCGGCCTCAGCGGCTGAGGCTGGCTAGCGTCCGGCGCCCATCCCGTCAACGTGACGATTTCGAATGTTGCAATCAATTTGCCGTCGTCGGTGGCGTGGGATGAGCGGTAGATCTCTTCGGCCCGCTCCAGAATGCGGCGGCGCGTCGGGCGGCGCAGCCTGTCCGATAGGGCGTTGGCCTCTCCCATGGCGCGAAGATCGCGCATCAGGCCGGTCAGGCTCTTGTAGTGGACGGTGCGCGTCCAGCTGTCGGCGACCGGCAGCGCGAAGCCCGCGCGCTGCAAGAGTGCGCCGAGATCCCGGATGTCGGCCATGGGCAGGACGCGCGGCGACAGCCCGCCGGTCACTTCGGTCTCGGCCATTGCAAGGGCGGCGCGCAGTTCATGGAGCGTCTGGCCACCAAAAAGCGAGGCGATGAAAAGCCCGTCGGGCGCCAGGGCCCGTCGCGCCTGAATGAGCTGGCCCACCGGATCGTTGGCCCAGTGCAGGCAAAACCCATGAATGACGGCGGAATAGTCACTTTTCGGGAATTCCAGCAGCGGCGCATCCGGCACCAGATCGCTTGCGCCAAGCGGCGCCCAGTCTTCGGGAAACGCGGCCACGAGGGCCGTCTTGGTAAACGGTCTGTTAACCTCTTTCAGCCTTTCAATGGTGTCGCAGACGACCTCTTGCAGCAGAAACCGCGCCTCCGCCATGGACCGGCGTCGGTTCCGTTCAAGGGCTCTGCGGTCTGTCAGTTCCGGGGGCTGGGCCATGGGGATCCTTCTCAGCGTCCGTGGGTATAGGAAAGGCGGGAGCCGGATGCAAAGCCTCTTGAAGCTTATCTACCCCTCGCAATGTCTGTCCTGCGGCACGCAGGTCGATAGCGATGCGGCCCTTTGCGGCGTCTGCTGGCGCGACTCGCCGTTTATCTGCGGCAGCACCTGCGCGAAATGTGGCGTGGCGCTGCCCGGTTCAGCGCCTGGGGACTCTGATGCCCTCTGCGACGACTGCCTGACCACGGCCCGGCCCTGGGCGCGGGGCGTTTCGGTCATGCACTATGGCGCCACGGCCCGCCGGCTGATCCTGTCGCTGAAACATGGTGACCGGCAGGATCTGGTCGAGCCGCTGGCGTCCTGGATGCTGGAGCGGGCGCGCAGCCTGATCACTCCGGCCACGGTGATCGTGCCGGTGCCGATTCCGCGGCGGCGTCTGGCATCGCGGCGGTATAACCAGGCCGCGCTTTTGTCCCAGCGGATCGCGCGCATGGCGGGCGCCCGGGGCGTGCCCGATGCGCTTTACCGTTTGCGCCATACGCCGCCGCAGGAAGGCCTGTCGCGAGATGCGCGGTTCGCCTTGCAGCGGGGGGCCATCGCGCCGCAACCGGGCCGCCGCGGTGCGATTCACGGGCGGCCAGTTCTGCTGGTGGATGACGTGATGACGTCGGGGGCCACGCTAGCAGCGGCGACGGAGGCATTGCGCGCCGGCGGCGCCTCTGCTGTGAATGTGCTCACACTGGCGCGCGTTGCGAAAGATTTCTGAGCACTTATATCTGGCGCCAACCACCCGGAGGGGCTCGATATGAACACCGTTGAAATCTACACGTCGCCGATTTGTGGCTTTTGCCATGCTGCAAAGCGGCTTCTGACCAAAAAAGGCGTGAGCTTTTCCGAAATCGACATTAGCCGCGACCCGGCCCGCCGTCAGGAAATGATGCAGCGGGCCAACGGTGGCCACACGGTACCGCAGATCTTCGTCGGTAAGACCCATGTGGGCGGCTGCGACGATCTTTATGCTTTGGACCGTGCCGGCAAGCTCGACCCGCTGCTTGCCGCCTAAGCGGTGCGCGCCGCTCTTCTGCAGATTACAAGTTCGGATGATCCGGGCGAGAACCTCGGGGTCGTCCGATCCGCTGTGGCAGATGCGGCGCGTGCAGGCGCGGGCTTTGTCCTGACGCCGGAGGTCACCAATTGTGTCTCCGCCAGCCGCACCCGGCAGCGCGAGGTGCTGCGACCGCAGGACGGGGACCCGCTCCTCGCGGCGCTGCGCGAAGAGGCAGCGCGGAAGGGCATATGGCTTTTGATCGGGTCGCTTGCCCTTAAGACCGACGATCCTGACGGGCGGTTCGCAAACCGGTCTTTCGTGATCACACCCAGCGGCGATATCGCCGCATGCTACGACAAGATCCATATGTTCGATGTAGCGGTGAGCACGGAAGAGACCTATCGCGAATCCGCAGGCTACCGGCCCGGTGACCGGGCCGTGCTGGCCGACACGCCCTTCGGAACCCTCGGGCTGACGATCTGTTACGATGTGCGTTTTCCGGCGCTCTACAGGACCCTTGCGCAGGCCGGCGCCCAGATTCTGAGCGTGCCCTCGGCGTTTTCGCCTGTGACGGGGGCCGCGCATTGGCAGGCGCTGTTGCAGGCGCGGGCGATCGAGACGGGGTGCTACGTGCTGGCGCCTGCCCAGTGCGGGACCCATGCCGCCAGCCGGGGCCGGGTGCGGCGGACTTATGGGCATTCGCTTGCTGTTTCGCCCTGGGGCGAGATCTTGGGCGACGGTGGCGAGGTGCCGGGTGTGGTGATGGTTGATCTTGATCTGGACGAGGTCCACTCTGCACGCCGCAGAGTTCCATCGCTAGAGCACGACCGACCCTTTCGCACACCCCAATGAACGATTCCGACGAATCCCTCGCCACGGCCCTGTTTTCTGAGATTTTCACCGCCGATCAGCTGGCGCGTGGGCACCTCACGCGCGCCATGCCCAAGGGAATGGAGTTGTCGCATTTTTCGGTGTTGAACCATCTAGCGCGCGTGGGCGAAGAGCGCTCGCCTGCGCAGCTCGCCAAGAGCTTTCATGTCACGCGCGGCGCGATGACAAATACGCTGACCAAGCTTGAGTGGGCAGGATACGTGCATATCCGGCCTGACTGGGATGACGCCCGGCGCAAGTTCGTGTCGATCAGCCCCTCGGGGCGGCAGGCGCGGGACGCGGCCTTGCAGATGATCACCCCGATGATTGCCGATATCGTGCGGCAGATCGGTTCGGACCGTATTCGCGAGATGCTGCCGGTGTTGCGCGAGCTGCGGCAAAAACTCGATGAGCTCGGGGCGGTGCCTCTGCCTGAGCCGGGCGAAGATTAGTCTCTAATCCACCTCAATGACGAGTTTTCCGGTGTTCTCGCCCCGGTAAAGCATGCCGATGGCGTCGCGTGCGGCCTCTGCGCCGGACAGGATGTGTTCTTGAAAACTCAGGCGCCCCTCACGGATCCAGCCCGCCAGATCGGCCACGGCTTCCGGGTAGCGGTCCTTGTAATCGAAGGCGAGAAAGCCCTGCATGCGCGCCCGGGCGACAAGAAGTTGCCGGTGCACGCGCGGGCCTTGCGGCAGCGGATTCCAGTCGGTGATGGCCGACGTGCCGCAGATCGCGATGCGTGCGCCCAGGGCAAGGTTTTCCATGACGGCGTCCGACACCGGGCCGCAGGTGTTATCGTAGTAGCAGTTCACGCCCTCTGGTGCGGCGGATTTGAGCGCCGCGGACACGTTTTCGCGGCGGTAGTTGATTGCCGCGTCATATCCGAAGTCGTTGAGACACTGGGCGACCTTTTCATCCGATCCCGTAATGCCCACCGTGCGGCAGCCCATGATCTTGGCAATCTGCCCGGCGGCGGACCCCACTGCGCCCGCCGCGGTGGAAACAACCACGGTTTCGCCCGGTTTAGGGTCACATACCTCGCGCAAGCAGAAGTAAGCCGTGATGCCATTCAGACCCAGAATACCCAAAGACAGCGACGGGCTGAGGTCCGTGTCCGTGACTACTCTGTCCACATCCGATCCATCGGAAAGCGCGTAGCGTTGCCAGCCGAAAAGCCCGGAGACCATATCTCCCACCGCATAGGCCGGGTGGTTCGACGCGGTAACATCGCCCACGGCAAAAGACCGCATGGCGGCGCCGATGGCCACCGGGGGCAGATAGTTTGGCACATCGTTCACCCATCCCCGCATGGCAGGATCCACGGACCAGAACCGCGTACGGACCTGAAACTGGCCGTCGCCCGGGGCTTCGGCCGGCAGGTCTTCGACGGCGAAATGTTCCGGGCCCGGCACACCCTTTGGGCGCGATACAAGGATCACGCGGCGGTTAATGGGGTCGCTCATGGGGTCTCTTTCACCGCTGTCATGACGTAGTTGACCGAAAGGTCGCGTTCGGACACCGACCATGCGCCGCCAAAGGGGTCGAAGACAAACCCTTTCCGGTCAACAACGGTGACTCCGGCCTGCGCCATCTGCGCGGCCAGCTCGTCGGGTGTCGGAAAGGCCTGCCAGTTGTGGGTGCCGCGGGGCAGCCATCCGAGAATGTACTCGGCCCCGATGATGGCCAGCGCATAGGATTTGGCGGTGCGGTTCAGTGTGGACGCGATAAGCAGGCCGCCCGGTTTCACCATTGCGCCGCAGGCCGACAGAAAGGCCGCCGGGTCTGCAACATGTTCCACGATTTCCATGGCGAGGACCGCCTCGAATGTCTCGCCGGCCTCGGCCAGCGCCTCGGCGGTGGTGTGTCGATAGTCAATGGCCAGACCCGATTGCGTGGCATGGACGCGCGCAACCTCAATATTGGCGGCGGCGGCGTCGGCGCCCAGGATGGTGGCGCCAAGGCGCGCCATGGGTTCGCTGAGGAGCCCGCCACCGCATCCGATATCGAGAAAGCGCAGGCCTTCAAACGGGCGCGCGTCCCGCAGGTCCCGGCCTGTCTCGGCGGCGATCTGTGCCGTCACGTAGTCGAGCCGGCAGGGGTTCATCTGATGAAGTGGTTTCAGCCGGCCATCGGGATTCCACCAGTCGGCTGCCATCGCCTCGAATTTCTCGACCTCTTTTGGGTCTATCGTGCCGTCATACGCTTGCATTCGGGCGGTCCTTCCGGTCTTCTTCGCCAAGACCCATGCCAATGGGTCCCGGAGACTTATATAGATGTCCATGGACAGGTCCGCAGGCCAAAAAGGCGCATCCCGCTATCTCTATCCGCCGATCGATCCTTTCGATCAGCGCATGATGGACACCGGCGATGGCCACCGAATTTACGTGGAGCAATGCGGCAATCCGCAGGGCCTGCCTGTGATCGTCCTGCATGGCGGTCCGGGGGGCGGCTGCAGCCCGGCCATGCGGCGCTACTTCGATCCCTCTGTTTACCGGGTGATCCTGTTCGATCAGCGCGGATGCGGGAGGTCGCGCCCCCATGCCAGTGTGATCAACAACACGACCTGGCATCTGGTGCGCGATATCGAGATGATCCGGAACGCGCTGGGCATCGAGCGGTGGATTGTCTTTGGCGGCAGTTGGGGGGCAACGCTGAGCCTGATCTACGCGCAGCACCATCCCGACCGCGCGCTGCGGCTAATCCTGCGCGGCGTCTTTTTGATGACGAAGCCCGAACTTGATTGGTTCTATGCGGGCGGCGCCGGACAATTCTGGCCCGATGTTTGGGAGCGGTTTTCCGGCATGGTCCCCGAGGACGAGCGCGATGACCTGATTGCGGCCTATAACCGGCGTCTTTTCTCGGGCGATCTGATGATGGAGACGCGGTTTGCCCGCGCCTGGGCGGCCTGGGAAAATGCCCTGGCGTCCATGGCCTCAGGCGGGGCGACAACGGAAAGCCCGGCGGACTACGCGCGCGCCTTTGCGCGGCTGGAGAACCACTATTTCATCAATGGCGGCTTCCTGGAGGAAGACGGCGCGATCCTCAAAAACACGGGCCGCATCCGGCAGATCCCGGGGCATATCGTGCAGGGCCGCTTTGACATGATCTGCCCGCCGCATTCGGCCTTTAAACTGGCGCGCGCATGGGGCGCGCGAGCGGAACTGAAGATGGTGCCAGCGGCCGGTCACGCCCTGTCGGAGCCGGGGATCAGCGCGGAACTTCTGCGCATCACCGATGCGCTGCGCGACACCGCTGAGAGTGCCTATTCCTGACGCCATTCGGGAAACCCTCCCAAATGAAGGGTTTACAGACCGCCCTCAGCCGTTAACGTAAGGCACTACGCGAACAGGGCACGTGGGGACCACTTGGGTTCGATACTACGCATCGTCGGGCAACGCCTTCTCTTAGGTCTTCTCACTCTCCTCGTCGTCTCAATCGTCATTTTCATCTCAGTGAACCTTCTGCCCGGGGACTTCGCCGAAGCCATCCTTGGGCAGGGCGCCACGCCAGAGGCGATTGCCGCTATCCGCGCCGATCTCGGGCTCGATCAGCCGCCGATCACACGCTACTTCCAGTGGTTGGGCGGTGTCTTGCAGGGTGATCTCGGGACCAGCTTTGCACAGGCGAATTTCGCAAGCTTCGCGGGCGCGGACGCGGGATCGGGTCTGTCCTCGGTGGCCGCGCAGATCGCGCCGCGCTTTGCCAACACCATGTTCCTCGCCTCAGTGACGGCAATGATCGCGGTGCCGCTCTCGCTGATCCTTGGCATTCTGGCTGCGCTTTATCGGAACTCGGCTTTCGACCGGGCGGCGAATATCTTTACGCTGACCTCGATCTCAAGCCCGGAGTTCTTTCTGGCCTATATTCTCATCCTGCTTCTGGCGGTGATGAACCCGATCTTCCCGTCGCTGTCGAACATCTTCGACGGTATGAGCTTCGGCGACCGGCTGGACAGGACCATGCTGCCGGCGCTGACGCTGACGCTGGTTGTGACCGCACATATGATGCGGATGACGCGGGCGGCGATCATCAACCTTTTGGCGTCACCTTATATCGAGATGGCGCGACTGAAGGGGATCAGCCCCATGCGGGTCATCGTCGTTCATGCGCTGCCGAACGCGTTGGCGCCGATCATCAACGTGATCGCGCTGAACCTCGCCTACCTCATCACCGGCGTGGTCGTGGTGGAGGTCGTCTTTGTCTATCCGGGCATCGGCCAGCTTTTTGTGGACAGCGTGAAGATCCGCGACATCCCTGTCGTACAGGCCTGCTGCCTGATCTTTGCGGCGGCCTATATCCTTCTCAATCTGACGGCGGACATCTTGTCGATCATCTCTAACCCGCGCCTGAGGCATCCCAAATGAGCGCCTGGATGCAGGTTCTTCTTGCCCTCGTAGTCATCGCGGGCGGTGGCTGGGTCTTCCGCTGGGTCGGGCAGACGGCGACGGGGAACAAGCCTTATTTCCGGGATATGCCCTATGCCGTAGCCTTCGGTTTTGTGCTGGCGGCGGCGGCGATCCTCTACGGAATCAGTCTCTATTTCACCGAATCAGCCGTCTTCTTTCGCTGGGCGGTGCATGGCTTCATCTTCTTTGCGGTGGCGGCCTACATCTTTCGCACACTGGGCCGGATAGTCGGGACGGAAGGCACGAAGAAACTTTTTCGCCAGATGCCGCTGACGGCGGCCTTTGGTGTGCTAACGATCATCGTCTACGCCATCGTGGCGATCTTTGCCGATTTTATTGCGCCCTATGGGCAGGAACAGGTACTGGGTCAGGCCAATGTCGTGCCCGGCGGCAACCCCGAGATGGGCGGCAATCCTGACTTCCCGCTGGGCACGGACCAGATAGGCCGGGATATTCTGAGCCGTCTGATCTACGGCGCGCAGAACACTGTCGGCATTGCCTTTGCCACGACCTGCCTTGCCTTTTTTATCGGTGGCACGCTTGGCTTTCTGGCCGCGACGCTGGGCGGCTGGCTCGACCAGATCCTCAGCCGCGCGGTTGACGTGCTGATGGCGATCCCGGCGCTGATTTTTGCGCTGCTTTTGATGACCATCGCCAGTGTCTGGTCTGCGGAACTGGGCATTCCGCTGACGATCTTCATGGTGCTGATCATCGCAGTGATCGACTCCACGCGAGTCTACCGTCTGGCCCGGGCCGTGGGCACGTCGATTGTGGTCATGGACTATATCGAAGCGGCCAAGCTGCGCGGTGAGGGGCTGAGCTACCTGATCTTCCGGGAAATCCTGCCCAACGCCACGGCGCCGCTTCTGGCCGAATTCGGGCTGCGGTTCTGCTTTGTCTTCCTGACCATCGCCTCTCTCAGCTTTCTCGGTGTTGGCATCCAGCCGCCGCTCGCAGACTGGGGCACAATGGTGCGGGATCTGGCGCAGTTCATTAACTTCGCGGCTTTCGCGCCCCAGGTGGCCTCGGCGCCGCTGCTGGCGGCGGGCGCCATTGCGCTGTTGACCGTCGCCGTGAACTTCGTGGTGGACTGGATGCTGCACAGATCGTCGGGGCTGAAGGAATGAACGCGAAATCCAACCAGCCGCTCGTCAAGATCCGCGACCTAAAGATCGAGGGCCGCGCCGATGAAACCTGGATGCAGATCGTCAACGGCGTCGACATTGATCTCAATAAGGGCGAGGTTCTTGGTCTGATCGGTGAATCCGGGGCCGGGAAATCGACCATCGGACTGGCGTCGATGGGCTTTACGCGCGACGGATGCAGGATTTCGGGCGGCTCTGTGGCGTTCGACGGCATCGACCTTCTAGCGGCCTCGGCGTCGCAAAAGCGCGAGCTTCTGGGCAAACGCATTGCCTATGTGGCCCAGTCGGCGGCGGCGTCCTTCAACCCCGCACACAAGCTGATTGACCAGCACTCCGAAGGGCCGGTGCAGCACGGCGTAATGTCGAAGGCCGAAAGCGAGGCGGACGGGATCGAACTTTATCGCCGCCTGCGTTTGCCCAACCCCGATGAGATCGGATTTCGCTACCCGCACCAGGTGTCGGGCGGGCAGTTGCAACGGGCAATGACCGCGATGGCCATGTCGTGCCGCCCGGATCTGATCGTTTTTGACGAACCGACAACCGCTCTGGACGTGACGACGCAGATCGAAGTGCTGGCCGCGATCCGTGACATCGTCGAGCAATTCGATACCGCCGCGATCTATATCACACACGACCTCGCCGTCGTGGCGCAGATGGCCGACAAGATCAAAGTGCTGCTGAAAGGCGACGAGGTCGAAGAGGCCGATACGCGCACCATGCTGTCGAGCCCCAAGGAAGAATACACCAAATCGCTCTGGGCCGTGCGCAGTTTCCACCGCGATCAGAAACCGCCCGCGGCCGTCGATGCGGTGCCGGTGATTTCTGTGCACAACGTGACGGCGGCCTACGGGTCAGTGGCGGTTCTGCACGATGTGAGCTTCGACATCCACGAAGGCCGGACCGTTGCCGTGGTGGGCGAAAGCGGTTCGGGAAAATCCACGACGGCGCGCTGCATTACCGGTCTCTTGCCGCCCAGAAAGGGTGTGATCCAGTTCGACGGGCAGGATTTGCCGCTCGACTACCGCAAGCGGTCGAAGGATCAACTGCGGCAGGTCCAGATGATCTACCAGATGGCCGATACCGCGCTGAACCCGCGCAAGACCATCGGCGAGCTTATCGGGCGCCCGGTGGAATTTTATCTGGGCCTGAAAGGTGCCGACAAACGCCGCCGGGTTGAAGAGCTGCTTGATCAGATCGAACTGGAGCCGGGCAAATTCATCGACCGGCTGCCCTCGGAACTGTCGGGCGGCCAGAAACAGCGGATCGGAATCGCCCGCGCCCTGGCCGCCGAGCCCAAGTTCATCATCTGCGATGAGGTGACGAGCGCGCTGGACCAGCTGGTCGCTGAAGGCATCCTGAAGCTGCTCGCGCGCCTGCAGGATGAGTTGAAATTGAGCTATATGTTCATAACTCATGACCTGGCGACGGTTCGTGCCATATCGGACGAAGTCGTGGTGATGAAGGACGGTAACGTCGTCGAATTCGGTCCCAAGGACGAAATGTTCACCCCGCCGCACCATCCATACACCGATCTTTTGCTTAGTTCGGTGCCCGAGATGGACCCGGACTGGCTGACCGAGCTTCTGGCGGAACGGGGAGTTGATAACATCGGCGACGCCGCCGTTGATAAAATGTGATCCGAATCGTCGGGCGCAGGCCCGGAGATCCAAAAAAGCGGGCTCGGGAAAGCCTGAAGATAAGCAGGGAGACTTAGACGAATGACACGATTTAGCAGACGTGGACTACTCAAGACCGGTGCCGCAGCCGGTGTGCTGGCGGCCACGGGCCTGCCGGCAAGCGCAGAACCCAAGCGCGGTGGCATACTGCGCCTCGGTCTGGCTGGCGCCAACACTTCCGACAGCTGGGACGGCCGGACGCATTCCGACAGCTATATGATCAACATGGCCCACGGCTGTGTGTTCGACTGCCTGACCGAGGTGTCGGCCAGCGGCGAACTGGTGGGTGAACTGGCCGAAAGCTGGGAAGCCAGCGCCGACGCCAAGACCTGGACGTTCAACCTGCGCCAGGGCGTGACCTTCCACAACGGCAAGCCTTTCGGCGCCGACGATGTGATCGAGTCGCTGCAGATGCACACCGCCGAGGGCGCGAAATCGGCGGCCAAGCCGATCGTGGCCGCGATCAGCGAAATGAAGAAAATGAACGACCATCAGGTGCAGTTCGTGCTTGCCGCGGGCAACGCCGATTTCCCGTTCCTGATGTCGGACTATCACATCCTGATCTACCCCGCGGGCCAGATCGAGGAAGCTATCGCCAAGGGGATCGGCACCGGTCTTTACAAGGTCGAAAGCTTCGACCCCGGCGTGCGTGCTGTCGTCAGCCGCGTCGATAGCCACTACAAGGATGGCAAGGCCGGCTGGTTCGACTCGGTCGAAGCCATCGCCATCAACGATTCGTCGGCACGGATGAACGCGCTGATGACCGGGCAGGTGGACGCGGTGAACCGGGTCGACTTCAAGACCGAACCGCTGATGCGCGCCAACCCGAACGTGCAGATCTTCGAGGTGACGGGCAACCAGCACTTCACCTTCCCGATGCTCACCAACCTCGACCCCTATAGCGACGTCAATGTCCGCAAGGCGCTGAAGTACGCGATCAACCGGGAAGAGATGGTCGAAAAGATCCTGCAGGGCCATGGCGCTGTTGCCAACGACCACCCGATCGGCCCGGCGAACCAGTACTATGCGCCGGAGCTTGAGCAGAACTCTTACGATCCTGACAAGGCCAAATTCTACCTCAAAGAGGCGGGCATGGACAATCTGACGGTGGACCTGTCCGCCGCCAATGCGGCCTTCCCGGGCGCGGTCGATGCCGCCCAGCTTTATCAGGCTTCGGCCGGCGCTGCTGGCGTCCGGATCAACGTGGTTCAGGAGCCCGATGACGGCTACTGGTCGAACGTCTGGCTGAAAAAGCCGTGGTGCGCCTGCTACTGGTCGGGCCGTGCGACGGAAGACTGGATGTTCTCGACCGCCTATGAAACCGGCGTGCCCTGGAACGATACGTCTTGGGAAAACGATCGTTTCCAGTCGCTGCTTCTCGAAGGCCGCGCCGAGCTCGACAGCGGCAAGCGCAGCGACATCTACACCGAGATGCAGGCAATCATGTCCCAGGAAGGCGGCACGGTTGTTCCCATGTACGCCAACTACGTGGACGCGGCCTCGACCAAGCTGACCCATGGCCCCGACATCGGGAACCTCTGGCAGCTGGACGGCAGCCGGATTTCCGAACGCTGGTGGTATTCCTAAGCATCGGGTTCCATTTGACCCGTGCAGCGCCCCGCATATCCTGCGGGGCGTTCGCCTTTTCGGGGGGCTTGCAAGTTTGTAAACGCGGGCGTATATCCCACCTCAACAGCGGCACGCTGGGGTCCACACCCAGAGTTCCACCGGGAAACATCAACGGGCCGCGCGCCCGTTTTTTTGTGTCTGGAACCGATGACCGACCTGATCGCCAAAACGCAGATCGACCAGCGCCTTGCCGAGATCATCACGCCTGTGATCGAGGACATGGGCTTTGAGCTGGTGCGCATCCGTCTGCAGGGTGGCAAGACGCCGACGTTGCAGATCATGGCCGAAAAACCCGACGGCGGGATCGAGGTGGATGACTGCGCCGAGATCTCCACCGCGGTCAGTGCAACGCTCGACGTGGAAGATCCGATCGAAGACAACTATACGCTCGAGGTCTCCAGCCCCGGCATCGACAGGCCCCTGACCCGGCTAAAGGATTTCGACAGTTGGGAAGGCTATGAGGCGAAGCTGGAGACAACCGAACTGATCGATGGTCGCCGCCGCTTTAAGGGCCTGCTGGCGGGCACCGAGAACGGCGAAGTGCTGATCGAAGTCGAGGTGGAGGGCGAACCGGCGACCATCGGGCTCGAGTTCGACTGGCTTTCGGACGCCAAGCTGGTGCTGACCGACGACCTGATCCGCGACGTGCTGCGGGCCCGGAAAGATGCGGGCGACGTGGACGAAACGCAATTCGACGAAATTGAAACCATCATCGATGGGGAAGACTAGGCGCAGCACGCGCCGATTGGAGGACCGCAAAGATGGCAATCACTTCCGCCAACCAGCTGGAACTGTTGCAGACCGCCGAGGCTGTGGCCCGGGAAAAGATGATCGACCCCGCGCTGGTGGTCGAGGCCATGGAAGAAAGCCTCGCCCGTGCGGCCAAGTCGCGTTACGGCGCCGAGATGGACATCCGCGTGTCGATCGATCGCAAGACCGGTCGCGCGACCTTTACCCGCGTGCGCACGGTGGTCGAGGATGACGAGGTCGAAAACTACCAGGCGGAAATGACGGTCGAACAGGCGCGTCAGTACATGGAAGATCCCAGTATCGGGGACGTCTTCGTGGAAGAGGTGCCGCCCGTCGACATGGGCCGGATCGCCGCGCAGTCGGCAAAGCAGGTGATCCTGCAGCGCGTCCGCGAGGCCGAGCGCGACAAGCAGTTCGAGGAATTTCAGGACCGCGCCGGGACCATCATCAACGGGATGGTCAAGCGCGAGGAATACGGCAACGTCATCGTTGACGTCGGCCGGGGCGAAGCCGTCTTGCGCCGGAACGAGAAGATCGGTCGCGAAAGCTATCGCCCGAACGACCGTATCCGCTGCTACATCAAGGACGTGCGCCGCGAACCGCGGGGGCCGCAGATCTTCCTCAGCCGGACCGCGCCCGAGTTCATGGCCGAGCTTTTCAAGATGGAAGTGCCCGAGATCTACGACGGCATTATCGAGATCAAGGCCGTCGCCCGCGACCCGGGAAGCCGCGCGAAGATCGCGGTGATCTCTTACGATAACTCCATCGACCCTGTGGGCGCCTGTGTCGGTATGCGCGGCAGTCGCGTGCAGGCGGTGGTCAACGAGCTTCAGGGCGAGAAGATCGACATCATCCCCTGGAACGAGGATGCGCCGACCTTCCTTGTGAACGCGTTGCAGCCCGCCGAAGTGTCGAAGGTGGTTCTGGATGAAGAGGCCGAGCGCATCGAGGTTGTGGTACCCGAAGAGCAGTTGAGCCTTGCAATCGGCCGCCGCGGTCAGAACGTGCGGCTGGCGTCGCAACTCACCGGTCTCGACATCGATATCATGACCGAAGAAGAGGAGAGCCGCCGCCGTCAGGCCGAGTTTGAGGCGCGCACGAACCTCTTTGTCGAAACGCTCGATCTGGACGAGTTCTTCGCCCAGCTTCTGGTCTCGGAGGGCTTCACCAATCTCGAAGAAGTCGCCTATGTGGAGGCCGACGAGTTGCTGGTCATCGACGGGGTTGACGAAGACACCGCCAACGAATTGCAGGCCCGCGCGCGGGATCACATTGAGGCGGTGAACAAGGCCGCGCTTGACCATGCGCGCGAGCTAGGTGTCGAGGATAGCCTGGTTGAATTCGAAGGCCTGACGCCCCAGATGATTGAGGCGCTTGCCGAAGACGGTATCAAGACATTGGAAGACTTCGCCACCTGCGCCGACTGGGAACTTGCGGGCGGCTGGACAACGGTGGACGGCGAGCGTGTCAAAGACGACGGTGTGCTCGAAAAGTTCGACGTCAGCCTCGAAGAAGCACAGGACATGGTCATGACCGCCCGGGTCCAGCTTGGCTGGGTTGATCCGGCGGACCTGATTGCGGCAGAGGAAGAGACCGAGGGCGAGGCGGCCGAAGAAGACGGCGCCACAGAAGAGGAGACGGGGGCCTGATCCCAGGCCCCGTTTCGGGTGCCGATGTCGCGGGGCGGTCGCGATAAGGAGCGGGGCACGCCAGAGCGGCGGTGCATCGCCACCGGTGCGACCACGCCGAGAACCGGTCTGATCCGCTTTGCCGTGGATCCCGCCGGGGCCGTAGTGCCCGATGTTCTGGGCAAACTTCCCGGTCGGGGCATCTGGGTTAGCGCCGACAAGGCCGCCATTGAGACGGCGACGGCCAAAAACCTGTTCTCGCGCGCGGCCAAGCGCGCCGTGAGTGTTCCGGGTGATCTGCCTCAGCAGGTCGAAGCCGCCGTGGCGCGGCGTATGGTCGAGCTGGTATCGCTGGCGCGCAAGGCCGGTCAGGCGGTGGCAGGGTTCGAGAAGGTCAAGAGCTGGCTTGAAACCGGCGAGGCGGTCGTGCTTTTACAGGCGTCCGACGGGTCAGAAAAGGGCAAAGCCAAACTGCGCCCGCCGGACGAAACCGGCGAATTTATTGGGGTTTTGACCGCTTCCGAATTGGGTTTGGCATTCGGACGCGAAAATGTGATACATGGCGCGCTCTCGGCTGGTGGACTCACGGCGCGTGCTGTAGAGGAAGCCGCACGGCTCTCGGGCCTGCGTGAGAATAACGGCGGACTACCCGCCGGGAAGGATACGAAGACCGCATGAGTGATACAGACGGCAAAAAGACTTTGGGCCTGCGTGGTGGCGGACCTCGGTCCGGACAAGTGAAGCAAAGCTTCAGCCACGGGCGCACAAAGAATGTCGTGGTGGAAACCAAGCGCAAGCGCGTTGTGGTGCCGAAACCCGCTGCCGGGAAGGCGGGCGGGAAGGGTGGCGCGTCGGGCGACCCCTCCAAGCGTCCCGCGGGCATCTCGGATGCCGAAATGGAACGCCGGATGAAGGCCCTTGCCGCGGCGAAAGCCCGCGAGTCCGAAGAGGCCGAAAAGCGCGCCGCTGAAGAGCGCGAGCGCGAGGAAGAACGGCAAAAGCGACGCGAGGCGGCAGAGGCCAAGGAACGCGAAGAGCGCGAACGCGAGGCCGCGCTCAAGGCGAAGGCCGAGGAAGAGGCCCGCAAGCGCGAGGAAGCCGAGCGCGCCAAAGCCGATGCGGCCAAGAAACCAGAAGCGCCCGCGCAGGCCGCCGTGCAGCCTGCGCCAGAAGATGCGGCCAACCGGAGCCGCCCTGCGGCGCCTGCGCGCAAAGAGCGGGACCGGGGTGGTGAAGAGCGGCGTGACAACCGCGGCGGCAAGGGCGGCCGCGATGACGGGCGCCGGTCGGGCAAACTAACCCTGAACCAGGCGCTTTCCGGCGGCGAAGGCGGGCGGCAACGCTCGCTCGCTGCAATGAAACGCAAGCAGGAACGGGCCCGCCAGAAGGCGCTTGGCGGTGACCAGTCCCGCGAAAAGGTCGTCCGCGAGGTACAGCTTCCCGAAGCGATCATGGTGCAAGAGCTTGCCAACCGGATGGCAGAGCGTGTGGCCGATGTGGTCAAGGCGCTGATGCAGAACGGTATCATGGCGACGCAGAACCAGACGATCGACGCCGACACCGCGGAACTGATTATCGAAGAATTCGGCCATACGGTTGCGCGCGTGTCTGACGCTGACGTGGAAGACGTGATCGATACGGTCGAGGACAGGGACGATGACCTGCAGCCGCGCGCGCCCGTGATCACGATCATGGGTCACGTGGACCACGGCAAGACCTCGCTTCTGGATGCGATCCGGAATGCCAAAGTCGTTGCGGGCGAGGCTGGCGGGATCACCCAGCATATCGGTGCCTATCAGGTGAAGGCCGATAGCGGGCAGCTTCTGACGTTCCTCGATACCCCCGGCCACGCGGCCTTTACATCCATGCGCGCCCGCGGTGCGCAGGTGACCGATATCGTGGTTCTGGTGGTTGCCGCCGATGACGCGGTGATGCCGCAGACGGTTGAGGCGATCAACCATGCCAAGGCCGCCGAAGTTCCGATGATCATCGCGATCAACAAGATCGACCGGCCTGAAGCGAACCCCGACAAGGTGCGCACGGACCTTCTGCAGCACGAAGTGATCGTCGAGAAATTGTCAGGCGATGTTCAGGATGTTGAGGTCTCGGCCATCACGGGTCAGGGCCTCGACGAACTGCTCGAAGCTATCGGGCTGCAGGCCGAGATTCTGGAACTGAAGGCAAACCCCGACCGGGCAGCCCTTGGTGCCGTGATCGAAGCGCAGCTTGACGTGGGCCGGGGCCCGGTCGCAACGGTGCTGGTTCAGAACGGTACACTGCACCAAGGCGACATCTTTGTCGTGGGCGAACAGTGGGGCAAGGTCCGCGCCATGGAGAATGACAAGGGAGACCGCGTGAAAGACGCAGGCCCCTCCGTGCCGGTGGAAGTCCTGGGTCTGAATGGTACGCCCGAAGCGGGCGACGTTCTGAACGTTGTCGATACCGAGGCGCAGGCGCGCGAAATCGCCGAGTACCGCGAAAATGCGGCCAAGGAGAAACGCGCCGCCGCCGGTGCCGCGACGACCCTTGAACAGCTGATGCAGAAGGCCAAGGAAGACGAAAACGTGGCCGAGATGCCCGTACTCGTGAAGGCCGATGTGCAGGGCTCGGCCGAGGCGATCATCCAAGCCATGGAGAAGATCGGCAACGACGAGGTGCGCGTGCGCGTGCTGCATTCAGGCGTGGGAGCGATTACCGAAACCGACATCGGCCTTGCCGAAGCTTCAGGCGCGCCCGTCATCGGCTTCAACGTCCGCGCCAACGCATCGGCCCGGAACACCGCCAATCAGAAAGGCGTCGAGATCCGTTATTACAGCGTGATCTACGATTTGGTGGACGATGTGAAGGCGGCGGCCAGCGGTCTTCTCAGCGCGGAAATCCGTGAGAATTTCATCGGTTACGCGGAAATCAAGGAAGTGTTCCGCGTCTCTGGCGTGGGCAACGTTGCCGGTTGTCTTGTAACCGAAGGCGTTGCACGCCGCTCTGCCGGTGTCCGTCTTCTGCGCGACAATGTGGTGATTCACGAAGGCACGCTGAAGACACTAAAACGCTTCAAAGATGAGGTCGCCGAGGTCCAGTCGGGTCAGGAATGCGGCATGGCTTTTGAGAACTACGACGATATTCGCAAGGGCGATGTCATCGAGATCTTCGAACGCGAAGAGGTCGAGCGCACGCTCGACTGACCTGCGGAACCCGTTCAGCAGAAAGGGCGGCCGGGGAGCCGCCCTTGTCATGTCGAAAGCCGGTGGTGCGCTCAGTCTGCGTTGAAGTGAACGCGGATGCTGTGATCGCCGGGGAAGAGTTCTGCGCAGACTTCCTCGGGCACGTCGAGCACGGCCTGACCGGTGGCATCCGCTTCGAACCGCAGAACCTCGGCCCGGACGTTGCGGCGTCCAATCGAGCTATTCGCAGGCAGCGAGACGCGATTGTCGCCTTTTTGCACGGGCGTGCGGACGATGTAGGACACGTTTCTGCCGGACCGGCGGACCTTGAAGGGGATGTGATCGGCGGTGTCGGAGGCCTCGATCGACAGGTGTTGCGCAGGCTTGATGATATGGCGAGATAGCCGCCCCACATGGAGCCCGTATCCGCCGCCGTGATGGTTTAGCGCGCTTTCGCAGATGGCCGTGGCCTCTTCCCCGAGCGCGGTCGTTCGCTCGGCGGTAGACACGCGGCGCGGGCGTGTGGGCCCGGTCGGGCGGGACGCAGCCGATGGGCTTTTGGCCGGTGCCACCACTTCATGAAGATGTTTGTTGGGCTCGCCGATCAGCAACGTCACGGCTTCCTTGACCCGCACAAACTCGGTCGAGTCGCCGTTCATTCTGTCGGGATGGGTCTCAAATGCCAGACGCCGCCATGCGGTAATCACATCGTCCCGGCCTGCGTCCTCCGTCAGTCCAAGGGTCTGACGCGCCTCAACTTTTTCGATCTCAAGGGTCTGGGAGGACATTCGGTACTCACTTCACTCGTTACGCTCTGTGCCGGTTGCTTGGTCGGCTGTGTCTGCACACACAGCCGACCTGCACGGAGGTTCGCACACCCTCCTGTCACTGAACCCAAGAAATCGCGCACACACTCCGATTCTCAGCTTGGGCTTCGGGACCCTCGACTCAACGTAATCGTTACCACATCATTAAGTAAACTAATCATTGATTAGGATGACTTCATTATGGCGTCAATGGGGCAATATCAAATCAGCGTTAATATCCCGATTGACGGGACATTTGCGAAAATCACCCTGTATTGGTTCTAAAGCCAGTCCCGCAGGACCGGGATCAGCGGCAGATCGGCGGGTGGCATGGGGTAGCTGCGCAGGTCTTTCGGATTCGCCCAGGCGAGCGTTTGCCCTTCCTGGGCCCGCGGTGTCCCTTGCCATTTGCGGCAGGCAAAGAGCGGCATCAGCAGGTGGAAAGTCTCGTAGCCGTGGCTGGCGAATGTCAGGGGTGCCAGGCAGCTTTCCCAGGTGTCGATGCCCAATTCTTCCTGCAACTCGCGGATCAGGGCCGCCTCAGGTGTTTCGTCGGGTTCCACCTTGCCGCCGGGGAATTCCCAGAGGCCAGCCATGGATTTGCCCTCTGGCCTTTGGGCAAGCAGAACCCGCCCGTCCACGTCGATCAGGGCGACGGCAGAGACAAGGACGATCTTCATGACCGATAGTCAGCGTTGATTTCGATGTACCGATGGGTCAGATCGCAGGTCCAGGCGACGAAGCTGTCCTGACCCATGCCAAGACCGACGGTGATACGCAGGTTCTCGCCCTGCATATACGCCGCACCCTGGTCTTCGGAATAGCTGTCAGCGACCCAGCCGTGTTCGGCGACCAATATGTCCCCAAAACGGATCGACAACCGGTCGCGGTCAGCGGCGGCGCCGGATTTGCCCACGGCCATGACAACGCGGCCCCAGTTGGGATCTTCGCCCGCGATGGCGGTTTTCACCAGCGGTGAATTGGCTATCGCCATGGCGGCGCGTTTGGCATCCGCGGCACTGCGGGCGCCGGTCACCTCGATTTCGACAAACTTTGTCGCGCCCTCGCCGTCGCGGACAACCTGATGGGCAAGATCGCGCATGACAGTCTCTAACCCGGCGCGAAACGCCCCGGCGGCGGGACTTTCGATATCGATGATGGGCCCTGCCTGCGCCTTGCCGGTGGCGGCGAGCATCAGGGAATCCGATGTCGAGGTGTCGCTATCCACCGTGATGGCGTTGAAAGTGGTTTCAGTGAGGTCTGAGAGAAGCGATTGAAGGACCCCGCGCTCCACCCGGGCATCGGTGAAAATATAGACCAGCATCGTGGCCATATCCGGCGCGATCATGCCCGACCCTTTGGCAAAGCCGGAAATCCGCACATCGCCCCCGGGCAGGGAAACGGTGGTCCCGGCGCCCTTTGCAAAAGTATCGGTCGTGCGGATGGCCTCGGCAGCAGCCTCCAGGTTCTCTGGTGCCAGATCAGCGACGGCTTCGCGGATCTTCGCGATGATCCGGTCATGGGGCAAAAGCTCTCCAATAACGCCGGTTGAGGCGGAATAGACACGCATCTCTGGGATGCCAGCGGCCTCGGAGACGGCCTGGCATATCTCCCGCACCGAGTCGTGCCCATTGTCGCCGGTAAAGGCGTTGGCGTTGCCGGCGTTGACGATGATGGCAGCACCCGTTTCGGGGGTTCCTTCGAGGTCAGCGGCCCGCGACAGTTTTTCCTCGCAGTCAAAGACCGGTGCGGCGCGTGTGGCAGAGCGCGTAAAGACGCCGGCAATCGTCGTGCCCGGCGCCAATCGCGCGAGCATTACGTCGTCGCGGCCCCGGTACCGCACCGCAGCAGCCGCTGCGGCGAACTCGGCGCCGTCGATTTCCGGCAGATTGGGAAACCCCCCCGCAGGCGCAAGAGGTGAGACCGCAGGCTGTGTGGCACGGGCGCCTTTCAGCCTGCGTTCAAGAAGCGCGACCCGGCGCTTGAGATGCCGGACAAGGGCGCGCTCGATCGGACGTTTCATCGGACTTACTGATCGACGAGAGACAGATCACCCAGGACAGATGGGTCAATCGACCCTGTTTCGGCTCGGGTGACGGTCGCCGCGTCTACAAGCTCGGTGATGTAAGCGTCCGCCGCATCGCGCTGGACCTGTTGCTCGAGCTCGCCGCGTACCTGTTCGAGCGCCGGTGGTTCCATTTCGCGGGCGTCATTCAGGATGATCACGTGCCAGCCGAACTGGGTCTGGACCGGTTCGGACAGAGCGCCGACCTCAAGGGCGACTACCGCGGTCTCGAACTCCGGAACCATACGGCCCGTGCCGAACCAGCCAAGCTCTCCCCCGTTCGGGCCCGAGGGGCCGGTGCTTTTCTCGCGGGCCGTCTCAGCGAAATCGGCCCCACCGCGCAGGGTTTCGAGAACGGCCTGTGCCTCTTCCTCGGTATCCACGAGGATGTGGCTGGCGTTGTATTCCTTCTGCGGTTCAACGTTCGCAAAGCGTGCATCATAGGCCGCTTGCAGCGCCTCTTCGGTGTCGGCTTCTGCGATGCCGCGCGCCAGGGCCTCGCCGGCGAGCAGCGCACGGCGGTCATTTTCCAGCGCAAGTTCGATCCGCTTGGGCAGCTCTTCCATGGTACTTTCGAGCGCCTCTTGCTGGATCAGCTGTTCCAGGAGACCCTCAAAGAGCACATCGGGCGCCAGTTGCTGGTACTGTTCGGGCAGCTGGCTGCGGGCGACGATCATATGGCCAAGGGTGATGTCAGTACCGTTGACGGTCGCGACCACGGTGTCGGCGGTGACCTCGTCCTGAGCATAGGCGGCGGTCGTCAGCAAAAGGGCGGCGCTCCCGGCCCTCAGAAGTGTTGCAATCAGGGTCATCGGGGCTCCTTTATGAGGCCGGCTGGTGGTCTGACGCCTTGGCGTCGTTGACACTATTCCGCGCGCCCCTTACATCGCCAAAGACTTAAGGATGCGCGCCTTCCTCAACGTTCTAGGGTGGTCGCGGTATGGGGACAAGCCGCCAATGTGCCCGCCCGTCCCCAAGGGCAGACAAACCGGAGAGACCAGTGCTGGGAATCGGATCGCTCGCCAAGAAAGTTTTTGGCACTCCTAACGACCGCAAGGTGAAATCCGCGCTGCCGGTGGTAAGTGCCATCAACGCACTGGAACCTCAGTTCGAAGCGTTGAGCGATGACGGCATCAAGGAAAAGACTGAAGAGCTGAAGCAGAGGTATGCGGGCGGCGAAAGCCTGGATGACCTCTTGCCCGAAGCCTTCGCCAATGTCCGCGAGGCTGCCAAACGTGCGCTTGGGCTGCGGGCGTTCGATGTGCAGCTCATGGGCGGCATGTTCCTGCACGAAGGCAATATTGCAGAGATGAAGACGGGTGAGGGCAAGACCCTTGTGGCGACCTTCCCCGCCTACCTGAACGCGCTGACCGGGCGCGGTGTGCATATCGTGACGGTCAACGACTACCTGGCCAAACGCGACTCGGAGTGGATGGGCAAGGTCTATGGTGCGCTTGGGCTGACGACGGGCGTCGTCTACCCCTTGCAGCCACAGACCGAAAAGCAGTCGGCCTATGCGGCCGATATTACCTACGCTACCAACAACGAGCTGGGCTTTGACTATCTGCGCGACAACATGAAGTCAGAGCTGACCGAGATCTTCCAGCGCGATCACTATTTCGCCATCGTCGACGAGGTGGACAGCATCCTGATCGACGAAGCACGAACGCCACTCATCATATCGGGGCCTGCGCAGGACCGGTCCGAGCTTTATGTCACCATCGATAAGCTGATCCCGGAGATTCTGGACGAACACTTCAGCCTTGATGAGAAGACGCGCAATGTAACCTTCACGGATGAAGGCAACGAGTTTCTCGAACAACGGCTGCACGAAGCCGGGCTCTTGCCGGAAGAACAGACGCTCTATGATCCGGAATCGACGACGCTTGTTCACCACGTGAACCAGGGTCTTCGGGCACATAAGCTCTTTATCAAGGACAAAGAGTACATTGTCCGCGACAACGAGGTGGTGCTGATTGACGAATTCACCGGTCGGATGATGCCCGGTCGGCGGCTGTCGGACGGTCTGCATCAGGCCATTGAGGCCAAGGAAGGTTGCGCGATCCAGCCCGAGAACGTGACGCTCGCCAGCGTGACGTTCCAGAACTACTTCCGTCTCTACGACAAACTCGGTGGTATGACCGGAACCGCGGCTACCGAGGCCGAAGAGTTTCAGGAAATTTACGGGCTGGGCGTTGTCGAGGTGCCCACGAACCGCGAAATTGCGCGTCTGGACGAACACGACCAGGTCTACCGGACGGCGAAAGAGAAATTCGACGCGGCAGTTGAGGCCATCCGCGAAGCCCACGAAAAAGGTCAGCCTATCCTTGTGGGCACGACCTCGATCGACAAATCCGAGTTCCTGTCTGAGGTTCTGAAGAAAGAGAACATACCGCACAACGTTCTGAACGCGCGCCAGCACGAGCAGGAAGCGCAGATCGTCGCTGAGGCCGGAAAACTGGGCGCGGTGACGATCGCGACCAACATGGCCGGGCGCGGCACCGACATTCAGCTTGGTGGAAACGTTGAGATGCGGGTTCTGGAGGCGCTGGCGGCTGATTCCGAAGCGCACCCCGATGAAATCCGCGCGAAGATCGAGGCGGAACACGCGGACGAAAAATCCAAGGTGCTGGATGCGGGCGGCCTTTTTGTGTTGGCCACCGAACGCCACGAAAGCCGCCGGATCGACAACCAGCTGCGTGGCCGGTCGGGGCGTCAGGGCGACCCGGGACGGTCACTGTTCTATCTCAGCCTGGAAGACGACCTGATGCGTATCTTCGGGTCCGAGCGGCTGGACAAGGTGCTGTCGACGCTGGGCATGAAAGAAGGCGAGGCCATCGTACACCCCTGGGTCAACAAATCGCTCGAAAAGGCGCAGGCGAAGGTCGAGGCGCGCAACTTCGACATTCGCAAGCAGCTCTTGAAGTTCGACGATGTGATGAACGAGCAGCGGAAGGTGATCTTTGGCCAGCGGCGCGAGATCATGGAGGCCGAGGACCTGTCCGAGATCGCACAGGACATGCGCCATCAGGTGATCGAGGATCTGGTCACGCAGTATATCCCGCCGAAGTCCTACGCCGACCAATGGGACACCGACGGGCTGAAGACCGCCGTGGCCGAGGAACTGGCCATTGATGTGCCAGTCGTCGATTGGGGCAACGAGGAAGGCGTTGATGATGATGTGATTATCGAACGGCTGGAGAAGGCCGCCGACGAGTTCATGGCCTCAAAGGCCGTGCAGTTCGGGCCCGAGAACATGCGCAACATCGAAAAGCAGGTTCTTTTGCAGAGCATCGACCAGAAGTGGCGCCAGCACCTCCTGACGCTGGAACACCTGCGCTCTGTCGTGGGCTTCCGGGGCTACGCGCAGCGCGATCCGCTGAACGAATACAAAACCGAAGCCTTTCAGTTGTTCGAAAGCCTGCTCGACCATCTTCGGACTGATGTCACAAAGCAGCTGTCTCAGGTGCGTCCGCTGTCTCCGGAAGAGCAAAAGCAACTTATGGAGCAGATGGCCCGTCAGCAGGAAGAATTGCGCCAGCGGCTGGAAGGCACCGTGGCCGGAGGCGCGGCGGGTGCAGCCGCCGGAGCGGGGGCCGCAGGCGAGGCCGGAGACTTTACACCGCTGATCGAAGGCTTCAATGAAAACGACCCCACGACCTGGGGGAATCCGGGCCGAAATGACCCCTGTCCCTGCGGGTCGGGAAAGAAATTCAAACACTGCCACGGAAGGTTCTTCTGAACAGGATCGTTTGTGCCGTGGAAACGGCGATTCGCGACAATCTCTGGCAAGTTCCTGAATTGTGGCCGTAAATTGGCGGCTTTGCCCTGCCTCTGCCAATGTCGGTGATCAACATATTGCGGTATTAGCTTCGCTACATACAATAAGAGAGCCTTCTGTGTCTTTTCGTCCCCATTTCCATCGCTTTGTGGTCAAAAGACTCCCCACGGCGTCCTGATTGCGGCATAACCGTAGCTGGTTGGGGGCAACCAAACGTCAGAGGCTGAAAATGCGTTCTGCCCGCATGGCTGCCACAATCGGCGCAACTGTATTGGTTGCGTTCTCCGCCGGTCACATCGTTGAAAACGGCGATACGACGCTCACCAGCATTGGTGCTGGCCTTGCCGGACAAGGTGCCGCGATCGCGAGCGCCCGCTCTGACATCCCGACATTCCCGCGTCCGCCGATCGAGACTCTTCAGGCGACGCCGTTCCCCTCGACCCGGTCCTGGGCGAGCGCCGCAAAAGCCTCGATTGATTTTGGCGTCCTGAATTCCGACCGTCTGGGCGAAGACACAAGCAAGGGCTGTCTCAACGAACTGACGGCCAAATCCATGGATGACGCCATGCTTCGCATCAGCGTCCGGGCGCCCTGCAACGTCAACGAACCAGTCACAATCCGCCATGCCTCGCTCGCCTTTACGGTCCGCACGACCAAGAATGGCCGTGTGACCGTTGATATGCCCGCGCTGACCGAAACCGCCCATGTTCAGGCAGTGTTCCAGGATGGTTACGCCGTGGACACCACCGTGGATGTGCCGGATGCAGCGGATTTCCACCGCGTTGGCCTGACCTGGCGTGGTCAAACCGGGCTCCATATTCACGCGCTGGAATTTGGTGCCGAGCGTGGCGAAAGCGGCCATATTTGGGCCGGAGCGCCGGGATATGTCGGCGAAACCCGCATCGGCGAAGGCGGTTACCTTACGACACTCGGCGACGCTTCGCTTCTCAATGCGAACATGGCCGAGGTGTACACCTATCCGGTGGCCGATCGCGCCGCACCTGGAACCGTGCGCCTGACGGTTGATGCGGAGGTGCGCAATACCAATTGCGGCGGTATCATCGCGGCCCACACAGTACAGCCGGATGGCCTGGGCGGCACGGTTCCCACGGATCTGACGCTGCGCCTGCCGGAATGCCATGCCGTTGGCGAACATATCCAGTTGAAAAACGTTCTGAGAGACCTGAAGATCGCCTCTAACTAACAGAGGCAGTTTCGGGGGCGCAGGGCGCCATGCGACTATCGCAGGTCTTAGGCAACATTCTTGCTGTTTTATTTCTTTCCGTCGGGCCACTTTTGGCGCAGGACGTGCGCCTGACCTCCCGCGATGGCGGGGTTGAGGTTTCTGGACGCCTCGTGGAATTTGACGGCGCGTTCTACCAGATCGAAACAGAGTTCGGCACGCTGACCGTGGATGCGGCGGGCGTCACCTGCGAAGGGGCCGACTGCCCGGCAGACGAAAGCGGGCCCGCGGAGTTGACCATCGGCGGCTCGCCCGAACTTGGTAGTGCGCTCTTTGCAAGCATCGTCGAAGCCTTCGCGCGTGACCGTGGCTACACGTCGCGTCGCGAGATCACCGGCGACCTAAACTTCGATATCGTCCTGTCGGCTGAGGCGGGGGAAGATGTCGGCCGCCTGCAGTTCCGGATCGGTGATATGGAGGAATCGGCCGCGGACCTCGGGACCGGGCAGATAGACTTTCTGGTGTCAGACCAAATACTTACGGGTTCAGAAGGTCTCATTGCACAAAGGTTTGGCAGCGACGCGCTGATGGCCGTCGTGTCACCCGGCAACCACGCGACGATGATCTCGCAAGGGAACCTGCGCGCGGTTCTTGCCGGGACGATCACCAACTGGGGCGAGATGGGCGGGCCGGATCTGCCGATCAGCGTCCATGTGCCGGATGCCGCCAACCCTCTGTCAGAACAATTGTCGGCACGGCTTTACGACGGCGCCGAGCCCGCCTTTGGCAGCGAAGCGACCCAGCATCTGGAACTGGTGGATCTGGTGGATGCCGTGGCGGCGGACCCCTTTGCACTCGGCATCACGCGGTATTCGGAACGGGGAAACACCCGGGCTTTGGCCATTGCAGGAAGCTGCGGTTTTGAGATCGCTCCGTCGCGCATCGCGATCAAAACCGGTGACTATCCGCAGACCATGTCGCTGTTGATCTATACTCGTGACCGACGTCTGCCTCCGCTGGCCCGCGATTTGCAGGAGTATATTGTCGGCCCGCAGGCGCAGGCAATTCTGCGGCTTGGCGGCTACGTGGATCTGCTGCCCGAGACCGAGGTTCTGGGCGTTCAGGGCAATCGCCTGATCAATGCAGTCTCTCTGGCCGGGGTCGAAGTGCCGGTGTCGGAGTTACGGCGCATGGCCGGTATTCTGCGCGGGGCCGAACGCGTGTCGGTGAGTTTCCGGTTCGAGCCGGGGTCGACGATTCTGGATGCGGCGTCGGCGTCAAATGTGGTGCGGCTGGCCGAGGCGCTGGAGGCCGGCGTATATGACGGAAAGACCGTTCGATTTGTTGGATTCAGCGACGGCGTGGGCGCTGCCGACGGAAATCGCCGCATCGGCGCGGGCCGGGCCGAGGCGGTGCTGGCGGCGGTGAACGAGGCTGCCGTGTCTTTGTCGGACGAGCGCGTGGTGCTGGCCACGGAGAGTTTTGGCGAAGCCATGCCGCTGGCCTGTGATGCCGATGATTGGGGCCGGGACATCAACCGCCGCGTGGAAGTCTGGGTACGGTAATGGCCAGCGCACTTCGCGTTGTAAGAGAACCATCCAACGCCGCCTGAAAGCGGAGATTTCACTTTATTGGGCGGTGATCTGTGTCTTGGGGAAAGCGTGAACCAATCTAAAGATAACCGAGCGTCCGGAAACTGAGCTCGCGTTCTTTCCCGATAACGATGTGATCGTGCAGCGTGATCGACAGTGCCTTGGCGGCATCGCGAATGCGCGTGGTCATGGCCAGATCGCTTTCGGAAGGCGTCGGGTCGCCCGAGGGATGATTGTGGACGAGGATCAGCGCGCTGGCTTCCAGTTGCAGGGCGCGTTTGACGACCTCGCGCGGGTAGACAGGCACGTGATCGACCGTTCCGCTGCCCTGGGTTTCATCTGCGATCAGGATGTTCTTGCGATCAAGGTAGAGCACCCGGAATTCTTCGGTCCGCAGGTGCGCCATGGTGGTGTGGCAATAGTCGATGACCGCGTCCCAGCTGGACAGCGCGTGTTGCGACAGGAAGCGCGAGCGGGCGAGCCTGTGCGCGGCGGCCTCTACGATCTTCAGTTCGACAACCACGGCGTCGCCCACGCCCCGAACCTCTTTCAGCCGTTCCGGAGGCGCCGAGACGATGCGGTTGAAATCGCCGAATGTATCCAGGAGGCGCCGCGCGACGGGTTTGACATCGCAGCGCGGAATGGCGCGGAACAAAATTAGTTCCAGAAGCTCGTAATCCGGCATAGCACTGGCGCCGCCCGCGACGAAGCGTTCGCGCAGCCGCTTGCGATGATCGCGGATATAGGAGGGCTGGGCGCCCTTTGGGCCGGTGACAATGAACTCTTGCCCCTCAAAAAGCGGCAGCATTGGTTCAGAAAGTTCCCGGTCCTCGCCCATGGGGCAAGCCTGCCGCAAAAAGCCTAAAAGGAGAGTTAAGTTTTCGTGGCCGGAGGTACGATCAGCTCTTCATGCCTTCCCAGAAATTCAGAACCTTGGAGAAAAAGCTCGACCCCTCGGGGTTGTTGTCCTCGCTCAGGTCCTCGAATTCCTTCAGCAGCTCTTTCTGCCGCGAGGTCAGGTTTACGGGTGTTTCCACAGCCAGTTCGATCAGCATATCGCCCTGGCCGCCGCCGCGCAGGGCGGGCATGCCTTTGGCGCGCAAGCGCATCTGTCGGCCCGACTGGCTGCCCTGGGGAATCTTCACGCGGCTGCGCCCGCCGTCGATGGTGGGTACTTCGATGTCGCCGCCCAGGGCCGCGGTTGTCATGCTCACCGGCACCCGGCAGAAAAGATGCGGCCCGTCGCGTTCAAAAAGCGGATGTTCCTGAACTTCGATAAAGATGTAGAGATCGCCCGAAGGTCCGCCGCGCAGACCGGCCTGGCCTTCGCCTGCGAGACGGATGCGCGTGCCCGTTTCGACACCGGGCGGGATGTTGACGCTGAGTGAGCGGTCTTTCTGTATCCGCCCGGAACCGCCGCAGGTCTTGCAGGGATTCTGGATGATCTGGCCGAGGCCAGAGCACGTGGGGCAGGTGCGCTCCACCGTAAAAAAGCCCTGTTGCGCGCGGACTTTTCCCATACCAGAGCAGGTCGGGCAGGTGGTCGGCTCGGCACCCGCCTCGGACCCGGTGCCGTTGCAGGCGGTACAGGCAACAGATGTCGGGACGTTGATCGTCTTCTGCAGGCCGCCGTAAGCCTCTTCCAGCGTGATTCCGAGATTATAGCGCAGATCGTCGCCGCGCGTGGCCCGTTGGCGCGCACCGCCGCGAGCGCCACCCATGAAGTCGCCAAAGAGATCGTCGAAGACATCCGAGAAGGCGCTGGCGAAGTCACCCTGTTGACCGTACCCGCCACGGGGACCGCCCATGCCGCCCTCAAAGGCGGCGTGGCCGAACCGGTCGTAGGCGGCTTTCTTGTCGGGGTCTTTCAGTGCGTCATAGGCCTCGTTCACTTCTTTGAACGCGGTTTCGGCATCGGGGTTGTCGGCGTTGCGGTCGGGATGAAGTTCTTTGGCCTTCCTGCGAAAGCCCTTCTTGATCTCATCCGGCGATGCGCCTTTTGCAACGCCCAGAACCTCATAGTAGTCACGCTTTGCCATCAGCGGTTCCCTTTTTGGAACGAAAAGGACCGGCCCTTTCGGTCAGGCCGGTCCAGATCCGTTCAGGCCATGCTTACGACGCGCGCTTGTCGTCGTCGAGGTCCTCGAAATCGGCGTCGACAATGTCTTCGTCCACGCCCGACGGCTCGTCGCCACCCTCCGGTGCCGCTTCGCCCGCTTTTTCCTGTTCGGCCTTGTAGATCGCCTCGCCCAGTTTCATGGCCGCTTCGGTCACGTTCTGGATGCCCGATTTGATCTTGCCGGCGTCTTCGGTTTCAAGCTGTTCCTTCAGCGCGCCGATGGCCAATTCGATCGCCTCGATCGTCGCCGGGTCGACCTTGTCGCCATGCTCTTCCATCGACTTTTCGGTCGAGTGGATCAGACTTTCGGCCTGGTTGCGGGCTTCGACCAGTTCGCGGCGCGACTTGTCCGCTTCGGCGTTGGCCTCGGCGTCCTTGACCATTTGATCGATCTCGTCGTCCGACAGACCGCCCGACGCCTGGATCGTGATCTTCTGCTCTTTGCCGGTGCCCTTGTCCTTGGCGCCCACGTTCACGATGCCGTCGGCGTTGATGTCGAAGGTCACCTCGATCTGTGGCAGACCGCGCGGCGCCGGCGGGATGTCTTCGAGATTGAACTGACCGAGTATCTTGTTGTCTGCGGCCATCTCGCGTTCGCCCTGGAAGACCCGGATCGTCACCGCGTTCTGGTTGTCTTCGGCGGTCGAGAAGATCTGGCTTTTCTTCGTTGGGATCGTGGTGTTGCGGTCGATCAGGCGGGTGAACACGCCGCCCAGCGTCTCGATGCCAAGCGACAGCGGCGTCACGTCGAGAAGCACGACGTCTTTCACGTCACCCTGCAGGACACCGGCCTGGATGGCGGCGCCCATGGCGACCACTTCGTCAGGGTTCACGCCCTTGTGGGGCTCTTTGCCGAAGAATTTGGTCACCTCTTCGATGACCTTCGGCATCCGGGTCATGCCGCCGACCAGAACCACCTCGTCGATGTCTCCGGTGGACAGACCCGCATCTTTCAGAGCGGCCTGGCACGGCTTCAACGACTTTTTGATGAGATCGCCCACCAGCGTTTCGAGCTTCGCGCGGGTCAGTTTCATGACCATGTGCAGCGGCGTGCCAGCCTTCGGGTCCATCGAGATGAACGGCTGGTTGATTTCGGTCTGGCTCGACGACGAGAGTTCGATTTTGGCCTTTTCGGCAGCTTCCTTCAGGCGCTGCAGGGCCATCTTGTCGGCGGTCAGGTCGACGCCGTTTTCCTTTTTGAACTCATCGGCGAGGTAGTTGACGATGCGCATGTCGAAGTCTTCGCCGCCGAGGAAGGTATCCCCGTTGGTGGATTTCACTTCGAAAAGACCGTCGTCGATTTCAAGAATTGTGACGTCGAATGTGCCGCCGCCAAGGTCAAAAACTGCAATGGTTTGAGTGTTTTCCTTGTCGAGACCATAGGCGAGCGCCGCTGCTGTCGGTTCGTTGATGATCCGCAGAACTTCCAGACCGGCGATTTTACCCGCGTCTTTGGTCGCCTGACGTTGCGCGTCGTTGAAATAGGCAGGCACTGTGATCACGGCCTGTGTGACGTCTTCGCCAAGGTAGCTTTCCGCCGTCTCTTTCATCTTGCCGAGAATGAAGGCCGAGATCTGGGACGGAGAGTATTTCTCACCTTTGGCTTCCACCCACGCGTCGCCGTTACCGCCGTCAATCACAGCAAAGGGGAGGTTCTTTTTGTCCTTGGACAAATCGGCGTCGTCGTTGCGGCGGCCGATCAGGCGCTTTACGCCGAAAATGGTGTTGTCGGGGTTGGTTACGGCTTGCCGTTTTGCAGGCTGGCCGACCAGACGTTCATCATCTGTGAACGCAACGATAGATGGTGTGGTTCGCGCACCTTCGGAGTTCTCAATCACGCGCGGCTGGGATCCATCCATGATGGCAACGCAGCTGTTTGTGGTTCCGAGGTCGATACCGATAACTTTTGACATATTACGATCCCTTTTTACTATAAGGCGATAACGCGGAGCTCTGGCCCTGAATGGCGCCTTTGCCCCAGATGATTGTCGCGCAAAACGTGTGCTTCGCGCAGTTCGCAGGGTATATAGGCAGGGGGCCGGGGGGCTGCAACCTTTGACTTCTTTATGCGGGCAGATTCAGCGCCTAATTTTCGGCAGTGTGGCAGGGATGGTGGATAAATGGCTGTATTGCGCGTTTCAGACTTTGCAATCCATCAAAATTACCTCGATCCGCCGGCGCAGCGCGAAATCTTGGAGTGCGTCAGAGATATCGTGCGACCCTTCCTGAAATGGTCGAAACATCCATTCAAAGGGCTGAAAGTCAAGGCGCAAAGATTTACTTCTACATGCCATTATCCTACTATTCTGCACTCGAGCAAGAAAAGGTAATTGATCTGTACTCTTCTATTCCAAAGAAGAATAAGATCATAGAATTTCATGGGTACGAAGTATTAAAAAACGAGAAGTTCTATGCCGAC
>JBCDED010000045.1:0-31141 GCA_039179985.1 Pseudomonadota bacterium
GCTGTGTGCAGAAGCCGAACACTTGCTCGACAACCCCGCGGTTGTACCAGGACCTGTCGAAAATCACGATCTCGCCCGCCGCAGGCAGGTGCGCCACGTAGCGCTGGAAATACCACTGGGTGCTTTCGCGGTCCGTTGGCTTCGGCAGGGCGACGACGCGGGCGGTGCGTGGATTAAGATATTCCCGGAACCGCTTGATTGTGCCTCCTTTACCCGAGGCATCACGGCCTTCAAAAAGGATGGCGATCCGCGCACCCGAGGCGCGGGCCCAGGCCTGCAGCTTGACCAGTTCGATCTGCAATTTGTGCAGCGTGTCATCGTAGTCGTCGCGGTGCATCCGCTGGTCATAGGGGTAGTCCACCAGGACCGGCCCCTTGTCCGACTTCTCGACGGCCTTGCGCACGTCTTTCGGAGCGTCGTTTTCGTAGTACGCGCTGATTGCGCCGTCGAAGGGCAGCTTCATGTAAATCTCCGTAACATGTTCTGCCAATATGGCGGCGCGGGGGCCTCAGCGCAATCCGGCGCGGGCGGCGGCCCGGTCGATGGCGGCGACAACATCGGCCGGTGCGGCGTGGTGGGGCATGTGCCCGATACCGTCGAGCCGCGTAAGTCGCGCCTCCGGGACCGCGCGTTCCAGCGCTTCGGAATGGATGTCGATGGGCACGATCGTATCGACAGCGCCATGAACGATCTCGGTCGGCACGGCGATTTGGTCGTAGTGCGGCGCCATCTCGGCCAGATGGGGTTTGAGGCTGTTCACCTGCCGGGCATTGGCCCTTAGGCTGGACCGGCGCGTGGACATGGCAGCGCCGAAGCCTTCGGCATAGCCTTCGGGGGGGTCTTGCGGAGCGAAGATGCCTTTTAGCACCGTTTCGGTCGCGCCTTCGGTGGAAAAGGCGGTGATCAGCGGGATCACTGTGGCACTGCCAAACCCGCTTGAGTTGATGCGATAAAGCGGGCCAAGGGGGCCTTGCCAGGGGTGCGAGGCGCCCGAGACGACGACCAGGGCACCGGTGTCCTGGGGAAATTCGAGCGCCCAGGCCAGCGCCACCGCGCCACCGTAGGAGTGTCCCATGACAATGGGTTTTTCGGCGCCGAGCGCGCTGACCGCGGCGTGGAGCACGCGTGCCTGCAGGCGCGGGCTTTCGGCGGCGGTGTTCCAGGTGCCTTCGTACTCGGGCCCGGCGCGGTCGCTCCAGCCAAGGCCGGGACGGTCCACGATGAAGACGCGGTAGCGGTCGCGGATCAGGTCGAGGAATTGGAACGTATAGTCCCGTGTGTTGCCGCCGGCGCCATGGATGATCACCAGATCGGGACCCTGACCCGCAACGTGGACGTGGATCTTCGCGCCGTTCACGTCGACGAACTGCCCAGTGGGGGGGTAGGCGCGCTCGGCTTCTGCTTCGCGGCGGTCCGCGCGGTAATCCACGCAGCCGCCGAGTACCGCCACGGTGGCAACGGCGGCGAACGCGCTAAGTCCCGATGGTATCCATGTCATATGGCGTCGACTGATAAATCTCGTTGATCCAGTTGCCATATAGAAGATGCGCGTGGCTGCGCCAGCGGTTCTGGGGCTCCCGCGACGGATCGTCATCGGGATAGTAGTTTATCGGCACGTTGATTGCGGCGCCGTTCGTGACGTCCCGGTCGTACTCTTCCTTCAGCGTGCCGCTGTCGTATTCGAAGTGATTGAAGATGTAGAGCGCCCGGTGCGTCGGGTCTTCCACGAGGCAGGGGCCCACATCGGGGCTGCCGAGGAGCGTCGTCAGGCCATCGGCCGCTGCGATTTCATCCTGCCGCATCTCGGTCCAGCGGCTCACGGGGATCACGCAATCATCGGAAAATCCGCGCAGATAGGGCGAGGCGGGTTCGAGGTTGGCGTGGCGGAAACAGCCAAAGGCCTTGGCCTCCAGCATGTGCTTTCTGACGCCGTGGAAATGGTTGATCATCGCCATGCCGCCCCAGCAGACGCCGAAGGTTGAATGGACGTTGGTCTGCGTCCAGTCCATCACCTCTGTCAGTTCGTCCCAATAGGTGACCTCGGGGAACGGAAGGTGCTCGATCGGCGCGCCAGTGATGATGAGCCCGTCGAATTTCTCGGCCTTCACCTCCTGAAAGGGGCGATAGAAGGCGGCCATATGCTCGGCGGCGGTGTTCTTGGTCTCATGCTCGGTCATGCGGATCAGCTGCAGGTCGATCTGCAACGGCGTCGCACCGATCAGCCGGGCGAACTGGTTTTCGGTCTGGATCTTTTTGGGCATGAGGTTGAGAAGCCCGATCCGGAGCGGCCGAATATCCTGCCGCGAGGCCTGCGCGTCGTCCATGACCATGACGCCCTCGTCCGTCAGAACGTCAAAGGCGGGCAGGTCGGAGGGCAGTTTGATGGGCATCGGCAGCCTCTGCGAAATGGACCGCGTAAATAAACCGGCCTTCAGGCGGCTTCAAGGGTGGCTTCGATGAGCGCATCGAACCCCGCGGCATCGTGAACCGCAGAGATCTGATCGGCGGTCACCGTCACGCCCCACTGCTTGGCAATGGCCGCATAGCGCGGCTGCCGGTGGGCGACGGCCCTGGCGAAGGTCCAGCGGACGAAATGATCGGGGTCGACCTTTTCGGGGCTGATGCCGGTCTCAGAGGCGTAGTCGGCCCAGGCCCCGGCTAGGAAATCGGGCTGGTAATACATGGGTTTTGGGTCCTTATCGAACCGACGGATCAGTTCCTGGGCATGCGCCTCGGTGCCTTCAATCCAGATCAAGAGCATGCTTTTCGCGAGCGTCGTCATGATCGGATCGTCCGGGTCGTCCGGATCGACCACCTCGCAGATCGAGCCGCCGCTGTCGCAGATGAAGTTGCCGTAGCCATAGAGCCGCCCGGCACGGTCGATGAAATGGACGGTGTCGGTCAGGGCGGCGACTTCGGCTTTGCGGTGCTGGTCCTGCCGCCGCAGGTATTCCGCAAAAGGGATACCGCCCCGGGCGGGGTCTCCGGGTTTGCCCAGATAGGTCGAGAGTGGCGCAAGGTTGTCGAAGGTGATGTTTGAGCCGACATAAATCGAGTCGCTGCGCAAGAGGTCGGCCAGAAACGGTACCTTCATCGCCTCGGCCTTGAAGTTGTCCGCGATGTGCTCACCCATGTAGCGGGTGCCGATACGGTAATCCACGGAGTAATGGAACCAGCCGCCGGATTTCCGCAGAAGGTTCGATATATGGGTTTTCCCAAGGCCCGACATCCCGAAAACCAGAACCCGTTTGCCGGATGCCTTGCGCCAGTCGGCGGCTGAAGAATAGATCATTGCCCGTAAGGCCCCTGCGTCCCGTAGTTTCCGGTTTCTGCCCGGAAAAGCAGGTAATGTCACGCCGTTAGGCGGCGCCATCTGGCAAGAACCCGACCGTCGATGATCAGAAGTCCCAGGGCAAGCAGCGCAAAGCCCAGATAGGCGCGGGGGTGCAGCGCCTCGCCGAGGACAAGCCCGCCCAACACGATTGCCACGGGGGCGATCAGAAGTGTGCAGAGCAAGAGATTGCCGCTGCCGGCCATGGCAAGGACCCGGTAGTAAAGAAGATAGGCGAAGGCGGTGGCGATAAAGGAATAATAGCCAATCGCCATGAGGGTGCGCGGCGCCAGATCAAAGCTGATCGGCCCGTCAAAGGCGTAGGCGGCCGGCACCATGATCACAGTGGAGGCGGTCAGCATCCCTGCTGCCGCGACCACGGGGTCGAGGCCGGCGAGGAATTTCCGTGCCCAGACGCCCGCCAGCCCGTAAGACAGTGTCCCCGCTAAAACCGCGATCTGCGCCAGCGACCGCGGGTCGAAAGCCAGAAGCGACGACAGGCCAATCGCCGTGGCGACGCCAAAAAACCCGAGCGTCACCCCAAGCGCCTTGCGCGGTGTTAGCCGCTCGTCGGCGAAAAAGAGCGCCGCAAGGAGCACGCCGAATATCGCTGTCGTGGCATTGAGGATCGAGGTCAGCCCGGTTTCGATGTGCAACTGCCCCCAGGCCATCAGCGAGAAGGGGATCACGTTGTTCAGAAGCCCCATGCCAAAAAAGGCGATCCAGATGCGCAATGCGCGCGGCACTGTGCGACCGGAAATCAGCACCACGGTCCAAAGAGCGACAGAGGCAATGCCCACCCGGAACGCCACGGAGGTGACGAAGGGTACCTCATCCAGCGCGATCCGGATCGACAGAAAAGAGGCGCCCCAGACCAGCGCCAGAAGCATGAGTTCGGCCCAGGCACGGGTGCTGAGGGTTTGCTGCGTGGTCATGGCGGGACTTTACCGCGCCAGCTTGGCCGGTGCAGTCCGAAACCTGCGCAAACGAAAAACCCCGCGCCAGGACGCGGGGTTCTCTTACAATCCAAAAAGCGCGGGACTCAGAAGCGCTGACCAATACGGAAGCCCAGGCTCCACGAGTCGTTGCCGGCGAAGTCCGAACCGATTGTGGTCGTGATCGCGTCACCCACATCGGTGTAAAGCGCACCAAAGGTGAAATCGGTGTTGCCTTGGGTGTAGGTGGCCCCGGCGGAGATGAAGTTGCCGCCGTCCGTGGGCCCCAGGTTGCCTTGGGGGCTATTGGCCTGGGGCTCATAGCCTGCTTCGATCGCCGCCGCCCAGTTCTCGTTAAAGCGGTACCCGACGCCCAGTGTATAGGTGATATAGTCGTCGCGGATGAATGCCAGCGGCTGGCCAAAGACCGGTGGGGCGATCTCAAAGACCGACCATTCGACCCAGCGAACTTTACCGAAAAGCAGGGTGTTGGCTGCGATGCCGGTCTGCCATTCGAGGTTCACCGCCTGCGGGATCGTCGTCTCAAAGGTCGACGGCAGGGTGGCCGTGATGCCCGTCAGCGGGTCGGTGATGGTTTCCGTTCCCGAGAACGAGTGCTCGAATTCGGAGTGATAGGTCAGCGCCACCCGCAGCGCGATGTCTGGGATTTCATAGGCAATCCCAACGACCCCGCCCAGCTCGTAGCTGTCATCGACCTCCAGTGCGTAGTTCCCGAACACGGGGATCGCAACCGAGCCGTCCAGTTGCTGCAGGCGGAGGCCGCCGATGGCGCTCCAACGTTCATCGAACTGGTACTTGAGCGCGGCGGTGAGGGTCACCCCGTTCACTTCGGCGGTCGATCCGGCGAAGGGGTAGGGGAAAGCCGACAGCGGGTAATCCACATTGGCTCCGATGGGCTGATCGGCCATCACCGCAAGGGCTAGCTTGTCGTTCAGGTCGGTCTTGAACCGGACGCCCCAGTTGCTGAAGGACTCGGCCATGTCGCCACTGCTGAGCGGACCCAGCTGACCCGAAACGTCGGGGTCGGTGATGGCAAAGCCAAATTCGACGTAAGTCCCCTCCTCGAAGAGAATCTCGACTGACTGGTCCCATCTCTCCAAACCGGCGCCATGCGCGCCAGAGGCGAGTGCCATAAGGGCCGAAGCCGCGGCACTTGCGTATAGCTTATTCATTTTTGTTTTTCCTTGACGATTTAAGAGTGGTCTAGAAACCGTTCTCAATCGCTACGTGTGCGCCTGCCGATGCGTCAATTTCTGACGCGGCGTCAAAGGGCGCTTGGGCCGGGGAAGTGTCTCAATTTTGTGACGCTTTTCGCGCCTCAGCGACGATATTGAGGTAGTTGGCCGCAAATATCACGAGAGCGCCGGCAAAGACGAAGACGTCCAGCCGCTCGCCGTAAAGCAACATGCCGACGATGGCGATCACCGGCAGGCGGGCAAAATCGAGCGGCACGACGATGACCGCCGGCACAAGCGTGAGAGCTTTCGTCAGGCAGAGGTGGGCGGTCAGACCAGCGCAGGCGATGACTATTACCCAAGGCAGCGCCTGCCCATCGGGCAAGGCGATATCCCCATCCCAGCCGGCAAAGCCCGCGCCGAGGAAGGCCTGAATGACCGTCAGCCAGAAAAGGATCGATACGATGGTTTCCGTGCGTGTCAGTATCTTCGTCAGCATGATCGAGCCGGCAAACCCGATGGCGGAGGCTGCGGCCGCCAGGACGCCCGGATCGATTTCGGTGAAATCGGGACGGGCCACGATCAGGATGCCGACAAAACCGAAGAATGCTGCCAGCGCCCGTGTGCGTGTCAGACGTTCGCCCAGGACAAAGGGCGCAAGCAGGGTCACCCAGAGCGGTGTGGTGAATTCCAGGGCGACGACCTGCGCGAGCGGGATCACTGTGACCGCGTAGAACCAGAGGTTCTGGCCGAGGAAGTGGCATGTGTTGCGCATCGTGTGCAGGTGCATCTTCCGCGCCCGGATGCGGCCAAGGCGCCCGAGCGCGGCGGCCACCGCGATGACGATGAAAAAACCGATCACCGAGCGGAAGAACATGATCTCGAAGGTGTCGAGGATCCCGCCAAGCTCGCGCCCCGCCACGCCCATGGAGGTGAACGATACGATTGCGCCCGTCATCCAGAGGGTGGCCAGCAAAGGCCGCGGTGCGGCGTCGGCGGGGTCTTGTGTTTCGGTGGTCATGGGGACGTGCGTTGTGCGCCGCCGGACAGGCGCGGCGGGTCTGTCGGCGGGGTCACTCCCACTCTATGGTGCCCGGGGGTTTCGAGGTCACATCATAGGTGACGCGGTTGATGCCCTTCACCTCGTTGATGATCCGCGTGGCGGTCTCGCCCAGAAACTCGTGGGTGAAGGGATAGTAATCGGCTGTCATCCCGTCGACCGAGGTTACCGCCCGCAGGGCGCAGGCGTAGTCATAGGTACGCCCGTCGCCCATGACGCCCACGGTGCGCACGGGAAGGATTGCCACGAAAGCCTGCCAGATGTCGTCATAGAGCCCGTGCTTGCGGATCTGGTCGATATAGACCGCGTCGGCCTTGCGCAGGATGCCCAGCTTTTCGCGCGTGATCTCGCCGGGGCAGCGGATCGCAAGGCCGGGACCGGGAAAGGGGTGGCGGCCGATGAAGCTTTGGGGAAGGCCCAGCTCGCGCCCCAACTCGCGCACCTCGTCCTTAAAAAGTTCGCGCAGGGGTTCGACCAGCTTTAGCCCCATCTTCTCGGGCAGGCCGCCGACGTTGTGGTGGCTTTTGATCGTCACCGAGGGTCCGCCGGAGAAACTGACGCTTTCGATCACGTCCGGGTAGAGCGTTCCCTGGGCCAGAAACTCGGCCCCGCCCACCGCGGCGGCGTGCTTCTGGAAAACGTCGATGAAGAGCCTGCCGATGGTCTTCCGCTTTGTTTCCGGATCGGAAACGCCGTCAAGCTCTGAGAGAAACAGTGCGCTTTCGTCGGCGTGGATCAGCGGAATGTTGTAGTTGTCGCGGAACATGGCTACGACTTCCTCGGCTTCGTCCTGCCGCAAAAGACCGTGGTCGACGAAAACACACGTCAGCTGGTCGCCGATGGCTTCGTGGATCAGCACCGCCGCCACCGAACTATCGACACCGCCCGAGAGTCCGCAGATGACCTTGCCGTCGCCCACTTGCGCGCGGATCTTGGCGATGGCCTCGTCGCGGTAGGCGCCCATGGTCCAGTCGCCCTTAAAGCCCGCGAGACGGACGAAATTCTCATAAAGCCGCGCGCCGTTCGGGGTGTGATGCACTTCGGGATGGAACTGGACGGCGAAGAAATTGCGCGCGGTATCCGCGGTAATCGCGAAAGGGGCCCCGGGCGAGGTGCCGAAGACGTCGAAACCGGGGGCAAGGGCGGCCACATGGTCGCCGTGGCTCATCCAGACCTGCTCGCGCGTGTCGTCGAACCAGCCGTCAAGCAGTGGCAGCGTCACGGAGGTGGGCGAGACATAGGCGCGTCCGAACTCGGCCGTGGTGTCGCCCTGTTCCACGCGGCCCCCGAGCTGCTGCATCATGACCTGCTGGCCATAGCAGATGCCCAGAACCGGGATGCCCGCCGTCCAGAGACCGCCCGGCGCCCGAGGGCTGCCCGCGTCCGGCACGCTCGCCGGACCGCCCGACAGGATCACGGCCTTGGGCGCGAAGTCCTTCAGGAACGCATCGGTTACATTCTGGTAGGGGTGGATTTCGCAGTAGACGTTCAACTCGCGCAACCGCCGTGCGATCAACTGGGTGACCTGGCTACCGAAATCGACGATGAGAAGGCGGTCGTGCTGACCGGCGGCGCTCTGCGTACTCATGCCCCCGCCATATGCAAGCCAGCCGCCCTCTGCAAGCGTCAAGGCGGCTCAGAAGAAAACCCGCAGGGGCGACCAGCGCTGCCGCCGGGTGGCAGGCGGCGCGCCAGCGAAGGGGCGCACTGCCGCCTCGCTCCGGGCGCGGCGACCCTGCTCAATGTAAAAACCCGTGTCGATGGATCCGTCCGGGCGTCTTTTGATGGTGTCATCTGTCTTGAGCATCTTGTGTTCCTTTCCTTCTCTGAGCCCATCCAAACAGACCGCGGGCCGCCGCGCTTGAAGATGGCCTGAAGGAAGTCTTGTGTTTTGCTTCTGATTTGCTTGAGATCGCGGCAAGACCGCATTTCCGCGCGTCGCTGGCCCGGGCCCCGCCGATGATCTTGCGCTTTGAAGACTGCGAACTGGACCTCGAACGCTTTGTGCTGCGTCGGGCGGGCGAAACCGTGCACGTGGAACCGCAAGTCTTTGACCTGATTGCGTTTCTGGCACGCAACGCGGGGTCGGTTGTGTTGAAGGATGCGCTTGTCGAGGCTGTCTGGCAGGGCCTTGCCGTGTCCGATGCCACAATCAACGCGCGCATCAGCGGAGCGCGCCGGGCGCTTGGGGACAGTGGCAAAGAACAGAGGATCATCCGCACCGTCCCGCGCAAGGGTTTCGAGTTTCGCCCAGAGGTGCGCATGGGTGACACTGCGCCTCCGGTAGACACTGTGCCGTCAAAAGCAAGCCGCGTGCGCTACGTGGCCTCGGCCGACGGCACGCCCATTGCCTGGGCCGAGTCTGGCGACGGGCCGGTTCTGATCCGGGCCAGCCACTGGCTGTCGCATCTAGAGCGCGATTTGTCCTGCCCACTCTGGCAGCCCTACATCGACCGCTTATCCCGCTATCGCCGTCTACTGCGCTACGATCTGCGGGGCACCGGTCTATCGGGACGCGACGCTAGGCTCGACCGGCTGGACGACTTCGTGAATGATCTTGAAGCTGTGGCGGATGCCTCGGGCGCCGCAACAGTGGACATCTTTGCCTGCTCGCAAGGGGCGCCGGTTGCGCTGGCCTACGCTGTCCGCCACCCCGACCGCCTGCGCAAACTGGTCATCCTAGGCGGCTATGCTCTGGGGCGCGTTTTCCGTCCGCCAGAACCGGGTGCAGCCGACGAAGAGACCATTCTGGGCATGATCCGCGCGGGTTGGGGGCAGGGCAACAGCGCCTTTGTCCGGGCTTTCGGTGCGCTCTTCATCCCCGAAGCGACGCGCGAAGAGATTGACTCCCAGATCGCAACACAAGCTGCGACCATTGCGCCGGACCGCGCGGTTGAGCTGCGCAAGACCGTCGACCGTTTCGACGTAACGGGTTTGCTGCCGGACGTAAGGGCGCGGACGCTGGTCTTTCACTCCACGGGTGATGCCATCCATCCCATCTCGCAGGGGCAACGGATCGCGGCCGGTGTGCCGGGGGCCGAGTTCTCACGCGTCGATAGCCCCAATCACGCCCTTTTGCCGCAAGAACCAGAGTGGGAACGGGTCATGCGCGACATGGAGCGATTCTTGACGACCTAGATGTCGCGTTTGCGTCTGATCCGCCGCAAACTGCCGCATGGTGCGGGGTTTTTTCGGTATTCCCAATCCACTGGACGCATAGGACGGGGTATGACGCATGGCGGAGGCAGCACAAAGACGGCGGGGGCGCTCGGGCGGCGGCGCGGCCCGACGCGCGGAACGCACGGGCGTGAAGATCGAAGCATCCCGCTACATCGAGCGCAAGGTCCCCAATTTCGAGATTCTGGACGAGGAAGCGCTCGGGATCATCGAGGCCAACGCGGAAACCGTGCTCGAAGAGATCGGCGTGGCATTCGTGGACAACCCCGGCGCGCTTAAGCGCTGGAAGGCCGCGGGCGCCGACGTCACCGGCGAGCGTGTCCGCATCCCCAAGGGCCTTGCCCGACAGCTTTGCGCCACGGCGCCGGCGCGCTTTACCCAGATCGCCCGCAACCCCGAGCGCAATGTAGAGATCGGCGGCAGGTCGCTGGTTCTCGCGCCGGTCTACGGTCCGCCATTTGTCCGGGATGAAAACGGTCGACGCTACGCCACGATGGAGGATTTCGAGACCTTCGTGAAACTGGGCTACATGTCGAAATGGCTGCACCATTCGGGGGGGACGGTCTGCGAGCCCACGGATGTGCCGGTAAACAAGCGGCACCTCGACATGCTTTTTGCGCATATGACCCTGTCGGACAAACCCTTCATGGGATCTGTGACCGAGCCGGAGCGGGCGGCGGACTCGGTAGAGATGTGCAAGCTTCTCTTCGGTGAGGCGGCGATGGCGGAGAACTGCGCCATGACCTCGCTCATTAACATCAACTCGCCGCTCACGTTCGATGCCACGATGATGGGCGCGCTGGAGGTCTATGCGGCAGCCGGACAGGCCGCGATCATCTCGCCCTTCATTGTCGGCGGCGCCATGGCGCCGGTCAGCGTTGCCGGCACGCTGACGCAGATTCTGGCCGAGGTTCTGGCCGGTGTCGCCTATTCCCAGTTGATTAAGCCCGGCGCGCCCGTGATCTTCGGGGCCTTCGTGACCTCGATCGACATGAACTCGGGCGCACCCACCTTCGGGACGCCGGAAGCCAGCCAGATCATCTATGGTGCTGGTCAACTCGCGCGCCGCCTTGGATTGCCCTACCGATCGGGCGGCGGGTTCACGGGTTCGAAGCTAGCGGACGCGCAGGCCGGATACGAATCTGCAAACTCGCTCAACGCTGCGCTCATGGGGGGCGTCAACTTCATGCTTCACGCCTGCGGCTGGCTTGAAGGTGGTCTGGTCTCATCCTTCGAGAAATTCGTCATGGACGCCGATCAGCTGGGCGTGCTGCACCGGTTGGCCGAAGGCGTGGCCGTTGATGAGAACGCACAGGCCATGGGTGCGCTGCGCGAGGTCGGGCCCGGCGGGCACTATCTGGACGCCGCGCATACCCATGCAAACTACCAGTCGGCGTTCTGGCGCAGTGAGGTTCTGGATTACAAACCATTTGAGACCTGGGTCGACGAGGGTAGCCGGGACACCTCGGCGCTGGCCCGGGTGCGGGTGCAAAAGCTGCTGGACGGCTACCAGGAGCCGACGCTTGATCCGGCCATCCGCGAAGCGCTGGCCGACTATGTGGCGCGGCGCAAGGCCTCGATGCCTGACGCTTTTGTCTGAGCGGCCTGGCGCACCAGCTGCGCCTCGGCCATCAGCGCGATCATGACGTCCACGTGCTGGGTTACGCGGTAGCTCCCCACGCCCGAAGAGCGGGCGCGCTCAAGTGCCGCCTCTTCTTCCAAAAGCCGCAGTGCCGCCTGGCGCGGTGAGGGGGGCTTGGGCAGCCCCAGGATCCGCCCGAGATCCCGGTCCCGGACATAATCGGCAAGCCCGTGGCGCGCCGCTTTGACCAGAAGTTTCGAGCGTTTGAGTTGCCGCAGGAGCGTCAGAATATCATTCATTCTATGGTGTCCTTCTTTCGTCTCGCCCCGTTCATCGCACAACTAGAACGGGTGTTGCGTATTGGCCGGCGGAAACGAACGCATATTTATCATTGTATTAAATGCGATGAGGAATGTTCGATTTTAGCGAAACCGTTAAGGTTCCTGTAACCAAAACATCTTTAGGTTGTAGGCGCTCGTGGCCTGGGACGGGGCGTTCACGGCGGCAGGACGATGACAGACCAAGTGAGACGAGGGTTAGTGGAAACGCTGCCGGCCGTGCCGGCCTGGGTGCCGTCGGCGGCCCGGAACTATCTCGCCCATACCGAAGGCGGCCAGTCCATCCGCGACCTTGCCCGTGCGGCCGGTTGCCATGCCTCCACAGTCTTGCGCCAGATTCGCCGTGTCGAGGCCCGGCGCGATGACATTCTTGTTGACGAAGCCTTGCATCTGATTGGCCCAGCGGCGCGTTCTGCGCGGACACGGGGCCGTCTCGAGGAGACCCCTGATATGTCTATTTCCGGTACCGAGGGCGCGGTTTTGCCCGATGATACCCAGCTTGAGGCCGACGCGGCCCGCGTGCTCGCGCGTCTGAACGAAAGCGGCGCGGTTCTGGCCGTTGCGCGTGATATGGAAAAAGCCGTGGTAGTGCTCGAACTTCCCGACGGGCGCTCAGTGCGGACCGCCGTGGTTGACCGGGGCATCGCGCAGGCCATGGCCCTGAAAGACTGGATCACGATCGTGACCGAAGGTCGGATCACGCGCTACCGGATCACTCCGGCGGGCAAATCTGAGCTGCAAGACAGGGCGGACCGCGCCGCAGAGGCGGAAGCCGAGGCCGGGTTTGCCGAAGCAGCGGCGGATTTCCATAGGGCAACCGAGGACACCGAAGACAGGCCGCGCTCGCGGCGGGTGCGCTACGGACTTGCCGAAAGCCCGGTCGTGGTTTTGGCGCGGCGCCGGGAAAAGGATGGCACACCGTTTCTCGACGAAGCACAGGTGCGCGCCGGGGAACGGTTGCGCGAGGACTATGAACTCGCGGCGGCGGGCCCCGAGGGCGCGCGGAACTGGGAAGGCTTGCTGACGGCCGAAGCCCCGGCGCCGCAGGACGCGGACCTGCACGCGGCGGGACCTGCGGGCGCCTCGGCCCGGGTTTTTGCGGCGCTTCGGGATCTGGGGCCGGGTCTGGCCGATATCGCCCTCCGGTGCTGCTGCCACCTCGAAGGTCTTGAGGTTACGGAAAAGCGTATGGGCTGGTCGGCGCGGTCCGGCAAGATTGTCTTGCGGATCGCGCTCGAGCGCCTGCGCCGCCATTACGACGAAACCTATCGGGGTGGCGCGCCGCTGATCGGGTGATCTACTGCGATGCGCCCCGATAAGGTGCATTCAGGGCGGCCAGAACGGCGCCGTCGCGGTCATAGATGTCCTCGCGGAAATGCACCTCGCCGTCTTCCACCCAGGCCGTCCAGTAGGTCAAAAGAACTGGCATCGGCTCTGGCAGGTTGATCCGGGTGGTCTGGCCCGAGGCTAGGATCGCCTCCATTTTGGCGCGGCTCCAGTCGGGATCGCCCATCATCAGAAGATCCGCGAGAAGGAACGGATCCTCGACCCGGACGCAGCCGGAGCTCAGATTGCGCTCGTTGCGGTCAAAGAGCGTTCTGTCATTGGTATCATGCAGATAGACCGCGTAATCGTTGGGAAACATGAACTTGACGAGCCCAAGCGCGTTGTCCGGCCCCGGCCGCTGCACAAGCTTTATGCCCGGGTCGTCCGACGCCCAGTTGACGCTTGCCGGAGATACGGGCGTGCCGTCCGGCGCAATCACCGAATAGCCGTGGCGCGCCAGATAGCCCGGGTCGCGCCGGATCTTCGGCAGCTTGTCCTTTTTCAGGATCGAGGCGGGGACGGTCCAGGTCGGGTTGAATTCCATATATTTGATATCGTCCCGGAAGACCGGCGTCTTGCGATAGGCTGACCCGGTGATCGAGCGGGTGGTCCACACAAGCGCGCCGTCGCGCACCACGTAGGTCCGGGCGCCCGCGATATTGACCAGAACGAAGTCGTCGCCAAGCCCGCGCACGAGCCAGCGCGCGCGTTCGAGGCTGAGGCGCAGCTGGTCGATCCGCTCTTCCACCGTGCGGTTCAGCGCTGTCAGTGTGCGCGGGCCAATGACCCCGTCGGCCTCAAGCCCCAGCCGCGCCTGAAATCGCGCCACATCGGCCGCGAGCGAAGGATCATAGAGATCGGGATCGCTGGGCCCGGCTGGGGAATCTTCGGGCGTGGCGGAGAGAAATTCGATTCCCTGAGGACTCAGGACGCCCTCGGCCGCCAGTCTTTGCCGGATCGTCTGAACGCGCGCATCGCGCATGCCGGGTTTCAGGGCCGGGCCGTCCGGGATAACCGGCCAGCCGCCGTCGATCTGGATCAGCCGGTAGGTCTCCAGCGCCGATTTCAGAGCGTTGTAGTTGGCATTTGTCGGCTCAAGCGCGGGCAGTACCGCGGCAACGCCCGTGTCCTCGATGAACGCGTTGAGCGATCTGGCGGGGTCGTCCCCGAGCACCGGGCGCGAGAAGTTCCAGTGTGCATCCAGACGTTCGGGATCGACCTTGCCGAAGACCAGGTGGTGCAAGAGCCGCACCATGGCATCGCTGGCCGCAAGCTCAAACGCCAGTCCGTCCGCCGCGTCGCCGCTCTGGCGCGCGTCGTGGAGGTCGTAAAGCCGGGGCAGGTGGACATCCTGCGGGCGAAAGCCGTGGTCGAGACCGTCATTGAGGATCTCAAAAAGTGCTTCGGCGCGGTCATCGGTCCAGAGCGGAGTGCCGTCACGGGCGGCGTAGAACTCTGTCAGAAAGGGCAGGGAGGCGAGCGTGACGCCCTCGATCTCGGGCGGCGCGGCCAATGCAGCTTCTATAGCGTCCTGCGCCAGGGCCCCAGATCCGGGTGCCAGCGCCAGCGCCACTGTGAAAACACCTGCCCTAAGAATACCCGCCCGAAGCCTGTGCCGGAAATGCGCCATGGAACTGCTCTGCCTGTTCATTGCTTTTCGGGCTTTGCCCCGAATTGTTGTGGATCTATCGTGCCTCACCCCAAGATTTCGTTCAAGATATTTCCGCCATGGGTTTCAACGGTCCGCTGTATGCGACCGCATAGCAGCCATGCGGGTGTGGCGCTGGCTCCTGCGGCGCCCTATGGTATATCTCAGCGCCAGACAAACGATCGGTGACTTCCCTTGCGTGATCTGAAACTCCCCGACCAGCGCCATCCTGAGAAGGCGCACAGGGCCGACAACGCCCAGCCCAAGAAACCTGACTGGATCCGCGTCAAGGCGCCCACGTCGAAGGGCTATAAAGAAACCCGCGACATCATGCGCGAGCACCGGCTGACGACGGTCTGCGAAGAGGCCGGGTGTCCGAACGTGGGCGAGTGCTGGTCGCAGGGGCACGCCACCATGATGATCATGGGCGAGATCTGCACGCGCGGCTGCACTTTCTGCAACGTTGCCACCGGACGGCCTGACGCGCTCGATGTGTTTGAGCCGGGCCGGGTGGCCGATGCGGTCAAAAAGCTGGGGCTGAACCATGTGGTGATCACCTCGGTTGACCGCGATGACGTTGCCGATGGCGGGGCCGAGCATTTCGCCCAGACGATCCGCGCCGTGCGCCGCCAGTCCCCGGGCACCACGATCGAAATTCTTACACCAGATTTCCTGAAAGCGACGCCAGACGCGCTGGAGATTGTCGTCGCTGCAAAGCCCGATGTCTTCAACCACAACCTCGAAACTGTGCCAGGGCTTTACCCCGAGGTGCGGCCGGGCGCGCGCTACTTCCATTCCCTGCGTATTTTGCAGCAGGTGAAAGAAATGGACCCGTCGATGTTCACGAAGTCCGGCATCATGGTCGGGCTCGGTGAGGACCGGCAAGGTGTCTTGCAGGTCATGGACGATATGCGCGCCGCGGATATCGATTTTCTGACCATTGGCCAGTACCTCCAGCCCACACCCAAACACCACCGCGTCGATCGCTTTGTGACGCCGGAAGAGTTCGCGTCCTACGAAAAAGCGGCTTATGGCAAGGGCTTCCTGATGGTGTCTGCCACGCCGCTGACACGGTCGAGCTACCACGCCGGCGACGACTTTGCGCGGCTGCGCGCGGCGCGGCTTGCAAAACTTGGTCAGGCCTGAAACAGCCTGAATTGGCAACAATCAACGGTATAGGCGGGAATTCGCCACTTCACGGCGTCGTGAGTTGCTGGTCTTACCAATGCGCAACTCTTGACGCAATGTCGCCCTAATGGAACATTAGTTCTCCTTCTTGAGGCAAGAGGGCGTGTGATGATAGCTTATGTTGTGCGAACGGCGTTTATTCTGGCAGGGTTTGTGCTTGCCGGTGCCGCGTTTGCGGTCGCGCCGGGAATCAGCGGACTCCCCTTTGCGGTGGTCTTTGTGATCGTGGGCAATACCCTCGGGACACGGGCCTATCGCCGCTTTGTGGCCGTGCCGCTCACGGACCAGGAGGATCGTCCGTTGTGATCCGCCTGCATGGGTCCGCAGATGCGGGCCCGCTAAGGCAGCGCCTGAAGGTAGGCCGCGATGGCGGCCCGGTCCTCGGGCGGCAGGTTTGCCAGCGATTGTACGACCCGGGCCATATGGCCCCCCGCGCTGTCGAAATCCGGGGTGAACCCCGTTTCAAGGTAATACGCGATGTCACCGGCTGACCAGTCGAGCTCGGCCGGCGTGATCCCCGGCACGCGGCCTTCGCCCGAGGGATCGGGCGCGCCCTCCAGCCAGGCTGCGCGCACAAGGCCGCCAAGCGCGTCTCGGTCGGTGTGACATTCGCCGCAGTGTCCCCAGACCTCGACCAGGTACCGCCCGCGCTCGACCGCTTCGTCTGAAACAGGGTCAAGCTGCCAATCGGGCGCGCCGTAGAGGAACTTCCAAGCGCCGAGCGTGCGGCGAATGTTGAAAGGAAAACCCACTTCATGAGGCGCGCTCGGCGTGGACGATTCGGGCAGGGCGTCCATATACGCTTTCAGATCGGCCACATCCTGCAGCGTTGCCTTGCTGTAGGACGGATAAGGGAAGGCGGGATAATAGTGGCTGCCGTTCGGTGTCGTGCCATGGATCACGGCATTGGCAAAATCGAGATCGCTGAAGCCGCCGATTCCGTTTTCGGCGTCGGGCGATATGTTGGGCGCAACGAAAGTCCCGAAGGGCGAGGGGAAGCGCTCGCCGCCCGCGAGGACCAGTTTTTCGTCGCCTTCCGAGCCGGGCGCGGCATGGCAGGAGGCGCAGCCGCCGGCCCAGAACACAAGTTCACCGCGGACCGGGTCGCCCGTGATGCCGTCGAGCGCGGTGTCCGGCAGCCGCTCGGGCGTGGTGACGAACCAGAAAACCGCGATCCCCACCACAGCGAGAACCGCGATCCATTTCAGAAAACTGCGCACCGCCGCTTAGTTGCGGGGGCCGCGGTAGGCATCGTGGCAAGAGCCGCAGCCCCGGCCAACGGGGCCAAGCGCGCCCTGCATGCTTTCCAGTCCTTCGCCCGCCGCATTGGCCAGCGCCTGGGTCGCTTCTGAAAACCGGGCGAGTTCCGCTGCGAACCCGTCGGGATCCGTCCAGATGTCCGCCTTGGCGCGCGAGCCATCGACGACACCCTGTTCTGTGCCGGGGACCCAGAGTTGATCCTGGCTCGCACCTGCCATGGCGGCAAGGAATTCTGCCGTGGAGCGAGCAAGATCGGCATCATAGGGCACTTCGCCCTTGGCCATGTTTCCCAGAAGGCCAACGTGATAGCCGTAGAGGGTCATCTGCGCATTGCGTGCCGCGACCACCTGCCCTTCAGGGGTGGTATGCCCGGCGGCAAAAAGCGCCGTCGCCACGCCCGTTGCTGCGGCAATGGCGCAGGTCAGTACTCGAAATGTCATTAATCGTCCTCCGGTTGCTGTTGGATGGCTGCGGAGCTCGGTGTCAGCGTGCCACAGCGCCGGGCAAAGGCTGCTCACACTTTCGTGATCATCGGCGGGTTTCTACCGTCAGAGCTTCGGGCCAGCCGATCCAGCGCTCGACGGCAAAGAGCACCACGCACAGCAGGATCGCGCCGAGCACCAGTTTGACGCGCCGCTCCCCGGCCGGTCTGCGCGCCAGTCGCGACATACGAAGAAAGGGCCGCAAGTTCATGATGTAAAGCGGACTTTTCCGATATGCGGAAGGTTGCGATTGCGTTGCGCGTAGTCAATCCCGTAGCCCACCACGAACTCGTCTGGGATCTCAAAACCGGTCCATGTCGCCCGGATATCGACCTCGCGACGCGAGGGTTTGTCGAGGAGCGCAATGGTTTCCATGCGCCGCGGTTTGCGGGACTTAAGCAACTGGATCACGTGCCGCAGTGTAAAGCCGGTGTCGACGATGTCTTCCACCAGCAGGACATCTCGACCCGCGATCTCGCCGCGAAGGTCTTTCAGGATCCGCACCTCGCGGCTGGACTCCATACTGTCTCCATAGCTGGAGGCCTCAAGGAAATCGACTTCGACGGGCAGATCAAGCTCACGCACCAGATCGGCGATGAAGATGAACGACCCGCGCAAGAGGCCCACAACGATCAGCTTATCCGTGCCGGAAAAGGTCGTTTCCACCTCGCGCGCCAGCGCCTCGATCCGCGCGGCAATGGCCTTTGCGGTGATCATTTCGTCGATGACATAAGCGTCCTGCGACATCTCCGCCCCCTTGATTTTCCGTGCGCACTCTACGACATGGGCGCTCACTGTCACCAGCAAAGACGCCTCGCGATACGCCATGCCTACACACAGCGAAAACCGCCAGATGCCCTATTCGGCGCAGCAGATGTATGACCTAGTGGCCGATGTGGCGTCGTACCCCAAATTTCTGCCCTGGTGCGCGGCGGCACGCATTCGGCGCCGCTACGCCGATGGACCCGCCGAGGTGATGGAGGCTGATCTGGTTATTTCATTCAAGGTCTTCCGAGAACGGTTCGGCAGCCGTGTCATACTCTGGCCCGACACTCACAAGATCGACACGGAATACCTCGATGGACCCTTTCGATACCTTAAATCCGACTGGGCCTTTACGGACCGGGAAGACGGCGGCTGCGACGCGCATTTTTTCGTCGATTTCGAGTTTCGCAACGCCATCCTGCAAGGGGTGATTGGCGTCGTGTTCAACGATGCCATGCAGCGGATCGTGGGCGCCTTCGAACGCCGGGCGGCAGAGCTTTATGGCTGAAGCGCGCGCAAACAGAGCGCAAGGGCGTGGTCCACGGTTGCCCGGCGGACGGCGCAGCGTCCGATGGCGCCGAAGTCATGCGTTTCTGTCCTGACCGGGAGCCCCTTCACCGCCAGCCCGAAACACACGCGCCCTTCCGGTTTGAACTCTGACCCGCCGGGCCCGGCAATGCCGGTGACGCTGATCGCAAGATCTACGCCCGAACGCGCCAGCGCCCCTTCGGCCATCTGGCGGGCGACTTCCTCGGATACCGCGCCGTGGGTCTCGAGCGTTTCCGCCCGGACGCCCAGCATCTCCATCTTGGCGGCGTTGGAATAGGTGATAAAGCCCCGGTCGACGACGGCGGAGGAGCCGGGGACTTCGGTCAGCGCGCCGGCGATCAGCCCGCCCGTACAGCTTTCGGCCGTGGCAATATGCCAGCCCTGCGCCCTGGCGGCTTTCAGAACCTCTTCTGCGCTCATAGACCCATGACCCCATGGGCAATGGCGGCCAACGCGGCCACGCCAGCGGCAGCCAGCACGCCGGCGATGACATCGTCGAGCATCACGCCAAGGGGCGTAGCCATTCGGTCGGCCCAGCCAACGGGCCCCGGTTTCCAGATGTCAAAAAGCCGGAAAAGCACGAAGGCCGCCACCCAGCCCGGCCAGGGAAACACCCAGTCCCCTGCACCCGCCTGCCAGAGTCCGAAAGACAAGGGCCAGAGCGCGATCCACTGGCCGACCAGTTCGTCGACCACAACTTCCGAGGGGTCTTCGCGCTTGGTGTTTTTTACAACCTCGGCCGTGGCCCACCAGCCCAGAAAAAACGCGCAGACCGTGGCGATGGCCAAGCCGGGGAAGCCGAACATGCCGTGGAACCACCACGCGAGCGGGATCGCGGCCAGTGACCCCCAGGTGCCAGATGCGGGCCGTATGAGCCCTATCGCGGCCAGTGTCGCGATCACATGGCTCAAGGGCGCACCAGAGTCGCGGAGGCCAGCGCGGCAATGCCTTCCTCGCGCCCTGTGAAGCCAAGGCGTTCCGAGGTGGTGGCTTTGACGCTCATGGCGCCCACATCGATGCCCAGGATCGCGGCCATGGCGGCGCGCATGGCCTGGGCATGGGGGCCGATCTTGGGGCGCTCGCAGATCAAAGTGCAATCCGCATGTGTGATCCTGTAGCCGCGGCTTTGGGCAAGCTCGGATGCGTGGCGCAGAAATATCTCGCTTGCTGCGCCTTTCCACTGGGGATCGCTGGGGGGGAAATGCTGGCCGATATCGCCCTCGGCAAGCGCGCCGTAGATCGCATCGGTGACCGCATGCATGCCGACGTCGGCGTCGGAATGCCCCTGAAGTCCGCGCCCATGGGGGATCTTCACACCGCAAAGGATCACGTGGTCACCCGGGCCGAAGCGATGCACGTCAAAGCCGTTGCCGGTACGGATATCCGTGCTGCTGTTTTGTGGACTGTTTTCGGGGATTGTCTGCAAGAGGGCCTCGGCGCGTGCGAAGTCTTCGGGGTCGGTAATCTTCAGGTTGGTTTCGTCCCCGGTCACCACCGCCACGTCAAGCCCCGCTTTCAGCGCCACCTCCACATCATCCGCCGCGTCGCCGTGATGGGCGGCATGGGCCGTGCGGATCCGCGCCAGATCAAAGCCCTGCGGTGTCTGGGCGCGGGCGAGGCCCTCGCGCGACTGCATGCCGAGGACATGGTTGTTTTCGGTCTTCCAAAGCGCGTCGGTGACGGTCAGGGCCGGAGCGGCCGCCGGACCACTCTGAAGCGCGGTGACAACGCGGGAGATAAGATCCGCCGATACAAGCGGCCGGGCGCCATCGTGGATCAGGACGTGACTGGCGCGCTCCAGAGCATCGAGACCAGCCCCGACCGAGGCGCGCCGCGTTGCGCCGCCAGCCACCAGCGTGACCGCCCCCAAGTCCGCCGATTGGGCAAGATCGCGGTCATCCGGATGGATGACAACGCAAACCTCCGCAATCGCGGGGTGAGAATGAAAGGCGGCGACGGTGCGCTCCAGCACAACACGTCCGGCAAGCCGCTGGTATTGCTTGGGTTTGGAGCCGCCGGCGCGTGTCCCCCGACCCGCCGCGACGATCACAACGCCCACCTGCATTCCGACTCCTCCCCGTTTCCGCCTGTCTACGTTTTGCGCTCGCCTGTGACAATCGCTCTCCAGATGCGTCCATTTATGCTGAAAAATTAGGCGATGCCGAATTTGGCGGCGCTATGTCGCGCCTGTAAATTTGCATTAGGCCATTGCGACCGTTACCTCAGCTTGAGTGCCTAAGGATTAATCACTTGACCGTCTCGCTGGCGTCCACGTCTCTTGCGCCCCCTGTTCTCCTTGCCCCGCTGGCGGGCATCACCGATTTGCCATTCCGGCAACTGGTGGCGTCGTACGGGGCCGGGCTGGTTGTCTCCGAAATGGTGGCGAGTCAGGAAATGGTGCAGGCCAAGCCCGGCGTGCGCGAGCGGGCGGAGCTTGGGTTCGGCGCACAACGGACGGCCGTGCAGCTCGCCGGCCGCGATGCCCACTGGATGGGCGAAGCCGCCCGGATGGTCGAAGCCAATGGCGCGGCCATCATCGACATCAACATGGGCTGCCCGGCCAAGAAGGTCACAAATGGCTATTCGGGGTCGGCGCTGATGCGGGATCTTGACCATGCGCTGACCCTGATCGACGCGGTTGCCAACGCGGTCAGCGTCCCCGTCACGCTGAAAACCCGCCTGGGATGGGACGATGCCACGCTCAATGCGCCAGAGCTTGCCCGGCGCGCCGAGGCGGCAGGGGTGCGGATGATCACGATCCATGGCCGCACGCGCTGTCAGTTCTACAAGGGGCGCGCCAACTGGGCGGCGATCCGGGCGGTGAAAGAGGCTGTGCGCGTCCCCGTCATTGCCAACGGCGACATCGTGACGGCAGAGGATGCGCAAGCCGCGCTTGAGGTCTCGGGCGCGGACGGCGTGATGATCGGACGTGGGGCGCAGGGTGCGCCGTGGAAATTGGCCGCGGTGGCTAACGCGCTTTATGGCACCGCGCCGCCAAATGTGCCTGGTGGGGACGACCTGATCGCCCTGGTCGTCAGCCACTACGAGGCCATGCTTTCGTTCTATGGCACCGCCCTTGGCGCGAAGGTCGCCCGAAAGCATCTGGGCTGGTACATGGACGGTGCCGGAACACCGCCCGCCTTGCGCAAGGCGGTACTGACCGCCCCGGAGCCTGCGACGGTCAAGCGGCTCTTACCGGGTGCCCTTGCCGGACATGCGGAGCAGGCCGCATGAACGACCGCGATCTCGACATCTGGAATTCGCTGCCCGTGCCAGGGTTCCTGATTTCCGCCGAGGACCGCATTGTCGATATCAACACCGCTGCCGAGATGTTCCTGAATGTCTCGGTGAAGGCTTTCCGGGATGCACCCGTCTGGGACCGCCTGATGATCGATGCGCCCATGGGTGATGCGCTCGACCGTGTGAGGCGGGACAGCGCGAACCTTTACATCAACAACGTCGATGTGGGCACGGGCTCCATGGCGCCGGTGCCCTGCAATGTGCAGGTTTCGCCTGTCATGAACAGCCCGGGATCGGTGCTGGTGCTGATGGAGCCGCGCCAGGTGGCCGACCGCCTGGGGCGGGCGCAATCGGTTAAGACCGCCGCGAAATCGGCCATCGGCATGTCCGAGATGCTGACCCACGAGATCAAGAACCCGCTTGCCGGGATCACCGGGGCGGCGCAACTTTTGTCCATGAACCTCACCGGTGAAGACCGTGAGATGACGGACCTGATTGTCGCGGAAAGCCGGCGGATCGTGAAGCTGCTTGAGCAGGTGGAACAGTTCGGAAACCTGCGTCCGCCCGACAAAAAGGCCGTGAACATCCACGATCTTCTGGAGCGGGCGCGCAAGTCGGCGCTTGTGGGCTTCGCCGCCAACATGGTGATCACCGAGGACTACGACCCGTCCCTGCCGTCGACCTTTGTCGACGGCGACCAGATGCTACAAGTGTTTCTCAATCTTCTGAAAAACGCTTCGGAGGCCTGCGGCGGCACCGGCACGATCCATATCCGCACCTTCTATGAACTCAGCCTGCGCCTGAGACGCAAGGACGGCTCAGGCGGCGCGCTGCCGCTACAGGTTCAAATCATCGACGACGGGCCGGGCCTGCCGCCCGATCTGGCGGGCGAGGTGTTCGAACCTTTCGTTTCCGGCAAGGAAAACGGGACGGGCCTGGGCCTCGCCCTCGTCAGCAAAATCATTTCCGAACATGATGGCTGGATCGATGTGGATAGCGTGCCCGGGCGCACTGTTTTCCGCATCGCGCTTCCGGTCGCCCCGAAGACAATCGAGGAGACTTCCTGAGATGGATGGAACTGTTCTGGTTGCAGATGACGATCGCACCATCCGCACGGTCCTGACGCAGGCGCTGACGCGCGCCGGCTGCAAGGTGCATGCGACCTCGTCACTCATGACGCTGATGCGTTGGGTCGACGAAGGGAAGGGCGATCTGGTGATCTCCGACGTGGTTATGCCCGATGGCAACGGGCTCGACAGCCTGCCCGAGATCGTGCGCAAGCGTCCCGGGCTGCCGGTGATCGTGATTTCGGCGCAGAATACGATCATGACGGCCATTCAGGCAACAGAGGCCGATGCCTATGACTATCTGCCCAAGCCTTTTGACCTGCCCGACCTGATGAAGCGTGCTGCCCGCGCGCTGGAGGTCAAGCGCCGCGCACCGGTCGCACCAGCCCCCGAGGAAGAGCCTGCACAGGGCACTGATCTGCCGCTGGTCGGCCGGACGCCGGCGATGCAGGCGCTCTACCGTCTGGTGGCGCGCGTGATGAACACCGAGCTTCCCGTGCTCGTTCACGGCGAAAGTGGAACCGGCAAATCGCTGATCGCCCGCGCGATCCACGATTTTTCCGACCGGCGCACATTGCCCTTTGTGGTGGCCGGAGCCGAAGAGCTGGACGGCATGGACGGGCCGGCGCAGGTTCTGGCCAAGGCGCGGGGCGGCTCTATCCTCTTCGACGAGGTTGGGGACTTCAGTGACGATTGCCAGGCGCGGGTGGTCCGTCTGCTTGACAGTCTGCCTGCCAACGCACCGCGCATCATGTCCACCAGCCAGGCCGATCTGACCCGCAAGCTGGAGGACGGCACGTTTCGGCAGGATCTGTTCTATCGCCTGACGGGTGTGACGATCTCTGTGCCGTCCCTGCGCGAGCGCGTGGACGACATTCCGCTTCTGGCCGAACACTTCCTGTCTCGCGCCGAGCGGGACGGCATGGCACACCGCCGTTTCCAGCCCGACGCGCTGGAGCTGTTCCGCGCCTACACCTGGCCCGGCAACGTGCGGCAGCTGGAAAACGCGGTGCGGCGGCTGGTGGTGACGGGCCCGGAAGAGGACATCACCCGCAGCGAAGTGGAGCTTGTTCTCGGCAATCAGCCCGCCATGGAGCCCCTGACCGGAGGCGGTGACGGCGAGAAACTGATGGGCAGCGTCGCCAAGCACCTCAAACGCTACTTCGACCTTCATGGCGGCGTGCTGCCTCCGCCGGGGCTCTACCAGCGGATTCTGCGCGAAGTGGAGACGCCGCTCATCGAAATCTCGCTGGACGCCACCGGCGGCAACCAGGCGAAATGTGCCGATCTTTTAGGGATCAACCGCAATACCTTGCGGAAAAAGATCACCGATCTGGATATTCGCGTGACACGACGACGTAAATTGATGTAAAAGCGCAACATAAGCGTGGCACATTGGCGTCAGTGGATAACTTGGCGACCGGTGGCAGCGCGCGGGCAAAAAACGTCCGCAACAGGCGGCAGAGCAACAGTTGGGGTCCTCGCGTGCGGGATCGGGCACGGCGTATTAACTTCAAGCGTCTGAACAGGCTTCGGAAACAGCGGCGTGTTCAGAACGCGGTGACGCTTGTGGTCGTTGCCCTGGGGCCCATTCTGGCCATCGCCACCTTCCTCGTTCTGGGACCATTCGACGGCGGATCGGGCGCTCTGGCCCTGCGAGTCGTCCTTTTGGCGGACCTCGTCTATGTGCTGGTCGTGGCGGCGCTGGTGATGGGGCGCGTCGTTCAGATGATCGCGGCGCGGCGCGCCAAATCGGCGGGATCGCGCCTGCACTTGCGGCTGACGGGGACCTTCGCGGCCATTGCGCTCGTGCCAACGGTCACCGTTGCGATCTTTGCGGCGCTGACCATCAATTTCGGGCTGGAGGGCTGGTTTTCGGACCGGGTGCGGCAGGTCGTGGGCAGTTCGCTGGCTGCGGCGGAAGCCTACAACCAGGAACACCGCCGCGACCTTGAAGAAGACGCGCGGGCGCTGGCGATCTATCTCGACCGCGCACGGTCCGGCTCGCCCCTGATGGGCGACGGAGATTTGCGGCAGCTTTTGTCCCAAGGGCAGTCGGCCATCCAGCGGGGTCTGCGCGAGGCGTTCGTGATCGACGGCACGGGCGAAATCCGCGCGCGCGGCGAGCGGTCTTACCTTTTCGATTTCGAGGAACCCTCGGCCGAGGCGATCGGTCTGGCGCTGACGGACGGATTCACGATCATCGAGGACTGGGACAACAATGAGTTTCGCGCGCTTCTGCCCCTGCGCGCCTACCCTGACCGGCTGCTCTACGTCTCACGCGAGGTGGACGGCGAGCTTTTGGGGCTTCTCGACGATACGCAGGCGACTGTGCGGCTCTATGAGCAGTTGGAGGCGCAGCGGGGCCGGATCCTTTTTGAGTTCGGGCTTCTCTACCTTGGCTTTGCACTCATCCTGATCCTGGCGGCGGTCTGGCTGGGGCTCTGGTTTGCCGAGCGGCTTTCGGCGCCGGTGGGCCGGTTGGCGGCGGCGGCGCAGCGAGTGGGTGCGGGCGATCTGGATGTGCAGGTCATCGAAGACGATGGCGACGACGAGATTTCCATGGTCGGGCGGCTCTTCAATCAGATGACACGGCAACTCAAAGGCCAGCGCGAGAAGCTTCTGGAAAACACCGCCCAGATTGACCGGCGTCGGCGGCTCTTCGACAGTGTGCTCAGTTCCGTGACCTCCGGTGTCGTCGGGTTGGATCACCAGGGCACGATCACCTTCGCCAACACCTCTGCCGAACGGCTGCTTGATACGCGCGAGGGCGAGCTTGGCACCGTTCATATCGCCGAGGCGGTGCCGGAGTTCGCCGAGCTTTTCGAGCATTTGCGCCAGTCCGATGGTGAAACGGCGCAGGGCCAGATCGTCATCACCCGGCAACGCCAGCAGGAACGGCTCCTCGTCCGAATGGCCACGCGGACCTCGGTCAAGGGCGAGCGGGAAGGCTATGTGATTGCCTTTGATGATGTGACCGATCTGGTCAGCGCGCAACGGATGGCCGCCTGGGGAGATGTTGCGCGGCGGATTGCCCATGAGATCAAGAACCCGCTGACGCCCATCCAGCTCTCGGCGGAACGCATTCGCCGCAAATACGCCGGCACGATCGACGACGACAGCGTGGCGCAACTGACCGAGGTTATCATCCGGCAAACAGGCGACCTCAGGCGTATTGTCGATGAGTTCTCCAAGTTTGCCCGCATGCCTGAGCCCGACCGGGAGGAAACGGATCTGGTGAAACTGCTGCGCGACGCGGTGACCCTGCAGGATGTGGCACTGGAGAACGTGGATATCGTTGCTGAGCTACCGCAACTGCCCATCATGGCCGATATTGACCCGACCATGATCAGTCAGGCCTTTACAAACCTGATCAAGAACGCCGGTGAGGCTATTGAAAGCCTTGTGGAAAAGGGCGCTCCCGGCGGTTTCCGCGGCGAAATCAGGATCGGTCTGCGCATCGATGAAGGGACAGCGGTCATCTGGATCGCCGACAACGGAATCGGGCTGCCGCAGGACACGGCGCAGCTTTTTGAACCATATGTGACTACGCGCGAGAAGGGCACCGGTCTGGGCCTGCCCATCGTGCGCAAGATTATCGAGGAACACAGCGGAACGCTGGAATTGTCGGACGCCGGACCCTTTGCTGAAGGGGCCCACCGTGGCGCCAAGGCGGAGGTCCGGTTGCCCGTCAGTACGGAAGACTTGAAAAAGGGCGCTGCACGCGCAGCAATTTAAGAGAGCAGAGGCAAGGCAATGGGTGACATTCTGATTGTTGACGACGAACGGGACATCCGCGAACTGATCTCGGATATCCTGAAGGATGAGGGGTTTACGACGCGTATCGCAGGAACGGCAAACGACGCGATGGCGGAAGTGAAGAAAGAGCTTCCGGCGCTGATGATCCTCGATATCTGGCTGAAAGACAGCGATATGGATGGCATCGACATCCTCAAGATCGTCAAACGCGACCATCCCGAGGTGCCGGTCGTGATCATATCGGGACATGGGAACATCGAAATTGCCGTCGCCGCGATCAAGCAGGGCGCCTATGACTTCATCGAAAAGCCGTTCAATATCGACCAGCTGATGGTGGTGATCGGGCGGGCGATGGAAACCTCGCGCCTGCGCCGCGAAAACACCGAACTGCGCCGCCGCGACGTGGCCCCCACAGAGATGCTGGGCGACAGCCCGTCCTTCAGAGCGCTGAAATCGAAGCTTGAAAAGGTTGCCCGCTCGAACAGCCGCGTGATGTTGACGGGCCCGGCGGGCTGCGGAAAGGAACTGGCCGCGCGTTTTATCCACGCCCAGTCCGATCGGGCCGAGGCACCGTTTATCAGCGTCAATTCGGCGGCCATTGAACCCGAGCGCATGGAAGAGGTGCTTTTCGGCCGCGAAGGCGCGGACAAGGGGATCGAGCCCGGTCTATTGGAGCAGGCCAACGGCGGCGTGCTCTATTTCGACGAGATCGCCGACATGCCGCTCGGCACGCAATCCAAGATCCTGCGCGTGCTGGTGGAGCAGATGTTCACGCGGGTGGGCGGAAACGAGAAGATCTCGGTCGATATGCGCGTGATCTCCAGCACCAACCGCGACCTCGCTTCAGAGATTGATGCGGGCAATTTTCGCGAAGAGCTGTTCCACCGCCTGAACGTGGTGCCGATCGTGGTGCCGTCGCTGGAAGAGCGCCGCGAAGACATTCCGATGCTGGCGGGCGAGTTCCTGCAATCCTTCAATGAAAGCCATGGGTTGCCGCTGCGGCGCCTGAGCGAAGAGGCCGAAACGCTGCTCCAGACCATGCGCTGGCCGGGAAATGTACGGCAATTGAAGAACATGATCGAGCGGCTGCTCATCCTTGGCAACGATGACGACGTGGTGGAGGCCGCCGAACTGCCTGACAACGAAGACGGTGGCGCCGAAAAGGGCCGGGTCGTCTTGTCGGGCTCGCTCGCGACCTTGCCGCTGCGCGAGGCGCGAGAGCTTTTCGAACGCGAGTATCTGCTGACCCAGATCAACCGGTTTGGCGGCAACATCAGCCGCACGGCGACCTTCGTGGGAATGGAACGCTCGGCCCTGCACCGCAAGCTGAAATCCCTCGGCGTGGTCACATCGGCCAAGTCGGGTGCGCGGGTGGCCCATGTGGAAGAACAGGAGGCGGCGGCAGAGGCCTGAGCGTCATTACGCGGCTGGTAAATCGGCAGGCGGAGCGTTGACGCAGTCGGTCTGCTCTGCCAAGGCTTGGCGGCTTAAGGCGAATTCCGAGGTAGCGCGCCGATGAAGGTGATTATCTGCGGGGCCGGTCAGGTCGGGTGGCAGATCGCGCGGCATCTGTCGAGCGAGAAAAACGACGTGACCGTGGTCGACAACAACGCTGATCTGGTGCGCCGGGCCACCGATGCCCTGGATGTGCAGGGGATCGCAGGGTTTGCGTCTTATCCCGACGTTCTGGACCGGGCCGGTGCGCGGGACGCGGACATGCTGATTGCCGCAACCCAATCCGATGAGGTCAATATGGTCACCTGTCAGGTGGCCCATTCTGTCTTTACGGTACCGCGCAAGATCGCGCGCCTGCGGTCAAAAAGTTACCTCACCGCCATCTATTCGGACCTTTACCGCCGCGATCACATGCCGATTGACGTGGTGATCAGTCCCGAGCGTGAGGTTGCGGAGGCTGCGCTTCAGCGTCTGTCAGCGCCTGCAGCCTTCGATACAGAGCTATTCCTTGACGAACGGGCGCAGCTTCTGGGTCTCGCCCTGTCGGCGGATTGCCCGGTGCTGAACACGCCGCTGCGGCAACTGACCGATCTCTTTTCGACACTGCGCGCGGTGGTTGTGGGCGTCCGGCGGGACGGCACGCTCTTTGTGCCCGATCCAGATGACCAGCTTTTTGCCGAAGATGATGTTTATGTCTTTTCCCATGTGGAGGACGTGCAGCGCACGCTGGAGATTTTTGGCAAGACCAACCAGCGTCAGGAACGCATGGTGATTGTCGGAGGCGGCAATGTGGGGCTGGCCGTTGCCAAGGCGCTGGAAGAGCAGCCAGAACGGGTGCGGGTCAAGATCATCGAACGTGACCGCGCTTGCGCGGAGCGGGTGGCTGAGGAGTTGGAACGAACCATCGTGCTGCACGGTGACGGGTTGAATATCGAGCTTCTGGCCGAGGCAAACGTCGAGCGTGCGGACGCGATTCTCGCGGTCACCGACGACGATAAGACCAACATTCTGGCGGCGGTGAGGGCCAAGGCGGCAGGGGCCAAGATGGCCATCGCGCTGATCAACGATCCGACGCTGACGCCACTCATGCACACGCTTGACATTGACGCCTACATAAACCCGCGGGCCACCACCGTGAGTTCGATCCTGCGCCATATCCGGCAGGGCCGTGTGCGCGACGTCTATTCCATCGGTGATACCGAGGCCGAGGTGATCGAAGCGCAGGTCTTGTCGACCTCGCCTATTGCCGGGCAGGCGGTGCGCGACCTGAATTTCCCCGAAGGCGCACTGATCGGAGCGATCAGGAAAGGCAAGGAAGTCATTAAGCCCACCGGCAGCACACGGATCGAGGAAGGCGACGTTCTGGCCATGTTCGCGCTGACATCGGATGTGGCCGAGGTCGAGAGACTGCTGCAGGTCTCGATCGACTTCTTCTGACGGTCAGGTCCTGTGAAGCGCCTTCTCAAGCTGCCGTTCTTCGTCGTTCTCATATGGCTGGCTGCGCTCAACATGCTTTTGCCGGCCTTCCACGCCTATATGTCGCGGGATCTGCACGAGATGCGTGCGTTTGGGTACTCGGCACTGCTCATCATCGTGCTGATCACTATGATTTCCATCGCACTTCGAGGCTACCGGCCCAACAATATCCCGCGCAGCCATCTTCTGACGTTGGTGGCCGCCTATATTTTCCTGCCGCTGGTTTTTGCAATCCCGTTTCGCGAGGCGCTGCCAAGCACCACCTACTTCAACGCTTATTTCGAGATGCTGTCCTCTTTCACCACTACGGGCGCAAGCGTCTATGAAGGCACCGACCGTCTGGTCTCTGCGCTAGAGTTGTGGCGGGCGCAGGTGGGCTGGCTCGGCGGGCTTTTTGCCTGGGTGACTGCGGCGGCGATCTTTTTTCCGCTGAACCTGGGGGGGTTCGAGATCAACGCCGTGTCGACCCCGGGGCGCGGTATCGGCGCCGGCTCGCGCATGGGGCTTGATCTGGCGACGCCCGAGCGGCTGCTTGGGATTACGCAGACGCTCTTGCCGGTCTATGCGGGGCTGACGCTGGTGCTCTGGGTGTGCCTCATTATCGCAGGCGACCCGCCGCTCACGGCGTTTTCCCATGCGGCCTCAACCATGTCGACAAGCGGGATTTCCCCGGTGGGCGGGCTGGCCGGGACGGCGAGCGGCTTCACGGGCGAGGTGCTAATTTTCCTCTTCCTCATATTTGCGTTTTCCCGCCGAACCTTTTCGTCGGATATCTCGGGGTCTGACCGCTCGGCGCTGCGCGAAGACCCGGAACTCCGCGTCGCGGTGTTCGTGGTGACGGGTGTCACGCTGTTGTTCTTTACGCGCCACTGGCTTGCGGCGCTTGAAACACCCGTGGACGGTCCCGACATCGGGGCGCTGATTTCCTTCTGGGGCGGATTCTTTACCTCTGTGAGTTTCCTGTCGACCACCGGGTTCGTGTCGTCGGGCTGGGATGAGGCGCAGCTTTGGTCCGGCCTGGAGACACCGGGTCTGATCCTTGTGGGGCTGGCCCTTTTTGGCGGCGGGGTCGCCACAACCGCGGGCGGGGTGAAGCTGTTGCGGGTCTATGCGCTTTACATCCATGGGCGGCGCGAACTGGCGCGGCTGATCTATCCCTCGCTTGTCACCGATCCCGGAGCGCGGTCGGCGCGGATCAAGAACCGCGGCTACTAGTAATGGTTGATCTCTATGCGTTCCACGCTCGATGTGTCAAATTTATCAATCACGTGATAAAAAACGTTTTCGTAATAGATTAAACATCGTGA
>JBCDED010000046.1:0-30931 GCA_039179985.1 Pseudomonadota bacterium
CGGCGTAGCGGCACCGTGTGACGTTGAAATCAAGGTGCCGTCCGTCGTCCCGGATCATCTCGATCTCAAGCGCGTCATTGGCCGTCCAGAATTCCAGTGTTTCCTGAAAGGCCTCCGGGCCGGTTCCATGTTCTTCCGCCAGAGCGGCACCCTGTTCTGCGGCGATCTGTCGAACCGTGTCCGCCAAAACCTCGCGCACCTCCGGCCCGAAGCGCTCTTCAAGGGCGGCAATGACAGGGGCCAGAACGCGCGCCTCGGTCTCGCGCCGCACAAGAACCCCAAGCGTTTGCGTTAGTCGGTCAGTACTGGGATCAGACATGACAACTACATGCCCCTCGGTTCGCTGCAACGCAAGTCGTTGCCTTCGAGGATTCAGACCGCAACGCGACGATTTCGGTCCACATGTCTGAAAGCGGGCCCTGACGACGAAGCGCGCCCTTTGCCTGACCGAACGCAAAGCAAATTGCCTGGTTAGGGCGCCTTGGCTTAAAGGCGCGCCGAAAGGCTTTTTCCGCTTACCCCAGCGACGCGGACCGATCCTTCGACCGCTTTCGACTGCGCTCAAGCTGCCGACTTCGGGCGCGCCTCAGCTGGGCGAGCACTGTCCAGGCAAAGCGGCGCAGCGGGCCCAGATGGTTGAAGAAAACGACCTCGACCTGTGCATGGGGCGCTGCGCCGCGAAACCGTTTGAAATCTTCCGCCCCTGCGCCCCAGTCCAGCAGCAACCCTTCTTCCTCGCACGTGACCATATCCGCAGCGACAGCCAGTTCGTAGAGGCTGCGGCTTCGGTCGCTGCGCTCCCGAGCGGTCTCGTCTGTGCCAAAGCTCGACCAATGCATGAACGCCTCATCCAATCTTTGCAGGTTGAACGCCATGATCTTGCCACGCTCCTTGGCCTGCCAGACATGGTACCGGAATTCCCCACAGTGCTGCGCCAGATCGAAGAAGGCTTCGGTGTACTTGGGGTTCAGATCTGAGTGCCTCGCGATATTGCTGTGACGGTAGAGGCGGCGCACTTGCGCCACTTCCGCCGGGCCAAGTCCGGTGCTGACCAGATCGCCGGAGTATTCAGCGTAGAGCCGACGTGCAAGTCCTCGCGAATGGCGAACTTTCTTTAGCTTCCGTCCTGTAAGCGGTTTCGCTGGATCGAGGATATAGACCACGCGTGTTGGCACGCTGATCCCGCCGGCCTGGGCCAGGGCACCGGCGTAGACTGGGGCCAACTCGGGCTTGACGTCCTGCACAATCAGCCCGTGGCTTGGGAACTCTGCCTGAAGCATAGTGATGACACCGGTCCAGGAGGACGGGGGCAAATCGGGCACGGGTGCGCCGCTGAGAAGCCAGTGGTTCACGAAGACCGCTTTATCGATGGCTCCCACCTTGAGAAGGCCCGTCAGCGGCGACAAGATCACATGCAGGGCCCTTGGCCCCAGGAGCTTTGAGCGGCGGGAGATTTCGTGAACCGGATAAAGAACATGGTGCGCAAATGGAGAAAGGACGGAGGCCTTTCCGGCCCGCCCGTCGGACACCAGGACCGGAAGAACCGTCTCGTCGACCCGCAATACCCGCGCGGTAACTCCTGCTGCATTTTCAGCCAGAGAAACGGGTGTTTTTTCAACCATTTGCGTGAGGTAGCGACGCACCCCCTCGGGTGTCGTGGGAGGCCACTGGTCATTTTGCGCAACATCAATAAAACTGATGCCGTCCGGTGCCGCGCCAACGGATCCCTGCATGTCTTTTCACCTTCCGGACCCGCCGAAATCATTCAATAAAATGTACAGTTATCCGCAATGACCCAAAAGAGAGAAAGACGTGCAGCCCCAGAGGTGCCCTTGATTGCGCCCGGCGATGTTGGTCTTGCCCTGACAGAACCTGTCCATACTCTTTTTGCCTATACGCTCTCTGACCGGACCAATGTGAATATCCTCGAATGGCTGGCGACGCTATCGACGAGCCTGAGGTCCGGCAAGCGCCGCAAATTCGAAAGCGTCTACAAGGCGATGCTGGGTTCACGCATCGCTGAAATGCCGCCGGCGAGAGACTATGTCGCTGCCTTGATCACAACGCTCCTCATCCAGCGGATGACCTATTCCCGGCTCGCCCGGGATCCCAAGTGGCGGCCCGCCCTAACGGTCCAAGGCGCCGACAGGGTTCAGGCGGCCTTGGACAGCGGCGCGGGCGTTGTGTTCTGGACCTTGCCACAGGAGATGACAGCGATCCTGTTGCGCATGGTCTGCTCGGACAACGACTGGAAGATGCACCACCTGTCCCATTGGATGCATGGCCAATCAGTCAGCCGCCTGGGCATCGCCACGTTCAACCGACGCGACTGCAGGATAGAGGATCAGTTGTCGGATCGGATCTTTATGACCGATGCGACCACGAAAGAGGCGCTAAAAACGGCCATTGGCATCGTCCGGACCGGTGGCTGTGTCGGGTTTCGAGGCATAGGCTGGTCGGCGCGTCCGACCTACTTTCCTTTTCTGGAAGGTCACGCCAAGCTTGCCTTCGGCGCGCCGGTGGTGGCGCAACGCACCGGCGGCAAACTCTTTACCGCAGCGACAAAGATCAACGACGGCGGCTACGAGCTTCATATCGAAGAACTTTCCGCAGCCACAAAGCGCCCACTAAAGCAAATCGGAGCGGAGTTCATTGCCCGGCTGGAACGGGCCGCGCTGGATGCCCCCGCCCTCTGGCCTGCAAGCTCCAAACAGTGGAAACCCGGCGCAGCTGGCAGCTAAGGGACGCCCTGGAACGCGCATTGAGCGGTCAGATGATCTCAGCGGATTTCGCAAGCAGTGCGGCTTGCGTCCGGTTCGTCACGCCCATCTTCGACATGATATTGGTCACGTGGAATTTTACGGTGACCTCTTTTAGAACAAGCTCTTGCGCGATGACCTTGTTGGACCGTCCAAGTGTCAGCATCTCAAGGATCTGCCGCTCTCGCGAGGTCAGCCCAAAGGGCGCAGATTTTGGACTTTCGCCTGCTTCTGTCGATCGGCCGGCGCGCGGCGGGGTGTCTCCGGGCACGAGTTCGCCAATGCCATCGAGCATCTTGTTCACAGGCATGGATTTGGGAAAGAACGCCAGCGCACCCATCTCCATGGCTTCGTCGGCCACATCCGGCGTCGCGACGCCTGAAAGGATCGCGACCCTTTGATTGGGATGAAGTTCCCTGAGCCGGGACAGCCCGTCTAGCCCGTCCATCCCCGGCATCTGGTAGTCAAAGATCGCCAGATCAATTGGATCGTCGCCAGCCAGCATGACAATTGCTTCATGGGCGCTCGACGCAAGCCGAACGTCGTAACCCCCCTTCCCGGTTAGATAAGCTGCGATGGTGTCTCGCACCAACAAATGGTCGTCAGCAAGCAGAATGGTGGTCATCTTTGACTTTGTAACAGCCTCTTCGAAACGCCAAAGGTTGTGCCCGCCGGCGTTGATTTTTCAAGGATCGGAACCCAACGTTTGAATCAATCCCCTAAGCCTGTATACCGGTTTGCCAGCAAGAGGGCCAACAAGCATGATATTGCGATCACTCGGAATTTCAACTTTCGTAGCGTCGGTTTCGGCGGCGAGTAGCCTTTGCGCACAGGCACTCCTCCCCCTGACCGTGGAATTCCCCAGCGGCGCGGCGGTCGAGCTCACACTCGAAGATCTGGATGCAATGGACCAGGTTGCGTTCACGACCACAACGATTTGGACGGACGGTGCCAGTGAATTTAGCGGCGTGCCGCTTTTTGTACTGCTGGAGGCGCTCGACGTGGACGGTCAGACGCTGAAACTGTCGGCGCTGAATGACTATTCGGTAGAGATGCCCCTTGCGGAGCTGGACCCAGATGCGCCAATTCTGGCCACACGGATCGATGGTGAAACGATGTCCATTCGCGAAAAAGGGCCCTTCTGGGTCATGTACCCCTTTGACAAGAGCGCGGAGTACCAGACCGAAACCAATTTTGCCCGGTCTGTCTGGCAATTGAAATCGCTCGCCATCATCGACTGACAAAGGCGGTGCGCGTGCAAAAACGCCGAGACCATAACATGACGGGAAAAATTCTGTCCCGCAGCGCTATCCCGTTCGCGCTCGTTGTACTGCTTGGAATGATGCTGCTTCTGGGCAGAAGCCTCTGGCTAGAGCTGCATGCTTTGTCGACCGCCGGCAACGAAAACGCACAGTGGACGGTCATGCAACTCGACACCGAGTTTGCCAATCTCCAAACCACGCTCGTAGAGCAGGCCAGCCGCCCGGAGATCGACGAAACCGAAGTCATTGTCCGAACCCAGATCGCGCTCAGCCGGGTGGATCTCGCCGGAGAAGGCAACGCCGCCGACATCTTCGCGGGCAATCCCCGCGCACTGGAGCTTCTGGCGGAGCTCCGGACCTTCGCGGACCAGGCATTCTTGCTGGTCGATGGCCCCCTCTACGCAGAAGACCTGCGGCAACTGACGGAACTGACGGAACGCGCGCGACCCTTCGCGCGGGAATTGGCCCTTTTGGGGATTACGGAGGGCGCTCGACGGACCGAGGCCCGCCGCGACGTCTTTGCCACGAGGCTTCTCAATACCGGCATCGTAGCGCTTGCCGTGATCGCAGTCCTTGGGGTCGTCCTTCTTGTCCTGAACAAGCTTCTACTGATTGCCCGCAAGCGCGGCATCGCCCTGCGTGAGACGACCGACCGCCTGACCTCGACCGTCGCAGCATCGCTCGACGCCATTATCGTTGGGAACGAGAAAGGTGAGATCGTCGATTTTAACATAGCGGCGGAAGGAATTTTCGGCTGGACGAAAAGCGAGGTCCTGGGCGCCAGGATCGAAGGCACGATCCTTCCCAAGGACAGCATCCTTCCCGCGCTTGGGCCAAATTTGGCGACGGCAACCGGCAAATCCCTTGCGCCCGCCGATGGTAAACGCACCGAAATCATGGCATTTCGCAGAAACGGCGAGGCCTTTCCAGCCGAACTCAGCGTGACATCAGCGTCCAGCGCTGCGGGCGATCTTGTGGTGGTTTATCTGCGAGATATCAGTGTGCGGAAGCTCTATGAACAGGCCCTTCTCGACGCCAAAGACAATGCCGAACGGACCGACCGCGCCAAATCGCAGTTCGTCACCGTGATGAGCCACGAAATGCGCACACCGCTCAATGGGATCCTGGGCGTCCTGGATCTGCTGCGGACGACTCCACTCTCGAAAACCCAGTCACGCTATATCGACGTGGCGACCGGATCGGGCGAAGTGATGCTCGAGCAAGTGAACGAAGCCCTCGACATCACCCGGATCGAAACCGGTTCGCTGGTTCTGGCACCAAAACCATTCGACCTGGTCCGAAAGCTGACGCAGATCACCTCCATGCTGGAACCTTTGGCTAAGGAAAAAGACCTTAGATTGACCCTAAACATCGCGCCGGACATGCAGGGCGATTTCGTCGGAGATGAAAACCGGATCGGCCAGATCATCACGAACCTGATTGGCAATGCGATCAAGTTCACCTCCGAAGGTGAGATTGTGGTCGATCTGTCGGGTGCGCATTCCGAAGATGCCGCAAGGGCGCGCATTCGTGTCGCAGACACCGGCAGGGGTATACCCGAAGGCCAGATTTCCGCTGTCTTCGATGACTACGTGGCACTTTCGGACGCGAAGGGAAGACTGTCCCGGGGCGATGGCCTGGGCCTGTCGATCTCGCGGCGGATCGCGCGCATGATGGCGGGTGATATTACCGCAGTTTCGAAAGAAGGCGTCGGCAGCACTTTCACGTTTGAGGTGCCGCTGACCCGCGCGCGCGTATCACCCGGCAAAAGAGACCAGGTCGGCGAAAGCGGCCCTGGATCGCCGGAAACGCTGGGGCGGGTTCTGAGGGTTTTAATCGTCGAGGACAATCCGATCAATCACACGGTGCTGATCGAAATGCTGCGGAAGCTGGGCCATGAGGTCTGCGGAGCCAAGAACGGCGTCGAGGGGCTAAGCCTCGCAATGCAGAGTACCTTCGACGTAATCCTGATGGATATCAGCTTGCCCGGCATGGACGGCCTTGGGCTGACACGGGAAATTCGAAACTCTTGCGGACCCAACAGGGCAACTCAGATCCACGGCCTGACGGCCTATGGCGAGGAAGAATACCTGGAGGCCGCGCTCAACGCCGGCATGGACAGCTTTTCGACCAAGCCCATAAGGATGCACGACCTTGCGCGGGTTCTTCGCGGGCAACCTGCAAGGCATGGCGCGGCGGAAAGCGTGGCCCAGTTGGACGTCGCCGTTTTTGAAGAGCTTCGGTTGACCCTGGGTCGGGAAAAGATGGTGGAAACGGTCGACGCTTTTTTCGCGGAAATGTCGGACTTTCTCGCCGAGGCTGGCATGGTGACCGGCGCACCGAGTGCTGACAACATCGCAAGCCTGCACAGGCTGAGCGGAGCAGCGGCCCTTTTTGGGTTGCGTTCACTATCGGCGGGGCTTGAGCGAGCCCGCGTGGCAGCCTCTGCTGGATCCGAGGCCGACTTTGCGCCGGCGATCCGCAAGCTACAGCGCCTGACCGACGACGCCATTCGCCGTTCGGACGACCTGATGTCAGCAAAGTCCGGCTAAGTCCTCGGCGCGATTTTGCTCTAGAAACATGGCGATGCGGCCGGTTTGGTCAAAAACTATACCAAGTGGTAGGTTGAGAAACTCTCCGCAAATGTAAAAAAGAGCCCAAAAAAAGAGCGCCACTCACGAAGAACGCTCGTTTCATTGGGCCCGTCGCAGTCGGCGGGCCCTGTTTTTTTTGACCACCCTGGCGGGATTTCGGGGCGCGGCAAAATCAATCGCGCGGTAGCGCAGCGACCATACGGCGCACTTCGTCTTCTGAGGTCTCGTACCGGCCCAAAGGCGGGTCGAAATCGGAAAATGCTGGCTGCCCCGGTACCTTGGCTGCGCAGGCCGCATGGGCTTCGGTCGCGCCGGTGTCGCGGAGAACCCTGGCCACATTTTCCGGCATCAATCCGCATCCCGGCATGACCGACAGCCGTCCCGCCGCCCTCTCCACCATTTGGCGAATGAGCGGCATGCCTTGCGGCGCGAACGGTTCAGCGCCCGACGTCAGCACCCGTTCAAAACCCAGGTCGATCGCCGTGTCTAGTGCGCCCAATGGGTCCGGAACCACATCAATGACGCGGTGCAGTGTCCGCCCGAGAGGGCCCGCCTCGGCGATGAGCCTGGACAGAACACGCGTTTCCAACAGGCCGTCTGCGGATTGCGCCCCCAGCACGACACCGGCGAGACCAGCCTGGCGCGCCGACGCAACGTCGGCCAGCATGATCGCTTCTTCGGCAGGCGAGAAGTGGAACAAACCACTGCGCGGGCGTATCATCGCGTAGCACGGCCCAGGCAAACGGGCGGCTGCGGCCATCAGCCCCGCCGATGGTGTCAGACCACCTTCGGAAAGCGACGAACACAATTCCACACGCCCGGCGCCGCCCCGGAACGCGGCAGCCGCCCCTTCGATCGTATCCACGCAGACTTCCAACATGTGGCTCGCAGGCTAGTCCAATCGGTCCCGCAGGAACACTCATGAAAGACGTTTCAACGGGTGGATCGGGAGAGAGGGCCGATCCATGACGAAGGACGCACTGGATGTGACCGGCGGAACTATCTATCATCCTTGCTAAACAAGCCCCGCGCCAAAGCCCTTCACATCCAACGGAATTTTCTGATGTCACGACCCTTACTTGCCCTTTTCCTGATCGCACCCACCACGGTCTTTGCCCAGGCCACCGAAGAGGCTGAGCTGGCCGCTGGCGGGCTCGTGGCCTTTCTGATGCCGTTCCTGATTGGAGCCCTGATTGGCTGGATCGCCAGCCTGATCGCCAAGGGTTCCGGTTCGGGCTTCTTAGGGAACCTGCTTCTTGGGATCGGTGGGTCGATTGTGGGCACCTACCTGCTGCCCGCGATTGGTCTTCCGTTGGTCGGGCTGGTCGGGGGCTTCATTTCAGCCGTTGTTGGCGCGATTCTTCTGCTGGTCATTGTCGGTCTGATCCGGAAGGCCGCGAGTTAAAGGCCGTCCCCTCGGCGGTTCTGAAGATTCTGTACATTGCCTTTGATCGCGGTGCCCACAGCGGCTTCCGACACGGCAACAGCAGTCAAAATCCTTGTCGCGACCGTACCCCTGGCCCGTGGCGACAACGACCGGCGGGCAACAGAGTGGGTCCGCCAGCCCGGCCCTTGGCGCTAGTCGAGCCCCACGTCCCCGACCCAAAGACGCCGGGTTTCGGGGTTCGTCTGGAAAGCCCGCTTCATTTCGACGATGCGGTCATCAATATGAATGACCACATCGACACCCGCGTCGCGCAGCATGGCTTCGCTTGTTTCAAAGTCACCGGTATTGATGTTGTCGAGTATGATCACCTTCGGAATGCCGTAAAGCAGGATGGCACCGGCACACATCTTGCAGGGGCTGAGCGTTGTGAATAGCGTAGCCTGCCGCAAATCAAACGCATGCCCCGCCGCCTCGATGCAATCCGTTTCCCCATGCAGAATGTTGCTGCCTTTTTGAACCCGCCGGTTGTGGCCGACCGCAATCACCGTGTTGTCAATCATCAGACAGGCGCCAACCGGTATGCCCCCTTCCGAAAGACTCTTTTTTGCCTGGGCAAAGGCCGCTTCAACGCCAATTTCGATCTGTTCCAAGAGGTTACCCCTATCAATGCACGTCCGCACCCGACGTCTCGCGACTGCGTCCCCCCGTTCCGGCCGCGGCCTCCGCGCGCCCCTCACTGAGAACTGCGTCACGTCGGCATGGTTCTCTCGCGCAATATCTATGTGCCCGGGGAATACGTCGCGTCTAGCCGGGACATAAGGTAGTCGGCAGCGCGGATAGGCGGATACTTCGGGGCGCCTGTGCCGGGCAGGGCTTCGACGATGGCGTCGGGATCAGCATCGATGAACATCGCTACAGAGCGTCGCCTGCGCGTGGGCGCCAGCACGCGGTGGGGCGTGGAGACGTAGATGTCGTTGGTCCAGCGCATAAGGCAGTCGCCGATGTTCACGATGTAAGCACTGTCCGTCTTGGGAACGTTCATCCAGTCGGCGCCCCGCGGCCGCACCTGAAGACCCGGTTCGCCGTCGGAAAGAAGAAGCGTGATCGACCCATAGTCGGAATGCGCGCCTGCCCCGATCTCTGTCGCGGCACCCGACGCGGGCGGGTAACTGAGCAACCGCAGTGCCGCCAAGGGCTCCACAAACTTGGCAACGAAGTAATCCTCCGGCAGACCCAGGTCGATGGCTATTGCGCGGTGGATTTCCAGCCCGAAGCTAAGGGCGGCGTCGTAGTAGGCAAGAAGTGTTTCTGAAAAGCCGGGAACGTCCGGCCACTGATTGGGACCACGGAAAGGCTCACCGGCAAGCACGCGCGGATCGTCAGCGGCAAATTCATAGCCGATGCTAAAGGTTTCCTTGCTGTCAACGAGGTCGCTTGTTTCATCAAGGCGCTCTTCGCCCGCCTGCCCCCAACCGCGAAAATGCGGCGAGTTCAGAACCGAAACCTTGGCTTTCTCAGGCGTCGGCAAAGCAAAGAAAGCATCACCCTGACGAAAGACGCTCTCGATCAGATCGGAAGGCACGGGATGATTTTTGAGAACAAAGAACCCAGTGTGCCGGCAGGCCTGACCCAGATCCCGCGCGAAACCGGGTTTGTCGGTTTGAAACTTGTTCCAGTCCAGGACAGGAATCATCGGTGCGCTCTCCGGCATTGTACGTGTCGACGTCGGTGGGTCGCGCCTTTGAGGGACGATTGCGCTCTTGCGCGGTGCCACTGACGGCCGGAGCCTGCCCTGTTGCAACCAAAACGTAAAGCCGCGCGGGCGACTGGCTTGTTCCGCCGCGCGCACTTCGCCGCGTGTGCCCGTTTTTTGCCCTCCGGACAGCTCGATCCCGCGCCAGCCAGGCAGATCTATCTTGGGCGCGTCCCTGCACCGGCGGCTGACCCACTGCTTCCAAGTACGTATTCGACGATGCTCGCCCGATCCGTGAGCCCCAGTTTTTTCGCCGCCCGGCCTTTGTAGGTGTTCACAGTCTTGGGGCTGATTTGCATGTCGTTTGAGATCTGCTTGAGGCTTTGGCCGAATGCATAGGCCTTCAGCACCTGCGCTTCGCGGCCACTCAGGTCCTCCGACCAGGCCATGGTCGCCTCAGGCGCCTCTGAGATCAGGCCCACGATCTCGCGTTGGTAACGCCCCGATATAGTCAAAAGACCGCCCGCGGTCACAGATTGCACGGCAAGCGCGATCTCTTCGGGCTTGGCTGACTTTGATATGCATCCAGAGAAGCCGGAGGCGATCACTTCGCCCAGATATTCTGGTTTTTCTTCAAAGCTGTACGCGATGACTTTGACAGCAGGCGATCCCGTATGGATGAGCCCGCCGAGCTCCGGTATGCCCTTTCCGAATTGCATGGGATCGACAAGGATTACATCGCACCCGTGTTCGCCGGCCGCCGCGACCAGCGCGGCCTCGGTCAGCGGGAAGGCCCGGCACAAAAAGAGCCCGCTCTGGTTCAGCATCTCACACAAACCGGATGCTAGGACCGGGTTCTGATCGAAAACCGCAAGCCTTGCGCGCTGCGCCTCGCCCGCTTCCACGTCTGCTGGGAACAACCTTTTTTTCGGGAGTGGGGTCACCCAGTTCTTCATATTCTGCGCCTCGCAAATCAGATGGCCCAACGCGGCATCGACATCGTTACTGGCGTCCGCGTCCCCTTGGGGAACGCCCGCGCCCAGCGCCTCCCAACGCTAAAAGATGCTCCAGCCGATTGCGTCGAGATCATTCACCGTCAAGCCCGCAAGCTCCAGCGAATGCCCCGTATCGTCTGACAGCAGCACACCATTTTCGACCTCCTTCACCTGGAGGTACTCGTTTTCAAGATCGCCGTTTTTCAGGGAAGTTTGCGCCGCCTGCCGCTCTTTTGCGCTCAGACTGCGGAACACGACGCGGTCCGTGCCCAACTCAAAGTCAAGGACAAGATCGCCGCCGCGCCCGGCCACGAAAGCATCGGCTCCGCCGCCGCCCGCCATCACATCCGACCCGGAGGCGCCGCGCAAGGCATCGCGGCCCGCACCACCAAGGATCATGTCATCGCCGCCCCCGCCAATCAGCCGGTCATTGCCGCCACCACCGGAAAGATGATCATCGCCGCCCCGCCCCGAGATGAGGTTCTTGCCAGCGTTGCCTGTAACGGCATTCGCCGCGCTGTTGCCCATCAGGCTGAGGTCCTGTTCACCGATGAGCATTGCCGTTTCGGCGCCCTCGGAGAGAGTACCGGAAACGCCGATCGCCAGTTCGCCTTCGCCGTGACCGTCAAGTTCCAGAGTGCTGACCGTATAGGCGGCGGCCGGTGTCTGTCCGGCCTTCTCCAGCAGATCTTGAGGCGCGTAATCGCGATCGAGAAACCTGATCGTTTCCACGTCTCGAAGGCGCGCCACGCCATCGGGCGTATATACGTTCAGCCAGCCGTCGCTTTCCGTCACCTGAATGTGGCGGCTGCTATGGGCCACGACAACCGTATCAGGCCCCTGCCCGCCGTCGATTGCGTCCCGGCCGCCCGCTGCAAAGATGGTATCCGCACCTGATCCGGCAAAGATAATGTCATCGCCGGGTCCCGCGTGAATCTCGTCTGCAGCCCAGTACGCGTCGATGACGGCGCCGTCCGGATGGGCGACAATGAGATCTTGCTTGTTGGTCCCGACCACTTCGCGGAAAACCACGCTGTTGGTATCGGGATCTGTCGGCGCCCCGTAGCTCTGGCCGCCATTGAAGAAAAGGGTGCTCCCGAGATATTCAAGCTCTGCGCCTTCTCGTATGGCGCGGTCGACGGTCACGGTGTTGAACATGTCTAGCCCACCGTGAAAATTCACGTCGCGGTTGGTATCGGCGACGTGTACGTCGTTTCCCACTGCGGAGGTGTAACTGGCAAAAAGCACCGCATGACGCATATCCATCAGCGTCAGATCCTGGAAATCGCTGCCATAAACATCGCGCAGGACGACCCCGTAGCCATTGCCGCCCGCTCCTTTGTTATGGGCGCCCTCCACCTCCAGCGACAACCCCGTCACATCCGTAGATTTGGCGAAAACAAACCCGTGCGAGCCCGGTTGCTCGATCTTGATGTCATAGAGGAACAGATCCCGCGTGCCGACGGCGCTGATCGCCATGGCGCCCATCTCGGCAGGTAGCGTATTGGTGAAAAGCCCCGGTTCCGAAGGACCATAGGCGGACCTGATCGTGAGACCGGCCAGCGCTGCGCGGTCCACAGTGGCAATGCTATGCGCCGTGCTCTCATCTTGCGTAAAATCAAAGGGCAATGGTGTATCAAGACGGATACTCTGCCCGTCGGCTTCAACAACCGTCGCCATAAACGTCCGGAGCGGCGTGTCTTTCTGCCAAAGCGTATCGCCGATGGCCGCAAAGAACTCCGGCGTGTTCGCGCGTTCCAGCCAGATAGCGTCTCCGACCTCGAACCCATGCCCGTCGCCAAGTTCCACAGTCCGGTCACCGGTCGCTGCGTCCTCGGTCAGCGCCACAGGGGCACCGAGACCGGGTTTGAACAGCGTCGGGCCAAACTGAAATGCGGGCTGACCAGAGGTCAGGGAGACAAAGACCGTTTCCTCCGATCCGGCCCCCACAAGAGATACATCCGAGCGCTGAATGACAACGGGTTTGTCCAAGCGGTACGTACCCGCCGCAAAGGATATCTGCGTTCCCGGGGGCGCGGTATCGACGGCGGCCTGAATCTGGTCGGCGCTGGAGCCCGCTGGCATGTCGATAATCAGTCCGGCATCCCACCCTTTATGCTGCAACTGCGTCATATCCCGATAGCCTTTGAATTGAGGGAAAAACAGCAACCCAAACTCACGGCCAGAGGGCGTGAATGCACGAGTGACGGTACAGAATTAATCAGTGCCGAACCTACGGGTTATCCGAAAATGTGGCATGAATAGGGCAGAAGATACCTTATTAATATCGTTTCCAAAGTCCCGACAATTCTATTCCAAAATAAGGACAGACAAAAAGCGAAACGGATTTTTGCCAAAATATATACAAAAACAGTTAGTTATCATTTCCAGTTTATGCCTTGTGTCGGAAACAATCTGTCACCAATGGGCAAAAGAACCGACAGACTGACAGGTTTTTCCGGCTTTTCGCAACCGCAGCAATTGGGAAGTTTGGCGACAAGTTGGCGGAAATTTACCGAGAGTGGAGCGAGCCGATGTCGGCAATAAGTATTTTCGGAATCGGTTATGTGGGTGTTGTGGCGGCGGCTTGCCTTACTCGCGACGGTCACCGGGTCATCGCGGTCGATATCGACCCAGGCAAAGTTCAGGCGATCAACGAAGGCAAAAGCCCGATTGTCGAGGCCGGTCTTGCCGAGTTGATCGCGGCGGGTGCCAGGTCCGGGCAACTGACCGCGACGACGGATGCGAAACAGGCCGTCCTCGAAACTGACGCAAGCTTCATCTGCGTGGGCACACCCAGCGACGCAGATGGGTCCGTCGGGCTCAACGCGGTCATATCGGCCTGCCGGGACATCGGCGCGGCCTTGGCGGACAAGTCTGCCTTCCACTCGGTGATTGTGCGGTCGACCATCGTTCCCCGCACAACAGAACGGGTCTGCGTTCCGACGCTCGAAGAATACTCGGGCAAGTCGGCAGGCGCTGATTTTGGTGCCGGGTATTTTCCGGAGTTCCTGCGCGAAGGCAGCGCCATCGCCGACTACGACGATCCCGGGCTTATCGTCTATGGCGCGCTTGACGCCCCGACCTTTGCGATCCTTGATCGGGTCAACGCGCCGCTGCGCTGCATTCCGCACCGTGTGAGCATCCCGACCGCCGAGATGGTAAAATACACTTCGAACTCCTGGCGGGCGGTCAAGGTCAGTTTCGCCAATGAAATCGGGAATATCGCGAAGTCCTGTGGCCTCGACGGACAAGAGGTGATGCAGATCATGTGCTCGGACCGCAAGGTCAACACATCCTCCACCTTCATGCGGCCTGGCTTTGCCTTCGGCGGCTCCTGCCTGCCGAAAGACGTACGTGCGTTGCGCCACCTGGCCGCCCGGAACGAGATCCCGGCCCCGCTGCTCGAAGCCGTGCTGGAAGCCAATAACGCACAGATCGCGCTGGCACGTCGCATGGTCGGGCATGTGGGCGCACGACGGATCGGCCTTGTGGGGATCGCCTTCAAGCCGGGCACGGACGATCTGCGCGAAAGCCCGCTTGCGACACTGGCGGGGCAACTCATTTCCGATGGGCACGCCGTGCAAATCTACGATCCCTTTGTCAGCGAAGCCTTCCGCAAGGATGCCGCCGCCGCCGGGCGCGGAAACACCGAAGTTGAGGATCTCGAGGGCCGTCTGGTTGGCGATGTCGCCGAACTGATCGGCAGTTCCGAAGCCATTATCGTGGGCAACATCTTCGAAGAGGCCCGCGCGCCGCTAATGGACGCCATGGATGCCAAGCCCATGGTGGACCTGACCCGCCTGTCGCCCGGGCGCGCAACCTCGGGCAGCTATGCAGGCATCTGCTGGTAGGTCCCGCTGCCGTGACTCTCTTTGGACATATCGCTTATCTGTCGGTCATCGTTCTCTTGTTGACCTCGATACCGCTGCACCAGATGGGCGAAGCTCGGGGGGCACTGCTGGTTATTGGCGCGATCGGTATCTGGCGCCATGGCTGGGCCGCCGTGAATTATTCGCGCGCCGCCTACTTCCTGAAGGTCGCTCACCCCCGGCGGCGCAGGACGCTCGAAGCAGCCTTTGCCCGAGAACCCGTGCCGCCCCATGCCTTCTTCATGGTCACAAGCTACAAGATCGACCCCGCCGTCACGGCCCCGGTCTATCAGTCCATTTTCCGGGCCGCGGCGGCAGCGCCGGGCGGCGCGACCGTGGTGGCTTCGGTTGTGGAAACCGCGGACAACCGCCTGATACGGCGCCTTTTTGAGCAAATGCCGCCACCCGCACGGGCAGGCGTCACGCTGATCGTCGACCAGATCCCCGGAAGCGGCAAGCGCGATGCAATCGCGCGATCCCTCGAGTTGATCCGCGCGCGGAGCCCGTCACGCCGCGACATCATCGCGTTCGTGGACGGCGATAGTTCGGTGCCCGAAGATCTCGTGGCACGAACCGCACCGGTCTTTTGCGATCCGCGCATCGGCGCCTGCACCACCGATGAGGCCGTGGAGATCGCCCAGCCCGGTCTTTTCCGCGACTGGTTCGACCTGCGATTTGCCCAGCGCCACATCATGATGTCCTCCATGGGCCTGTCCAAGCGCGTGCTCACGCTGACCGGCCGCATGTCGGTCTTCCGGGCGGATCTTGCCAGCGACCAGAGCTTTATCGATATGGTGCGCGCGGATTCGATCCGCCATTGGCGTCTGGGCGAGGTCCGGTTTCTCACGGGCGACGACAAATCCACATGGTTCTGGCTGCTCAAAAACGGCTACCAGATGGCTTATCTGCCCGATGTCTCATCGGTTTCGATGGAAAGCCAGCCGCGCAAGAGCTTCGTAGCAAGCGCGGTGGTCCTGATGACCCGTTGGTACGGCAACATGTTGCGCACCAACGGGCGGTCGCTGGTTCTTGGGCCAAAACGGATCGGCTTTTTCACTTGGTGGTCGGTCCTTGACCAGCGCACATCCATCTGGACGACTCTCGCAGGCCCGACGGGCATCTTGCTGACAGCGCTTCTGATCGAACCGCTTGTTCTGCCCGCCTACATCGCCTGGGTTATGGGCACCCGCTATTTCTACTGTGCTCTCCTTTCGCTCGTCCGCGGGCGGCTTTTTCCGATCAGCTATCCCTTCCTGCTCTACTTCGGGCAGATCGTCGGCGCGCTGGTCAAAAGCTACGTTTTGTTCCGTCTCGATATTCAGAAATGGACCCGCCAGTCGGGGTCAGGGCGTCTGGCGCCTGCCAACGGCCTGTCGAGATTTCGTTCAGCGAGTTCGGTCTACCTGCACGCTCTGACCTTCGGGTGGCTGCTGGTGGGCGTGATGTACCTCACCCAAATCGTCTGATCCCGGCGCTTCCGGGCCAGTCACTGCAACACTTAAGGGAAGGGCACGCGCTGTGTTCCATTCTGCCCGTATTGATTACGACCCCCAGCCTGAGCCGCTGACCCTGCCAACTTCTGCGCGGGTGCATGCGACCGACCAGCCCGGCCCGTTGAACGACACTGCATCGAACGATCACCCGCTTTTGTCGGTGCCCTACGAACTGATCGTTGGCGACCGCCACTTTGAAGGCGCGCGCATTTCGCTGTTGGGTGGCCTGGCCCTTGGCACGCCCGGCGCGGAACTCACGAACCGGCCAAACGTCGCGCTCTTCCGTTTTGTTTTCAGAGGCTTCTCGGTCAGCTTTACAGCGGAGGTCATTCTCAAACCCCTCGGGCGACCAGAAAGCGGTGAGTTCGCCTTTTCCTTCGTCGAACCTGCAGACGACCACCTGCCCCAGCTCCGGTATCTGCTTAACGCCTATGTGGCGGGGGACGTGGTGTCGCTGGGCGATGTGCTGACCAATGGCGCTGGCCGCGAGCCCAGCCGCGGGGGAGACGCGGCCGCGCAGCCGCACCGCTTCTCCGCTGGCTCTGCACTCCGCGGCCTGCTGGTGGTGGGATCGTCACTGGCGCTTTTGGCGCTTGCGGCCAACACCGCGCAGACCCGGCTTTTGACCTCTGTTGAACTTCGTCCGGCCTTGGTTGCGCAAGATGGTATCGAACTGCGTGCGCCGGCCTCAGGACAGATCGACTTTATCAATCGGGATGCGCGCGACGGCGAAGTGGCGTTCACGCTGCTGTCAACTACGGGCGCCGTGCTCAGCATCCGCATGCCCTGCGCCTGCACCGTCAACACGCTCGCAAGCGAAGGTGCTACGGTCCTCGCTGGTGAACCCGTCCTTGCCTTGCATCCCGCCGAGGCGGAGACCGTTGTCAGGGCGGTCATGAGCTTTGAAGGTCTGCAGGCCGCGCTGTCGGGCGACGATATCGAGCTTGTATTCCCGGACGGCCGGGCGGTGCCTGCAACGCTCGACACCGCATCGGGCAAACCCATCGATCTGGCCGGGGAACAGGGCGCCACCGAAGTCGTGTTGAGGCCCGCCGAGCCCTTAGACGCGGCTGACCAAGGACAACTTGTGAACGTCCGCCTGCACCACCGGGTCTTTCCCAAGCGCACGCCCGGTGATGGCGCGGCCAGCCCGCTCTCCGCTCTTTTTGCAAATCAGATGTCGCACCCCGCTCCACCCGCCGCTGAAACAGGCTCCTGAAACAAGGGCATCTGACGCCCGGAATTGGATTTATTGCTATGGCCAAACTTGTTCCCCTCATTCTCTGCGGCGGCTCTGGATCGCGGCTTTGGCCCATGTCCCGCGCCAAAAGCCCCAAACAGTTTCATCCGGTGGGTGGACCCGGGTCACCAACCTTCCTGCAGGCAACAGTCAACCGTCACCGGCACCCCGGCTTCGCAGATCCGATCTGTGTCACAAGCTCAGACTTCGACACCGATGTCGCCGGGCAGCTTCGCGACATCGGCGCATCGGGCACGATCCTTAGCGAACCCATCGCCAGAAACACAGGTCCGGCGGTGCTTGCGGCGGCGCTTTATGCCCTGCGCTCGGATCCGGACACTCAACTCGTGGTGCTGCCTTCCGACCACATGATCGACGGCGATATCAACGTCTCGCTCCTTGCCGCACGCGCGGTGGCTGAGGACGGTAAAATCGTCACTTTCGGCATCGAACCGTCGCACCCGGAAACGGGCTATGGCTACATCGTCGACGGTGGTCCCACCGGGCGACACACCGGTCTCAACCGCGTCGCAGAATTCGTGGAGAAGCCACCGCTGGACACGGCACGGCGCCTAATCGAAAGCGGCAAGGCGCTCTGGGCCTCGGGCATCAGCCTGTTCAGCGCCCTGACAATTGTGGAAGAGTTCGAGCGCTTCGACCCCAGAACGCTCCAGGCCATGCGCCTCGCTGTCCAGAACGCCGAGGATGGACCCGTAGGCCCAGTTCTGAGCGCCGCCGCCATGCAGCATGCCCAGAGCGCCTCGACGGAAGAGACCATCTTCCAGCAAAGCAACCGCACGGTTCTTGGCCGGCTTGACGTCGACTGGAGCGACGTAGGCTCCTGGCCCGCAATCTACGACATCGCCCAACCGGATATGGAAGGAAACGTGTTGATCGGCGACGTGATTGCGACCGAAACACGCGGGTCCATGGTGCGCGCCGAGGACCGTCTCGTGGCGGTTGTCGGTCTTTCGGACGTGGTCGTGGTGGACACGCCTGACGCGCTCCTCGTGACAACGAGGGGCGAAGCGCAAAAAGTCAAATCCATCGTCGAGCGGCTGAAGGGCTCGCGCCGGCCGGAAGCGGTGGCGCATGTGGACTATAAGGAAAGCTGGGGCGAAAGCCGAACGGTTCTCAACAGCGACGGCTATTCGGTGCGGCTTTTGCGCCTGCGCCCGAACGCAACGGTGAACCTTGACGGCCAGCCCGGCGAAACGACGTTGCACATCATCGGCGGTGAGTTTGGCCTGAAGAAGGACGTCAGCGAGTTCGACCTCGCCGCCGGCGCCCGCATCAGCATCCCCTCGAACCGGGCCTGCAACCTGACCAATCGCTCGGCCGGCGTGTCCGAGGCACTGATGATCGTCGGCTCCGCCGTAAACGCGCCGTCGGCTGTGGATCCGCTTTATGCCTAGGCTAGGGCCGATAACCCTGCCCCCACCAATGAGCCTGCTTATGGTGGTAGTGCTCATTTGCCTGTGGGCGACGCCCCTCGTGGCACGGCAGGCGAGCACAGCCTGGATCGATTTCCGCCTGCTTATGGCACAGCTTTCTCTCAACGTCGGCGCGAACGGGCAGTTTGCGCTTCTAAAGGCGCAGGGGGATGGCGGGGACGCGCCTGGCGCGCTGCTCATTCGCGGCGGGAGCACATCGCTGGCCGCAATGGCAGCCGCCTTGCCCGACGAAAAGAAGCACGTTCTGAAGAAAACGCCCGACGGCTGGGTGTTGTCAGTACCCGTTCTGGTCGGAGAAGAAGCGCGGCTTGATCTCGCGCCGAAGACATCGCTGATCCTGCGCCGCGACCAAGGAGCCTTCATCGCGGTCTTTGGTGGGTTCTCAGCAACCTCGGCCCGGGTATCCGGGACCGCCGCACCGAACAAGGGTGATCCGGAGTTCCGCCCTTTCCTTCTTGCTGCCGGGCGCGGTCACCTAACCCTTGTCGGGTCAGGCTTCACCGGTCTCGGCTTCGGCGCCGAAACGCCCTATCGCGGCATCGCGGTCGTGAACCGCGGGCTCTTTGCGCCCCATGGGTCAACTGTTCTGGCAGATAATGTCTTCGACGACATCGGCGGGGTCACCCTGGTCTCAACCAAAGGCGCCGAGGTGTCGTCGAACACGTTCAGATACGCCCGGGGCGAGGCCCTTCGGCTCGAAGAGGCCGAGGCGAGCCTAGTTCGGGCGAACCGCTTTGATGCGCCGGAAGGCCACGGCATCCGGGTGACGAACGGCAGCACCGATACGCGCCTCTTTGAGAACACCGTGACCGCGACTGCGGGGCTCGGCATTCTGGTTGACCGGGGCGCAGTGGGCGCGACGCTATTCGGAAACGCGGTAAAGAAGCCCGCCCAATCCGCGATCGTGATCCGGCAGGCGCGCTGCGTCTTTGTGCGGGACACGACGGCAGAAAACGCTGGTGGTAGCGGCATCGTCATCGACCGGGCCGAGGCCATTCTGATCGAGAAGAACACGCTTCGCGGCAACCGCCATGCGGGCCTGTATCTTTCGCGGCAGAAAAAGACACCCGCGACCTTGATCCTGGGCAACACCTTCGAGGCAAACCGTATCGGTTTGGTCGGCGAAGCCCTGCCCGCCCTTCACGCATATGGAAATGATTTCAGCGCTCAACTGCCTCGCCTACTGGGCGGCGATCTGACCGGCCAGACGCGCCTTCTGGCGACAGACCTTCTGGGTCGCGCGCCGGTCGACCTTGTCTCAGGCGCACCTCTTTCCGCGCTGCCCGCCCGGTCGCCCTGCGAAGCGGAGGCGCAGTCCTGATGGTCTTCAGTTCCGAAAGCTTTCTCTTTCTCTTCCTGCCGCTCTTTCTGGCGCTGTATTATTTGACACCCGTGCGCTTCCGCTCGCTGACCATTCTGGCCGGGTCGTATGCGTTTTATGCATGGTGGCGTCTCGACTTTCTGGGTCTGCTTGTGCTCACGACACTCTGGGCCTTCGGAATGGGGCGCCTTATTGGCCGGACGCGGGACACGCGAACGGGACGCATTGCGCTAGGTATCGCCGTCGCCGGGTGCCTCGGCGTGCTCGGCGTCTTCAAGTACCTCAACTTTTTCATCGACAGTTTTGCCGCGCTCTTCGGCACCGATGCGGCCGGGCTAGGCATCCACTGGCGCCTGATCCTGCCCATCGGCATCAGCTTTTACGTCTTCCAGGCAATAAGCTATCTTGTCGATGTCTATCGGGGCGACGCGTCACCGCGCGCGCGCCTTCTCGACTTTGCCGCCTTCATCGCCCTCTTCCCACAACTCATCGCCGGGCCAATTCTGCGGTACAAAGATCTCGAGCATCAGTTCGAAGCCCGCACCCATACACCCGAGAAGTTTTTCGAAGGCGTTGCGCGCTTCATCCTCGGGCTTGCCAAGAAAGTCCTGATCGCCGACGCGGTTGCGCCCCTTGCCGACGCCGCTTTCGCAAATCCCGAACCCAGTTTCGTCGAAGCATGGCTGGGCGCGGTTGCCTATATGATCCAGCTCTACTTCGACTTCTCGGGCTATTCGAGCATGGCCGTCGGGCTTGGCCTGATGATGGGCTTCCGCTTTGTGGAGAATTTCAACACACCCTACATCAGTCGCTCCATCACCGAGTTCTGGCGGCGCTGGCATATTTCGCTGTCGGTCTGGCTGCGCGATTATCTTTACATCCCGCTCGGCGGAAACCGGAAAGGCACGGTCCGGACCTACATCAATCTCATGGCCGTCATGACCCTTGGCGGGCTCTGGCACGGCGCAGCCTGGACATTCGTTCTCTGGGGCATCTGGCACGGCGGCATCCTGGCCATCGAGCGAGCCACCGGGCATGACAAGACAGCTCACACGCGCCTCTGGTCCCTGCCCCTGACGTTGCTCTTGGTTTTGATCGGCTGGGTGATGTTCCGCGCAGAAGGTGTCGGTGCGGGCCTCTCTGTATATGCGGGCATGATCGGGCTGCACGACCTCGGCCTTGATCCCTATGTCTGGTACAGCCTTTCGAACGAGGCGATCGCCGTGCTCTTGCTGGGCGTTGTCATTGTCGCGGTAGAGCCGACACTTCTGCGCCTCTACCGCCCCAGCACGACCCCGGCGCAGGATGCACCTTCGGGCGGCGCCACCGTCGCAGCCACACTCGACCGCGACGCGCTTTTTTCTTTCGGTCTCTGCCTGCTTGCGACCCTCTCGGTCATGAAACTGGCCGAGCAAAGCCACTCGCCCTTCCTTTATTTCCAGTTCTAGGCCTCGCCATGTCCTTCCGACTTTTGATCAAATCCCTGCCTGCCACGCTGCTCTTTGGCTACGCACTGATTGCGAATGTGACGGTCTTCCAGGAAGGTGGCTGGGACCTTGGCGATGCCGGGCTGATGGGCGGCGAAGCGACCAGCATGCTTGACCGGCTCTATGCCGAGGATCTACCGCACCGGGATCCGTCCATAAACCTAATCGGCGCCTCCCGATACCTCTTGCTGAAGGAAGGGCGCGCCGGTGTGGTGGTGGGCCAGCGGAACTGGCTCTTCTCGGACGAAGAATTCCGCTTTGCCGAAAGCGCGCCAGTCAGCTTGCCCGATTCAGTCGTCGGTATCGCCCGGGTTTCGGAGCAGCTGGCGCAACGCGGCATCGAGCTTGTGCTTCTGCCCCTTCCGGCCAAGGTCGACATCGAGCGCAGCCATATTGGCGATGCCGCCATTCCCGAACGCAGCGCGCAGGAATACACCGAATTCTTCGACGCCCTGAGCGACGCGGGCCTGCATGTTCTCGATACGCGCCCGAGTTTCGGGACACCGGATGCGCCAAGGTTTTTCAAGACAGACACACATTGGACGACAGAGACCACGCTGTCGGTGGCAATGTCATTGGCCGGATCGGGCCTGATTGCAAAAGGCGACACAGAATTTCGCAAAGTTCCCCAGACGCCGGAGGTCTTCACCGGTGACCTCGTAAGCTTTGTCACCGGTGACGGTATGGCGGCGAAGGTCGGTCTGCCGCCGGAAGTCGTGGAATCTTTCGTCGCAGAGAAAGAGACGGGCGGCGCACTCGACCTCTTCGCGGCATCAGAGACCTTCGATGTGGTCTTGATCGGCACCAGCTATTCCGCCGACGCGAGGTGGAGTTTCGAAGAGGCGCTGAAGCTTTTCCTCGGTCACGATGTCCTCAATCTTTCTGAAAAGGGTCGCGGTCCCGTGGCGCCCATGCTCGATTTTCTGGGCACCGGGCTTGCCGCATTGGAAAGCCCGCCCCAGGTGGTGATCTGGGAGTTTCCAGTCAGGTACCTCGCCGACCCAGCGCTCTGGCCTGAAGGGTCGCGTGATGCGTAAGTTCCTGATCCTTCTCTCACTGTCGGGCCTCATGGTGCTTGGCGGGCAGACGGACGCCCGGGCAAACCCGCCCAAAATGCGCATGGAGTATGATCCCACGACACTGCCCAACATGCTCTTTGCGGCACGCAAGGCCATGATCGCGCGACTCACACTGACCGACAACACGCTACGGAAACTGGCAGACCGTGGGGACGGCTATGCGGCGTGGCTGATCGCCGAACGCTGGCGGACCCGCGGCAGCGGAGTGCCCGACGCCGACGTCGCCCACTACTACGCTTTGGCCGCCGAAACAGGCCGCATTGGCGGGCTGCGACGACTGATCGAGATGCTGTCCGACCCCGATTTCGAGCCCGGCTCGCCTCGGCGCATGGATCGGCTGGAACGGCTCATCTACGGCTACAGCGCGCTTGGCCATCTCGACGCCACGATGTTTCTTGCCGATGCCTGGACCGTGGGCCGCCCATTTGGCGACAAAAAGTCAGAGGCCGTGGCCCTGCTCAGCAAGCATCCCAACAAAGACGACGCGGAAATCGCCTTGGCGCTGGCCCGCCGCCTGCTCTTTGACGCCGAGGACAAGGCTGGCAGCCGGGCGGTGGCGCGGCACCATCTGGATGTCGCGGCTCAATCGGAAAACCTCTCAACGCGCCTGACGGCAGTCAGCCTTCTGGCCACGCTCCGCGACATCGACCCCGCCAGCAGCGAAGAAGGAGTTTGGTAGTGCGGCACGTATTTCTCGCCTCGGCCCTGTTGGGCAGCCTTTCAAGCCCCTCGCTAGCCGACCCGCTGGAACAGTATTTCGCGCCATCCGCCTACGGGTGCCGCAATTTGCAGGCGGATCCGCAAACGCCCATTCTTGAGGGCAAGGACGGGGTGTTCTATCGCGTCTACGCCGATATCCGGATGCAGCACCCCATGTCGGACCGCGCCGTTGGGCTGATGGCACAGCTGTCGGAAAGGCTTGCGGCGCGCGGAACGACGCTGGTCTTCGCGCCCGTCCCCACCAAAAGCCTGGCAATGCCGGAACAGTTGCCTGATGTCGCGGAGCTCTATGGCTACGACCTTGGCATCGCCCGCGCCGTCTATGACGATGTGATCGCGCGCCTTGAGGCCAGCGGTGTAGTCTCCGTCAATCTTGCTGATGCCATGCACGCGCCAGATGTCGAGGGCATTCCTTTCTTCAAGACAGACTTTCACTGGACGGCCGAAGGGGCCCGACGCGCTGCGAGTGCGATTGCAGACCGCCTTGGCGTCCTGCCCGGCTTTGACGAGATCGAGAAAACCGACTTCGAGACTGTCCCGATGGAAACCGCCGTCGCGTTTTCCGGCCTTCGCCGCGAAACCCAGATCAAATGCGCCGCGCAGGTCCCCGAGCCCATCACGATGACCTGGGCGACCAGTGCAGTCGCGTCAGGCGCAGCCGGAGGCGGTGCGATCGACCTTTTCGGCGGGGGCGCCTCGGACGGCACGATCGCCATTGCCGGAACCTCGTTTTCGGACATGGCCATTGCCAACTTCGACGGCTGGCTTTCGCAGTATTCGGGCCTTGAGACCGCGAACTACGCCATCACTGGCGGCAACCAGTTCGGCGCCATGCTGTCTTACCTGACCTCGGATGAATTCGACGAGGCGCCGCCGCGCTTTCTGATCTGGGAAAACCCCATCTACAACAACCTGATGCAATACGGCGACTGGCCGATGCTGGAACTCATCGCGGCGGCGCAGGGTGCCTGCACTTCGCCGGTGGCGTTCAGGAAGACCGAAGACAGGCAAATCGAGGCAACGCTTTCGGGCCTGAACCTTGCCGCTGGCGCCATGCTCTATCTCGACGCGGGTCGCGAGGGGCTCCGCGATATCGCGCTGACCTTCGCGCTTGCCGATGGCTCGTCGCGCAGCCGCTACCGCCAAAGGGGCGAGCGCCTGCGGGCCACAGGTCGGTTCTACGTGCCCTTTGGCGGGCTTGGCCCCTCTGCGCCCACGCGGGTCGTCATCGATTTTGACCGCCCCGTCCCCGACACAACCACCCTTTCCATCTGCAACCTGGAGTCCTACTGATGGTACAGCTTCGCCCCTACCTTGCACGCCTTCTTGCCCTTCTCGCCACCGGACTGGCATCCGCGGCGGCGGCGCAATCGGACAACGGCCTTTACGCCCCTGTCCCCGACCCTGAGTCGAGCTTTGTTCGCGTAATCGCGCCGGGCGCATCGGTCGCGACGGTTGACCAGGTCGCCATCGACCAGTTTGACCAGGGGGTTACGCCATACATCAATGTCGATCCCGGTCAGGTCGGTGTCAGTTCCGACGGGCAAACCGTCGACGTCTCCATCGCGCAGCGCAGCTACTACACCGTCGTGGTTGGTGCCGACGGCGCGGTCAGCACTCTGTCAGACGAGATCACCAGCAGCCCGGCCAAGGCTGACCTGATGTTCTACAATCTCTCGGACATCGAAACCGCCGATCTCTTCGTGCCGCAGGCCAAGGCCAACGCGCTAACGGGTGTCGAAGCGGGATCCGCACAGTCGGTTGCGTTGAAAGCGCCCCTGACGCTGGACTTTGAGGTGCAGGCAGAAGGTGAAACCATCGCCACGATTCCAGCGGTGGAGTTGCGCCGCCGCGAAGGTGTCACGCTGGTGGTCCTGGGGTCCGGTGGCGACTATTCGGCCTTCTACCAAAACAACAGCTATCGCTACTAAGCTTTCGCTAGCGGGGAGATTTCAGGCATGGGCAGTCGCTGCAAAGCACTCTGGTTGGGCGTGGCACTCGCCGCGTCCAACATGGTTTCCGCGCAGGCAGACCCGGTGCCGATCACCTTCGATCCGCCGGCGCTGTCGCCACAGAACATCTGCGTGGCACGGGATCCGGAACACGTTCTGATCGACCGGTGGTCGGGATGGACGGGCGGCCCGCTGCCCCAGGCCGATCTGGGCCGGACCCGGACCGATATCCGGCGCCTGAGGCAGCTTGACCCGAAAACCTTTGCGCCGACGATCGAAGCTATAATTGCCGCCCTCCGGTCCGTCGATCCGTCCTACACCGAAACCCACGCCGAACTGGACCTGATCGAGCTTCTGGTGGCAAGCGGGGATTTCCGGAGGCTCACCACGGAGAGGCTGGTGCACCGGTTCGTGGACAAATCTGAAACGCTGTCGCCTCGGTTCCGGAATGCCGCGGCAAAATTACTGATCACCGGCGTCGGGATCGAGAAGGACTCGAGCCGTGGCCTGGCACTGCTCAAGCAAAGCGCCTATGCTGGCAACGCCGACGCACTCCTGGAACTTGCCGCCATGGCCCTCCGGGGCGAGGATATTCCCGACTGGGAAATCGAACCCGAACTGACGATCACCATGGCGCTCGGGGCGCTGGTGGGAGAGCTCAACCCGACGATCTGCGAACGCATCTGGCGGATCGCCCGCGAGTTCCACAATGGCGATCTGGTCAAAAAAGACCTCGCAACGGCAGAGGCCTGGTTCCGTCTGGCCGCGGATCTGGGTGACGCCACCGCGGCCTGGAAGGTCGCCGAATACCATATGGACAGCGAAGGCTTCGCAAAGTCCAACACGCAGCTTCTGAAATACCTCCGCCAGGCCAGCGACGCAGGACTTGTTTACGCCCAGCTTGAGCTGGCGCGAATCCTGGAGGTGGGCGCGCTAACACCGCAGGACATTCCCGGCGCCTATGCGCTTTTGCGCGACGCCTCGCGGACGGGCGATACGACAGCCCTCATCCGCTTTGTCAGTTTTCTCGAAAGCCACGGCGAAGGCTACGGCGACAGCGCCGGTGACAGGCTCGGCGCCCTTCGTCAGCTTGCCCGACAGCCGGATGCGCCGGGCTGGATCTATACCCGGCTTGCCGATGACCTGATCGCCCGGAACGGTCGCTGGGCCGCGGCGGACGAGGCGCAGGCGCTGCTGGAAATCGCTGTTGACCGCAATGACCGGGACGCCCTGGGCAAACTTGCGACGATCCTTTTGTCGAGCGGTGATCCGGATGCCATGGCGCGGGCGATTGATCTTCTTACACTTGCGGTGACACGCCATGGCGTCAGCCAACCGCTCGACGCGCTGCAGGGTGTGTACATGTGCCGTCTGCCGGGCGCTCCATTCGAAGAAACCGCCGACTACTGGGCAAGTCTGGAACAGGACAGCGGGTCAAATACGCTAATGCTGAACGCCGAGCAGATTGCCGCTCTCAGCGGCGGGCACGCGCAGTTCGATCTTGCCTCGCTGCAAAGCCAGGCACTCTATGCCCGCCCGACGGCGCTGGCGAGCTACCTGTCCTACCTCGAACGTTCAGAAGCCTCGGCGGAAAAACGTGCGTTCTGGCGGGCCTATTCCGACAATTTCGATGAGGTCGCGAAGGCCCGCGCAAAACTGGCCATCGACCTTGCCGCCACGGACAGCGAAAAGTGGTCTGCGCTCGAACTGATGCGGGAAGCTGCCAGCGCTGGCGACAACAGTGCTGCCCTGGAGCTTGCCGCCCTGCTTCTGGAACTGAACGGCGACCGGGACGCCGTGCGCCAAGAGGTGCGCGCCGTCCTGACGCCGCTCGCCGAAGCCGGAACCGGAAACGCCATCACGCTGCTCGTAACGGTGGACCCTGCCGGTGCAGAGTCGCGGCTCCGGCATTTCCGCCAGTTCGAGGATGTCATCGAAGCCAACGGAGACCCCGAGGCGCTAATTTTCGCCCTGCCCTTCGTGACCGAGGAAAAACGCGCGATTTACCTCGACCGCATTGTCGGGCGGATGCAATGCGACTTCAAATCCTCGGTTCGGCTAGCCGAAGCACTCCATGAAATCGGGCTGACCGATATGGCGCGGCACTGGATCGACACCGCCGGAAAGCTGTCCGAAGACACCCCCTGGAAGCTGGTCAAGCTGGGCGACAGCTACCGCGACTACGTGGGCAATGAGGAAGGCGCGCGCTTGATGATGGCGTCATACCGCGACGCCCTTGGCCGCGGTTCTCAGACCGCGCGCTTTCGGCTTCTCGGCCACTATACCGACGCGACCGACCCCAACTACGACCCCGAGGCCGCCGGAGACTTGCTGACCGCTATGATCGAAAGCGTCTCGACCGACGTGGCCGCAGTCGCGCTGAACTACTACAGGGGCTCCGATGACCTTGTGCAGGCCGCCGTCGATGCGCGCACCGACGTTGCCGTGCATTACGCGCGCGCCGCCGAGGCCGGAAACCTTGTGGCCATGCGCGAACATTCCCGCGCCCTGCGTGAACGGGCCCGCACCGGCGAAGATATGCGCATTGCCGTCAGTTGGCTGAAACGGGCTGCGGAAGGAGGCGATGCAGCGGCTATGTTCGAACTGGCCCAGGCCTACGCTTTCGGGATCGGGATAACGGCGGATGCGACGGAAGCTGCCGCCTGGGTGTCCGAAGCGGCGGCACGCGGTCATACACGGGCTGGAGAGCTCTTGACGACCATGACACTACCCGGACCGGAAGGATAACCTGCCATGCGATCCGCGATGCTTTTGGGCCTTACCCTTCTGCCATTTTTTGGCGCCTCTGGCTATGCCAGCCCTTCTGAAGCGGGCGGGCATGTCTGCCCGGACATCCCCGAACCGGTTGTGTCGCTGGCCTATGGCAGCCGCTACCGCGATGACAGCAAGACCCGCTCGGACATTGATAAGGAAGGCGATGCCGAAGTCACCGCGGCGCTGAAACCTATCGACGATTTCATCCGCTCGCTCAGCGCCATCGCCGACGATATCGCAGCAGAAGAACCCGATGTTCGGCTCGACGCCGACTGCGCGGGCGATGCGCTGGCGGCCTGGGCCGAAGCCGGGGCCATGACCGACCTGCAAACGCTAAACGCTCGGCTGTCCGTGGGCGGGCGGCTGGCAGGGCTGGCGCTGAGCTATCGCAGGATTCGCCCGTTGATGGCGGACGATACGCAAGTGAGCGCCGTTGATCGCTGGCTGAAAGACGCCTCTTACAACCAGATCGCGTTCTGGGAAGACGATGCGCCCCCCGGCGCTCAGGAAGGTAACCTGCGCGCCTGGGCCGCACTCGGGTATCTGGCCACGGGTCTGGCTGTCGGCGACGACACACTTGTCGAAGAAGCCGCTCGCACGACCGAGGCCCTGGCCTGCACCGCGAACGACGATGGCAGCCTGCCTCAGGAGATGCGGCGCGCGCACTACGCGCTGCACTACCAGTTCCACGCAGTTGCGCCGATGATTACGACGGCCGCGCTTTTGAAACGCGACGCGGGTATCGATATCACGGCAACGTGCGACGGTGCGCTTGGGCGCGCCGCACGGTTCGCCGTGACCGATTACCTGAACGAAGGCAGCGCCGCCGAAGCGCTGACCGGCCGGCGGCAGAGCTACTTTGACGGCGCAGGCGAAATCCGCCAGCATGAACTCGCCTGGGCCCACGCCTTTGCCGCGATCTACGGCGATGACGCTGGGCTTCAGCACCTTACCGGCGCGTTTCGCACGCTGAGAAATTCAAAGCTCGGCGGCAATCAAGCGCTCATGTGGTTGCAGTAAAGCGCGGGAGGTCCGCGACCGCGGGGCCCACTCTGCCGCCCGCTGAACAGGCACCGCCCCCCCAACTGCGGCAAAGACGTGCAAAGCCCGCCTGCCCCGACGAAAAGTCATACGCCGTTGTAAATCTGTTACAGACCGTCGCTACTGCGCTCCTGCAGAAACTTGGGGGCAGATCGTGCTGGAAATCAAAAACGTCACGAAAGAGTTCGGAAAAAACAAGGCGGTCAATGACCTGACTTTCTCTGCCGGCGATCCTCAGATCATCGGAATCATCGGCCGCTCCGGCGCAGGCAAATCAACCTTCCTGCGTGTGATGAACCGGATGACCGATGCGACCTCCGGTCAGATCCTTGTCGACGGCGAAGACGTTCTGGCCCTGCGCGGACGCGCCAAGATGGATTGGCAGCGCAATTGCGCGATGATCTTTCAACAGTTCAATCTGGTCCCCCGCCTCAATGTTCTCACCAATGTCATCCTTGGCCGCCTGAACCAGCAATCAGTCCTGCGGTCCTCGCTGATGTTCTTTACACAGGAAGAACGCCGCGAGGCCCTAATGCTGCTGGACCGCTTCGGCGTTGCCCAGACCGCACTGCAGCGTGCCGAGACGCTGTCCGGTGGCCAGCAGCAGCGCGTCGCCATCTGCCGCGCCATGATGCAGCAGCCAAATTTCATCCTTGCAGACGAACCCATTGCCTCGCTCGATCCGCTGAACGCGCGGCTGGTGATGGAAGCGCTGCATAAAATCAACCGCGAAGAAAAGATAACGGTCATCTGCAACCTGCACACACTCGACACCGCGCGCACCTACTGTGACCGCGTGATCGGGATGCGCGCGGGAGAGATGGTCTTTGACGATGTTCCCTCCGCCCTGACCGACGATATGGCGCGGGAAATCTACGGCGCCGAAGCCGACGAAGCTTTCGAAGGCGCCATCACCTCAACGTCTCTCGGCGGGGCAAGACCGCCCGCCGAGCCACCGCGTGCCACCGCCAGCGCCGGCGTGCACTAACTGGCGCACCGCGCCACAGCAACTGACTCTTTGGGAGAAAACACATGACCAGCATTATTGCTCGCGTCGCAGCTACCTTTGCCGTTTCGGCCGTTGCGACCGCTGCCGTTGCAGCAGACTACTCCGGACCGAAGATGGACCTGTCCTCGGTTCAGCCTGAGTTCCGCATCGGCTTCCTCGGCGACGAAGCCGCCCAGGACATCATCGCACGCAACGAGTGCCTGCAAGATTACGTCGAAGCCGCCTTTGGCGTCCCTGCCAAGATGTTCACGTTCAAGGACTAAGCCGGTACGATGGAATCCTTTGCCGGTGGCAACCTCGACTACACCTGGTTCGGCGCCTCGGGCTATGCGGGCCTTTATCTGCAGAACTCCGAAGCTGGCGAACCGGTCATGACCCGCATGCAGCCCACGGGCGACACCGGCTACTACTCGGTTATGGTCACCCGTGCTGACTCGGGCATCGAGTCGCTGGAAGACATGAAGGGCAAGAACCTCGGCTTTGCCGACCCAAACTCGACCTCGGGCTACCTGATCCCGTCCATCGAGCTGGCCGACCAGCTGGGCAGCATCGAAGACTACTTCGGCTCCGCTGAATTCCAGGGCGGTCACGAAAACGGCGTTCTGGCTGTTCTGAACGGCGACGTTGACGCCGCTGTGACCTGGGTTTCCGGTGTTGGCGCCTGGGAAGAAGGCTACACCTCGGGCAACCTGCGCCAACGCCGGACACCCAGGTCACAGCGGCGTCAACGTCGCCGTTCAGAACCGCCAGAACGCCATTTTCGTGGCCGCCCTGGAAGCCGGTTTCGCTGAAGTACGC
>JBCDED010000047.1:0-30929 GCA_039179985.1 Pseudomonadota bacterium
CCGTCGGCGTTGACCGTGTAGGAGAGCGTCCGCACGAAATCCACGGCATAATAGCCCTGGTTCGACATGGCCCGCTGGGTGCGGTGCATACAGAGCCCGATGGCGTTCTCCTGGTCCGACACGCCCGGATGATTGCGGTACTCGGAGCCATGCTTGTGATGATGTTCGGCAATCGCTGCGCCAAGAACGCCCGCAGCCACACCCGCAACGAAATCTTCATGTCCGTCGGCGATAGCCACGGCGGGCAACTGGCTGGCGAGCGCAACCACGGCGCTAACGGTCATGGCTTTGATATACTTCGGTCCCATAATTTCTTTTCCTAGGATAGTTGTACCGGGTGACACCTGTTCTCGGCGACGCCGGCTCCATGCTAGACGATCTTCAGCAAGATTGAAGACGGCACGACCCGCGCCGCAGTTTTTTTGCGCGATCCCGCTTTTTTAGTGAATGAGCGACCACATTTTTGAACAAGAACTGGACAAAGAGGTTTTGGAATGGGGTATGCAAAAACCGCCCTTCTGATGGCCGGGATGACTGCGCTTTTTATGGGTCTTGGCTATCTGCTTGCGGGTACCGGCGGTATGGTTATCGCGCTGATCGTCGCGGCAGGCATGAATGTGTTCACGTGGTGGAATTCGGACAAGATGGTCCTGCGCATGCACAATGCGCGGCCGGTCCCGGAAAATGACCGGATGGGACTCTCGAACATGGTTCGCGACCTCGCCCGGAACGCCAATATGCCTTTTCCGGCGGTCTATGTTCTGGAAGAGCCGCAACCCAATGCCTTTGCCACGGGGCGCAATCCCCAGAATGCGGCCGTCGCTGTGACCACGGGCCTGATTCAGGGTCTGTCCCGCGAAGAACTGGCGGGCGTTATCGCCCACGAGCTTGCACACATCCGCAACCACGACACCGCCATCATGACCGTCACGGCCACTTTTGCCGGTGCGATCACCATGCTGGCGAATTTCGCGCTCTTTTTCGGCGGGCGGCGCGACAGCCCGCTTGGTCTTGTGGGCACGCTCGCGATGATGTTTCTTGCTCCTCTCGCTGCTGCCCTTGTGCAGATGGCGATCAGCCGGACCCGCGAATACGCGGCGGACAAGGCAGGCGCTCAGATCTGCGGTCAGCCGCTTGCGTTGGCCTCGGCGCTGGCGCGCATACAGCAAGGAGCCGCCCGAATCGACAACACAGCAGCAGAACGCAATCCCGCGACCGCGCATATGTTCATTATCAATCCGCTCCATGCTCATGCCCGCGACAAGCTATTCTCAACCCACCCGTCAACCGAAAACCGGATCGCTGCCCTGCGGCAACTGGCGCAGACCATGGGTGGTGGCAGCTCCAGCGACCCCGCCAGCCGGTCTGACAGCGGCCCTTGGGGTTAGGCCGTGGCCGGCCTGATGTACCGTGTGGTGACAAGTACCGCTCGACAGGGGCCGGCCCGCACGGCAGTCTTGGTGGGAGATTTGACCAAGGGACCTAGGACTATGAAAATTCGAACGCTTGCCGCCGCGGGCCTCATGGCGGCAACCGGCGCCGTTGCGCCGGCAACCCAAACCTCCGCCCAGGCCGAGACCGACCTGCCGGCGGTCATTATCTGCGATGTGGGCGGACGGATGGTTCTTGGCTATCTCGCCAACATCGAAGCGGACGGGTCCGCGCGGTACATGGGTCTGTCCGAGGGGGTCGCGGTGGTCTCAAAGGACGGCACCGTTCAGCCAAGCGATACGATGAACACCGGAGATTGCAAGGACCGGACCATCAAAGAACTGCGCGAGGCCGGAAAGACGCGCGAATTCGCCAATTAGTGCCACGCGCCGGTCAAAGCCAGTCCGCTGGCTCCAGACGGAAAAGCTGGGCAAGCTGACCGTAGACCTGCGGCAATTCCTTTTTGAGCGCCTGCGGGCGCTCAAAGAAGACTTCGACGGAAACCGCAAAAAACTCTTCGTGGCCTTCCGCGCCATAAGGGTCAATCAGTGTCTTCTTGCCATGCTCCACAGCGCGGACATGATCCTCGAAAGCGGTCAGAAAGACGCGCTCCCATTCCGCAAAGCTCTGGCCCTTGCCAAGTAGAGGCACGCCGTTGGTGCGCCCAGACATATCGTCAATCTGGTGGGCGAACTCGTGCAGCACCACGTTGTGCCCATCGTGATCGTTCAGGGCGCCCATCCTGCTGTGCGCCCAGGACAGGACCACCGGTCCCCGGTTCCAGCTTTCGCCGGTGCGAACGATCTCTCGTTCGGTCACGACGAAACCGTTTTGGCGAGCCTGTTTAGACTTGAACGCACTGGGATAGATCAGGATGGTCCGCAGATTTTCGTACCACATGTCAGTGTTGACGATCAGCAGGCAGGCTTGCGCCGCTACTGACAGTTCCATTTCTTCGGTCACCTCGAGATCGTCGTTTCCATAGAACCGGACCTGATCCAGAAACCGCTGCATCTTGCCTTCCAGCCTTTGGCGAAACTCCGGCGGCAGCTTTCCAAGAAGCGGCACAGCCCGGTCAACAATCTCCCGCTGCCCATCGGAAAGCGGCATAGCCAAAAGCCGGTCGCGGACCTGGGTCTGTCGCCAGCGACGAAAGCCGAAGATGCCCGCAACAAGGAAGAGAAACGCAAAGAGATACCCCATGGGACAGCCATATACTGGCGGCGCGCGGCTTGGAATTCCTTTGTGGGTCCGGCGCATACGCTCCAGCCCCGGCGACAAGGCCTAGAAATCCCGGCCGATTTGCCCGATACCCGCCCAAAGACGCATTTGCGGGAGGATGCGGCATGCTGATTGGCTGCCCGAAAGAGATCAAGGCGCAGGAATATCGCGTCGGGCTGACGCCCTACACGGCACAAGAGGCGGTTGCCCACGGACACGAGGTTATTGTCGAGACGGGTGCCGGGCTCGGCTCGGGCTTTCCGGATCAGGATTATCTGGACGCGGGCGCGCGCCTCGCCGGGACGGCGGAAGAGGTCTTTGTCGAGGCCGAGATGATCGTGAAGGTCAAGGAACCTCAGCCTGTGGAGCGCGCCCGGCTGCGCGAAGGCCAGATCCTCTTTACCTACCTTCACCTGGCCCCGGACCGGGAACAGACCGTCGATCTGATCAACTCTGGCGTGACCGCCATTGCCTATGAGACCGTCACCGATGATGAGGGCGGTCTGCCCCTGCTTGCGCCCATGTCCGAGGTGGCGGGCCGGCTTGCACCCCAGGTTGGCGCCTCTTCCCTGCAGCGCGCCAATGGCGGGCGCGGGGTTCTGATGGGTGGTGTACCCGGTGTTAGCGCCGCCGAGGTCCTGGTGATCGGCGGTGGTGTGGTCGGCACGCAAGCCGCCCGCATCGCGGCAGGGATGGGTGCACGCGTAACCGTTCTCGACAAGTCAATCTCGCGGATGCGCTATCTCGACGACACCTACGGCGGGCTTTTCCAGACGCGCACGTCGTCGCGCGCGGCGGTGCAGGACCTGACGGCCTCGGCCGATCTGATCGTCGGCGCAGTCCTGATCCCGGGGGCCGCCGCGCCCAAGCTATTGTCACGACAAGATCTCGCAGGCATGAAGCCCGGCGCGGTCCTCGTCGACGTGGCCATCGACCAGGGCGGCTGCTTTGAAACGTCGCACCCCACAACACACGAAGATCCGCTTTTTGAGGTCGACGGGATCGTCCACTATTGCGTGGCGAATATGCCGGGAGCCGTGCCCCGAACCGCCACCATAGCTCTTGGCAATGCCACCATGCCCTTCGTGCTGACGATTGCCGACAAGGGCTGGCGCAAGGCGGCCGGGGAAGACCCGCATCTTCTGGCCGGGCTCAACGTCCACGCCGGCCACCTGACGCACCACGCCGTTGGCAAGGCGCTCGGGATCGACGTCCTGTCCCCGAGACTGGCGCTGAAACGGTAGGAAACGGCCTTGGCCCCGCACTTGGACCCGCTGCCAGCCCGGATGAAAGCCGTCGTGACCACCGGCAACGGTGGCCGTGACCAGCTTGTGTACCGCGACGCGCCAGTACCCGTTCCGGGACCCGGCGAGGTATTGCTGCAGGTTCTCGCGGCAGGCGTGAACAACACCGATATCAACACGCGCCTTGGATGGTACGCTTCCAGCGTCACCACCGATACTGGCGCGGCCGCGGCCCTTGGGGATACCGCCCCCGAAGCGAAGGCCGACGGCGGATGGAGCGGCGCGACGCCATTTCCGCTGATCCAGGGCACCGATTGCTGCGGGCGGGTAGTGCGCACCGGGCCCGACACAGATCCCGAGTTCAATGGGCGACGGGTTCTTGTCCGCGCTTGCATGCGGCCCGCGGGTTTCGGGGTTCCTGACACCCTCTGGATGGCCGCAGATTTCGACGGCGCCTTTGCACAATACGTCAAGGTACCCGCCAGCGAGGTCTTCCCCGTGGAATGCAGCTGGTCCGACGCCGAACTGGCGACGATCCCCTGCGCTTACGGCACCGCGGAGAACATGCTTTACCGCACGAACCTGCGCGCGGGCGAAACCGTGCTGGTCGCGGGCGCCTCGGGCGGGGTTGGTTCGGCCACCGTGCAGCTGGCAAAACGGCGCGGCGCGCGTGTCGTGGCAATGACGAGCGCGGGAAAAGCGGAGAGTATCAAAGCGATCGGCGCCGATCTTATCGTGGATCGCGGATCTGACCTGATCGCAGCGCTTGGGGAAAGCAGCGTCGATGTGGTTATGGACAATGTTGCCGGGCCCGGCTTTGCGGACATGCTGAAGGTTCTCAGGCGCGGCGGTCGCTATTCTTCTTCCGGCGCCATCGCAGGGCCCTTGGTGACGCTCGACATGCGGGACATGTACCTTAAGGACATCACGCTGATTGGCTGCACCGCTTGGGACGAACCGGTGTTTCCCAACCTCGTGTCCTATATCGAGAGAGGCGAGATCCGGCCGCTTCTCGCCAAGACCTTCCCGCTCGCAGACATCGCCGCGGCCCAGCAGGAATTTCTGGAAAAGAACCACGTTGGGAACTTTGTGCTGCTGCCGCCTCAACCCTAGTGGCTCGGGAACGCCCAGTTCACGATTGATTTTGTCTGGACGGTTTGCGCAGACTGCTGAAAGTTTTCTGACCCAGGCACTGGACACGGCATGGAAGTTCTGACGCTCATTTTCCCCGTGTTCGCAGTGATCGTCACCGGATACCTCTTCGCACGGTTCGAGCTTTTGCCCATGAGCATCGCGGACGCGCTGACGCAGTTTGTTTACTACACAGCCGTTCCCGCCATCCTTTTCGTCATTATCGCTCAGCAGGACCTCAAAGAGCTCAGCAACTGGCCTTTCATCGCCGTCTACGCCGGGCCAGCGCTCGGGCTTTTTATTCTGATGTTTCTCGGCGCACGCTTCCTGGGCAAACTCCAGCTTGGTGACGCGACCATGCTGGGGATGACCGCGATTGCGTCAAACACGGGGATCATTGCCCTGCCCTTGCTTCATCAGCTCTTCGGAGAAAAGGCCGTCGTTCTGGCAGCTCTGGCGAATATCGCGGCCGTGGGGCTTTTGCTGATCCTCATCGTCGTGCTGGAACTTACGAACGCCGAAGACGGCGGCGGCTTTGCGTCCACGATGAAGCATCTTGAGAACGCGCTCATGAACCCGGTGGTCTATTCAACCGTGCTTGGCATCGCTTTCGCAGCCTCACCGCTGACCTTGCCCAAGGTGGCGGTCGACTACCTGCAACTGATGGCCTCGGCGCTGGCGCCCTGTGCGCTTTTCGCCGTGGGCATGACCATCAAGATATCAGACGTAATGAAGCTGGGTGGCGTGATCTTCCTGACGAGCTTTGTGAAGCTGATTGTGATGCCGGCGCTTGTCCTTTTTGCCGCACGGGCCGCAGGCCTCGATGCCATCGCGGTCACGGCAGCGGTTATTGCAGGGGGCGTACCGACGGCCAAGACGGTCTTTATCCTGTCGCAAAAGTACCACCAGTACGAAGAGGTCGCCGCAGAAGCAGTCTCGGTTTCCACCGCCCTGGCCGTGGTGACATTGATGGGCTGGCTGATCCTGCTGTCGCACCTTTATCCAGGGTCATTTGCGGTCCAGTAAACGACGGGCGTCAGGCGGGCGCACCTGCCCGACGGTTCGTGAGCCAGACCCAGAAACTCAGAACGATGGCCGACCCCGAGATCACCGTCATTATCGTACCTGGGAAAAAATTCACGTAGCCGGGAACGTCGACGAAAAGCAAGTATCCGAGGTCCGCAAGACCCCCTACCATCCCGGTGACCCAGATCGCTGTTATGTTTTGACGCCAGATCAGGACACCCCCGATAATGGTGGCGATGCCGAACCAACCAAGGTTCCAGCCGTGCTGGTTCAGTATGCCTCCAACGGCGGCGTTGTAGTCATAGGCGAGCGTGGTCGGATCGACCGCGTCTGCGATGGCCTGGAACCCGCCGGAGGCATCGCTTGACAGGACCATGACGCCGGCGAAGACGTGGACAAGTCCCCAAATGACCCAGAGTACTGCGGAGATCTTTAGTACCAGTGCTTGTGTGTCGGTCATCCTGCCCTCCGGACCCGCGTTGTTTGCAAGGTCGCCCTCCAACCATTAGCTTGATTTGGCCCACTAATGATATTAGTGGACATAGTCAACCTAAAGAGATCAATGCAAGACACCGAACTCGCGCTGCTTATCGACCGCCTGATGCGGAGAATTCACTTTGGACTTCAATCAAAGGCGCAGGAGTTCGACGAATTTCAGGTCGGACCCGGCGGCGGGATCGTACTGCTGACACTTGCCGAGATGGAGCAGCCTGCCCTCAGCGAACTGACGCGACGGGTGGCGCGCGACAAATCCCAGATGACTCGGACCATGCGCTCGTTGGAGAATAAGGAACTCGTGGCGCGCAAAGCCTGCCCGGAAGATGCCCGTGTCACCCGCGTGCTGCTCACGCCTAAAGGCGAACGCGCTGTCGCGGATCTGCAGAACGCGGTGGCGGAGACGATTGCCGAGATCCTCCTGCCGATATCCAAGGATGGCGAAGAAACGCTGAAGTCCCTTTTGCGCCGTGTCCTCAGTTGATCACCCTGGCGCCGGCGCGCCGAAGCCGAGGAAGCTCTCGATAAAGGGCATCTCTTCGGTCAGGAAGATCAGGACAGGGATGAACGTCAGGATCGTTAGCCAGAAATGCCCGACCGAAGGGATCACCCGCTTGACCTTTTCGCTGACCGGGCGTCGCAGGAAATAGGCATAGAGAAACCGGTGCCGTACCAGGATAATCAGCGGCATCGTCACGACCAGCACTGGCGTCAGAAGGACGGACTGGACGTTGTGAAGGACCCGCGCGCGGTCCAGTTCCTCGCGCACCCAAGGCGGCACTTCCTTTGGCTCGGGTCTGGGTTCGTGTCGCAGCGACAGCAAAATTGCGCGCACGGGCAGGATGCAGAAAACGAGGTAGTCGAAGACCCAGGACGGGATGTCGAACGGCGCGAAGGACCCCATCCAGGCTTTCGCGTTCCGCCAAACCTCCATAACCCCCGTCTCGAACCAGTCCTTCCAGATCACCGCGCCATCGACAAGGCCAGCGAGCCCAAGCCAGGCCAGGGGCAGCCCGACAAGCCAGATGGCCGGGGGCGTGCGTCTGCTGCTCATGAAACGTCGGACCCCAGGACGGCAATAGCGGCGTCTTTAACATTTTGTTGGATCTGGCCCGGTGGACGTCTTGCAGTCATCCTTTCCAATAGCACCGGAAAGGTTCCGTGTCAGCGTGATGTCAGGCCAGATCAAGGCACGCGGGCCAAGTCTGGATGCTGCGGCTTGTCGGCACCGTGGCCTTAAACCATCCGGCGCGGATGGAGGTCGACCTCCTCGGCTAAGAAGCCGGGGCGCTACCTGGCGAGATGATCCCGGCGCCGCCATCTGCCGATTGAACGGCCCGGTATTGACCGGGACCGGGCGACCGGTCACGTTGCATTCAGATTTGGTCACAAGAGTATTGGTCAAAGAGGTTCAGCGATGAGCGATGATCCCTACCAGGCCCTGGGCGTTTCCAGTTCCGCATCGCAGGACGAGATCAAGAAGGCTTACCGCAAGCTCGCGAAGTCCCTGCACCCGGACCTCCACCCGGACGATCCCTCGAAAGAGGCAGAGTTTCAGGCGATCTCGGCGGCCTATGACCTGCTGGGTGATGCGGAGAAGCGAAGGCGCTTCGACGCGGGCGAGATCGACGCCAGCGGGCAGGAAAAACCGGAATACCAGTACTATCGTCACTATGCAGAACAGGACGCAGGGCGCCGCTACGACCCTGGCATGGGCAGCGGCGGGTTTGACGATGCGTCGGATCTCTTTTCCGAGCTCTTCGGGCGGCGAGCCCGCGGCAGTGGCGGCGCGGAGTTCGGGCAGGAGTTCCACGCGCGCGGACCGGATCTGAACTACCATCTTGAGGTCGATTTCCTCGATGCGGCCAACGGCGCCAAACGCAGCGTAACCATGCCCGACGGCAAAGGGATCGAGATCTCTATTCCGCCGGGTGTCCGGGACGGCCAGACCTTGCGCCTGCGCGGCAAGGGCGGCGCGGGCTTTGGCGAGGGCCCGGCGGGCGATGCGCTGATCGCGATCTCTGTGCGGTCCCACCCGCTCTTCCAGCGCGACGGCACCGATATCGAACTGGACCTGCCCATCACCATCGACGAGGCGGTTCTTGGCGCAAAGGTCGACGTGCCGACGATTGCGGGCACGGTCGCCATGACGGTGCCCAAGGGCGTTTCAAGCGGCCGGCGGATGCGTCTGAAAGGCAAGGGCATCAAGCCGCCAAAGGGCGACCCGGGCGATCAGTACGTGCGGATCAAAATTGTGCTGCCGGACACCGTGGGTGTCGATCTGGAAAAGCTGGCGGAAGAATGGCGGGAGAAGTCAGACTTTAACCCGCGCAAAGGCCTGGGAGGCGTCACATGAGACTGGACGAACGCATGGTTGTGGCCAAGGTAGACCGCCTCACATTGCGCGAATTGAGGCTCTGGGTGCGCCAGGGCTGGGTGCGTCCGGCCCGGGGCGATGTTGGTCCGGTCTTCGACGAAATCGACCTTGCGCGCATTCGGCTGCTGTGCGACCTGCGCAAGGACATGTCGCTGTCGCTGGAAACGCTGCCCACGGTCCTGTCGCTGATCGACCGCCTTCACGAGGCGCGGCGGGATCTTCGGTGGCTGACCGAAGCACTAGAAGAGCAATCCGAAGACGTCCGCCGCTCGGTCGTTTCCACCATGCGGCGCCGCCGGGACCCGAATGGCGACATTTAAGCGACTGTTAAGATCTGCTATGTTTGGCCAACAGACCATCAGAGCGGGGGATAGGATGCACCGTGATCTTGCAGCGAGAAAGCGCGCGGTCGTGATCGTCTTTCGCCGGTATCTTGAGGCAGAACGATCCTTAAACGATCTGCGCCGTGATGCGCGCACTTGGTTCCCGCCATCGCGCAAGCCGGGCCCTGCGGCCATCGGCAATCCTGGATCGGTGGTGCGCAATGCCTACGAACGCCGCGCCCGCGCCATTGCCCAGCTTGAGGTCGCAATCCTGAAGCTCAACATCGCCAAGCGGCGGCTGGCCCGGCGTCGCAGTCCGGTGCTTGCTCTGCCCCCGGCTTCGGTCAGGCCCGGATGACGGCAGTGACGAAAGACATCGTTCTTATTCACGGCGCCTTCGCCGGTCCCTGGAGCATGGATCTTTACGCCGGCTTCTTCCGGGCGCGGGGCTGGAGGGTACATACTCCCTGTTTCCGCTACCACGACGCCGCGCCGGATGCAGAGCCCGACCCACGCCTGTCCGACACCAGTGTGCTTGACTACACCGACGACATTGCAAAGCTTGCGGAAGAGATCGGTACGCGACCCGTTCTTCTGGGCCATGCAATCGGCGGTCTTGTGGCCCAGAAGGTGGCTGCCCGGGGTCTGGCCAGCGGGGTCGTGCTGATCAACCCCAACGCCCCCTACGGCTTTTTGCCCGCCACCGACGACGAACGCGCGGTGGCCCGCGGCCTGATGGAAAACGGCGCCTTCTGGGAAGCGCCCATGCGCCTGCCATTCGAGATGTTTGCAGAATTCGCATTGAACAAGCTGCCCGTGAATGACCAGCACAGGGTCTTTGATCAACTCGGCGCCGAGTCGGGCAAGGTCATGTTCGAGATGTTTTTCTGGATGTTCGACGATGCTGCCGCCATTGCTGTGGACTTCGACGCGGTGCCCTGCCCCGTGCTGGTAGTCTCTGGGACCGAGGACCGCGCGGTTAATCCGGCCAGTTGCCGGCAGCTCACCGCGAAGTACGGTGACCGGGGCACCTTCCTACCCGCCGAAGGTCATGCGCATTTCCTGTTTCTTGAGCCGGGCTGGGAAGACGTGGCGGCCCAGATCGACGACTGGCTGAGTGCCGCGCTCATCTGATCCGCAGCCGCAGGTCTTCCGCTCACCGAGAAGTAAATTGCCCCGAGCCCCGCACCCGTGTTCATCATGCGCGCGTAGCGTTGCCGCATAAGGCGCCACGGGAGGGGGCAGATGGAACACGCGACATGGCATGGGGAAACGCTGGTTCTGGTCATCCTTGTGGGCACAGGGGTCTACGCGCTCTTGTCCGGCGCGTTGTCGAAAGCTTCGATCACGTTGCCGATGGTTTTCGTCGCCTTTGGGTACCTCTTGTCCGAGCCCATCGGGTCGGTCAGCAACGGGATCGATCTGTCCTATCTTCAGCGTCTGATTGCCGAAATCACGCTTGTCCTGATCCTCTTTGCCGATGCGAGCCATGTGCGCTTCATGTCGGCCCGCATGAACTGGCAACTGCCCGCGCGCATGCTGATCATCGGCCTGCCGCTTACAATTTTTTTGGGCACGCTTCTGGTCTACTACGTCAACCCCGCCGCGGGCGTCGGCATGGCGCTTCTGACAGCCGCTGTTCTCACCCCGACCGATGCCGCCCTTGGGCAGGCTTTTGTAAGCGATCCGAGAGTGCCGGTGCATCTCAGCGAGACGATCAATGTGGAAAGCGGGCTGAACGACGGGCTCGTCCTGCCTTTCGTGATCATTGGGGCCATGCTGGCCTCAGCCAGTCTCGGCACGGCACCCGGAGGGCATCTGGCCGGTGAAATCGTCGGCCAATTGACCATCGCACCCATTGTGGGGATCGGTTTCGGCTGGGGGACCGCGCGCCTTCTTGGCCTTGCGCAGGACCGGGGGTGGGTGACCGACCCCGCGCAGGGCGCGGTCTTCGTTACTACGGCGTTTTCAGCCTTCCTTGTCTCCGAGCTTTTGGGTGGCAACGGCTTCATCGCGACCTTCGTTGCAGGGATGGTCTTTGGCAACACGTTCCGCCACAACCTTCATTTCATTCAGGAATTCATGGAAGGGATCGGTCAGCTTCTGACCATGGCCGCCTTTTTGATCTTTGGCGCGGTCCTTCTGCCCGCCGCGATCGCACATGTCAGCTGGGTCGCCCTGATCGTGGCTGTCGGGTTTCTGACGGTCGTCCGCATCCTGCCAATCTGGATATCCCTGACCGGAACAGGCACGCCTGCGAAAGAAAAGCTGATCCTTGGCTGGTTCGGCCCGAGGGGTATAGCGTCTCTGCTTTTCACACTCATCGTCATGCAGGATTTCGAGTTTCCTGCGGAGGAAGAACTGCTTGCCTGTGTCGCCATGACGGTCTGCCTGTCGATCCTCGCACACGGTGTCTCCTCGGCCTGGGTCGCGAAATGCACCTATGGCATGCAAAACCCCTAGTGGGGCAAATTTCCTTGACATAAAAACAGGTTAGATAATGCGCGGCCGCGCTCCGGCCGGTAGACTGAACGAAACCAACGGATCGGTGGAAGGCGCACAATGAAATCTGCACGCATGAACCGGCTCTTCGGAGCCACGGGGCACTGTTTTGACGTGGCCATTGACCATGGCATGTTCAACGAACGCGGCTTTCTGGGCGGTATCGAGGATATGCGCGCAGCCATTGCGACCGTCTCTGAGGCGCGGCCCGACGCCATCCAGCTGCCCCCCGGCACTGCGCCCATGCTGCAGGCGATCCCTGGCAGGGACCGACCGGCGCTTGTTCTGCGCACGGATATCGCGAACGTCTACGGAAACCCCCTGCCCTCCAGCCTCTTTTCCGAGGTGATCGCGGACCCCGTGGAACAGGGCGTGCGGCTCGATGCCGCCTGCGTGGTGGTTAACCTTCTGATGCTGCCCGGACAGCCAGAAATCCACCACGCCTGCATCCGGAACATCAACGCGCTGAAGCCCGCCTGCGACATTGCGGGCATGCCGCTGATGGTCGAACCGCTCGTGATGCAGGACAACGCCAAGGCCGGCGGCTATATGGTGGACGGCGATATCGACAAGATCCTGCCGCTCGTCCGGCAGGCGGTCGAACTCGGCGCCGATATCATAAAGGCCGACCCCTGCGACGATGTTGGGCAGTACCACCGCGTGATCGAAATCGCCCAGGGCATTCCGGTGCTCGTACGCGGCGGCGGCAAAGTGTCGGACGCCGAGATCCTGACGCGGACGCAGGCGCTGATGGAACAAGGGGCCAATGGCATCGTCTACGGCCGCAACGTGATCCATCACAAAAACCCTGCTGGCATGACACGGGCGTTGATGGCCGTCGTCCATGACGGCACCTCTGCCACCGACGCACTGGCGATGATTCCATGAACCGGGTCGTCAAATTCGGGATCATCGGCTGTGGGCTCATGGGGCGCGAGTTCGCCTCAACCGCGGCCCGGTGGCTGCATCTGAAGGACACCAAGGCCCGGCCTGAAATCGTCTCGGTCTGCGATCTGAACACCGATCTTCTGGCTTGGTTCACGGACAACGTGCCGACGGTTGCCCAGGCGACCACGGACTACAAAGAGTTGCTGGCGAACCCCGAGGTGGAGGCGGTCTATTGCGCCGTCCCCCACAACCTTCACGCACGGCTCTACCCGGAAATCCTAGACGCCGGAAAGCACCTTTTCGGCGAAAAGCCCTTCGGCATCGACGCAGCCGCCAACGCGCAGATCAATACAGCGATCGCAGCGCATCCGGAGCTTCTGGTCCGCTGTTCCTCGGAACTGCCTTTCTATCCCGGGGCGCAGAAGGTCATCGACCTCGTGCGCGGCGGAAATCTGGGCGAGATCATCGAGGTCGAGGCGGCGTTCCTGCATTCCTCGGATCTCAACCCGCAAAAACCCATCAACTGGAAGCGTATGGTCGATGTGAACGGCGCCTATGGCTGCATGGGAGATCTGGGGATGCATGTCCTGCATGTCCCCCTTCGCCTTGGTTGGCGGCCCGGCAAGGTGTCGGCCGCGCTCGTCAACCGCTTTCGCGAACGCCCGGATAGCAAAGGCGGCATGGTGCCCTGCGAGACCTGGGACAACGCCACAATCACCGGCACCGTCGAGGATGCGGGCGGCGGTTTTCCCCTGGTCCTGAAGACCTGGCGTATCGCGCCCGGCCATTCCAACACCTGGAGCCTCAAAGTACTGGGAACCCGCAAAAGCGCCTATTTCTCCACCCAGAACCCGCGCCAGTGGCACTGGATGGACTACGACGGCGGCGCGCAGGTTTGGCAGGTCGAGGATCTGGGGTTCCAGACGCTCTTTCCCGCGATCACAGGCGGCATCTTCGAGTTCGGCTTTCCCGATGCGCTGCAACAGATGTGGGCGGCCTATCTCGACGAACTTGCGGGCGGCGACGCGCGCGGCTTCCACTGCGTCACCCCCGAAGAGGCGCGCGACCACCACGCGATCCTGACCGCGGCGCTAGAAGCGGGAACCGGCGCCCGGGTCGTCGACGTGGTCTACGGCGCGCCAGCGTGACGGCGCGGCCATGACCGAACGATCGGGCATCATCTGCGCGGGCCACTGGATCGTTGATCTGGTCCATGAGATCGACACCTGGCCCGACGAAAGCGACCTGACCCGCATTGGCCAGCAGACGCGCGGCATCGGCGGCGGTGCGGCCAACGTTCTGGCCGCCTTGGTGAAACTGGACACCGGTCTGCCGCTCTGGCCCATGGGGGCAATCGGCGATGACGACTATGGCGCATTCATCCTTGAACAGTGCCGCGCGCTTGGCCTGCCCACATCGCAGCTTGCAGTGAAACAGGGCATCGCAACGGCCCATACCCATGTGATGTCCGTGCCCGGGCGGAGCCGAACCTTCTTCTATCAGGGCGGATCGAACGATGCGCTTGGCGCCGATGACTTTCCGGCGGGCACATTCCGGCACACAAACGCTCACCTTTTCTACCTGGGCTATCTGACGCTCCTGGCCGGGCTTGACCGAATTGGCGCAGACGGCCGGACCGAGGCCGCGCGGGTTCTAGAGCGCGCGCAGGCCGCGGGGCTTTTGACCGCGGTCGATCTGGTCTCGGTTCAGCATCCCCAGTTTCGCGAGATCGTAAGCGCCGCCGCGCCCTTCGTGGACTACTTGATTATGAACGAGGTGGAGGCCTCGCGGATCACCGCGATGGCGGTCGATCCGAACACACTGACGGAACCCGCCACGCTGTCCGAGATGGGCCGCGAGTTCCTTGGCCTCGGCGTCGGCAAGGCGGTGGTGATCCATTGCGCGGATCTTGCCGTGTGGTCCGGCGCGGATGGCACCGAGCTGGTGTCACATGTCGAACCCCTGCCTGCCAGTGAGATCGTGAGCCACCTGGGCGCGGGCGATGCGTTTTGCGCAGGGTTGCTTTATGCGGTGCACGAAGGTTGGGCGCCCGGGCGCGCGCTCGGGCTTGCCAAGGCGGTGTCTCGCGTGTCGCTGAAAGGCGTCACCGCCGCTGAGAGCATTCCGCCCCTCAGTGCGTTTGACATCCCCTAGGCCGCTCAGGCGAGATCGCGCCGGGGCCCGTCGTTACGGTCAAGTACTGCGGCAGGCAGCGGATCCAGCCCGCGGATCATGTCGCTGGCCTTTTCGCCTATCATGATCGTAGGAGCGTTGGTGTTCGACGAGTTGATCGTTGGCATGATCGCACTGTCGCAGACGCGCAGCGCGTCGATCCCACGGACTTTCAATTCGGTGTCCACGACCGCCATCTGGTCGCGGCCCATGCGGCAGGTTCCCACCGGGTGATGCTGGGTCTTGGCCATACGGTAGGCGTATTGCAGCAGGTCGTCTCGGGTTCTCACGTCAGGCCCCGGCAGTGCCTCGCGAGACAGGAAGGGCTTCATCGCCGGCTGCGACAGGATGGCCCGCGCAATCTCCAGCCCATCGAGCGCCGCCTCGCGGTCCTGCGGGTCGGACCAGTAGTTTGGGTCGATCAGCGGCGCGTCTTTTGGGTCGTCGGAGGCCAGCGCTACCGACCCGCGCGATTTCGGGCGCATGTAGGCAGCGTTCAGCGTGACGCCGCCCTTGTCGATGGTCACGATGCCTTTCTCGATGCCCGACCCCTGTCCGAAGTGAAACTGCGTGTCCGGCAAGGGCGCGGCGTCGCTGGAGTACCAGAAGGCGCCCGTTTCAAAGAGCGATGAGGTGACGGGGCCGGATTTGAAGATCTTGTATTGCAGCGCCGCAATGGCTGAACGCGGGAATTTGTCCATCCCGTCGTAGCTGTAGCGCCCGCTACATTCCCCGAGCGCGCAGAGATCGAGATGGTCCTGCAGGTTCTGGCCAACGCCCGGCAGGTCGTGCTGAACCTCGACGCCCACGGACTTCAGGGCGTCCGCCGGGCCGATGCCCGATAGCAGCAAAAGCCGCGGGCTGCCGATGGCGCCTGAGGTGACAAGCACCTCGCGCGCCGCGCGATAAATCCTGCGCCCGCCATTCTCGGCCACCTCAACACCGATCGCGCGCCGGCCGTCCAGCACAATACGGCGGACCTGCTGGTCGGAGCGCAGTGTCAGGTTGGGGCGCTTCAACGCTGGATGCAGAAACGCGGTTGCAGCCGAAGATCGCTGCACGTCGCGCTGCGTCAGCTGGTAGTACCCGGTGCCCGCCTGCTGCTGGCCGTTGAAGTCGGGGTTATAGGGGATCCCGTATTGCTGGGCCGCTCGAATGAAGGCGTCGCAAATCGGCAGCGCGCCGCGGGGCGCGGAGACACCCAGCGGTCCCTCGGTGCCGTGGTAAGCATCGTGAAAGCGCTCATTGCCTTCGGCGCGTTTGAAATAGGGCAGGATATCGCGGTAGCTCCAGCCCTCGCATCCCTCTTCGGCCCAGGCGTCGTAGTCTTTGGCGTTGCCGCGCGTGTAGACCTGCGCGTTGATCGTGCTTCCGCCGCCCAGAACCTTGGCTTGCGTGTACCACAGCACGCGGTCGTTCATGTGCTTCTGGGGCACCGTGGACCAGCCCCAACTGCCGATGCCCTTGGTCATTTTCGCAAAGCCCGCGGGCCAGTGGAAAAGAAAGTTCTTGTCGGCTCCCCCCGCTTCAAGGATCAGAACCGAAACATCCGCATCCTCGGTCAGTCGCGACGCCAGAACACAGCCCGAGGATCCAGCGCCCACGATAATGTAGTCGTATTCTGAGGATGCGTCGGTCACTTTTCCCTCCTGGGTAACCACTTGGTTACACTAAGATCATTGGGACGCGCGCCTGCGTGTGTCAAGCGTTCAGGTGCCCGGCACGACGATCGCGCGGACTTCGCCGGGTAGCGCGGGCGCGGCGATGGCTCCCGCCGCTTCCTCCAACGTGATCGTGCGGCTGATGAGCGGCGCCACGTTAATTGTGCCATCGGCAATCATCTGGGCGGCGCGGCCATGTGTGAATGGGTTGAGAAAACTGAAATGCATCTGGATCTCGCGAAAGAGCAGATCGAAGGGTTCCACTGGCACTTCCTCGCCCTGCGGCAAAACCCCCAGAACAACAACCCGGCCGCCCGTGCGCGCCAACTTCGGCGCCATCGCGACGGTTGCCGCAACGCCCGCGCATTCGACGACCAAATCAGCACCCTCTGGCCAGATCGCGCGCAGGCCCTCCTCGGCCCCCACCGCATGATCCGCCCCGTTCTCAAGTCCAAGCGCCTGTTTGTCGGCACTCCGCGTCAGCAGCATCACCTCGCTGCCCGCGAGTTTGGCAAGCTGCACCGCCATCAGACCGATAACACCGCCGCCTATCACCAGCACACGCTCGCCGGGGCGCGCCGCCCCAAGGTCCATGCCGTGCATCGTGCAGGCCAAAGGCTCACAAAAAGCACCGTGGAGCGGGTCGATATCGTCGGGCAGTACATGGGCTTTTGCCGCCGGAAACGCGCAGAATTCCGCAAATCCGCCGTCGCGGTGAATGCCCGTGGCGACGTTCCGGGTGCACAGGTTAACCCGGCCCCGCAGACACTGGGCGCAGGTCCCGCACCAGGTGTTGGGGTCACAGGTCACGCGGGTGCCTTCGGCAATGTCGGTGCCGTTGCTATCGACGACGATGCCGGAGAATTCATGACCCAAGATCTTGCCCGGAACCGAGGGAAACTCACCCTTAAAAAGATGCCGGTCGGTCCCGCAAATTCCCGACGCTTCGACCTTGATCACAATATCGCCGGGGCCGGGTTTGGGCTTACCTACATCAACAGTGCGGATGTCGCCGGTTCCCTGAAGCTGTGTCGCGCGCATCGTCCTTGCCTCTCGCTCTAGTTGGCCTTTGCCCGTTGGATGGTTTCAAGGGCCTGCCCAGTCTCCTCCGCGGTCAGGAGTCCCAGGGTGATATCAGCCCGCCAGCGCGCCCCGCCCTCCAGCGTCAGGACACGGCCTTTCGCCTTCTCGGCGCTGTAGCCCTCCACCCCCGCAGTGGATGGGAACGCAATGCCGATCCCTTCCTGATCGGGCGTCCGGCAGATCCAGCGGGTGCACATGGATGTCTGGGCAGGCCGGAAGCGGATGTAGTCGGCGGTGCCGTCGGGGTGCCTCTGCAGAGCGTGGGCAAAGCCTTGCGGATCCGGTTTCGGGTCGATCTCGAACACCGCTTCGGGATCGAAGGCCAATCCGGGCCGTAGGACATGGTGCACGGCAGGGTCCCGCGCCAGATCTTCGATGAAGTCCAGATAGCCCGCGGGTGGTGTGATATGCGCCGGGACCGAGCGGCGCACGCGGACCGCCTCTGGCGTGTAATCCGCTGTGTAATGCAGCTCTCCGTGATCGACGGGCAGAAAGTTCGCATGGGCTAGATACATCAGGTCCATTGGCGTGCGTTTGAGGTTTTCGATTTCAATAGAAACGTCAATCAACGCAGAGCCCGCCGAAAGCGTTGTGCAGACGGTGGCGCGGTAGTTCGTGGAGAACGCAACACTGTGCTGGTAGGTGCCGGCGACGGACAGGCTCTTGCCCTCAGAGACCTCCAGCCAGGCGGTCTGATAGGGCGCGTTCGGCAACTCGCCATGGAGCGGGTGAGTATCCCCCGGACCAGGCGCCCCGAGCCCGGCCAATCCACAATGGATCAGAAACGCGCCGTAGGTCTCCAGATAGACCTGGGTGGGCACCGGATGATCGAACAGCGAGCGCATGGTCAGACCGCGGCCGTCGAAACCCGCACGCCAAATCTGCTGGCCCTGGTAAGGCAAGACCGTGATCTCGCCCCGCGTATTTCGCACACGCAAAGCCGCAACGCCACCGGGGTAGCGGAACGCCGATGCCGAAAGCTCGGACGACTGGCAAATCGGGTGTTCGGTCTCGCCGAACAAGGAGCCTTGGAGGTCGACGCGTACCACCATACCGGCACCTACCGGATCCGCTGGCCGTTGCTTTCGTCGAAGACAAAGAGATGATCGCGCGGGACCACCACGCCCACCTTGTCGCCCTGCTCGCCCGTGAAGTCCTTCGATGCCTTTACCGAGATCTGATCGCCACCCCAGTCAACGGTGACAAGCGCATGGTCGCCGATCAGTTCGTTGGTGTAGATTGTCCCGGCCAGTGTGCCTTCGGAGGGAGGGGCGATCTGGCAGTCTTCGGGACGCACGCCCATCACCGCCTGCGGCACCTGATCCGACACCGTTGTTTCAACCCGGACGCCATTGGTGACGAAATGATTGCCGTCAAGGTTGCCGTGGATGACGTTCATGGGCGGCGAGCCGATGAACTGGGCAACAAAGAGGTTCGCGGGATCGTTGTAGATCTCTGCCGGGGTTGCCAGCTGCTGCAGTACACCTTTTTCAAGGATCGCCACCCGGTGCGCGAGGGTCATGGCCTCGATCTGGTCATGGGTTACGTAGATCGTCGTGATGCCCATGGATTTCTGCATGTGCTTGAGTTCTGCGCGCATATGGCCGCGCAGCTTGGCATCGAGGTTTGACAGCGGCTCGTCCATCAGAAAGACCGAAGGCCGCCGGATGATCGCTCGTGCAAGCGCGACGCGCTGCCTTTGGCCGCCGGAAAGCTCGCGGGGATAGCGCTCGAGCAGACCGTCAAGCTGAACCTGCTTGGCCGCATCCAGGATCGCCGCGTCCATCTCGTCTTTTCCGACCTGGCGCACCTTCAGTGGAAAGCCGATGTTCTCGGCCACGGTTTTGTGCGGGTAAAGCGCGTAGGACTGAAACACCATGGAGATGTCGCGGTACTTGGGCAGGATATCGGTGACGTTCAGATCATCGATGTAGACAGACCCCGCCGAGGGTGTCTCGAGCCCCGACAGAATGCGCAAAGCCGTCGTTTTGCCCGACCCGGAGGCGCCGAGCAGCACGACAAATTCGCCCGGCGTCACGTCAAGATCGAAGTTCTCCAGCACCTGTACGGCGCCGAAGCTCTTTTCCACGTTTTCGAACCGGACCGATGCCTTGTGGCCGAATTCACCCATGTCTTAACCCTTTACCGCGCCCAGCAAGACGCCTCTTGAGATGAACCGCGTCAGCAGGATGGCCATGACGATCACCGGTATGATCATCAAGACGATCACTGCGCACATCTCCCACCAGAAGACGCCCTTTTCGCCCGCGTTTTTGGCGGCCACCATGATTGGCATGGTCTGCACCTTCACGGTCGCGAGGAAAACCGCGAAGAGATATTCGTTCCAGCTGAGCACGAGGATCAAAAGCGTCGTTGCCGCGAGGCCCGGGCGGGTCAGGGGCAGCACGATTTCCCAGAAGATGCGCGGCCGCGTGGCACCGTCGAGCTGTGCGGATTCCTCCAGTTCCACCGGTAGATTCGCAAAGAAGTCATGCATCAACCAGACCACGATGGGCATGTTTGCCACCGCATAGAGCAGGATCAGCGCCAGATGGGTGTCGAGCATCCCGACCGCCTGGAACATGACATAGAGCGGGATAACGACGACGATAGGCGGAAGGATCCGCTGCGAGATGATCCAGAACAGGATATCGCCGTTGCCAAGCGACAGCCGGAAATGCCGCCTGAGCGCCCGCGCGAGGAAATAGAACAGCGCCAGCGCAACAGTGGCCGAGGCCCACCAGGGCGCGCCCAGATAGGTCGTGGCCAAGATCACGAGGACGAGAAGAAGTACGAAGATCATGATGTTGCCAAAACGCGGCGCGTACTGAATACGCGCCAGGGCATAGGCAGCCATGGATCCCACCAGCACGCAAAGCGCCGTCGAGAAGGTGCTGATCACGACAGAGTTGGTGAACGCAAGGTAGATCTTGCAGATCTGCGGCTCCATCGGTGCAAACGACACCACCGGCGAGATAATCCAGACAAGGCTGTTGTAGATCAAAAGCCAGAACTGCCGTGCGATGGCCGTGAAGTTGCAGTGCGGGTCCTCGGTGAACATCGTCCGCCAGGCGTCGAGCGTCGGCGTGAAATCCACCCAGGGGATGTAATAGGGCCCCTGGTTCACCGCTGCGGCATCTTTGAAAGAGGTGATCACCACCCAGTAGATCGGGAAGATCACAAAGGCCGACCAGACAATCAGCAACGTGTAGGCCACGACCTTAGAGGCCGGGGACATCTTGCCGACGGCGGGCGCCTCGAAAAGCCGCTGCATCAGCGTGCGGTTGGCCTTGTTGAACCTATAGGTGGCGTCGCTCATGCGCGGGTCTTTCTGATCTGGCCTAGCACGACGTAGTTGAAGAACGACGCACAGACGACGACCGTGAGGATCAAGAGCAGATAGGCAATGGCAGCCGAGGATCCGAGGTCATTCGCGCGCCAAATGTAAAGGGCGTTCAGTGTCATGGATTCGGTCGCAGAGCCCGGTCCGCCACCGGTCATGATGTTGGGCAGATCGACGATCTTGAAGGCTTCGATCATGCGGATCAGCAGGACGGTCACCGCCACCGGTAGGATCTGCGGCCAGGTGATTTCGCGGAAGATCTGAACACTCGAGGCGCCGTCCACCTGCGCCGCTTCCACGTGATCTCTGGGGATATTCTCAAGCGCGGCCAGCATGCAGATGAAGATGAACGGAATCCACTGCCAGCTGTCGCAAACGACCATGATAAAGCGCGCCGACCAGGCGTCCGCGGACCAGACCCAATCCTGCAGCCCCACAAGCTTGAGGAAAGGCTCGAACGGCCCCTTGGTGACATCGGCGACCATCTTCATGGCGTAGCCGACGCCAAGCGGTGTAATCATGAGTGGCACGAAAAAAACGACGCGGAAGAAGTTCTTACCGGAGATCGGTTGCGAACAGAGAAACGCCAGCCCGGTGCCGATCACGAACTGGATCGCGCAGCCGACGAAGACGTAGAAAAGCGTGGTGTAGAGCGTGCCGATGGCATTGCCTGACAAAAGCGAGGCGCAAAGGATCCAGGCCAGGAAGATCGCCATGGCGGCCGAGATCGACCGGCCCAGCATCCCCACCCATGTGGTGATCCTGAGCGAGCGGAAGAGCCACCAGAGAACGGCCGCCACGATGATGGCAAAAAGGACCATGCCAAAGATGCTGACGGGATCTGTGCGGCCCAGAAAATGCACCTCGGCGCTGCCGAAAAACTGTTTCGCGAAATTCCGGAACCCGACGTAGCGAAACTTCAGCCCCTCGGGCATGAATCGCACGCGGCTCAGCGCGAAGAATATAGAATAGACCGTTGGAAAAATAGCGAAAATCAGGATCATCGTTACTGCGGGCGCAATAAAGAACGTGCCCGAATGGCGGTCGATCCATTCGCCCAGGCGTTCGCGCCCGGATATACCAGCCGAGCGCGCGCCCGGCTGGTAAGTGCTATCGTAAGACGCCACGGTTTATCGCGTCAGTTGGTGTTGATTCCGAGCGCAAGACCCTGCGCCGCGATCTGCGCGTCGCGACCGAAGTCCTCGGTGATCTCTTCCCAACCTTCCTCGATATTTGCGAGCGCTTCTTCCACCGTGATCTCACCCGCGAGATAGCGGGCAAGCTGCGTATCGAGCACCACGGCGGTATACTGCTGGGCACCCGGGATCTTCATGTCCGAAGACATGTTGGGATTGTCGAGCGCTGCGTTAATGGCCCCAAGATAGTTCTCGGCCAGTTCCGCCGGCATACCCGCTGCGACCCAGGGATCAACACTGGCAAGCTGCGACACACGGTAAGGGTTGTACCCGGTTGCGCCAATCGTCACGTCCACACCCGACTGTGCCGGCTGGTTCATGTACGACAGGAACGCGTAGGCGGCATCCTTGGTCGCCTGGTCCGCATTCTTGTTGATCGCACCGGCCCAGCCGCCGAAGGCAGCGAACGGCGAATAGTTGATGCCGTCTTCCGAGTACGGGGCGCTATCGGGTGTCACCGGCACCAGTTCGCCGGTTTCACGGTCGAGAACCTCGCGCGAGCCAACGGCGGCAATCGCAAAGAGCTTGCCCTTAATCGAAGAGGCATCGTCGTCCAGCTGAAGCGTGCCGGGATCACCCCACTCGACGAGCAGTCCGCAACGGCCCGCTTTAAACAGCGCCCGGGTGTCGCCGATGTCCATGTTCAACTCTTCGGGCGGGCCGAACTCGCCGGTCGCCTTGTAAAGCTCGAACGCCTTCTTCCAACCCGCGTTGTTAATGAGCGGCTTCATGGTTTCGTTGTCGAAGTGGAAGCCCTGGGCGGTACCTTGTGTCTGCACGATGGGTGCAGCGAAGGTCTGAATCGCAAAGTAGGACTGGGCGTTGCGCTTTTTGAAGATGCACGAGCCGTAGTCCGCCTCGCCGTCACCGTTCATGTCCATCCCATGAATCTTTGAGGCGACATCCAGGTAATCTTCCCAGGTTTTCGGCGGCTCAAGACCTGCCTCATCCAGAATATCAGTGCGGTAGTAGACCATCTGGAAGTCACCATCGACCATCAGAAGCTTGGTCTTGCCGCCAACCTTCTGGCCGAACTCCCGGAAGTACGGGGCGATGTCGTCAAGCTCGATCTTGTCGTCGGCAGCCACGTAAGGGTCCAGGTCTTCAAGCAGCCCTGCGGCATCCAGTTCAACGCCCCAACCGGCGGCAAAGACGCCCACATCGATCGAGTTTGTTCCCGTGGCCCAGTCGTTCTGGATCTTCGGGAAAATCTCAGCGAAGGGCACCTCGGTCACGACGATCTTGGCACCGGTCAGTTCTTCGAAGTCCTTGCCCCGCTCGATCAGCGGGCCAGCGATGACGTAGCCGGGACGTGTCAGGATGTCGACTGTGACACCAGAGAAGTCCTGCGCGAACGCCGGGATGGCCGTCGTTCCAAGCGCTGCGGCGCTCAGCGACAGCGCGGATATATACTTTCCAAACACCATGAATTTCCTCCCATTTCGATCTTGGCGAATGCAGGCATTCTCCGGCCTGACAGACTCAGATTAGGACGCAAGATCGGCTATGGCTAGAATTTTCATAGGTTATTTTCGCGGATGGCGAAGGTTAATTGCCATGAAGCGCGTTTCGGGCGGGCGGGCCGATCTCCATGCCTAGAAAACGCACATCCAGACCGGTCCGCTCGGGCGAGCAGGCCATTGGCCCCACCCGCACAGATTGATCGGCCGGATAATCCGCCAGCCGCATCAGCGTCCAGGTCTTGCCCTGCCCAAGGAAGTGAACCAGCACCGCCCCGCCTTGGCGGGTAAGGCGAATCTTCTGCGGCCCCGATATGTGCGGAACGCCGATCACCGACCAGTCCGACCGTCCGTCCCGTGTTACGACAGTGGAGAAGTTGGTCACATCATCAGAGAACTCAATGCCCGCCTTTAGCCAGTTTTGCGCATCGGTTCGCATCATCAGACCTGCCTGATCGTAGAGCACCTCGTAGGCCGCTTCGAATGCGATTGCCGCCGTGAAGTCCCCAGGCTGCGCGCGCCCCAGAAAATGGCCGTCGTCCCGGCGGAACCCATAGTAGGTGTCCTGCCAGAAGTCTGTCCTGGACCCCGTGGTCAATGTCAGCTCCTCCTCGGTCAGCGCCCAGGCAGGTGGTTCGTTCAGCCAGCTTGCATCGCGCAACACGTCTTCAAGGGAAGGCATCAGCTCTCCTTTCTTGGGGCAGGCGCACGCATCATCTGTTGCGAAATGCAGCCGCCTCTGTCCAGAATGTTGCGGAGGCGGCGTTTTGGCAATGGCCCGGACGGTGCCGAAGAAACCCAAAGGGGAAGGCAATGGAAACAGGCTTGAAGGACCGGGCAGTTCTTGTCACAGGCGCCTCAGGTGGCATTGGGGCCGCATCGGTGCGGAAGCTGACGCTTGAAGGAGCGCGGGTCATCGCCTCTGGGCGCGACGAAGACCGGCTGGCCACGCTGGCAGCGGAAACCGGCTGCGCCACCCTTGCCTTCGACCTGACATCGGAAAACGCGGTTCGCGACGCCCTGAGCGACCTGGAGTTGTTCGGCGTCGTCAATTGCGGCGGTTGGGGCGGCGAGATCGCTACGCCCATGGAGACCGATGTCGACGTCTTCGAAAAGGTCATCGACATCAATGCCCGCGGGACACTTTTGGTGACGAAATACGCCTCGCAAGGCATGGTGCGCGCTGGAATTGGCGGCTCCATCGTCAATGTCTCCAGCCAGGCGTCGCTTGTCGGGCTCTCGGGACACATCTCTTATGCCTCCTCAAAGGGCGCAGTCGATGCCATGACCCGCGTGTCGGCGCTGGAGCTTGGGCGCTACAACATCCGGGTGAACGCGGTGAACCCTACCGTGGTGATGACGCCCATGTCGGAATGGTACTGGGGCCGCGACGATATCGGCGGGCCGTTTCTGAAGACAATGCCCCTTGGCCGCTGGGCCACCGAAGACGATTGCGCCGGGCCGATCGTCTTTCTGCTCTCCGATGCCGCTGCGATGGTCTCGGGCGTCTGCCTTCCCGTCGACGGCGGATTTACCGCCGTCTGACCCCCGAGCGCGGCTAGGGCGCCGGCACTGGCGCGCCGTCCGCCATCAGGCCCCGGTCCTGAAGGGCGGCCCAGAATTCGGATGGAATGGGCGTCTTGAACCAACCCACGATCTGGTCAAGTTCCGCCTTGCTGCGCGGACCCGGAATGACCGACGTCACAACGTCATGGCCAAGCGGGAACTGAAGCGAGGCAGCAGCCAGCGGTACAGCGAACTCATCCGCGACGCCGGAAAGCGCGCGGGCCTTTGCAACGATCTCTTCGGGGGCCTTGGCATAGTTCCACATTTCGCGCCCCACAAGGATGCCCGAGTTGAAAGGTCCGCCACAGATGATCGAAGTGCCCGCGCCCTGGCACGCGGGAAAGAGGTCGAGAAGCGGCGTTTGTTCCAGGAGCGTATAGCGGCCGGCCAGCAGGAACATATCCCAGCTACCGATTTGCAGCGCGTCGAGACAGACCTGATTTTCGTTTACGCCAAGCCCGATTGCCCGGACGCGTCCGGCACGGCGCAATTCTTCCATGGCGCGGTAACCGCCTTCCGCAAGATCGCGGAAATGGCGGGTGTTTTCCTCGCCATGCTGGAACGCACCGATGTCATGGGCCAGAAGAATATCGATCCGGTCGAGACCCAGTCGCTGAAGGTTGTCCTCAAAAGCGCGCATCACGCCATCGTATCCGTAGTCATAGACCACGTGAAACGGCAACGGGTCGATCATGCCGAAGTCCATGGGGTTATCGACCGCCCCGGGCGCGAGGAGCCGTCCGACCTTGTCGGACAGGACGTAGTCCGTGCCGCGCAGCATGTCACCCATAACCCGTTCCGATCGGCCGAACCCATACCAGGGTGCCGTGTCGAAATAACCGATCCCGGCACCGCGGGCGGCCGCAATCAGCTCGGCCGCCTGGGCGTAGTCCAGATCTGCGAAGTTTCCGCCAAGGGGCGCGCCGCCCAAACCAAGCGTGTCAATCCAAAGATCCGTGCGCCCCACCTGGCGTTTCTCGAACATCGGCTTCCCCCCTTAAGTCGCGTCCCCTCCGTTGAAGCAGAAACGCAAGCTGTTCGCCAGTGAGGGCTTCTGAAATCGACCTGTATGTCTATGGCCCTACGTTCATGGCGCCCGTTGGGTGGCGATTGCGCCGGCAGCCTTCCCGCCAAAGGTTGGGGTCTCAGACTTCGCTGGCCTAGCCGCCAGATCCCGGCTTTCCCATGCGCGTTGCCACGAAAACACCACCAATGATCAGCGCGGCACCGATCCCCTGATAGAGTTGCAGCTGCGCATCGCGGTACACGACGGACTCGACTGTGACAAAGAAGGGCACAAGATAAGTAAAGAGCGAAGCCGCAGAGGCGCTGATGACATGGGTGCCGTAGGTGATCAGGTGCAGGTAGAGCGCACCCATACCGATCCCAACGAACAGGATCGAGCCCCAGAGCGCAGGCGTGTAGGTCAGGAAATCCAGCTCAGGAATTTCCTCCGCCAAGAAGAAGGGCAACAGAACAAGCATGCCGATGACAAGGGCTGCAAAAAGCCCCTCCTGAGGTTTCGGGTGGATCTTCCATTTCCTAAGCAAAACAAGGTAGAGCGCCCGCGCAAAAGCAGCCGCAAGCATAAACAGAAACGGCACGTGGGGATCAAAGGCCACAAGCTTGGCCCAGTTTCCATCAAAGGCAAAGACAAGCGCGCCCAAGAGCGCGGCCAGAATACCAAGATACTGCGCAGCGGTCAGACGTTCGCCCATGACGAACGCCGAAAGGAAGATCGTGATCACCGGGATCGATGTGTAGCCTGCTGCTAGGTCGATCAGGTCTTCTGATCTAAGCGCCAAGTAAATCAGTAGGGGGGCTAGCACGACACCGACGATGGAAAGCGGTATCAGGTACCTCCACGTCTGCATCAGATACCGAAGGGGATGGCCCCGCGCGCGGACCACGAAGGGCAAAACACAGAGCGCCGCGATCAGGCAACGCCAGAACGTCAGGACGGCGGGTGACACGTCGTCCACCGCAAGGTTGCCGGCAATAAAGTTACCCGAACTGATCAGCATCGCCAGAGTCAGTGCGCCAAAGGCGAGGAATCTACTGTCCCGGGTCAATCGTCGACATCCCTTTGTCTCAGGAACCCGCCCTGCTGCACTGGATATCTCATTCGCCATTCCCCGCAGCAAGCTTTTCCGCGGCAAGCCGTTTCAGGGCCATCCGGTCGACTTTGCCCGTTGCGTTGATCGGCATTTCGTTCAGCACAATCGCCATCTCGGGCCCTTTGTAGCCGATCTGACTTTTGGCGGTGTCGATGATCGCTTGGGTTTCGGGCCTTGGAACATTCGGTTTGAGCGTCACGAAGACCCAGACGTTCTCACCATGGAGCGCATTCCGAACGCCGACGGCGCCGGCGAGATCGATGGCAGGGTGAAGCATGACCGCCTCTTCCACTTCTTGCGGCGCGATGTTTGACCCGTCATGGATGATGATTTGCTTGGACCGGCCCTTGAACCAGAGAAACCCGTCCTCGTCGATCCGCATCACATCGCCGGTGTCAAACCATCCGTCCCTGAAGCATTTGGCATTCTCTTCGGGGTTGTTCCAGTAACCCTGGCAGACGGGCGCACCCGAAAGCCACAGGGCACCTTCGCTGACTTCCCTGCCCTCTTTGTCGCGGATCGACCCTTGGTAGCCCGGACAGAATTGCCCCACGGACCCGGGCTTGGCCGATCCGTCCACTGGACCGAGCGTGCAATCCGTCGCTTCGGTCAGGCCATAGGTCTCGGTTATCGGCAGGCCGGCCAATTCGACGAACTGACGCTCGACTTCGACCGGAAACTTGTCGCCACCACTGATGAGCAGGCGCACAGACCGAAAATCTTCCCGCGTCGCCTTGTGATCATGGAGAAAGGCGATCAGGGCCGCCGGCAAGGCGACGATCACCGTCGGTTTGTGCTGCCGTATCAGGCGCAGCACCGAGTCCGCATCGAACCCACGCTCAAGAACGACCGGCGCGCGTCTTGAGAACGCAGCGAGCACCGTAGAAAAACTTCCGACATGGGAAACCGAGCCACCGGGAAAGACGACATCCGTCTCGGTCACCTTCATGGCTTGCGCAAAGCTCGCTGTGATCGACCCAAAGGACCTGATGCTGTGCATCACACCCTTAGGTCTGCCGGTACTGCCGGATGTGAAAAAGATCAGGGCCGTCGCGTCGATGTCGATCTCTGGAAAGGTCACCTCTGGCACGTCGGCTGACAGGACGGTTTCGAGAGCCTTTGCCGCGTCCAGACCGCCGCCGACCGAAATCAGCCCTTTGGAAAGTGCGCCCGCTTGCTGGCTGGCGGCGATATCCGCGGCCCGCTCCGCGCGAACCATCAGCATCTGCGCATCGCTGAACTCAAGCGCATAGTCGATATTGGCGGGTGTGTACCGGTGGTTCAGCGGCGTTGCGATGACACCGGCCTTTAGGCATGCAAAGTAGAAAAGTACAAGCTCCCCACAGTTCGGCAGGAGCGACGCAACACGGTCGCCGGGTTGCAAACCCCTGGCTACAAAATAGGCAGCAAGCCGGTCAACCTGGTCACTGACGTCGCGCCATGTCCATCTGCGCCTGCCGTCAGCAAGCGCGAAGGCACCCGGTGCGATACGGACCGCATCTGCGAGGAGGGTGTGCAGGGACGCCGGGCCGGCAAGGTCTGGTCCAAAGACTGGCATTGCATCCCCCGCTACCGGCAGCCGTCGCTGGCCCTGTCACGCAATGGTTCGGACAGAAACACAGTTGTCTGCGCCATGCAAATGGTCTCAACCAAGGGCAAAAACAGAGGGTCAGAAACGCGGAACGGGTCGCCGCAGGCGGTCCTGCAAGCGGAGCCTTTCGAAGCGGCTGCGATCGTAGTCATGAAGAAGGCGCGCGCGCTCCTGGGGCTGAGATGCGGGCACATTGGCGATCTCTCCGGTGAGACGGCTTTCGCGTGCATGACGTATCAGAATCTGGTCAGAAACAGTGCGGTACCGCTGCGCGCTCGGTACTGTGGACACTTTGGCCACCGGTCTTGTAATCACGCAGGGAACGGCGGAAGTGGAGCGGCTTCCGCAGGCGGCCACTGGGCGCGCAGCGCCGGCGCTGCGGCCAGAACTTGATGCAACCCCTGAATAGGCCTGACCCGCCCCCAGAGAGGGCAGTCGCGCGGAGTCCGGCATCTCTTCTATTGGAGCGACACAGGCACCGACAAAGACAATAGAGAGAACCGCTAAGCTGCGGACTGTCACCGGCGCGTCCTCCATCCTGTTGCCAGTGTCGAAAGTATAGTTGAAAGGCCGCCGATGTGCTTGCGAAATCGTACCTAAAGGATTTCGCGACGGTCAAGATTGCGCCGCAGTTTGCCATTACGCTCGGGTTCCGAAACTTTCGGAGCGGTCCAGGCAAGGTTTCTGCGCCGTTTGGCGACGGATACGACGCGCCCGACCGTTTAAGGCAAGATGCAGTGAAGGCAAAGGAGCATGTCCGTGCCAGAAACCGATGTCGCGCAGATACGTTTTGGCTACGGTTTCAGGCCGCAAGCGAAACCGCTGTCGCGGGCTGCTCTCTATGATGCGGCGGCGGGTCCCGACCGCGCGGTGGCGCAGTATCCGGGCCTGTCGCTGGACGCAGCACTTGGCATGGGCCGGGCGTTTCGGGAAGCAGGCCGGGACCGCCGGAACGGTGTGCTCGGGGCCGAACGGCGTTACGAAGGCGCCCAGTCCGCCCTGCGCGGAGCCGTGGCAGACGGGCTGCGCACCACCCTAGCCCGGGTGCTGGCCTCCGGCGCCCCCCTGCGCGAGCGGCTCACGTGGTTTTGGGCAGATCACTTCACCGTAGCGCCGCAGAACCCGCTGAGCCGCGCCACGGCGTTGAGTTTTGCTGACGACGCGATCCGTCCGCATCTCTTCGGGCCATTTGCCGGGATGCTGAAGGCCGTACTCCGCCATCCTTCCATGTTGGTTTACCTCGATCAGTTTCAGTCGATCGGACCTCAGTCGCGCGCGGCACGGCGCTCGGGACGCGGGCTGAATGAAAACCTCGCGCGTGAACTGCTGGAACTGCACACTCTGGGTACGGGCAGCGGTTACACGCAAACGGACGTCCGCGCGGCGGCAGAGCTTTTGACAGGGCTTTCCGTCGATCCGAACCGCGGGTTCGTCTTCCGCCCCTTTGCCGCGCAACCGGGCGCAGAGACCGTCCTTGGCAAGACCTACGGATCTGGAAAGCCCGCGGACATTGCCGATATCGATGCTTTCCTCGATGATCTAGCGGTGCGGCCTGAAACCGCCCGGCACATTGCGCGAAAGCTGGCCATACACTTCGTGGCGGACGATCCGCCTGAGGCCTTGACCCAAGATTTGGAAGCAGCCTACCGGGACACCGAGGGCGATCTGGGGGCGGTGACCCGCGTTCTGCTGGACCACCCGGAGACAGACCGGGCGCCTTTGCGGAAGGTCAAAACGCCCTTTGAGTTTATCGCCTCGGCCCTGACCGCGCTTGGGTTTCGAGACAGCGATCTAGACCGGACCAATGCCCGGGCGCTGCAGCGGCTCGTGACCCGGCCGCTTGCGGTAATGGGCCAGCCGTTCATGCGCGCGCCAGGACCCGATGGCTGGTCCGAAGACCCGGCGCACTGGATCACGCCCCAGGGGCTTGCCACCCGGATATCGTGGTCGGTCGCGGTTGCCGCCCGGCTCGGACAGCGCGCCGGCGACCCACGCTTCTTCCTCAACAGAACACTTGGCGACGTGGCCGGGGCTCCGCTGCGCTTTGCGGTCTCGGCGGCGGAAACGCAGGCCGAGGGGATTGCGATTGTCCTTGCTTCGGC
>JBCDED010000048.1:0-30899 GCA_039179985.1 Pseudomonadota bacterium
CGATCATACTCCTTCCTTCCAGACCCAGCTGCAAACCAAATGATGACCAATCCTTGGATTCGAAATTAAAGAGTCAATCCGTGTGTTCAACCAACAAAAGATATATCCAGCATCGGCCTGTTCCGCACCGATACCGAAGCCCGCAAGCCTTGCGCGCAGTTTCGGGGGCAGCTGGCCCGGCAGTTGCCGGGCGATGTGCTGCAGCGGCGTTTCTTCTGCGCGCAACTCGTCAAGCTGGTGCTGCGCGAAATAGCCCACACGGAGTTTGGAGGCTTTCGTCAGTCGCCCGCCAAGCGCGGGCAGCTTGTCGGCCAGAAGCTTCGATAGCGTCGATTTCCCTTCGCCGTTTCGCCCCAGAAGCGCGATGCGGTCGTCCTGATCGATCCGGAGCGTCAGCCGCGACAGGACCGCCGTGCCGTCGTAACCGACGCTGGCGCTTTCCATAGACACGATGGGCGGCGACAGTTCCTCGGGCTCGGGGAAACTGAAGGCCTTTGACCGGGCCTCTTCGGGAGTACTGATCGTTTCCATCTTCTCCAGCATCTTCAGGCGCGACTGCGCTTGCCGGGCCTTGGATGCCTTATAGCGGAAGCGGTCCACGAAAGACTGTAGGTGCTTGCGGCGCACCTCCGTCTTTTTGTTTTCGGCTTCCGCCAGGGCGAGCCGCTCAGCGCGCTGCCGGGCGAAGGTGTCATAGGGCACAGGATAAAGCGTCAGCTTGCGGTCTTCGAGGTGCAGGATAGAACCGACGGCGCGGTTCAGCAGCCCGCGGTCGTGGCTGATGACCAGCACCGTATGCGGATAGCGCCCCAGATAGCTTTCGAGCCAAAGCGCGCCTTCGAGGTCGAGGTAGTTCGTTGGTTCGTCCAAAAGCAGCAGATCGGGCGCGGCAAAAAGCACGGCGGCCAGCGCAACGCGCATCCGCCACCCGCCGGAAAACTCGGCGCAGGCCATCAGCTGTTCTTCTGCGGTAAAGCCAAGGCCCCGCAGTATCGACGAGGCGCGCGCCTCCGCCGACCAGGCATCGATATCGGCGAGCCGGGTCTGCACCTCAGCGATACGTGCGGGGTCGCTGGCTGTTTCGGCTTCGGCCAGCAGTGCGGCGCGTTCGGTGTCGGCGGCCAGCACGGTGTCGATCAGCGAAGTTTGCGAGGCCGGTACCTCCTGATCCACACCGCCCATTCGCGCGCGGGCGGGCAGGGCGATCCGCCCTGTCTCCAGCGTCAGCTCCCCGCGGATGAGGCGGAAGAGCGTTGTCTTGCCGGTGCCGTTTCGACCCACAACGCCTACCTTGTGGCCGGTGGGTATGACCGCGGTCGCACCGGTGATCAGCGGGCGGCCCGCGACGCTGTAGCTTATGTCTTCGATACGGAGCATGGGCGCCTCTTGCCAGCGGCTTGGCCAGGGGTCAATCGCGGCTTTTCAAAGCCGGGGTGCCATGGTAGGCGGGCGCCGGAATTCGGGCGGTAGGCATCGGGTCTGCCGCCGCTTTTTGAGGAAAGAGGCCGACATGGCGACCGAACGCACGCTCTCCATCATCAAACCCGACGCGACCACGCGCAACCTGACCGGCAAGATCAATACCAAGTTCGAAGACGCCGGTCTGCGGATCGTTGCGCAAAAACGCATTCAATTGACCAAAGCCCAGGCAGGCGAGTTCTACAAGATCCACGCCGAGCGTCCGTTCTACGATGAGCTTTGCGAGTTCATGGCCTCGGCGCCGGTCGTCGTTCAGGTGCTCGAAGGCGAAGGCGCGATTGCCAAGAACCGCGAAGTCATGGGCGCCACGAACCCGGCTGATGCTGCGCCGGGCACCATCCGTGCAGAGTTCGCCGAAAGCGTTGGCGAGAACTCTGTCCATGGCTCTGACGCCCCCGAGACGGCGGCGGTGGAGATCGCATACTTCTTCTCGGGTCTCGAACTGGTCGGCTGATCCGGTTGATCGGGTGATTTTTTGGGGCTGCCCTTTGCGGGCGGTCCTTTTCGTTCAGCGATCACGCACGCCGATTTCATCGAGGATGGCTTCGATATCGGGCGGCCTTTCGACGACGTGGGCGGCCTTGAGCGCATCGAACCGGGCACGCAGCGCCTCCTTTTCCGTCCCGCGGCAATCGTTCCACGGCCGGCCCTGCAGCCCCATTTCAATGACGTAGTAGCCGATGAAGTGAGGGCGTGTGCCCGAGGCGAGAAGCCTGGCATAGGCCGCATCTGTCCCAAGTTCGCGCAACTCTTCCGCCGACCGGATACCTACCTTCTCAAAGGCGGCTTCCATCGCCGGTCCGAGATTGCGGATCGAGGAAATCGGTGTGCCCATGGCAGGTCTTGTGCCATGGCGCGCGGCCTCTTTCTAGATCGAAGCCCAGTCACGGATGCGATGCGTTTCCTCTTCCCGCGATTTTTCGGGGGCGGGATCCTTCTTCGTCTGTTCCGGCGCGGGGGCCTCTGTCTTGGGAGTGTCTTTTTTCTCGTCCATGGCTCGCTCCTGTGGTGCCCCAGAGGATGGGGAGGCGGCGGCGTGGCTCATGCGTATGGCGCTATGCCACCGGAAAAGAGCCTAAGGCCGCGACATGGCGTCAGATGGGCGGCGCCGTGCCGGGACCGGGGCGATTTCGCGACAGGGTAAATGGCCGGGTGATGTGCGAACCGGCGCCGCGCTTCTCGCAACGCCAAGGGCCGCGACAGGACTTTAGCAAGGGACCCGTCCAAAGGCGGCATCCAAGGGCCAGCGTGGACACGTCCGATTCTGTAACGGTCAATTGCTTGAGTTTCCGGGATTTGCGGGAATGCCACTTGCTTGCGCCAAGTGTTTCGAGTTGCGAAACCCCGGCGGAGTCCCGCGCGCATTTTCCGCATGGGAGAGCCGATCACCCCGAAGAAAACGCACGCCAAAATTCCTCCTTGTTTTCAGAGACTTTGGCGGCAAGGGGGCAATTGCGTGCCGATGGATCGCTGCAAATGTGGCGAATGTCAGCCCGTGGAGCACACAGGCGTCTTTACATCAAAAAGCCCGGCGATACCCTTTCCCTCAATTCGTAATGAGTGTGGTGAGACTGTCTATTGCGGGGGCAACTCCTGACGGAGCAGGGCGGTTTCATTTCCAAATCGTGAAGACCATTTCGGACAGCGCGTCTGTCCCGATCGAACGACAGGAAGCACTGACATGGCCCCCACCTATCCGATCTATTTCGACCCGTCGAATCCTGACACGCCCACAGGCATGGCGCCGACCGTTGCCTTCGCGGATGTCTCCGGAATCCCCAGCCGGGGCACCGGCCTGGCAGGCACGGTTTACGCGCCAGGTACGCCCATCTGGGACATCGACGATCTGGAAGATCTGATCGACGCCGGTCCCGGTGACCTGACGTTCACGGCCACAACGATCAACTACGGATCCAGGCGCAGCGATACGACGGTGTCGGAGTTTCTTGACCACGACGCAGGCTCTATCGCGGGCGGGGACGGCTCGGCCTTCGAGATGGGCCCGTCAGGACTGGTGCTGACAGGCTATATCTACATCCCGGCCGGAGTGCATGAAATCGAGATCATCTCGGACGACGGGTTCGAACTGACGATCGGTGGTGTCGATTTTTCGGATTTCCAGGGGCGCCGTGCGACAGACAGCACCAAGCGCGTGGCCGAATTCGAGGGCGGGCTCTATGAGATATCGCTGGAATACTTTGACGCCCACGGGTCGATGGCGCTGGAAATGCAGCTTGACGGATTGCCAGTCGATGCGAGCGCCTTCTATACGACCGTGGACGATTTCACGAATCCGCCCGCAGATGTTCCCCTTGTGAACAAAGATAGCTACCACCCGAGCTACTTCCTTGGGGAAGACAGCCTCGATACGCCCGAGACGATCACCGGCGACGAGACCCGCGATGTCATTGATGCGGCGGGCGGTGACGATGTGGTCAACGCAGGTGGCGGCGATGACGAGGTTCGGGGCGGCTACGGCGATGATGAAATCCACGGTGGCGACGGCAACGATGTGCTGGATGGGGGCCGCGGGTCCGACTACCTCAATGGCGGTGCCGGTGACGACCTGCTGATCGTCCGGTCCGATGCCGGTGAACAGCGGATCGGACAGATCGCCATCGACCAGGAAACGCGTGGCGACCCGGACAACGAAGTCAACGCCGCACGGCAGAAGCTCAAGGGGTATGAAAACCAGACGCTTGTCTCAGATGATCTGCTGATCGGCGGCGAAGGTGCGGACACTTTCCTGATCACACCGCTGATCAACGGCAAGCTCGACATCATCGAAAAGCACGTGCGTGCGGACGGAACAATCAACTGGGCCGGCGTTGCGGGCGAAAATGACGAAGTGCACGATCACTGGGTCGACAGCTTCGGCATTGCCGTGATCGGCGACTATGACGCCAGCGAAGACAGCATCGCGGTCATTGGCCATACGGCACGGGTTCAGGTGACCCACGCCGACGTGATGGGTGACGACGCGCTGGAAAGCATCGTCACTGTCATCTCGATGCAGCATGGCAATGGCGGTGCACACGATAAGGACCTGATCGGGCAGATCATCGTCCACGGCGACCTTGTGGAAGCCGATGACATCCAGACTGATGACAATGTCACCTACGGCATCGTCGATACCTATGCCGAAGTCATCGAGGCACTGGCGCCACAGGGTGACGTGAAAGTTACCGAGATCAACGGCGAGATGGTCTACGGCTACGACACGCGCGAACCCGGCAATGTCCTGGGTCCGGTCACCGGCAACCCTGCGGACAACTTCGAAAATCCCTTCTTCACCGAGAATATGCTGGAAAAGCCTGCGCCGGATAACGGCATCGAGCTGACGCGCGACCCCTTCGATCAGCTCGAAGTGGTGGCCGGCGGCGAGGCCGAGATCAGTGGTAATTCGAATGACAATACCCTCCGCGGTGCAACGCTGGCCGAAGAATCCGGTCTGCCCGGTGCGCGCGCCTACTGGAGCCTTGCGGACGGCATCGACGGTTCCTACGCCGACGCGCGCGGCGGCAACAGCGTCACGGCTTACCGGCTCTACGAAAACCAGGCGCTCGTCCGGACCGACGGCGACACCACGGGACCAAAGGGGACGCGGGCCTTGTCGTTCGACGGCGAGAAGGACTTCGCCTATGTGGCCCACGATGAGACCTACGAGGTCTCACAGGGCACGATCTCTATGTGGGTCAAGCCTGAAGACATCGACGACTTTTCGATTTTTCTCTCCAAGGACCAGAGCGGCTCCGGCGATGGCGGTCACTTCCGCCTTGGGCACACCGACAACGGCGGCATCTTCTTGCGCATGGCGCCGGGCGACGGCGGGTCAAACAAGAGCTGGAAGTCCGACGGTGGCTTCCTGAAAGAAGGCAAGTGGGCCCATGTCGCGGTGTCCTTCACCGAGGATGGCGTGTCGGTTTTCGTCGACGGCGAGAAGATCAAGGCTGACGAATGGACCCCCCATGCCGGAGACGTAAAGTCTCCGAACGTGTACACAGAAGCGTTTCTGCTGAGAAATGACGAGCCCTGGGTTCTGGGCGCCGATCAGGCGCATACGAAGCAGAACGGCACGGCACAGGAATTCGCCATTGACGATGACAGGCTCGACCATGCGTTCGAGGGCTCGCTCGCTGGCTTCGGGATCTGGGGCGGCTCCACCAAGGGCGACGCGCTGAGCGGCAAAGAGATCGAAAAGCTGATAGAAGACGGGCCGGGCAAGGCGCTGACCAATTCAGCGGAAGTCACCCAGATGCTTGCAGTCGATGAGACCATGCGCGGTGGAAAAGGTGACGACAAGCTCATGGGCGAAGCTGGCGACGACAAGCTGATGGGCGGCGACGGCAACGATACGCTGCGTGGCGGGTATGGCGACGATTACCTTGTAGGCGGTAAAGGAGCGGACCATCTGGACGGCGGCCGCGGGTCCGACCTTCTGATGGGCGGCGACGGGAACGATATCCTGCGCAGCCGCTCGGACGTGGGTGAGCAGCGGATCGGTCAGCTCGTCCTTGGCGAGCCCTCGCGCGCCTTCCCCGACCCATCTGTGGATCCGGAGTACCTCAAGCTTGTCGATTGGATCGATCAGCCGATCGTCGGCGACGACATTCTCGTCGGCGGTGCGGGCAAGGATCATTTCCAGATCGAAACGCTGATCAACGGCAAGGCGGACATCCTGATCGATAACTTGATGGCGGATGGGCGCACCATTCACTGGCACGGCGTCGCCGGTGAAAACGACCGTTTGCACGACCACTGGGTCGACGGGTTTGGGATCGACATCATTGCCGACTATGTAGCCGGCGAAGACAAGATCTCGATCATCGGACACACGACACGTGTCTCCGTCGAATACAAAACCATCGACACAGACGCCGACGGCCTGAAGGACGAGGCGGTTTCGGTCGTGATGGCCTATTCTCAACAGGGCAATGGCGGTGCCCACGATGAGGACCTGATCGGCTATCTCGTGGTGCATGGTGACCGGGTGACCGAGGACGATATCGAGATCGATCCCGGCGCACACTACGGTGTCGTCAAAACGATCGACCAGATCCAGGAAGCTGTGGCACCGAATGGCGCCAGCGCACCGGCCACCTGGGCTGAGGCGGGTATCTACGGCTATGACACCCGCGATATCGAAGGCGATCCCATCGGATCGGACCCGCTTTCTTACAGCAATAACAAGTGGAAGTCCGAAGTCGAATACGCCTCGGCGCTTTCGAGTGGTCTGGCCGCCGCCGCTGAGGTGCTGAGCCATGACGGCGGTAGCTTTGACGGTACCAACTCCGTCAGTATCGCCCATACCGACGGTATGGCTCAGAAAAAAGGGACGATTGCATTTAGCTTTAACGCCGACGCGCCCGAGGGGCGCCAGCAGACGCTCTTTTCCAAGGACCATTCTGGCTACAAGGATGGCGGGCATATGACCGCCTACATCACCTCGTCTGGGCAACTCAAAGTGCGCTTCCAAAGCGAAAAGGAAAGCCGCTACCTGATCTACCGCGAAGAGGACATCGAGGCCGGCGAGGACTATCACGTGGCCTTTACCTTCGAGAAGGACACAATCGCGCTTTACGTCAACGGCGAGCTGGCCGACAGTCTCGACGGCTTTGGCGCCGGGATGAGCGGCAATGCCGAAGGCATTGTTCTGGGTGCGTCAACGACGCATCGCTGGATGGCCGATGACCGGCTGCGTGATTTCTTCGAAGGCACGATCGAGGATGTCTTGATTGCGGACCGGGTTCTGGAAGAGCTCGAAATTTCGATCATGGCCGAAGAGGACGGCTCGCTCGACAGTTTGTCGCATCTCTACGAGCCGGACCCTGCCCCGACACCTGACCCTGGTACAGACCCGGACCCGGTCACAACCACCGTCGCGGCTTCGGAGAGCACCAACCGCATCGAAGGATCCTATCAATCCGAAACGCTACGTGGCACCGATGGAAACGACACCATCATCGGCCGGTCCGGCAATGATGATCTGCGGGGCCGTGACGGTGACGACCGCCTTCTTGGCGGCAAGGGCCGGGACGAGCTGAAAGGCGGCAAAGGCAAGGACGATTTCGTCTTCAAAGACTACGGCAAGGCACACCGGGACAAGGTTCTCGACTTCGACAGTGCCGACGACACAATCGAGATCAACCTCAAGCATTTTGGGCTGGGATCGGATTTCGCGTTGTCGGGTCTTACGGGTGGAGACGACCGTTTCTTCTACAATGCCGAAAACGGCCGGCTGAAGTTCGATGCGGATGGCGAAGGCGGCAAGGATGCACAGATTGTTGCTGTCTTCACACCCGGCATGGCCCTCACGGTCGAGGACTTCACCTTCGTCTAAGCGCAGGGTTCGCACGCCCACGGCGACAAAGCGAGCCTGCGCAAAACCTCTGCCTTGACCGGGACAAACACTTCCGGTCAGGCTGCCCCGCAAGATCAAGGGGCATTTCATGGAAGCATTTGAAGGCATTGCAGCTCTGCGCGCGCGCATGGGCGAAGCGATTATCGGTCAGCGGGACGTCATTGACCGGCTGGTTATCGGGCTGCTGGCCAATGGCAATCTCCTGGTTGAAGGGCTGCCCGGTCTCGCAAAAACGCGTGCGATCAAGGCGATGGCGCGCAACCTTGATGCAAGTTTCAGCCGGATCCAGTTCACGCCGGACCTTTTGCCCTCTGATGTGACGGGCACCGAGATCTACCAGCAATCCGGTGGCGAGGGGACATTCCGGTTCGATCCCGGGCCGATCTTTGCCAACATCGTTCTGGCCGACGAGATCAACCGTGCCCCCGCCAAGGTGCAGGCTGCGCTTCTGGAGGCCATGGAAGAACGGCAGGTGACCGTCGCGGGTACGACGCACAAGATGGACCCGCTCTTCATCGTCATGGCGACCCAGAACCCGATCGAGCAGGAAGGCACCTATCCATTGCCCGAGGCGCAGATGGACCGCTTCCTCATGCACGTTCAGATCGCCTATCCACCGGTGGAAGACGAAGTGGAGGTCATCCGGCTGGTGCGAGGCGAAGAGATTGCCGCGCAATCTGATCAGCCACCGGCCGAAAAGCCCGCGCTCATACCGCAGGACGTGGTCTTCGATGCGCGCCGCGCCATCGGCGCGATCCATGTCTCCGAGGCCGTCGAACGCTATATGGCGGATCTCGTTTACGCCACCCGCACCCCCGCGGCGCTGGATGAGGACCTCGGCCGCTGGATCGACGTGGGTGCGTCGCCGCGGGCGTCTCTGGCGCTGGACAAATGTTCCCGCGCCCATGCCTGGCTGGAAGGCCGGGACTACGTGGACCCGCTTGATATCCGGGCCGTCGCTCCGGATGTCTTCCGCCACAGGATGAGCCTGTCGTTTGAAGCCGTGGGCGACGGGGTGATCCCCGACCGGGTGACCGAGCGCATCCTGAACCTCGTGGCCTTGCCCTGAGCCGCGTTATGGCCGAGGCAACCGCAGATCCCCAAGCCCGCGACCCACGCGTCTGGGTCACAAAGTCAGCGCTCAGCCGCCTTGGCCCACAGGCGCGCGGGCTTTCCTTTCTGCCGCGGCAGCCCGTTAGCTCGGTCCTGAACGGGCGCCACGCCTCGCGCATGCGGGGCCGCGGACTCGATTTCGAGGAACTGCGCGATTACCTGCCCGGCGACGATATCCGCTCCATCGACTGGAAGGTGACCGCGCGCACTGGCAGCCCCCATGTACGGGTCTATTCCGAAGAACGCGACCGCCCGGCCCTGATCCTGGTGGATCAGCGGCAGAGCATGTTTTTCGGCAGCGCGCAGTATATGAAGTCGGTCGTGGCCGCCGAGGCCGCGGCGATATCGGCGCAGCGCATTTTGGATCAGGGCGACCGGGTGGGCGGGCTTGTTTTTGGGTCTGACCGGATTGCCGAACACCGGCCCGTGCGTAGCCCGCGGGCACTGACGCAGTTTCTGTCCTCGATTGCCAGTGCCAATGGCGCGCTCTCTGCCGAGGGCGCGGGTGGCCCGGCGGATCAGTTTGACACGGTGCTGCGGGCGGCGTTGCGGATTGCGCGTAAGAACGCGCTGGTTCTTGTAATCTCGGATTTCGACGGCGCCAGCGCCGCCAGCGAGACCCTTGTGCGGCAACTCGCGCGGGCGAACGATCTGGTCTTTGTCACCGTCACGGACCCCATGGCGCAGGGTTTGCCGAAAGGGCTGTCGCTGACGGTGTCCGACGGCGGGTTGCAGGCGACACTGGACACCGGAAGTGAGGCCCAGTGGCAGGCGATCAATGCCTTTTCGCGCGGGCGGCTGAACATGGTCATAGACTGGGCGTCGAAATACGGCATTCCGCTTTTGCCGCTGACAACGGATGCACCGGCGCTTGGCCAGATGATGCGGCTTATGGGCCAGAGGGCGCGGCGATGAACGGGGCGTTCGAGGGCCTCGGGCTTGTCGATCTGATCGACCTTCTTGAACCGGTGCCAGAGCCGCCGCCGATCTCATGGGCGCCGCAGACCATCGGCTGGCTGTGGCTGGGCCTTGCGGTTCTGGCTATCGTCCTATGGACGGTGTGCGCGGTCTACGCCCGGCGCCGGGCGCGGGCTTACCGACGGGCTGCGCTGACGGAACTGGACGCCGCAGGCGAGGCGCCCGAAGAAATCGCCGCCATCCTGCGCCGCGTCGCGCTTTGCGCGTATCCGCGCGCCAAGGTGGCCTCGCTGACAGGGCCGGACTGGGTGGCGTTTCTGGATGCCAGTTTTCCCGGAAGCGGATTCACGAGCGGCGTCGGCGCTGTACTTGCCGATGCCCCTTACCGGGGCGGCGATCCGGCGCCGGGCCTGAACACATTGGCCCGGGACTGGGTGCGGACGCATAAAGCGGAGGCTGCGCTGTGAGCTTCGGGTTCGGATTCCCCTGGGCGTTTTTTCTTTTTCCGCTGCCCAGGGTCGTCTGGCGCTTCGTACCCGCGCGCGAGGACCGCGTCGCCGCGCTCCGTGTGCCGTTCTTCCGCAGCCTCACCGAGGCCGCAGGCGTCGAAGCGCGGGAAGGCGCATCGGTCCTTGCACGCTTGCAATTCCAGATGATCTGTGCGGTCTTGATCTGGGCACTCCTGGTCCTTGCTCTGACGCGGCCCGAACGCCTGGGCGAGCCGATTGTCATCGAGACGGCGGCCCGCGATGTGGTTTTGGGGCTCGACATTTCCGGTTCAATGGATGCGCGCGATTTCGTGGCCGAAGACGGGACACGCAAGCAGCGGCTGGAAGCAGTGAAGGACGTGTTGCGCAGCTTTATCGCAGAGCGCGATGGCGACCGCATGGCGCTGATCGTTTTTGGCACCCGCGCCTTTGTGCAGGCGCCCTTCACCGAAGATCTGCAAAGCCTGAACGGCTTTCTCGACCAGACCGCCGTGGGGATGGCGGGTCCGGACACAGCGCTTGGTGACGCCATCGGCCTCGCGGTCCGCACCTTTGAGGCCAGCGAGGTCGATGAGCGGCTGATGATCTTGCTCAGTGACGGTGCGGATACCTCCAGCCGGATGACACCGGTCAACGCCGCCGCCGTGGCGGCGGACAGGGGTGTGCGTATTGAGACCATCGGCGTCGGCGACCCTCAGGCATCCGGGGCCGACCGTGTGGACCTTGCCGCGCTGGAGGCTATTGCCAAGGCAACCGGTGGCGGCTTTCACTACGCCAGCGACGAAGCCGCGCTGGAGGCCGTCTACGGTGAAATCGACCGTCTGAACCCTCGCGTAACGAATACCATCAGCTACCGGCCACGCGAGAGCCTGGTGCATATCCCGCTGATCCTTGCACTCTTGGTGCTGATCGGGTCAGTGGCAGTGCTGCATCTTGGCAGCCGCGAGGCGCGGGTGTGATGGGGGAGGCGGTCCAGAACCTCCACCTGATGCGCCCCCTCTGGCTGCTGGCTCTGATCCCGCTGGCGCTTCTCTGGTGGCGTATCCGGCCCCGGCGGCAACGCGACGTGGCGCAGGACTCGGGGCTCGCGCCCCATCTGGCCGCCGCGCTGCAGGTGGGTGGCGGGCAGCGACGGCGGATCTATCCCATCGACGGTGTCGTGTTGCTTGGCGTTTTCCTGGCGATCGCGGCGGCAGGGCCCGCCTGGAACCGCATCCCCGATCCGCTGGTGGCAGAAACCGCGCCGCTAGTCGTGGCGATGAAGGTGACGCCTTCGATGGAAACGGCAGATCTCGCGCCGAGCCGGCTGGAGCGCGCGCGCTTCAAGGTGCTCGACCTGATCGCGGCTCGGGCAGGCGCCCGGACGGCGCTTGTGGCCTACGCAGGGACCGCGCACCGTGTGGCGCCGCTCACGGAAGACCCAAACATCCTGCAGCCTCTTCTGGAAAGCCTATCGCCTGAGGTAATGCCCGTTGACGGACAGGATGCGGCGGCGGCGCTGACGCTGGCCACCACGATCCTGGCAGATGCGCGAACGCCGGGGTCCGTCCTTTTCGTGCTCGACGATCTGGACCCGGCGGACATCGATGCCCTGAACGCAGCCGCCGATCCGTCGCGCCCGCCGGTTCTTTTCCTCGTGGCGGCACCCGATAGCGTGGCGCTGCCCCAGCTTGGCCGGGTCCAGAATGCCCAAGTGGTGCGGATGACGCCCGATGACAGCGATATTCACGCGATCGAACGGCGCCTCCGGGCCGCGCAGGCCGAAGCTCTGCGAATTGACGACCGGCTTGCCTGGAACGATCGGGCCTGGTGGCTGGCTTGGCCTGCGGCGCTTTTGGCGCTTTTTTGGTTCCGGCGCGGCTGGACCATGCGCTGGTCGGCGATCGTGATTGGCGGCGCGCTCATGCTGTCGCCGGAGACCGTCCGCGCTGAGGGGTGGCGCGACTGGTTCTTCACAGCCGATCAGCAGGGTATGCGGGCCTATAACCGCAAGGAATTTGCCGAAGCAGGTGAGCTTTTTCAGGACCCTATGTGGCGCGGATTTGCCAAGTACAGGTCCGGGCAATACGCCGATGCCATAGAGGTCTTTCGGAAGATCGGCACGGCAGAGGCGGCCTTTGCCCAGGGCATGGCCGAGATCCGCAACCGCCAGTACCGCCCGGCGGTCCGGTCCTTCGAGACCGCCCTGGAGCGGCGCCCGGAATTTCCCGAAGCGATGCGCAATCTTGAGGTTGCAGAGGCGATTGTTGAGTATGTGGAAACAACGCGCGAGCAATCCGACACGGGCGAAGAGCGCGGGATCGGGGCGGACGATGTGGTTTTTGACAACGAGGCCAACCGGGGCGCGGAGACACAGATCGACGCGTCTGACGAGGGCGCGGCGCCTCTGACCTCGGAGCAATGGATGCAGTCCATCGACACGCGGATGGGAGACTTCCTGCGCAGCCGGTTTCTTCTTGAAAATCAGGGGGGCGCGGGATGAGGATAGCTCTTGCCGGTTTCCTTTGTATTTTGGCGGTCGCTGCCCACGCGCAGGACCCGCAGGTGACGGTTGAGCTTGCGGAAGAAGAAACGTCCGTCGGTCAGCCAATTGTCCTGCGCGTCAAGGTGCTGGTGCCAAGCTGGATGCCCGATCCCCCGGTCTTCCCCGAGTTCGAGACGCCGGGCGTGATGGTCCGCCTGCCCGAGCGCGCAAGTGGTCCGGTCAGCGAAACGGTAGACGGCGAAACCTGGTCCGGCGTCCAGCGGTCGTATCGGCTTTATCCGCTGGTGGCGGGCCGGGTTACAATCCCGGCGCAGACCATGACGGTCACCTATGCCGACCCGGGCGAAAGCGATCCGCTGTTCGCCGAAGTGCCGGTGGACGCTGTCAGTTTCGACGCGGTGGTGCCCCCGGGCGCAGAGGGGCTTTCGCCGCTGATCGTGGCCGAGAGTTTTTCGCTGGAGCAATCTGTCGAGATGTCCGAGGACGTGGCCGTGGGCGACGCGGTCACGCGGGTGCTGACCGCCACAATCGACGGGACGACGCCCGTGCTTATTCCCTCCCTGACGCCGCCGCCCGCTGCGCCGTCCCTGCGCGCCTATCCAAGCGACCCCGAGGTGACGGAAACCGAAGACCGGGGCGTGCTATCGGGCGCGCGCAGCGAGCGGACGGTTTATGTGGCGCAAGGAGAAGGCGAAGCCGTATTGCCGGGGTTGGAGCTGGCCTGGTTCAACCTGGACACGGGTGCGGTCGAGACCGTCTCGGTGCCCGAGGTGGCCCTGACCGTGCTGCCCGGGGCGCCAACACCGGCCGAGCAGGAAAGCGCGCGCTGGCTAATCTTTGGGTACTTCCTTGCTGCCCTGCTCTGCGCTGCCGCGATCTGGGGAATAAACCGCCTCTACGGCCCGCGCCTCCGCGCTGCCTGGCAGGCGCGCCGGGCGCAGCACCGGGCAAGCGAAGGTTATGCGTTCCGCGCCCTTCGCTCGGCGATTGCGGGGCAGGATCTGACCGCTGCCGCCGCCGCGGCAGGAACCTGGGCGGCGCATTTCCCGCGGGATGCCTCGGGTCCGCTGGCGGCGGCGCTGTCTGAGGTCAGTGCAAAGCGCTATGGTCCCGATCCGGTGCAGCCCTCCAGAGCGGACTGGAACGCGCTTGACGCGGCGGTGTACGAGATCCGCCGCAACGCAAAAGCGGCAACACGCGCGCGCGCTGCCGCTTCCAACTTGCCGGGTCTGAATCCCTAGTCCCGCCGCTAGTGCGGCGGCGGGGACGACATTTTGTTCATCACCTCATCCAGAGAGAAGCTGGCCGCTTTCTGGCGCGGCGGGAATTCCTGGAAGGTGGTGAGGAAGTTCGCAACATACTGCTGCGCTGGCACCAAGAAGTACGCCCTGTCGAGCATCCAGTCGTAATAGGTGTTGGATGTCCGGTAGCCACGCTCATAGGGATCGCGCCGCAGGTTCACGATGATCGGCACCCGCAGTTCGGTGAAAGGTTCCATCCATGCGCGGAACGTGGCCCAGGCTTTCTGCTCAAGAAAGATCATCTTCCAGTCGTTCCAGCGCAAGGCGGCCAGATCGCCGTCATCTGTGAAATAGAAGATCTCCTGACGCGGGCCGTCGTCCACCTCGCCCAGCAGGTAGGGCAGGAAGTTATAGCCATCGAGGTGCACTTTGTACTCACGGCCAATGGCCTGCACGCCGCCGTCCATCAGTTCTTCCTTGATGTCCGGGCGCCCCGCCACGGCGAGATAGGTCGGCAGCCAGTCCATGTGGTGCATGATCTCGTTCGAGATCGAGCCGGGTTCAATGGTTCCGGGCCAGCGCACCATGGAGGGCACGCGCCAGCCGCCTTCCCAGTTGGTGTTCTTTTCACCCCAGAACGGCGTCGCGGCGGCGTCGGGCCAGGTGTTGTAGTGCGGCCCGTTGTCGGTGGAGTAGTGGACGATGGTGTTGTCGGCGATGCCAAGCTCGTCCAAGAGGTCCAGAAGCTGGCCCACATGAATGTCATGCTCGATCATGCCGGCGGTGTATTCGTCCACGGGCTGACCGACGATGTCATTGGCCTGCTGGCGCATTTCGTCTTTCACATGAGTGCGGAAGTGCATGCGCGTGCCGTTCCACCACACAAACCAGGGCGTGCCTTCTTCTTCCTTGCGTTTGATGAAGTCGATGGCGGCAGCCAGCGTTTCCTCGTCAACGGTCTCCATCCGCTTCTTGGTCAAGGGCCCGGTGTCTTCGATCTGCCCATCGGCAGAGGACTTAATCACACCGCGCGGACCGTAGGCTTCGCGGAAGGTGCGCCCGTCCTGCAGGACCAGATCGCCCGGATAGTCTTCGTTCTCGGGCTCTTCCTCGGCGTTGAGGTGGTAAAGATTGCCTAAAAACTCGTCGAATCCGTGGTTTGTCGGCAGATGCTCATCCTTGTCGCCAAGGTGGTTTTTGCCGAACTGGCCCGTGGCGTAGCCTTCTGCCTTCAAAAGGCCGGCAATTGTCGGATCCTCCTCCTGCATACCGAGATCGGCACCGGGCAGACCCACTTTCGACAGGCCTGTGCGGAACACCGACTGGCCCATGATGTAGGATGAGCGGCCCGCCGTGCAGGACTGTTCGCCGTAGTAGTCAGTAAAAATCATCCCTTCGTCGGCGATCCTGTCGATGTTCGGCGTCTGGTAGCCCATGAGCCCCATGGTGTAGGCCGAGATGTTCGATTGCCCCACATCGTCACCCCAGATGACGAGGATGTTGGGCTTTTCCTGCGCGAAGCCGACCGTCGCGGCTAACCCGACGAAGGCTGATGTCAGGCCCGTTCGGACCAGGCGCAGCCGGATAGAAAGAAATTGCATTAATGACCTCCCAGTTGAAATTCCCCGGACCAGACAAACACTCCCGAGAGGATTCTGACAAGTCTGTGAATACCGCGGTTTTGTCAGGGGGCCTTCGTGGCGATATCAGCCCAGATGGGCAGGTGGTCTGAGGCGATCCGCGTGGCGTTCGTCTCGGCGACGCCCGTGTCCCGCAGTTCGTATCCGGGCGCCAACGCGATGCGGTCAAGCGCGGCCATCGGACGGCGGGCGTGGAAGGTCTTGCCCGGTGTGATCAGGTCATGGGACCGCGCCAAGGTGCCGAGGCCCTCGGTCTCGGACCATTCATTAAAATCCCCGGCGATTATGGCCCCGTCGCGTGGGTCTTCGCCGAGAGAGGACAGGATCGCGCGCACCTGCCTGCGGCGGTAGCTTCGAAGGAGCCCAAGGTGCGCCCCCACGACGGTCAGCGGTCCGTCGCCTGTCTCAACGGTGGCCAGCACCGCGCCGCGGGGCTCCAGCCCCGGCAGCTCGATCCTGCCGGTTCCGAGCACGCCAAGGCCCTTGCGGACCAGCACTGCGTTGCCATGCCAGCCCAGAGAGACGTCGTTAGTGGCCAGGGGAACCACGGTGTAGTCGGACCCCTTTTCGACAAGGTCATGGGGCAGGGCCGCGGGTCGGTTGCCGAAGCGCCGGTCGGCCTCTTGCAAAAGAACAATGTCGCCGTCCAGGCGGTTTACGATATCGAGGATGCGCCCTGGCGCGCGCTTCATGTCGAGGCCGAGCGCCTTGCGTATATTATAGCTGACGAGCCGGACGGACATCGCGTCAGAGAAGCGGCGCAAAGAGCCTGGCGATGGGGGCGCCGATGCGGATTTTCCTGGGCTGTTCGGGCAGGGTCTTTTCCAGCCGGAAGGCATAGGAAAAGTCCACCTCCAGAAAGCTCTCCACCGCTTCCGCCGCACGGGGATCAAAGAACAGCGCCATGGCCTCGAAATTCAGCCGGAATGAGCGGTTGTCGAGGTTTGTTGTGCCGATGCCGGCCAGGGCATCGTCCACCAGGATGATCTTTTGGTGCATGAACCCGTTGTCATAGCGCCAGATCTGCACACCCGCCGCCCGCAACTCGTCGAAATAGGCAAAGGCTGCAAACCACGGTGTCCGATGGTCGATGACTTCGGGTAGCAGAAGGCGCACATCGAGACCGGAGAGCGCGGCGTGTTTCAGGGCACTCAGAACGTCGGTGTCCGGGATGCAGTAGGGCGAGGCGATCCAGACCCGCTTTTTCGCTGCTGTGATCGCAGAGAAGAACATCAGGGCCCCGGTTTCCATTTCGTCACCGGGACCTGTTGCAACCACGAGGCCGGTCATGTCGTCCTCGCAGAGCGGCGCGTCCCATTTGAGCCGGTCAATGATCACCTCACCGCTTGCCCAGTGCCAGTCTTCCGCGAAGACAAGTTGAAGCTGAGCCACCATTGGCCCCCGAAGCTCCACATGTGTATCGCGCCAGTTGCCGAACCTTGGGTCGCGGCCCATGTATTCGTTGCCAACGTTCAGCCCACCGGTGAAGGCTTGCTTTCCGTCCACCACGACTGTCTTTCGATGGTTGCGGTAGTTGAGCTGGAAACGGTGCCGGGGTCCGCGACGATTTTTAGGATCGACCACAGAAATGCCCGCTGTGCGCAGGCTTTCGAAATAGGCTTCCGGCAATTTGTGGCTTCCGACGGCGTCGGTCATGAACCGCACCTCCACACCGCGCGCGGCAGCCGCGATCAGCCGGTCACGAAAGGCCCGGCCCTGCGCGTCGTCGTGGACGATGTAGAACTGCGCGAGAATATAGGTATCTGCCGCGTCGATTGCGGCAAAGATCGCGTCAAAGGTCTCTGCCCCGTCGATCAGCGGTCGCATCGAATTGCCCCGGGCTGCGGGCAATTCGGCCAGTCTTTCGAAGGGCAGGGGGTCAATTTCCGGGGCTGTCAGCGGCGCATGGGCCGCGGCAAAGCGTTTGACACCATCGACCACCGCTTCGCTTTCGCGCCGGGCAATAAGGTAGCCGCGAAACCGGTGATGTCCCAGAAAGAGGTAGAGCGGGACTGCGAAATGCGGCGCGGCGATCAGGAAGACGACCCATCCCACGGCGCCCTGTGGTGTCCGGGCAGAGGCGATGGCCCGCCAGGCGCAGTAGAAGGCGGCGATTTCGAGAGCCACGAACAGAAGGACAAGAACGGGGCCCATGGGCGGTGTCTCCTTGACGTATCGGAAGAGGTTTACCCCTAAGCCCCGCTCATGGCGAGCGGGTCATTGGCCCGTCCCTGCGGCAAGAAGGGCGCGGGCATGGCTTGCATTGCCAGGCGCAAGCGCTGAAGGTGGCGCGGAGATCTCTTGCCCGTTTTTGGATTGCCGTGCGTCTATCCGTCGTTGCCCTTGTCTTTTCGTGTTTTGGAACCGGTGCTCTGGCGCAGCCGGCCTATGTGGGGTCCGACACCTGTGCCGCGTGTCACGTCGAGGCCACCGAGGCCTGGATGGGGTCACATCACCAACTGGCCTGGACAGAGCCGGACGCGGCGACAGTGCTTGGTGATTTTGACGACGCCCGGTTCGAACATCGCGGCGTGACCACGGAGTTTTCGCGGGAAGACGACGCACTTTTTGTCGAAAGCGACGGGCCGGACGGCGTTTTGACCCGTTACCCGGTCGTTGGCGTTGCGGGGATCGAACCCCTGCAGCAATACCTTCTCGAAATCGAGCCGGGGCGCGTTCAGTCTTTTGACGTGACCTGGGATGCCGAGGAAGAACGCTGGTATCACCTTTATCCCGAACAGTACCTACCTGCGGGCGAAGGATTGCACTGGACGGGCAGCTACAAGAACTGGAATGCCCGCTGCGCCGAATGCCATGCCACCGGTTTTGAAAAGAACTACGATGCGGGCGCGGACAGCTACGCCAGCACGCAGGCAGAGATCGGTGTCGGCTGCGAATCCTGCCACGGGCCGGGCGAGGCCCATGTGGCCTGGGCGCGGCAGGGCGTTTTGCCGTCTGACAGCGGGGCCGGGCTCAGCCCCGCCGGATTGACTATGGATTTTGGCGCCGGGGCCGAGGCAACGGTCCAGCAATGCGCGGGCTGCCATTCGCGGCGCGAGACCTACGAGGACGGCAACCCGTTGCCCGGCACGCCGTACCACGATGCCTATCGGCTCAGCACGCTGCGGCCGGGGCTCTATCACGCGGACGGGCAGATCCTTGACGAAGTCTATGTCTACGGATCGTTCCTGCAATCCAAGATGTATGCGGCAGGCGTCAGCTGTACGGATTGCCACGACCCCCATACGGCCCGGCGGATCGCCACGGGCAACGCGCTCTGCACCCAGTGCCATTCGGAAGCGGGCAATTCGGACTTCCCGACGCTGCGGCTGGCCGCCTATGACACGCCAGAGCACCACTTCCACGCACCGGACACCGAGGGCGCCCAGTGCGTGGCCTGCCATATGATCGAGCGGAACTACATGGTCATCGACGGACGTCGCGACCACTCCTTCCGCATCCCGCGGCCCGACCTTGCCGCCCAGACGGGTGCCCCCGATGCCTGTACCGATTGTCACACGGACCAGACGCCCGCATGGGCCGCGTCGGAGATCGCGGCGCGGTATCCGGGTGATGCCAGCCGTGGCTGGCACTACGGGCAGGTCCTCGCCCCGGCGCGGCTTGATCCGTTCGGAGCTGCGACCGAACTGATGGAGATCGCGGATTACGCAGAGCTTCCCGGCATCGTCCGCGCGACCGCGATGGAAATGCTGGCGCCCGTCGCGACGCCCGAGATGGCCGACCGCATGGCCGCCCACTTGACCGACCCTGATCCCATGGTGCGCGCGCAGGCCGTGTCGATACAGCGCGCGGCGCCCCAGCAAACCCGGGCCGAGCGGCTGATCCCGATGCTCAGCGATCCGTCACGATCGGTCCGTATCGCCACGGCGCGGGAGTTTCTGACCTTTCGCGTGGCGCGCTGGCCGGATTGGGTACAGCAGGATCTGACACGTGCAAACCGCGACTGGCAGCTGTCACTTGCGGCCAAAGCGGACTTTCCCGAAACCCAGCTTGTGCTTGGTGGTATCGCTTTGACGACCCGCAACTTCGACGCGGCTTTGGCGGCTTTTCAGGACGCCGTAAAGATGGATCCCCAACTGCTCGACGCGTGGTCGATCATCATCCGGCTGCAGGCCGCGCAGGGGCAGCGGGAGGCGGCGCTGGCCTCGGCTCGGGAAGCCCTGGAAGACAACCCCATGGAACCGATGCTGTTGGGGCTAATCAACCAGCTTGAGTAGCCGCCAGCGGCGCGTCGTTGCTGCCCGGGGCCCGGCGCAAGTTCGCCAGTTCCGCCGGGACGAGCAGGTTGTCGTTTCGGCGCATGGTCGCCAGGAAGAGTGGCAGACAACCGCCACAGTCCGCCGCTTTGCCAAGAATGTTGTAGATACGGCCCGGCGTGACGACGGCCTTGGGATCTGCGGCACGCATCCAGTCGATGGTGCGGTGAATGTCGTGATCCGAGATGTTTTTGCAGTGACAGATGATCATTTGGTCAGGATTAGTTTTCCAGCACGGGTGATACGCAGGGTATAGAGTTGGTCTGCCAGCTGGATCTGCGCCAATCCGGTGTCACCGGTAAGCTCGGTCGCATCATGAAGCGGTACGGCGCCGGTCAGATGTGCCGGCTTGTCTTGCTTTATTGGCATATTCATCGGGAACGTCCCTTTGGGTCTTCCAGCCAGTCGAGCAGCCGCTCGACGCTAAAGGATGGCGGATGCTCCGCGTCGAAGGCGCTCTTGAGCAGATCGATAATTTGCACGTTTCTTGCGTGTCCCATGGTGGGAGGAAGATCTCTGTTCATCGCGGCGCGTCCGGTCCTCTGGCTGGCATATCTGCCGGCTGACCCAGGAAGGCGGGTTGGCTGATGGGATTAAATCTGAGTGAATGACTCGGAATTGTCAACCTGAGTATTTTTATCAGGTTCACAATTCTGCGCGGTTCCCGTTGACGCCCGCAGTAAACCAGCGGAACCCTTGGGGGAATACCAGCGCGAAAGGACCCCATGTGACAGGTTTTGGATACCAGCTCTATAGTTCCCGGAACTTTCCGCCGCTCCAAGAGACGCTCACGATGCTGTCCGGGCTCGGCTATGAAACCGTGGAAGGCTACGGCGCACTTTTCGGGTCGGGGGTCGGTCAGCTTGATCTCAGCGAGGCGCTGAATGCCACAGGCCTGCGGATGCCGACGGCGCACTTCGCCTTCGACGCGGTGCGGGAGACCCCGGATGAAGTGATCGGGGCGGCCCGGATGCTTGGCGTGGAGACGGTGGTCGTTCCGGCAATCCCGCCCGCGCTGCGGCCTGAGGACGCTCCGGGCTGGGTGGCATTTGGCAGCGAACTCGCCGAGGCGGGCAAGCCCTTTCAGGATGCCGGGCTGGAGTTTGCCTGGCACAACCATGCCTTCGAACTGGTCGACCTTGGCGGGGCCGATAAGCCGCTCGATCTTATCCTTCAGGGCTCGGACGTGCTGAAGTTCGAGATTGACATTGCCTGGATCGTGGTGGGCGGAGAGGATCCGCTTGACTGGCTGCGGCGTTACCCCGACCGGATTGTTGCCGCCCATATCAAGGACCTGGCCCGCGAAGGAGAGAATTTGAATGAAGACGGCTGGGCAGACGTCGGGCAGGGCGTGTTGGACTGGGCCGAGATCATGCCAGCGCTCGCGCAGACACCTGTCCGACATCTTATAATGGAGCATGACAACCCCAGCGACGACCGGCGGTTTGCGGAACGATCTCTGGCGGCCGCACGTCAGATCGCGGGCGCGTGATGGGGCGCACCGGTGTCGGCATTGTCGGCGCAGGCGATATCTCGGCGGCCTACCTGCGTCTGGCACCTCTTTTTGCGGGTCTCGAAATGCGCGCGATTGCGGATCTGAACCCGGACGCCTCTGCCCGGCGGGCGGACGCTTTCGAAATCAGGCAGGCGAGCGTGGAAGAGCTCTTGGCGGCGGGTGACATCGATGTGGTCGTGAACCTCACTATACCCGCGGCCCACAAGGAGGTCACAGCGGCCATCCTTGAAGCGGGCAAGCATGCATATACCGAAAAGCCGCTCGCGCTATCGTCAGATGATGCCGTCGCACTGGCGGAAAAGGCCAGACAGGCAGGACTGCGCCTTGGATCGGCACCGGACACCTTTCTTGGCGGCGCACACCAGACGGCCCGCGCGCTTCTTGATGGGGGTGCCATCGGGACGGTGATTTCCGGGACGACCCATATCATGGGGCGCGGTATGGAAGGCTGGCACCCGAACCCCGATTTCTTCTTTCAGCCGGGCGCTGGCCCGATCCTCGACATGGGCCCGTATTACGTGGCGAACCTCGTGCAGCTCCTTGGGCCCGTCGGCCGTGTCACAGCAGCATCGCGCATGGCTTTCGCCGAGCGGATCATAGGGTCGGAGGCGCGGCGCGGAGAACGCATTTCTGTGAACACCCCGACGACCTTCCATGCGCTTCTGGAGTTCCAGGGCGGCGCGTTGATCACGCTTGGCGCCAGTTGGGACGTTACGGCGCATCGCCACGGCCACATGGAACTCTATGGCACCGCGGGCACGCTTTTTTTGCCTGATCCCAACTTCTTCGGTGGGGATGTTGAAGTCGCCTTGCCGAATGGGCACGCGCAGAAAGTCTCAGGATCCGGCCATCCCTTCGGCGCCCCCAATGAAGAAAGGCCCGGTCAGCCGGCGCGCGCCAACTACCGGGGCGCGGGTCTGGCCGATATGGTCGCTGGGCTACATGAAGACCGTCCGCACCGCTGCAATGGCGCCTTCGCGGCCCATTGTGTGGAGGTCATGACAGCGGTCCTAAGAGCCGCGCATACGGGCGATGCCGTCACCCTCCGCACGACATGCGAAAGACCCGCGCCTCTGCCGGCGGCCGACGCGCAGGCGCTATTGGCCTAGTCGTCCTCTGTATCTCCGCCGCTGAGATCGGGGGGCCTTCTGATCCTCAAATGCTGTGACTTGGCTCGTTGCCGCCGAACACAGGTGCGGGGAGCAGATTGCCTTGTGGCTGTCAGCTTGCCGGGGATGGCAAAAACTGAACACGGAGCGCGGCGTTGCGGGCGCCTTGGAAACAATCGGCGGGGTCTTCTCAAAAGCGCCGCATTTTCCCGATAGGCGCGCCGCGCTCAATAACGGGCAACGTAGAGAGTTGCTCGTTCCACGGGGGGGCAGTACCACAAGGCGTGGTGCTGCCCGTCCCGAGCTAGTCCCGGAATGGGAACTTAGAGTTGCAGAGGCGCGTGGCGTAGTCTTCTGCATCGGCAACCCCGAGGTTCTGCTCGATGCCGATCCGCTTCTGATACTCAAAACAGATCTGATACGGCGAGAAATACGTCAGCAAGAGCCCGAACACCACGGTGCAGGCTGCGAGGACCAGCGCGATGGTCACAAACCTCTTCGGACGACGCTTTGCTTCCATGGCACAAGTGCTACTGATGACGCTCCGGGATTGACAGAGGTTTCTCGTTCGGGCGACGTTCGCTGGCGCCGGGTGAGGCGGCGCTGTGGGGTTGCGCGCCGCCTCGATAGTCCAGCAATCGGTACGCCCCCACTCGCTACACGGCCGAGGTATGGCGAGAATGTGGCGAAAATGTGGCCAAGATTGGGGCAGCCGCGCCATGGGCGGAAAACTGTGACTTGAAATCCCAAGTTTCTGGCGGCCTTGCGGAAGAAACCGCGAAAAAACTGTTCCATATCAGAGGCACACCACCACGGGCGGACGGGTCCCACGGGTGCGTTTCACGGTGCAGTGAGGCCACACCCGACCTCTCGCGGTATCTCGCACCCCCCCCTAGCGAGGCCGCGGGCGGGACCCGTCCAAACATCTTTCGGACGCCCCCGGCCACAGAACCAAGGCGCTTGCTTTCCCGCGTTTTCGGCTGGACAGTGTCTCGCGAAAGGGAGGCTCCGATGCTCGATATATCCACAGGCAAGGTTGTTCGCATCATTATGCTGACCCGGGAGTTCGGGCCGGAAAGCCCCCGGTTGCACGCCTACATCTCCGGGCTCAACGAAGACGAGCAGGCAAGTCTCGTGGCGCTGATGTGGATCGGCCGCGAGAGCTTTGGCCCGGAGGATCTGGCAGAAGCCAAGGCCACCGCCCGTGCGGAAGCAACCGCGCCGACCGAAGACTACCTGTCGGGTATTCCGGGCTTGCCGGAGTATCTCGAAGACGGTCTCGATGCGCTCGGGATCGACGTTGCGGACGAGGAAGACGACCTCTGACGTCCTTGGTGCCACTTGATGCGGATCAAGGTGGCCCTGCGTGCTTTCGGGCAAGACTCTGCCCAGATTAGGAGGAGTGCCCGAATGAAGCCTACAGCCCTCTTTGCGACCCTTTCCCTTTCCCTATCTCTGTTTCTTGCGGCGGGCCCTACGCGCGCCCAGGAATTCGCCCCGGACGGCGATGCAGAGGCTGGCGGCGTTGTCTTTCAGGATCTTTGCGCCACATGTCACGGCGCAGATGCACGCGGCGCCGGCCCGATGGCTTCGGTTCTCAGCATCGAGCCGGCCAACCTCACGGAACTGAGCCAGCGGAACGATGGCATCTTCCCGCTGGAATCCGCCGTGCGGCAGATCGACGGGCGCGACCCGCTCCTGGTGCATGGCGGACCCATGCCGATTTTCGGGAACGATCTCGAAGGCCCCGGAGCGGCACTGAAGACACCGAGCGGCCAGCCGATCCTGACCAGCCAACCCATCGTCGATCTCGTCACCTGGCTTTACCAGCAACAGGAAAACTAGCCGCAGGCACCTTCTCGGCCGGTCTTAGCCCTTGGCGTGCTCGGGCATCTGCAACCCGTCAGCCACGAGTTCCTCGGCGTCCCAATATGCGATCAGAATGCCGGGCGGTTCCCGGGCATCGGTCATGGCCTCGACGGCAACCGGCGTGCGCGTCATTCGCATGTGATGCTGGCGCGTCCAGGCAAAATGAGCCTCGCGCAGGCGATCAAGATGCGCAGCGCAGTCAGGATCGCCTGCGCGATTGATCAGTTCGTCCGGGTCCGTTTCCAGATCGTAAAGCAGGGGGGCAAAGCCCTCGGCATGAATGTACTTCCAGCGTCCGTCAAAAACCATGACCAGTCGCGCGTCTTCCTGCGCCACGCCAAGCGCGCGGCGGGCATCGCGCGTTGCGTAGTCGTACTCCGAAAAGGCATAGCGGCGCCATGGCGTGCCCTGGCCGCGAAGAAGCGGTGTCAGGCTCCGCCCTTCGATGATGTGGGGTTTGGCTGTACCGCCCATGAAATCGAGGAAGGTCGCGGGCAGGTCGATGCCCTCCACCAGCGCCTCGGTTGCGGTGCCGCGTGTGGCATCTGCCTCGGCCCGTGGGTCATAGATGATCAGCGGGATACGGGCGGAGCAGTCGTAGAAGAGGTCCTTCTCGCCCATCCAGTGGTCGCCCATGTTGTCGCCGTGATCCGAGCAAAAAACGACCATGGTGTCCTTCATGCGTCCCGAGATCTCAAGATAGTCAAAAAGACGGCCCATCTGGTCATCAAGCTGCTTAATGAGCCCCATATAGACCGGACCCACGCGGTCGCGCACCTCGTCGCGGGAAAAGCTTTGGCAAATGCGCGTGTCGAGCCAGGCTTTCATGAGCGGATGATCCGTGTTGCGTTCGGCATCAGAGCGGACCACTGGTGGCATGTCCTCGGGCCCGTACATGTCATTGTAGGGAGCAGGAGCCAGATAGGGCCAGTGCGGCTTGATATAGCTAAGATGGCAAAGCCAGGGCTGATCGCCCGCGCTTTCCATGAATTCGATGCCCCGCGTGGTCAGATAGGCGGTTTCGGAATGCTCTGCGGGCACGCGGGCGGGCAGGGGCGCGTTCTTAAGAAGCCAGCCCGTCAGGAGTTCCCCGTCCGGCCCGTCCGCGGAATTCGCCCATTCCTCCCACGGGTTGTCACCGCCAAACCCGTGTGCGCGCAGGTGGTCGTCATAGTCGAGCGGCTTGGCCTTGCGACCCGGATAGTCAGTGTGGTGCGTGCCGTCATCGCGGACATAGACCTCGAACCCGCATTCCGCCACGCGGGCGCCGATGATGCTGTCCGGCTCGACACCAAGGCGCGCCATACCGTCGCGATCGGGGATCATGTGGGTTTTGCCCACGAGCACCGTGCGCGCTCCAACCTCGCGCAGGTGATCGCCGAGGGTCGGCTGACCCACGTTCAGGGGAAAGCCGTTCCATGTCGCCCCGTGGCTTCGGACATAGCGGCCGGTGTAGAAACTCATTCGGCTTGGCCCGCAAATGGGAGACTGTACGTAGGCCCGGTCAAAGCGCATCCCGCGGGCGGCCAGCCGATCAAGATGAGGGGTTTCGATATGGGTGGCGCCGTAGCAGCTGAGGTAATCCCACCGCAACTGGTCGGCCATGATCCAGAGAATGTTCATCGCGTCGTTACCCCACGTAAGCGCTGAACCTGTCGTCACTCAGGAAAGCCTCTTTGCCTGCCGCCCGGATCTTTTCCAGCGCCGGCGCGTCAAGCCAGGGATCCGTCGCGTTCTTGAACCCCTCGCGGGCTTTCATGCGCGCCCACCAGTCGGTGACGCGGGGAAAACGGCTTTCCCAGAGGCTCGCGAGCCCCACGCAATCGATCCGGTAGACATAGGCGGCCAATAGGGCATCGGCGAGCGAAAAGTCATCCCCCATCAGCCAGGGCGCGTTTGCCATATCCGCCTCCATCATTTCGCACATACGCTGAAGGCGGGTGAGCGCAACGGGCACGTACTCTGATGCGGCGCCGTTCTCTACCAGATCTTTTACCTTGTTCGCGCGAATGCGGTTCGGCATGGCTGCCCATCGGGCGGCCAGTTCCTCGGGCGGTTTGGCCAACAACATCTTCCGCTGGTAGCTGGCGAAGGAGAGCGTGTTGACGCTGTCGTGGTAATCGAGCGTCAGGATACCCCAGGTTCGGGTCTGTGCAGCAAGGTAGGGGTCGGAGGGCATCAGGGCCGGGTCTGGGCCAAGCCCGTCGACGTATTCCGCAATAACGCTCGATTCGTAAAGAAGTCGCCCGTCGTGGTCGAGCACCGGCACGATCATGGCTGGGTTGATCTTCTTGTAGGCGTCCAAGAACTGTTCGCCCTTAGGCAGGTCGATATGGCGGCTTTCCCAGTCGAGCCCGCGTTCTTCCAGCACAATCCGGACCTTGATCGAACAGACGGAGTTAGCGCCATGGTACAGTGCAAGCATGCTGGGCCCCTACCTGAGGATGCTGGGCAGCCAGGTGGCGAGCCCCGGGAAAACGAAAACGAGCACAAGCGCCACCAGAATGGCAAAGATAAAGGGGATCGCACCGCGGAAAATCTTGCCCAAAAGGACCTGCGGGATCACCGATTTGACCACAAAGACGTTCATGCCGATGGGCGGGGTGATCAGACCGAGCTCGGTCACCACCACCACGACGATACCGAACCAGATCATATCGACGCCGGACTGGTAAAGCGTGGGCAGGAAAACCGGGACCAGCAGAAGCAGGATGCCGATGGACTCAAAGATCATTCCCATCAGTACTGCGATTACCGCGATGGCCATCACCAGTTGGTAGGGCGTCAGGTTCATCTCGTCGACCATGAAGACAAGGTCATAGGGCATGCCCGAGAGGTTGATGAACTGCGCAAAGACAAGCGCGCCGAAGATCACGATGAAAAGGCTCGCCGTGGTCTTAGTGGCTTCGACCAGGGCGTCCTTCCACTCACTCAGCTTGCGCAGGTGCCCGCGCGACAGCGCGATGAGGGCGGCCCCGAAGGCGCCGATGCCCGAGGCCTCGGTCGGCGTGAAGATCGAGCCGTAGATTCCGCCCAAGACCAGCACGAAAAGTGCGATCACTGGCCAGACACCGCGCAGGGCGCGCCTTTTGTCTTCCTCGGGCAAGGGGTCGCCGGCCGGGCCTGCCTCGGGGTCAAGGCGCACGGTGACGGCGACAGCGCCCATAAAAAGACCGACCAGCAGCAGGCCGGGCAGAATGCCCGCCATGAAAAGAAGCCCGATGTCGACTTCCGCCACGATGCCGTAGATCACGAGGGGGACAGACGGCGGGATCATGATGCCGAGCGTCCCGCCCGAAGCAATGGTGCCCGTGGCAAGACTGTCGGAGTAGGCGTAGCGCTTCATCGGCGGCATCGCGACCTTCGACATGGTCGCGGCGGTGGCCAGCGATGATCCACAGACCGCCGAGAACCCCGCGCAGGCCACGACTGTCGACAGGGCAAGACCGCCCCGGAACCGCCCGAGGCCGGAATAGGCGGCGTCATAAAGATCGCGGCTGACATCCGCGCGGTAGATGAAGACGCCCATAAGAATGAACAGAGGGATGACGCTGAGATTGTAGTTCATCGCGTCTTCCATGATCTGCTGCCCGGCCATGGCAAAGGCGGCTTCAGGCCCGCGTTGCAGGGTAAAGCCGATGACACCGACGATCAGCGTGGCAAAGCCCACGCGGAAGCCGAAAAAGCAAAGGGCGATCAGGACGGCAAAGCCGATTAGCGCAGTGGTCACAGGGGGCTCGCGTGGTCAGTGGCAGCGTGATCGGGCTCGGCCAGGAAAAGGCCGAGGATCTGGGCAATGAGGCTGATGGCAGAAAGAACCGCAACCGACCCGGCGACGGCCACAAGCGGCCATTCCAGCACAATGGTCATCTTGCCCAACTGATGGGCCTCGATGGCAAACTCTGTCAGTTCCCAGGTGATGAAGGCCATGGCGAAGACCGAAAACCCCTGCACGATGTAGCGGTGGACGGGACCGAGCCAGCGTTTGAGCTTTGGCTCGAAAAGTTCCACGACGATATGGTCGTCATGGGCGTTCACGAGGCTAAGGCCCGCAAAAATCGTGATGGCCAGAAGAAACTGGATCATCTCCGCCGCCCCGAAGACCGGGGCGGTGAAGACGTAGCGGCCGACGACGTCGACAAAGGTCAGCATCATCATCGTGAAGAGCAGAATGGCAGATATCCATTCCAGCACAGTCAGGATGCGCGGCAGAACCGCTGCGGCGAAAGCCTTCATCGACGTCGGGGCCCTTCTTAGTTGCCGGCGGCGATTTCAGCCGTGCGCGACCGGTAGAACTCCAGTGCGCCCTCGGCATCGATCCCCTTGGCGCTGGCTTTCTCGATCCAGGCCTGCGTCAGAGCGTCCGAGGCATCTACGAGGGCCTGCTCGAACTCTTCCGGCGCATCGTAGGTTTCGACGTTAAACTCGTCGAGCTTCGCTTCGCTGGCAATGTCGCGGTCGACCCAGAACTGGGCGGCCATGCGGGCAAACGTCGGTCCCGAGACTTCCATGATCGCCGCTTGATCTTCCGGCGAGATCTCGGCCCATTTGTCTTCGTTGATCATCAGCGAAAACGTCGTGGTGTAGAGCCCGCGCTTAAAGCGGGTCCGAGACTTCGAGTAGGGCAAGAGCTGGAAGGTGTCGGCGCTGTTCACGCTAAGCGCGATATAGCCGTCCACGACGCCGCGCGAGATCACTTCGTTCGCCTGCACCGCCGGACCGGCCACAACGCCCGAGCCGAGACCTTTCAACAGGTTCGCCGGGGGACCGGGCAGCGCCCAGATCTTCCGGTTGGCAAGGTCATCCACGGACATAATCGGCTCATCAGTCTGGCTCCAGACCTCGCCGGGCGTGATCGCCCACATCGACAGCACCTTGATGCCTTCGTATTCGTCCGGGAAGTACTGCTCGTGGGTTTCCCAAAGCGCTTGGCTCATGGCCGGGGCGTCCTGAATGCCGGTGAAGAGGTTCATGGCCACAAGCGGCCCCTGCACGCGGTTCTGAATGAAGCCGTTGAACTGCGCCGAGACATCCATGATGCCCTTTTCGATGCTGTCCCATTGTTCGGGCGGCGCGGCGAGCGACTTTGGCGGAATCAGGCCCTTGACGCGGCCTTCGGTGGCTTCTTCCACCCAGCCAATCCATGTGGGTAGAATTTCCTGGCACATGAAGTGCTGCGGTGGCCAGAAGCAATTGACCAGTAGCCGGGTTTCTGCCGATGCCGTCTGAAACGGTGCGATAAGCGTGACGGCCAGCGCGGCCAGAATGCGCTTAAATCCCATTCTTGGGTCCTCCCATGTCTGCGCGGGGTGGTCCCCGCGGTCTCCCTCTGTCTGTTTTAGGGCGGCGCAGCTATTTTGTCGATTTTTTTCGAAAAACACAGCGGTAGTGGCAGGAATGGCCGCAATTTCGCACACTAACCCGTGGATTTTCATCAATTTACGATTAGGTTTGGCAAGACCGAGGAAAATCGATAAAAACGAGCCATGTCCGCAAGTCTACAATTTTCGCACGCTGAAGCGGTTCCGCAAAGCACATCGGCCACGCGCCGGGTGTATGAAAACCTGCGCGGGAAGATCCTGACAGGGGAAGTCCTGCCCGGTGCGAAGCTGAAAGTGGATACTTTGAAGGACATGCTGGACACGGGCGCGTCGCCAATCCGCGAGGCGCTGAGCCTTCTGACGTCGGATCAGCTTGTTGAGCGGCTTGACCAGCGGGGTTTCCGCGTAGCCGAGGTCAGCGCGGCGCAGTTCCGGGAGATCCTGAAGTTGCGGTGTGCGCTCGAAGACATGGCACTGCGCGAAAGCGTCCGCGCGGCAGGCCAGGAATGGGAAGAGGCGTTGGTTCTGGCCCATCACCGCATGGTGCGCACGCCGCGCGTCTCTGTCAGAGAATTCGAAGAACAGCACAAGTCCTTTCACATGGCGCTTCTGGCGGCCTGCGAATCGCCTATTTTGCTGAAATTCTGCGACCGCCTTTACGATCTTAACATCCGCTACCGCTATCTGGCCGGCCGGTCGCAGGGGTATGAGGCGCGGGATGTCAGCAAGGAACACGCGGATATCCTCGCTGCGGCGCTCGACCGGGACGTGGAGCTGGCCTCGGTCTGCCTGATCCAGCACTACAGGCGGACGGGTCAGTTTCTGGCCGAGCGGCTGGAGGGCTTGGATTTTTCGAAGGTGACGGCCCGTTAGGGCGTACTCTCGGCCGGGGCGAAGGCATCCACAAAGTTGTCGCGCAGGATGTTCTTTTGCACCTTGCCCATGGTGTTGCGGGGCAGTTCCGCGACGATGAAAAAGCGCCGCGGGCGCTTGAACGAGGCAAGTTTGGCGGCGATCGCGCCCTTCAGATCGTCTTCGGTTAGTTGTGCACCGGGTTCGGCCACCAAGACCGCGACCACGCC
>JBCDED010000049.1:0-29822 GCA_039179985.1 Pseudomonadota bacterium
ATTGCCGAACAGCTCTCTGGAACTTTTCGCAAGCACTGAGCTTGGTTTGGTCCTTTGGCCGGCGTCGCCCCGCGCGGCGTCGGCCTGCGCCTCTGGCTTGCGCAAACCAATATGGTCGGACAGATTGAGCGCCGCTAGACCCCAGCGGAGCGTTCGAAAGCATGGCCAGGCCCAACAACGTTAAAGACTACATTCGCACTATCGCCGATTTCCCTCATGAAGGGATCATGTTCCGCGATGTCACAACGCTTTTTGTGGATCCGCGCGGCTTTCGCATGGCGATCGATCAGCTTCTCCATCCTTACGCCGGCGAACCCATCGACAAAGTGGTCGGCCTTGAAGCCCGCGGCTTTATCCTCGGTGGCGCGATCGCTCACCAGTTGACCGTCGGCTTCGTGCCGATCCGAAAAAAGGGCAAGCTGCCCGGTACGACGATCAGCCAGGACTACAAGCTCGAATACGGGGACGCCATCGTCGAGGTCCACGACGATGCCATTCAGCCGGGCGAACGCATACTCGTGGTCGATGACCTGCTCGCCACGGGCGGAACCGCCGAAGCCGGAATAAAACTGATCGAGCGGCTTGGCGGGCAGATCGTCGGCTGTGCTTTTGTGATCGACCTGCCCGACCTCGGGGGCAGAAAAAAGCTGGAAGAACTCGGCGTGGACGTTCACGCGCTTTGCGCCTTTGAAGGTCTCTGACGCTAACGCTTTTTCAAGACTTCGGGCGCAAAGATGATCCATGCAAGTTGCTCGTGTGCAGGAGTGACGGGCATGTGATCCCCCATACGCCCCGTGCCATTCCCCCCGGCTCGGGGCGTCTTAATTTGTGCTTTGCTTCAGGACGGCACCGGGGTTCATGATGCCGTTGGGGTCGAGGGCCGACTTGATTGCCCGCATGACCGCCAGCTTGCCGGGATCGCCGTAGCGTTCCAGCTCTCCCGTTTTGATCCGCCCGATTCCATGCTCTGCACTGATCGAGCCGCCCATACTATCGGCAAGATCATGGACCGCGCGCATCACGTCCTTGCGGACAGGATCATAGGCGTGCCGGTCTTCGCCCTCAGGCGGGAAAATGTTGTAGTGCAGGTTCCCGTCACCCATGTGGCCGAAGCAGTTGACACGAAAATTCCCTAGCCCTCCGATAGCCTGATCACCGCGCCGGATGAACTCGGGAATTCGTGCCACGGGCACCGAGATGTCGTGGGACATCACCGCGCCGATGCGGCGATTGGCGACGGGGATGTTCTCGCGGATGTACCAGAGCGCCTGCCGCTGCGCTTCAGACGCCGCGATCACACCGTCCTGTACCAGACCCACGTCATAGGCATCTTCAAAAAGGGCGGTCATGGCGGCTTCGGCCTCTTGCCCGCCGGACAGCCCCAACTCCAAAAGGACCATCCAGTCGGGCCGCGCCTCGAACGGATCTCGGAACTTCGGCCCCGTTTCGTCGAGAAAATCGAGACCACGCCGCGACAGAAGCTCAAAAGCCGATACGCTCTCACCGGCCCTCTTTCGGGCCAGAGTCAGAAGTGCAAGCGCCGCCTCGGGGTCGGTTACGGCGAAAAGCGCGGTTGCTTCGCTCTCCGGGATAGGCGCCATCGACAGTGTAGCGGCCGTGATAACGCCAAGCGTGCCCTCCGCGCCGATCATCAGGTCGCGCAGGTCGTAACCGGTGTTGTCCTTGCGCAGTTTCTTCAGCCCGTGGATGACCTCGCCGCTCGGTAAAACCACCTCGATCCCCAGGCACTGGGCGCGGGCGTTGCCGTAGCGCACGACGTTCACGCCACCCGCATTGGTGCTCAGGATACCGCCGATGCGCGCCGTGCCTTTGGAGGCGATGGATAGCGGGAAGAGCCAGCCAGCCTCGGTGGCGGCCTCCTGTACGTCCTGCAACGTCACACCCGCCTCTACTGTCAGGATCCCGTCGGGCGCGTCCACCTCCCGGACCTGTGTCATCCGTTCCAGCGACAAAAGCAGGGGTGCGGGACCATCAAGCGCGATCTGCCCGCCCACAAGTCCCGTACCGCCGCCGTAGGGCACCACCGGCACGCGGGCCGCGTTGGCGCGGCGCAGGACCTCTGCCACCTCGTCCACCGTTCCCGGAGCGACCACGGCTGCCGCCTGCCCGGTCAGCCGCCCCCGCGGTTCCTCAAGGTAAGACGGTGCGACCTCGCGGAAGGCGGGTTCGGGCAGAACCGCGCGCAGATCATTCAGAAAGTCAGGCGTAACGGCACCAAGCATGGCATGTACTGACCACGCCCGGCGTCCAACGGCAAGCTATTCGGGGTCACGCAGGAAGCTTGTTCGCAGAAGGTAGATCGTGGGCCTTTCCGGAAGCGACCTGAGGTTGACCTCGATCGAACTCTCGTCGGAGCGGACAACCGCGTAATCTTCGGACATGCCCACAAGGAATTCTTCCAGCGACGAAATGCTGAACCAGTGCATGGGCAGGACGATGGAGGCGCGCAGGCGTTTGAGAACCCGCAGCATCGTGGGCGTATCGAGCGAAATGCCCCCGTCCACTGCGGCCATCACCACATCGAGCCGCCCAATCGCGGCATATTGGGCGTCGGAGGGCTCATGGTGCAGGTGCCCGAGATGCCCGATGCAAAGTCCCGCGACCTCGAAGATGAATATCGAATTGCCGTCGTTCTCCCGCCCCGGACCAAATCGCGAGCGGATATCCGTCGGCACGTTCCGCACGAGCATTTCGTCCAGATCCAGCGAATGGTCAGCCGCAACCCCATCTTGCGCCCAGCCTTGCAGGACGTGCGGGATACGGGGATCGGGAATAGAGGTCCAATGGGTCTCATGGGCATTGTTCATCGTCACAACGTCCGGCACCAGATCGACGACACCGAGAAAGCCCGTGAAATCCGTGGCCGCCGTAAGCCCGCCTTCGGTCTGCAAAAGAAACGTCGCGTGGTCGATATAGTTGATCCGGACGGTGAACTCTTCCACCGGCTCGGTCCAGCTGGCCTTGTGCAGGTAGACCGCACCGGGGGTCCGGTCGGCCAGCGCGATGCAATGGCTGGGGCGCCTTTCCTGCGCGGTGGCGGGATGGACCGCCATGACAGTGGCCAGTGTCACAAACAACGCGCGCAGATCGACCATTGCAAAAACCTCCCCTTTTCAAAAAAGGATAGCGCAGCAATGGCGCATGTCCGCAACGCGCCCGGCAGATTTTGATTTTTGTGAGGGCGTCCGCCTAACCGGCGGTCGTTTTTCCGCGCCGGTCGCCGCGCAAATTGGCATAGAGCACATGGTTGCGCCAGCGGCCCGCAATCTGCAGATAGCTTTGGGCCACACCTTCGTATTTGAACCCCGCCTTTTCCAGAAGCCCGCGTGAGGCCGCGTTTTCCGGCAGGCAGGCGGCCTCGACCCGGCTGAGATCCAGCGCGTGAAAGGCGTAGTGAACGACCGCTGGGATCGCCTCGCTCATGTACCCCTGCCGCGCGTGGGGGGCGCCGACCCAGTAGCCCAGCGTTCCCGCTTGCGCCGGTCCGCGCCGGATGTTGTCGAGCGTGATCGCGCCAAGCAATTCGTTGTCCGTGCGGTGGAAGAGGAAAAGCGGCAGCGCCGCGCCGTTCGAGATTGACCTTTGCGCCCAGTAGACCCGGTTCGTGAAGGCCTTGCGCGTTAGGTGGTCTTCGGACCAGGACGGCTCCCAAGGCACAAGGAACGCGCGGCTGTCCTGCCTCAACTGCGTCCATTCACGGAAGTCCACGTGCTGCGGCGGTCGCAGGCTCAGGCGATCCGTTTCCAGGCGTACCCTTCGACGGCGCGTGAGCATCAGGCGGCAACCCTTCCAAGAAGGCTGGAGAGATCCGGTGCCCCGTCCACCGGACCGTAAAGCGCAAGCGCCGCCCGGCCCGACCGCGCCGTGTCCCCCGCAAACTGGCGGACCCCTTCGGTTGTGACAGCGTCGATCCGCGCCACTGTCTCTTCCAGCGGCGGCACGCGGTCCCAGATCGCCAGAAGCCGCGCCAGGCGTTCGGCCCGGGCCGAAGGGCTTTCGAGCCCCATGAGCATGCCCGCCTTCATCTGCGCCCGCGCGCGCGCAACCTCAGCGTCTGACATGTCTTCAGCCGCACGGGCCAGTTCTTCCATCGTCAGATTGGCAAGATCGCCGAGTTCCTGGGCGCTCGTGCCGGCGTAAACGGTCATGGTGCCAGTATCGGCATAGGCGCTTGCCTGCGCGAAGATCGTATAGCAAAGACCGCGGCGTTCCCGCGCCTCCTGAAACAGCCTCGATGACATGCCACCGCCGAATGCCGTGGCAAAGATCTGTGCAGTGAAGATCCCGTCGTCACGGTAGCCCGGCCCCTCGAATGCGAGCGCAAAGTGCGCCTGTTCAAGGTCACGGCTGACCTGACGCTCGCCGCCTTCGAAACGCGCGGATATGGCCGTGCTCTGGCCCTGGGCGGGCATATCTCCGAAGAGGCGCTCGGCGTCTTCGACGATCCGGTCGTGATCGACCGCACCCGCCGCTGCAAGGATCATCTGGCCGGGGCCGTAGTTGTCTTGTACGAAACCCGCCAGATCCGTGCGCTCAAAGGCGCTGACACGCTCTGCGGGCCCAAGGATCGTCCGTCCAAGCGGCTGGCCTGGATAGGCGGCCTCTTGCAGCCAGTCAAAAATGATGTCGTCAGGCGTATCGTTGACCTGCCCGATCTCCTGCAGGATCACATGGCGCTCGACCTCGATTTCCGAGGGGTCAAAGGCAGGGTTGCGCAGGATATCGGCGATCACATCCAGCGCCAGCGGCACGTCGGCGCCAAGGACACGAGCATAGTAGGCCGTGGTTTCACGGCTGGTGTAGGCATTGATGTAGCCACCCACGTCCTCGATCACCTCGGCGATCTGCAGCGCGCTGCGCTGCTCGGTCCCCTTGAAGGCCATATGCTCCAGGAAATGGGCAATGCCGTTCTGCTCGCTGCTTTCGTGGCGGCCCCCGGCGTTCACCCAGACACCCACCGAGGCCGATTGCAGGCCAGGCATGAGTTCGGTGACGATACGGAAACCATTGGACAGGGTGTGCAGGCGGACGGTCACTTGGCGGTGCGCTCTCTGATCAGGGACTGGATCGCGGACAGATCATTGGGCACCCGCGTCACTCGTTCCGACCGGTCATAAAGGTCCCCCATCCGATTTGGAAGGGGCGGCCGTATCCCCGTTGCCGCTTCCACAGCGTCAGGGAACTTTGCGGGATGAGCGGTGGCCAGCGTCACCATAGGCACGACGCCCAGATGATCCCGCGCGACCCTTGTACCGATTGCAGTGTGGGGACAAAGAAGCTCGCCCGCCTCGGCCAGAACGTCCCGGATCTCGGCACGGGTGTCTTCCTCGGACACACGTCCCGAGGCGTAGACCTCGCGCAGCGCCTCAATCGCGCCCTGGCTGATGGCGAACCCGCCCGAGGCCTTCAGGTCGGCCATCTGCGCCGCCACAACTGCGCCGTCGCGCCCGTAGGCGTCAAAAAGCGCGCGCTCGAAGTTTGAGCTGACCTGGATATCCATCGACGGGCTGATCGACGGCTGTACCGTTTCTTTGAGGTAGCTGCCGGTGACGAGTGTTCTGTGCAGAATGTCGTTCTGGTTCGTGGCCACCACCAGTTCACCGATGGACAGTCCCATGCGCTTGGCGATGTAACCAGCGAAGATATCCCCGAAGTTGCCCGTGGGCACAGTGAAGCTGACGGGGCGGTATGGGGCGCCAAGGCTGACGGCGGAGGAGAAATAGTAGACGACTTGCGCCAAAACGCGAGCCCAGTTGATCGAATTGACACCTGCCAGCCGCACCTCATCGCGGAAGGTGAAGTCGTTGAACATATCCTTCACCGCCGCCTGACAATCATCGAAGTCGCCGTCAACGGCCAGCGCGTGGACGTTCGCGGCCTTGGGCGTCGTCATCTGACGGCGCTGCACCTCACTGACGCGGCCATGGGGGTAAAGGATAAAGACATCGACGGCCTCAAGCCCGGCGAAGGCCTCGATGGCAGCCGAGCCGGTATCTCCGCTGGTCGCCCCGACGATGGTTATTCGCCCGCCCGAACGCGCCAGCGAGGCCTGGAACATCTGGCCTATGAGCTGCATGGCGAAGTCTTTGAATGCCAGCGTCGGTCCGTGGAAAAGCTCTAGCAGGAAGTGGTTCGGCGCCAGTTGTTTCAGCGGCGCTCGGGCTGCGTGCCCGAAACCCGAATAGGCCGCGTCGATCAGGCCGCGGAATGCATCTTCGGAAAAGGTCTCGCCAATGAAGGGGCGCATGATGCGAAAGGCGATGTCCTCGTAGCTCTGCCCGGCCAGCGCAGCGATGTATGCGGCCGAAAGCACCGGTATCTCGTCCGGCACATAGAGCCCGCCGTCGCGGGCCAGACCCGTCATCATGGCCTCTTCGAAACTCAGCCGCGGGGCCGTGCCCCGGGTGGAGACATAGATCATGGACGTTCCTCCTTCAGACGGCGCCAGATGAAATAGCCGGTCATGATCAACCATACGACCGCCAGTGAAAACCAGGTGATGGCGTATTCCCGGTGATCGTTCGGAATGCCCACGGTGTCCACCGGCAGGGGCGTCACCGAGCTATCTGTTTCCGACGTTTCCCGCACGATGATCAGCACGGGTTCGGTGCCCAAGGCCCCGGCCATGGCGGCAACGTCGCGGGCATACCAGATGTTTGCATCCGGGTCCGCATCGGGGGTGAAACTGTCGGTCTCATCCGGCCAGTGCAGGTTGCCGGTCACAGTAGCCGAGACCGGCGCGCGCGGTGTGTCCTTTTCCTCGGGGCGCACATAACCCCTGTCGATCATCAGCCGCCGCCCTGTGTCCGCCTCGAAGGCAGCGATGACGCGGAAAAGCGCGCCCACGGTCTTGGCGCTGGCCAGTACATGCAACTCATCGCCGGTGATCAGACCTGTTTCAATGACGGGCAGATAGCGGTCTGCTTCGGGGTCAGGCATCACCGGCACGGGCACTGGATCTGACAGGATCCGCGCGTCGATGTCAGCGAGTATTGCCTCTTTCCAGGCCAGCCGCTGCATCTGCCAGACCCCCAGCCACAGCAGGATAGCGGTTCCGGCCAGGCCGAAAATCAGGGGAGGAAGGATGCGGCGCATGGGCTTTCTGTGGACACGGAACGCGCAACGGTGCCTATCGGCGGCGCGCCGGATTGCCAAGCCGGAAAGACAAAGGGCGCAGCAGATGCCGCGCCCTCGGGTCCGGATATCGGTGTGCGGGTCAACTGCCCCAGATGTAAATCGAGGCGAAGAGGAACAGCCAAACCACATCGACAAAGTGCCAGTACCAGGCCGCCGCCTCGAAACCCACGTGCTTTTCGGGCGTGAACTGGCCTGCGTAGACACGCATGAGGCAGACGAAAAGGAAGATCGTCCCGATAATCACATGGGCGCCGTGAAAGCCGGTGGCCATGAAGAAATTCGCGCCATAGATGTTGCCGGCAAACCCGAAGGCCGCGTGGGTGTATTCGTAGATCTGGAAAGCCGTGAACAGAATGCCAAGCGCGATAGCCAGGATCAGACCGTTCTTGAGGTCATTGCGGTTGTCCTCATGGGCCAGGGCGTGGTGCGCCCAGGTGGCCGCGGCGCCCGAACACAGCAGGATCAGCGTGTTGATCAGCGGCAGGTGCCAGGGATCAAAAGTCTCAATGCCCGCAGGCGGCCAGACGCCGTCGACCGCCGGGCTATTGCCGGCGGGATCCATGGGATACATCGCATGTTTGAAGAACGACCAGAACCACGCGGCAAAGAACATCACTTCGGACATGATGAACATGATGAAGCCGTAGCGCAGGCCGATCCGCACCACAGGTGTGTGGTCGCCAGCCTGGCTTTCGGCCACAACCTCGGTCCACCAGGCAAACATGGTGTAAAGGACGGCAACCAGCCCGATCAGGCAGACCCAGGGGCCAGAGCCGTGCATCCAGAGCACTGCACCGAAGAGCATGACGAAGGCCCCGACACCGCCGAGGAACGGCAACACGGACGGGGCTAGAATGTGATAGTCGTGGTTTTTCGCGTGCGCCATTAGGACCCGTCCCTCGTGACCATTAGTTTAGCGTTTCTGTGATACCGGGATCGAGGCTCGCCTGAACCTCGTCCAGTTCCAATTCGTAGAAGGTGTAGCTGAGTGTGATTGTGTGGACAAACTTGCCCTCGGCATCCGTCACGATCTCGGGATCAACGTAGAAGCTGACCGGCATCTGCACCCGCTCGCCGGGCTGAAGGACCTGCTGTTCAAAGCAAAAGCAGTCGATCTTGGAGAAATAGCCGCCGGCGGCAAAGGGCACCACGTTGTAGCTGGCCGACCCCGCCACGGGCGTGTCCGTCGGGTTGTATGCTTCGTAAAACGCCAGGCCGGTTTCACCGATCCGCACTTCCATTTCGCGCTGCATGGGTTTGAATTCCCACGGCATATCGCGCTCGAGTGAGGCATCAAACCGGATGATCATCGTCTGATCAAGGATTTCGTCAGGGCTCACATCTGACACAGTGGTTGTGCCACCGTAGCCGGTGACGCGGCAGAACAAATCATAAAGCGGCACCGCTGCCCAGCCCATGGCGCCCATGAAAAGAACGACGCCCACCAGGGATGCCGCCGTGCGCTGCGGACCCGAAAAGCCTGTCAGAAATGCGCGCATCAGTTCTCCTCCGCCGGGATCATCTCTGGCCGCAGAACGTGGTCGAAGCCCTGCATGGGATCGCCGTTCGTGACCTTCACAACGGTCAGTCCGAACATAAGGACGACGAAACCCAAAAGGCAAAGCCCGACGCCGACATTGCGGGACAAGCGGCGCTTGTGCAACTCATGGGTTCGGGCAAACATCAGATGGCCCCCAGTCTGGTCAGCAGCGCGTCGACAAAGAATGCCGCAAAAAGCAGGAAAAGGTAGCTCAGGGTGAAGCGGAAGAACTTCTTTTCCACCTTGTAGCCGTCACCTTCGGCTTCGGCTTCACCGCGGCGCCAGATCCGGAAGGCACCGAACATCATCCAGGCGTTTAGCAGGATGGCTGCGGTCCAGTAGGCGGGCCCGCCAAGTGTGGTCAGGCCGGTGGCCAGGGACACCGCTGCAAGCACGGCGGAATAAGTGAAAATCTGGTTGCGCGTGACGCGGCGCCCGTGGGTCACCGTCAGCATCGGAACACCGGCGTCGTGGTAATCGGTCTTCATGAAGAGCGCCAGCGCCCAGAAGTGCGGCGGCGTCCAAAAGAAGATCAGCGCGAACATCGCAAAGGCCTCGACCGACAGGCTGCCGGTGGCAGCAACCCAGCCGATCATCGGCGGGAAGGCCCCTGCCGCGCCTCCGATCACGATGTTCTGGGGCGTCAGGCGCTTCAGCCACATCGTGTAGACGACAATGTAAAAAAAGATTGTGAACGCCAGAAGTGCGGCCGCCAAAAGGTTCGTGGCCAGTGCCAGCATGACGACCGATAGGCCCGACAAGGCGACACCGAGTGCAAGCGCCTCGTCAGCCCCCACCCGGCCCGATGGCACCGGGCGCTTGGCCGTGCGGCGCATCACCGCATCGATATCGGCGTCCCACCACATGTTCAGCGCGCCAGAGGCGCCGGCGCCAATGGCGATGAAGAGGATCGCAGCGAACCCGATGATCGGGTGGACCGGGACGGGCGCCACCAGCATGCCCACGAGCGCGGTAAAGATCACCAGCGACATCACCCGCGGCTTCAAAAGCGCAAAGTAGTCGCCGAAGGTCGGCTCGTAGTTCTGGATATCGGCGCTTGCGTCAGTCATTGCAGGCGGTCTTCCTCAAGGCCTTCAGCGCGACGCAACGTCAGCGGGCGCAGGCGTGCCTGCATATTCGGCGCGCGCCTCCTCAAGCCAGGCGGCGTAGACATCTTCGCTGACCACTTTCACGGTTATCGGCATATAGGCGTGGTCCTTACCGCAAAGCTCGGAACACTGGCCAAAGTAGACGCCCTCTTCCTCGGCCGAGAACCACAGCTCGGCAAGGCGGCCGGGAACGGCGTCCTGCTTCACGCCAAAGGACGGAATGGTCCAGCTGTGGATCACATCTGCGCCGGTGACCTGCATCACGATGGTCTTGTTCACCGGCACGACGACGGCGGTGTCGGTGGCAAGAAGGTATTCGTCGGGGCTGTAGCCGTAGTCTTCGAGTTCATCCTGAGCCAGCATGAAGCTGTCGAACTCGAAGCCTTCGTCGATGTACTCGTAGCCCCAGAACCACTGGTAGCCGGTCACTTTGATCGTGACGTCCGCTTCCGGGATCTCCTGCTGCTTAAACAGGATAGGCAGGCTATAGGCGCCGATGAATACCAGTATTACGATTGGAATGACCGTCCAGGCGATCTCTACCGGCGAATTGTGGGTAAAGCTGGCCGGTTCGGGGTTCGACTTCTGATTGTACCGCACGATGACAATCAAGAGGAGCGCCAGAACAAAGATCACGATGGCGGTGATGATGACGTTCAGGAACCCATCCAGCCATTGCAACTCGCGGGCCAGTTCCGTTACGGCGGGCTGGAATCCGACGCCCTTTTCGATGGGTTTGCCGATCACCGGCAGGTCCGACGGCACCGACTGGGCAAAGGAGCCCAGGGCGCTGAAAACTGTGAAAAGGCTGGCCCAGAGGGCGGTGGCGAAGCGAGAAACTGCCATGTGTTCGTGTTCCGGTCCCGGGTTGGCGGTTTTTGTATGCGTCTTTTTTGCGTGCAGCGCCGACCCGGGAATCTCCGCGCCGGTCATTGCCGTTTGCGCGTGTGAAAACATATATAGCTGCGGTGAACAAGTCGGCATGCTGTGGCATTCAGCCGCCGCAACCGCACAATCTGGATGACAGGGACCTCAGATGACCACCGAAACCTTCCGCCCCTTTGACACCCATCTCGATGAGGCTGCCGCGCTCGCGCAGTTGCGCGCAGCCGTGGACGGGGCGGACGACGGCGAACTCTTTCTGGAGCGACGCCGCTCAGAGGTGCTGTCCTTCGACGACGGACGACTTAAAACGGCAAGCTACGATGCAACCCAAGGCTTCGGACTACGCTCGGTGCGCGGTGAAACCGCAGGCTACGCCCATTCAACGGAAATCTCCGAAAGCGCGCTGAAGCGGGCGACAGAAACCGCGCGACTTGCCGTGGGCGCCGGCGTCGGCACGCTGGCCGAGGCACCACGGCACACCAACGTGAAACTCTATGGCGACGAAAACCCCCTTGAAGGCGCGGCCTTTCCACTGAAGGTCGATACCTTGCGCGAAATCGACGCCTTTGCCCGCGGCCTTGACCGCCGCGTGGTGCAGGTCTCGGCGACGCTTGCGGCTTCGCTGCAAGAAGTCGAAATCCTGCGCCCCGAGGGCCTGCGCGTGCGCGACACGCGGCCCATGGCCCGGCTCAACGTCGCGGTCATCGTCGAAGAGAACGGCCGCCGCGAAAGCGGCTCGACCGGAGGCGGCGGGCGGTTTGGCCTCGATGGGCTGATCGCGCCCGAAAGCTGGAAGGCAGCGGCAAAGGAAGCCCTTCGGATCGCGCTTGTGAACCTGGAGGCCGAAGCGGCCCCAGCGGGCGTCATGGACGTCGCGCTTGGCGCGGGCTGGCCCGGCATCCTGCTGCATGAGGCCGTCGGTCACGGGCTCGAAGGTGATTTTAACCGCAAGAAAACCTCGGCCTTCGCCGGGCTCATGGGCCAGCGCGTGGCAGCCCCGGGCGTAACGGTTCTTGACGATGGCACGATCCCTGACCGGCGCGGCTCGATCACCGTGGACGATGAAGGCACGCCATCGGGCAAGAATGTGTTGATCGAGGACGGGATCCTCGTGGGCTACATGCAGGACAGACAGAATGCCCGGCTGATGGGGGTGGAGGCCACCGGGAACGGGCGCCGCCAGAGCTTTGCCCATATCCCCATGCCGCGGATGACGAACACCTACATGCTGTCGGGCAGCGCCGACCCGGGCGAGATTGTCGCCGACGTGAAAGACGGTATCTACGCCGTGGGCTTCGGCGGCGGGCAGGTCGATATCACCAACGGCAAGTTCGTCTTCTCCTGCACCGAGGCTTACCGGGTCAAAGACGGTAAGGTAAGGGCGCCAGTGAAAGGGGCGACGCTGATCGGCGACGGGGCGACCGCGCTGAAACAGATCCGCGCCATCGGCAACGACATGAAGCTCGACCCCGGCATTGGCAATTGCGGCAAGAACGGCCAGTGGGTGCCCGTGGGCGTGGGTCAGCCGACGCTCCTGATCGGCGGGCTGACCGTGGGCGGCAGCGCCGCCTGAGCGCAGGATGACGCGCGTTAACAAAAAAATGATCTCGGACCCGAATTTACAGCGATAACGCGGGGTTTTGTTTACCGGCCATTAACTGCAGCGACCGATACATGGTGTCACTAGCAGCGGAGTCACGATGGCCGAGAACGCAAGTTCCTCCCTCACCCCCCTCACCCCACCCCTCACCGAGGAAGACAGGCTATCGTGGCTTCGCCTAATCCGCTGCAGGCGGGTCGGCGTTTCCACGTTCTTCAGGCTCATGCATGAGCATGGAAACGCGGATGCCGCCCTCGGCGCCCTGCCGGATGTCGCCCGGGCCGCGGGCGTCGAAAACTACGAAACATTCTCCCGGTCAGCTGCCGAAGACGAATACCGGCGCGCCCAGATGGCTGGCGCGCGGCTGATCTGCTTTGGCGATGCGGACTACCCAGGGCATCTGTCCGAAATCCCCGATGCGCCGCCCCTTCTCTGGGCTCTGGGACGCCTTGAGACGCTCAAACGCGCGCCAGTAGCGATTGTGGGCGCGCGGAACGCCTCGTCTCTGGGGCTCCGCATGGCCCGGCGGCTGGCCGACGGGCTGGCGGATGCGGGGTTCACTGTGGTCTCCGGCCTTGCCCGCGGCATCGACGCAGCCGCCCATCAGGCCGCGCTCGCCGAGGACCGGACGGACAGCACCGTCGCCGTCTTGGCCGGCGGTGTCGATGTCGTCTACCCGGCAGAAAACGTAGCGCTTGCGCAGGATATCGCCGAACGCGGCCTTCGCCTGTCAGAGGCCCCCGTGGGCCTGCCCCCAAAAGCGCGCCATTTCCCGCCGCGCAACAGAATTGTGTCGGGCATGTCGAAAGCCGTGGTCGTCGTCGAGGCTGCCGCCAAATCGGGCAGCCTGATCACCGCGCGCCTTGCCGCCGATCAAGGGCGTGACGTAATGGCCGTGCCCGGCCACCCTTTTGATGGCCGCGCGACGGGCTGCAACCACCTGATCCGTGACGGTGCAACGCTGGTGGGCCGCGTTGAGGACATTGTCGAAGCGCTCGGGGCGGACAGGCCCGCCGCAACCAAAGCCAAAGCCGTCAGCGCACCGCCGCTCGAGCACTCGAAGGATCGCCGTACGCCCGCCCAAACGCAGGCCCTGCACCAGGAGATTCTCGACAGGATCGGCCCTAGCCCTGTGGCCGAAGATCTGGTTCTGCGCGACCTTGGCGGGGCCGCGCCTGACCTTCTGGCAGAGATCCTGGAACTTGAGGCGCAGGGCCGTATTCGCCGCGCGCCAGGGGGACTTCTGACCCGCTCTGGCGAGAGCGTGCATTGACAAAAGGGACTACACTACCACATCACGACCGCTGAACATCGATTCCGTATTCGTGAGGTTTGCATGCCGGTCGTGGTGGTCGAGTCGCCTGCTAAAGCCAAGACAATAAACAAATATCTTGGACCGGACTATACCGTTCTTGCCTCTTATGGGCACGTGCGTGACCTGCCGCCCAAGGACGGCTCGGTGGACCCTGAACAGGGGTTCGACATGCTTTGGGAGGTCGCAAGCGACAGCAAAAAGCATGTCAAAGCAATTGCAGATGCGCTGAAAGACGATGGCGAACTGATCCTCGCCACAGACCCCGATCGCGAAGGCGAGGCGATCAGCTGGCACCTTGAAGAGGCCCTCCGCGCCAGGCGCGCAATCAAGAAGGACACGCCGGTCAGCCGCGTGGTATTCAACGCCATTACGAAATCCGCCGTCACCGACGCCATGAAGTCACCGCGCGACGTGGATATGGAGCTTGTCGAGGCGTATCTTGCGCGCCGTGCCCTCGACTATCTCGTGGGCTTCAACCTGTCGCCAGTGCTCTGGCGCAAGCTGCCGGGCGCAAAGTCGGCAGGCCGCGTCCAGTCGGTCTGCCTGCGCCTCATCGTCGAGCGCGAGATGGAGATAGAGGCCTTCCGCGCCCGCGAATACTGGAGCGTCCGGGCGGGGCTGAAAACGCCGCGCGGACAGGAATTCGAGGCACGTCTGACGGTCCTCGGCGGCAAGAAGCTCGACCGCTACGATATTGAAACCGAAGCCTCGGCCGAGCTTGCGGTGCAGGCGGTCACCTCACGGCCGCTCAGCGTCCAGTCGGTCGAAGCCAAGCCGGCAAACCGCAACCCAAGCCCACCTTTCATGACCTCGACCCTGCAACAGGAAGCCAGCCGCAAATTCGGCTTCGGCGCGCGGCAAACAATGAGCGTCGCCCAACGGCTCTATGAGGCGGGACATATTACCTACATGCGGACGGACGGGATCGACATGGCGCCGGAAGCCGTCTCGGCCGCCCGTGACGCCGTGAGAGACCGCTACGGACCCGAGTACGTCCCGCAGAGCCCACGCGTTTACAAAAACAAGGCCAAAAACGCGCAAGAAGCCCACGAGTGTATCCGGCCCACGAACATGTCGGCCGATGCGGGCGATCTGGGGCTGAGCGATGCGGACCAGCGCAAGCTCTACGATCTCATCTGGAAACGCACACTGGCCTGCCAAATGGCGAGCGCCCGGCTGGAACGGACCACGGTCGAGGTGGGCAGCGCGGATGGCCAGGTCGGCCTGCGTGCCACGGGGCAGGTCATTCTTTTTGACGGGTTCATGAAGGTCTACGAGGAAGGCCGGGACGAACCGGTCGAGAGTGACGACGACCGCCGCCTGCCGCAGATGAGCCAGGGCGACGGGCTGGAGAAATCCTCGGTCACACCAGAGCAGCATTTCACCCAGCCCCCACCCCGCTTCACCGAAGCCACCCTTGTGAAGCGCATGGAGGAACTGGGGATCGGGCGGCCTTCGACCTACGCCTCGATCGTCACCACGATCCAGGACCGAGGATATGTGCGCAAGGAAAAGGGGCGGCTTTTTCCCGAGGACAAGGGCCGGCTCGTCACGATCTTCCTGACGAATTACTTCCGCAGATACGTGGGCTACGAATTTACCGCAGACCTTGAGAACGAACTCGACGATGTTTCGGGCGGGCGGCGCGACTGGAAAGACGTGCTGGCGCGCTTCTGGCGGGATTTCTCGGCAGCCATCGAGGAAACCGCGGATCTCAGGATCGGCGAGGTTCTTGAAAAGATCGATGAGGTCCTCGCCCCGCATCTCTATCCCCCGACAGCGGACGGAACCGACCCGCGCGTGTGCCCTAACTGTCACGAAGGCCGCCTGAGCATGCGCACGGCACGGTCGGGCGGCGCCTTTATCGGGTGCTCGCGGTACCCCGAGTGCCGGTACACGCGGCCCTTCGGCCCGCCGGGCCTGGAAGACGCCAGCGGTATCCCGCCCGAGGGGAAGCTTCTGGGCGAGGACGCGGGCGACAAGATCTTTGCGTTTAAGGGGCGCTTCGGACCCTACGTTCAGCGCGGCGAGGTGACCGACGACAACAAAAAGCCACCGCGCCAATCGATCCCGAAAGGCTGGGCACCGGAAGAAGTCGTTCTTGAACAGGCGCTTAAGCTTCTGTCCTTGCCCCGTCAGATCGGCCCGCACCCAGAAGACGGCGTGATGATCTGGGCCAACATCGGTCGTTATGGCCCTTACCTCAAACATGCCGACGACATCTCGTTCAAGGGCGGCACCAATGCCAACCTCGAAAACGTCGAGGACGTCTTTGAAATCGGCATGAACCGCGCCGTGGAGGTTCTGGCCTCAAAACCCGGTCGCGGCCGCCCTGCCCCGGCCGCCCCCCTCAAAGAGCTTGGCGAGCATCCCGACGGCGGCGGTTCCGTGAGCGTCATGAAGGGGCGGTATGGCCCTTACGTGAAATGGGAAAAGATCAACGCCACACTCCCGAAAGACATGGACCCCGAGGGGGTCACCATGGAACAGGCCGTCGCCCTCATTGCCGAAAAGGCGGCCAAGGCACCCGCAAAGAAAGGCGGGCGCAGGAAGAAGGCCTGAGACCACAATTCGACGGCGTTCCCCACAGCGCCATAACCCGATCACACTAGCTTCGGAGAAGACGATGAAGAAGGTTTACGGCTCGGCGGCGGACGCGCTCGACGGGCTCTTGTTTGATGGGATGACCATCGCAGCAGGCGGTTTCGGTCTCTGCGGAATTCCCGAAACGCTGATCAAAGGGATCCGTGACGCAGGCACCGCGAACTTGTCCATCGCCTCCAACAACGCAGGCGTCGACGATTTCGGCCTCGGTCTGTTGCTGCAGACAAAACAGGTCAAGAAGATGATGTCGTCCTATGTGGGCGAAAATGATCTCTTCATGCAGCAGTACCTGGCGGGCGAGCTTGAGATCGAATTCAACCCGCAGGGCACACTGGCCGAGCGCATGCGCGCTGGCGGCGCGGGCATCCCCGGTTTCTACACCCGTACGGGCGTCGGCACCGTGGTCGCCGAGGGCAAAGAGCACAAGGAGTTCGACGGCGAAACCTACATCCTCGAACGGGGCATCGTGGCCGACCTGTCCATCGTCAAAGCCTGGAAAGCCGACGACACAGGAAACGCGATCTTCCGAAAGACTGCCCGCAACTTCAACCCACCCGCCGCCATGTGCGGCAAAGTCTGCGTCATGGAAGTGGAAGAGATTGTTCCCCGCGGCTCCATCGACCCAGATCTTATTCACATGCCCGGCATCTACGTGCACCGGATGATCCAAGGTGATCACGAAAAGCGCATCGAACAGCGCACCGTCCGTCAGCGAGAGGAGGCCTGAGCCATGCCATGGGATCGTAATCAGATGGCCGCACGGGCGGCGCAGGAACTCGAAGACGGCATGTACGTTAACCTCGGCATCGGTATTCCGACGCTGGTGTCGAACTTCATTCCGGACGGCGTGGACGTGACGTTGCAGTCGGAAAACGGTATGCTGGGAATGGGACCCTTCCCCTACGAGGGCGAGGAGGACCCTGACCTCATTAACGCCGGCAAGCAGACGATCACCGAACTTGAGCGCACGTCCTATTTTGACAGCGCCACCTCTTTCGGGATGATCCGCGGCGGCAAGATCGCCATGGCGATCCTTGGTGCGATGGAAGTGGACGAAAACGGGGATCTCGCGAACTGGATGATCCCTGGCAAGCTCGTGAAGGGCATGGGTGGCGCGATGGATCTCGTGGCCGGTGTCGGTCGCGTCATTGTGGTGATGGATCACACCAACAAGCACGGCGCATCGAAGGTGCTAAAGTCCTGCACGCTGCCCCTGACCGGTCAGGGCGTGGTCAACCGGATTATCACCAACCTCGGGGTACTTGACGTGGTAGAGGGCGGTCTGAAGATTGTGGAAACGGCCGACGGTGTGACCGAGGATGAAATCCGCGCCGCGACGGAAGCCACCATCGTCTAAGGCGGAAAGATCTGCAAAAAAAGCGGCCGGGCGGCCGCCTTTGATCTCTGCCGCACTCGCGGGCGGCGAAATCCTGGTCCAGCTTAGAAGTTGCCGGTGATCGTGTCTGCGACGTTGGCACGGACACGGGCAGCAACCTCGCCAGTCGGGTCGGTGTTCAGACCGAACTGACGGTTGCGCTCGGCGCCGTCGTCCTGCTCGGCTGCATGGGCGAATGCACCTTCGAGGCCGAAGTCGACCGAGAAGCCACGGGTTACAAGGTCGTCGCCCAGGTAAAGCGCGCCATCGTTACCTTCGAAGGTCGATTTGTCTTTCAGCTCAACAAGTTCCGCCAGCGAGTACACGCCGGGTTCGACACCAAGGCTACGCTCGAGCTGGCTCTGTGCAAACGCGGGGGCGGCAACCAGAAGAGCGGCGGCGGCGGTCAGTGCAATGCGTTTCATATCTCTCACTCCTTACAGATGGGCGCCTCGCGCCCGGGTCCTTTGTGGGGTCTGGCACCGTGGTGCCTGTGAGTGGGAAACTGGTTATCCACAATCTCACATTCAACGCACGCGCTCGTGAGTTTGTGAATTTTTCCGCGCATTTACGCACATAAGATTGTGAAAAACAGTTTTCTTGAATCCGCAAAATTTAGGCTAGGCCTGACCATTCCGTTGGTTGTTGCGACTTTGGCATAAACTGTTTCCAATTGTGCAACGCTGCGTTCATATTCTTGCCCCAATCTGCGACTATCCCGCGGCAAAATGATGAGCAGTACTTCCGCCCCTCCATCTTCCGCTCCGCGGGAAACGGCGCGCCGCTGGCGCGACCTTGCGCTTTTGGGAGGCCTGTTTGCGCTGGTGCTGGCCGGGCTAATCGGACTGGCCGCCGCCACGGGCTGGGAAGAGACCCGCGCTGAGATTGCCAAGATCTCCGCGGCGCAATTTGCTCTGCTCCTCGCCCTCTCGCTGGTTAACTACGCGGCGCGCGGCCTGCGCTGGCACCTCTTTTCTCGCCGGCTCGGGCTTGCGCTGAGCATGGGCGCCGATCTGCGCCATTTCCTGGGCGGTTTTGCCATGAGCGTGACGCCGGGCCGCGTGGGCGAACTGGTGCGCATGCGCTGGATCCGCCGGGAAACCGGCTGGCCGTTTGAGCGCACGGCGCCGCTGGTGCTGGTCGACCGCGCCTCGGACCTCGCGGCCATGGGCCTTCTTTTGGCCTGCGCGCTGGCCCTGTCGGCAACGGGCATTGCCGGGGCTGTTCCTGTTGTTGTTGGTGCCTTGGCACTGGCCCTCGTGGCGACACGACCTGCGATCCTTTCGGCCTCTGCAACGCTGCTTTACCGTGCGCTCGGCCACTGGCCGCGGCTTTTTGCGCGGCTTCGAGCCGCGTCCCGGTCGCTCAGCCGCTTTTCGCGCACCGACATCTTCCTCAGCTCCCTGATCCTTGGCTTCATCGGCTGGATCGCGGAAGGCTACGCGTTCTATCTGCTTCTCAGCTGGATGGATGCGCAGATCCTGTTCTGGCCTGCCGTCGCCATCTTTACCTTCTCAACGCTGGCTGGCGGCCTTACGGGGGCGCCGGGTGGCGTTGGCGGGGCCGAAGCCGCCATGATCGCGCTTCTGACGCTGGAAGGCGTTCCTTTGGAAGTTTCCGTCCCGGCGACAGCGATCATCCGCGTCACGACGCTCTGGTTCGCCATCGGGATCGGTCTGATCTTCTTCCCCATCGCCGAGCGGCGCTCACTGAAGGACATGCGATGACCTGGAAAACCATGGAATATGCCGGTTGGGGCCGCGCGCTGAAGGCGGAGGGCCGCATCGCCCGGCCCGAGCGCGCATCGGCGCTGAAGCGGCTTTGCGCGGACAGTCCTGCGCCCGCCATCGGCAACCGGCGCTCCTACGGAGATGCGCCGCTGAACTCCGATGGAGACGCTATAGACATGACCCGCATGGACCGCATCATCGATTTCGACGCGGATGCAGGGCTTTTGCAGGTCGAGGCGGGCTGCACGATTTCAAACCTGGCCCAGCTTTTTGCCCCCCTTGGCTGGCTGCCACCCGTCATGCCTGGAACTGGCTTTGCCACGGTTGGCGGCTGTATCGCCATGGATGTCCACGGGAAAAACCACCACCATGCAGGTTCGTTCGGCCAGCACGTGACCGCGCTGACACTGCTGCAGGGCGAGACGCGCAAGACCGTCACCCCTGAACGGCAGGGAACGCTGTTCAAGGCAACCGTTGGCGGGCTCGGACAGACCGGTGTGATCGAGAAGGCCACGATCCAGATGCTGCCCTGCAAGGGCGATGTCATGGTTGTCACCGAGCGCCGGGTCGAAAACCTGGACGAGCACCTTGCCGTACTTGATGCCAGCGACGCCACATATTCCGTCGGCTGGGTCGATGCCACGGCCATGGGCGATGCGCTTGGCCGCGGCATCGTAGAAGAAGGCGAAACAGGCGGTGGCCTTGTGCCCAAACGCAAGGGCGCGAAATCGGTCCCTTTCGATGCGCCGGCCTTTGCCCTCTCGCCGCGCGTGGTGCGCAACTTCAACGCTGCCTATTTCCGACGCGTGCCACCCTCTGGGCGCACCGTGGTCAAACCGATCACTGATTTCTTCTTCCCGCTCGACCGGATCCACGACTGGAACCGACTTTACGGTAAGACGGGCTTCCATCAGTTCCAATGCGTGCTGCCCTTAAGTGAAACCGCAGTGTTGCGCGAGATGCTGGAGGTGATCGGCCGCGCCGGCATCGCCTCACCGCTTGCGGTCTTGAAGCGCATGGGGCCGGGGCGCGCGGGGTTCATGAGCTTTCCCATGGAAGGCTACACGTTGGCCGTCGACTTCCCCAACCGCGGCCATGCAATCGACCTCGTGATCCGGCTGCAAGATATGACCGCCGACGCCGGCGGACGCATCTATCTGGCCAAGGATGCACTGGCCCGGGGCGGCGATGTCCGTGCCATGTATCCTGAGTGGCATGACTGGCGTGTGGTCGCGGAAAAATCCGACCCCGAAGGAAATCTGACAACCGATCTGGTGCGCCGCCTGGATCTGAGGAGCGCGCCGTGACCGAAACCTGGATCATCCTTGGCGCCACGTCTTCCATGGCGCGGGCACTTGCACGCGCCCTGTCCGAACGCGGCGCCGGGCTGCTTTTGGCAGGACGCGATATGGACGACCTTAAGATCAGCGCCGAAGACTGCCGCCTGCGCGGCGCGCGCTTTGCCGAGGCGATCAAATTCGACGCCCGCGATCCCCGCGGATTCGAGGCGATCTATGACCGCGCGGTGCGGGAAGACGGCGAGTTGAACGTGGCGGTCTTTGTCGGCTCGATGCCGCCGCAGGAGGCCATAGACGCCGACCCTTCCCTGATCGACGGAACCGTGACAGACAGTTTTATCGGTCCGGCCACCTTTCTGCAGGGCTTTGTGCCCTTCATGGAAGAGCGCGGCGGCGGAACGGTGGTCGGCGTGGGCTCGGTCGCGGGCGACCGGGGCCGGATCGGCAACTACGTCTACGGGTCCGCGAAGGCAGGGTTCCACACCTACCTATCGGGCCTGCGTAACCGGATGACCCGGGCGGGCGGCCACGTGGTGACTGTGAAACCTGGTTTCGTGGACACGGCCATGACCTGGGGCATCGACGGCATGTTCCTCGTGGCCCCACCGCAAAAGGTGGCTGACGATATTTTGAGGGCTGTCCGGAAGAAGCGGAACATCATCTATACGCCGTTTTTCTGGCGCTACATCATGCTGATTATCCGGTCCGTTCCAGAGTTCATCTTCAAAAAACTCTCGATCTGACCCGGGTCAGTCCCGAACCACTCGGCCCAGAGACCCGCGGCGTAGAACAGGATCGACAGGGTGATCAGGATCACACCGATCCCAAAACGGTCCCGCATCGCAAAGACGATGGGGTCGTAGTCTTGCTTACCGGCATAGCCCAGAAGCACCATGCGCAAGAGCCAAACCGCAATGGGAATAAGCGCCACCCACAAAAGCCAGCGGGTTGGGTAAAGCTCCAGGGCCTGATCGGAAAAGGAGTAGAAGAAGAAAATAAGCAGTGCCGCAACGGTCCCAAGGGCAGCCACATTCAGAAGATCGCCTCGGTCCGGCCGGCCGTAACCGCGACCGGGCAGACGCTCGTCGGATTTGGCAAGCGTGAGCTCTGTAAGCCGCTTTACGGAGCCCAGCGTCAGAAAAACTGGAAAGACAAAGGCCAGAAGGTAGCCCGTGGCCTCAACGCCACTGGCGACCGCCCCTGCAACCACACGTATAGTATAGAGGGACGCGAGTGTGGCGATGTCGATCCAGCGCAAGCGTTTGAGCTTAAGCGAATAGGCCAGGGACAGAATCATGTAAAAAACGACCACGCCCAAAAACGCCCAACCTAGGCTCGCGCCAAGGATCAACGCCAGAGCACCCAATCCGGCGCAACTCGCCATCCCCGAAGAGATCGGAACGTCGCCGGCCGCAAAGGGCCGCTTGCACTTTGTCGGGTGCCTCCGATCGGCGTCGAGATCGAGGAGGTCGTTCACAATATATATAGAAGAGGCTGCCGCGCAGAACGCCGCAATCCCGACCAGAACGTGCCAGAAGGTCACAAGATCAAAGGCATGGGCCGCAATCATCGGCAGGAAGAGCAGGACGTTTTTGACCCATTGATGGGGCCTGAGGGCACGGATCAGATCCCTTCGCCGCCAGCCGCCGCTGACCTCGACCACCTCTTTGCCGTTTGCCCGCAGATCTTCCGCGGCTCGAGAGTGGTTGCCGACGATGATGGCAACGCCGGAGGCGTCCCAAACAGGCCTGTCCGCAGACGCGTCCCCCGCATAGTCAAAACCGCGATCACCGTAGGCTGCGGTTAGAGCGCCGGCCTTGGCCGCCCCCTTCAGGTTGTGCTCGCCGTCTGAACCCAGAACGCCGTCGGCAAGACCATGGTGCTTTGCAAGCCGCGCCACCAGACGCTCATCCGAGGCTGACGCCAGGACAACTTTGTGCCCGTCGTCCCGCGCGGCCGCGGCCATATCCAGGATCTCCTGCCGGACTGGCAGGCGCTCCACCGGCAGGTCCACGCGGTCGGTCAGTGCCCGCTTCAGGCGCGCAGGCGCGCGGATATTGGCAAATGTGTCTCCGATAACGCCAACGGGATCCTGCGACAGGCCCGCCCAGAAACTCTCGAGCAGCATGTCGGTTTTCAGAAACGTACCGTCGACATCCAGAACAAGCGGTCGCTTATCCGCCATTGGCTGACGCCTGCACGTAACGCGTGTCGAAAACGCAAGGGTCGGTCGCCAGACGCGGCGCGCTTACGCAGAGCTCTTTTGCCACGGCCCAGGCCGCCAGGACCTTGGGTACATAGGCGCGCGTCTCGGCATAGGGCGGAACGCCCTCGTAGGCATCCACCGCCCCTTCCCCGGCATTATACCCGGCAAGCGCCAGCAGCGGGTCATCGTCGAAACGTTCAAGAAGCCAGTCGAGATAGGTGGTGCCGCCGCGAATGCTTTCACCGGGGTTCATGCGGTCTTTCACGCCAAACCGCTCGGCCGTGGCCGGCATCAGTTGCATCAGCCCCCCGGCGCCTGCGTGACTTACGGCGTCGGTCTTACCTGCGGATTCGGTCCAGATCACCGCCAGCGCGAAGGCGGGCGACACCCGGTTCTTGCGGGTATGTTGCTGGACGAGGTGTCCATGGGTGCTGGCAAGTTCCTGCATGGCGCTGAGCGACGGGGTGATGCGCCGCGGCCCGCCGGGCGCCTGAGACAGCTGCAGAATGGCCCGGTCCAGCCGGTTGGGGTCGGCGGCCAGAACAGATGGCGATATTCCCGCCCAGAACCAGCCGGACGCAGTGCTTTGCGGCCCGTCCTGCGGCGACAGAGAAGGCGCCTCCACATCCGGGCGCCGCACGCGCACGGTCTTGGAGCGCGTCCAGCCCTGCGGTGTCAGCGCCAGGGGCTCGGCCGTCGGATCGATTTGCACAAGTTTTCGCGGCGCACCTTTGGGAGCTACCGACACGTGCCGGGCTTCGAACTTGGGAAAAGGCGGCGGTGCGGAAGTGTCTTCGGCGAAGGCCGACTGCCCTATGCCAGCGCATAGAATGATGAACATCCATCGCATCGCGTGGACTTTCTTTTTGCTGCTCTCGCACCAGTAATGGCAAAAAACCAAGCCTCGCGCCAGTATTTCGGTGCGTTCGGCCCCCCAAAAACAGGACGATTCGCATCGAATCCAAGCGTTAAACCCACCCGAAAGCACAAATTCATTGTTTTTTCTTTTCTTTATTTACAATGCGTTAGCAAAAATACGTGGGGGTCGGCGTGCAGTTCCGAAAATGTACGACGCCGGTCAAAGTCTCGCCGCAATCGGCTGGCTTATTCGCAGCATACCAAGTCACACGATGTCCGGAACAAAGTGTTGCGACAGTGGCAAGGTGAAAGTGGAACGAGCGAGCACATTATTGGAGGGACACATGAAACTGTTCACTATCGCTAAGAACTTCATCAACGACGAAGACGGTGCGGTTACCGTCGACTGGGTTGTTCTGACCTCGGCCATCGTTGGCCTCGGCATCGCTGTTATGCTGTCGGTTGGTAACTCCACGGCTAACCTGGCTGGCGACATCTCGCAGGCTCTCGACGCCGTCACGATCCCGACCTACACCGGACCTTAATAGGCGCCGTCGTAAGTCTGCGGCTCTTCGAGCCGCTCAGAAATCAGGAACCGCGGTCGCTTTGCGCCGCGGTTTTTGCTTGTTGCGCCTCCGTTGGCGTAGGGGTCACCGGAACAGAAACGAACCGTTTCGGAGAACCGCCGGAAAACTCAGCGTTTGCCGCAGTTTAGGAAAACCGGCGCCACAGTGGCGCCCCAATCTGGCAACAACCTGCCGCTGTAAGGCGATCTGCGGCGCCTGTGTGGCGCACCTGAGGTCGTAAGTGACTGGTTGAGAGGACCGGAGGAAAAAATGCGCATTCTGCACGATGCCTGGACATTTTTCTCGGACGAAGACGGCGCCGTTACGGTGGATTGGGTCGTACTGACGGCCGCGTTGGTGATCCTGGGGCTGACCGTGCTCTTGTCGGTTGCCAACTCGACGGAAGCACTCGCCACCCGGACCTCAAGCAGCCTCGATTCAATGGACCCCGCATCGACCTTCCTTGACTAGCGCGCCAAATGGGCAAGCGACGGCGGCTGCAGTCCGCTTTCGCCGGCCTCCCCGAACGCCTCACCGCGCGTTGCACAGTCCGCCAGCGACGAGCCCCGGCCAGGGCTTTGAATATGAAGGTGCAAAACCTTCCCAACGGCCTTTTTTGCGCATTGTTTTGCCACATTCGCGCGGGAAACTATCAGTCAGCCCGGGTGGTTTTGGTGCAGAACAGGCAACGCACGCCTCCCCAGAGCATTGAGAGGACGAGCCATGCGATTGGTATTTGGATTGGTTCTTGTTGTCGGCCTCGGACTGGCTGGCTTCGCGGTCTACATGGCCCAGGAATACATTGGCGCGAACCGAGCAGCCTTGGAACGCGAACGCGCCGCGCGTCAGGCGATGGTACCGCTTGCGGACGCCTTCATCGTCAACCGGACCATTAAATATGGGGAACGGCTGACACGCCAAGACATCGCGCAGGTACAGTTTCCGGTGAACGCAATGCCGCAAGGTGTCTTCAAGACTGTCGAAGAGATCTTTCCCGGATCCGATGATGAATTTCGCACCGTGCTGCGGACGATGGACGCGCGCGAGGCTCTGACCTCGGCCAAGGTTACCGAGCCCGGAAAGGTTGCAGGTGTCACCTCAATGCTTGTTCAGGGCGAACGCGCATTCACGATCCGGGTTGATGTCACATCCGGCGTATCCGGCTTTCTCCGCCCGGGTGACCGCGTCGACGTTTACTGGACCGGCCGGACAAATATCGGTGAGATCACCAAGCTGATCGACGGCAATGTCCGCCTGATCGCAATCGACCAGTCTTCGAATTCCGAGGTGCGCGAGAACCGTGTCGCGCGGACCGTGACCGTTGCCGTGTCGCCGCAACAGGTCGCCGCCTTTGCGCAAGCGCAAGCAACTGGCCGACTGACCCTGTCGCTTAGGGGCGCCACCGACGAGATCGCATCCGGACCTGTCGAGATCAATCAGAACGATCTTTTGGGTAATCAGGAGACCGTGGTTGAAGAGGAAGAGGTCTGTACGATCCGCACCCGGCGCGGTGCCGAGATTGTAGTGGTCCCGATCGAGTGCGCTAACTGAAGTAGGCACCACAAGATCTTGTAGTAGGCCCGGATTTTCCGGGCTTGCTTTTTGTTTGCTGTCTACCGAAGTTTCGCAAGACGACGGCGAAGTGTTGCGCCTTATCCACATAAGCTGAACCACGCAACTATCTGATTATTGATCCAAATCACAACTTCCAGCATGTTACGGCCAATTGCGGGCGCGAAGACCCGTGCAACCCGTGACCCGAGAGGCAGGATCACATGACAGTCAGAAGACTCCTTTGCGCAGGGCTCATGGGCCTTGCCGTCGCCGCGGCGACACCGGCCTTCGTCAGTGCGCAGAACGTGCGTGTCGTGACGGGCGCCACATCAGGCATGTTGAACGTCGCGACCAATCGCGCCGTGGTAGTAGAAAGTGACGAACCCTTTTCCGACATCTCAATTGCGAACCCGGGAATCGCCGATATTTCGACGCTCTCGGATCGCACGATCTACGTTCTGGGCAAGGCCCCCGGTCGGACGACACTGACCCTGCTCAGCCCTGACGGACGTCTGATCACGAATGTCGATGTCCAGGTCAGCCCGGATGTCGCCGAGTTCAAGGAGCGGCTTCAGCAGATCCTTCCCGGCGAAGGTATCGAAGTGCGGACCGCCAACGACGGTATTGTTCTGTCGGGCGTGGTCAGTTCCACGGCGCGGCTCGACCGTGCCCTCGACCTGGCCGAGCGCTATGCACCCGGCCGCGTGTCGAACCTCATGAATGTGGGCGGCACACAGCAGGTCATGCTGAAGGTGCGCTTCGCCGAGGTGGCACGGTCCGTGTCAAAGAGCTTCGACGCCAGCTTCGCTTTCAACGGTGTGATCTTCAACGGAACCACGCCGATCACGGGCGCAACCGGCGCTCTGGCAGACCAGCTCCCGTCCACCATTTTCGATCCCAACACACCGACACAGATCACCGGCGACGCCGCTGGCGCCCTGGGGACGGTCTTCGGGACGGGTGCCGTTCAGTTCGGTATCCTGCTCGAAGCGCTTGAGAACAAGGGTCTTGCCCGGGTACTTTCTGAACCGAACCTGGTTGCGCTTTCCGGACAGGAAGCGGAATTCCTTGCAGGTGGTGAAGTTCCAATCCCAGTTGTTGACGACGACGGCGGCATCACCGTCGAGTTCAAACCCTTCGGTGTGCAGCTTCTCTTCACGCCGACGGTTGTGGATGGCGACATCATCAACCTAGAGCTAGGCACCGCGGTTTCGGCCATCGACCCCACGGTCGTTGTCCAGAACGATGGTTTCCTGATCAACGGTTTCTCGCGGCGTGAAGCCAAGACAACCGTGGAAATGCGGGACGGCGAGAGCTTTGCAATCGCCGGTCTTCTCGAAGACGACTTCCGCGACGCCATCGGTCAGGTTCCCTGGCTCGGCGACCTGCCGGTTCTCGGCTCGCTCTTCCGTTCCACGAACTACCAGCGGGAACAGAGCGAACTGGTCATTATCATCACCCCGCATCTTGTAACGCCCACGCGCGGCGAGGCCCTGGCCCTGCCCACGGACCGGATTTCGATCCCGACCGAACGGAGCCTGTTCTGGAACGGCAACCTCGCCGGAAACCAGGGTTCAGGCAGCGCTGTGGCGGAAGTCGCCAAGCAAGACTTCTCGGGGTCCTACGGCTACGTGATGGAGTGAGGACCATGAAATTTGCACTCAAACCGATCTTTGCGGCACTGGGCCTAATGGCCATGGTTGCCTGCACGAACGAAGCCGGCCAGTTCCTGGATGAAGGCGGATTCGGCAACCCGACCATGAACAACATCGGTGTTCAGACGGGTGACCAAAGCTTTGCAATCGCAATGACCCGCAAGTTCGCCGCCGATGTGAACCCGGTGGTAAACTTCGCCTTCGACAGCGCACAGCTCGACGGCGAAGCCCAGGCCGTACTTCGTCGCCAGGCCGACTGGATCAAGCAGTTTCCAGAAGTGCGGTTCCGTGTCTATGGCCACACCGACCTGGTTGGCTCGGCACAGTACAACCGCGCGCTCGGGCAGCGCCGCGCCAATGCGGTCGTGAACTACCTTGTCAGCCAGGGGATTTCGCGCAGCCGTCTTGAGGCCGTCGTGTCCTTCGGCAAAACCCAGCCGCTGGTCGTGACCTCTGAACCGGATCGCCGCAACCGCCGCGCCGTTACCGAGGTTTCGGGCTTGGCCAAGGGCAAGTCGGCACCGCTGAACGGCAAGTACGCCGAGGTAATCTGGCGCGAATACGTAGACAGCGCCACACGCGGTAGTGACGTCGTCCGCGAAAGCGAAGTCGCCGAGTAATCCGGCCTAGCACAAACGATCAAAAGAGCGGCGGCAGTCACGGACTGCCGCCGCTTTTTATTTGCAGCCAGGCTTTGCGCCATTCCGGTCTCAAACCCCTGGGAAAAACCCGCAAAAAGTACCGTTTCCAAATCGTACCGCAAAACCGAATAATTACGGTTTTTTAGCCCTAATGTTGCCAAGATTGCCCGACAAGAAGTGATCAAGGGACAAGTGGCTCCTGATCCGACTCGGATCATGCATCCTGCGGCTTTCCTGTGTTTTTTGGCCCGTGGCAAATACCCGGGCAGAGGTAGGACCGGGCGGTCCCGGTAAATGAAGGACGACTAAGTATGAGCTCTAGTGCAGCGTTGCAGGCAGAACCCGCGCCGATACAGGCCTGCACTGTATCGCGTGACGTGCAGAATTTCGAACTGCTCGTCGTGGACATGGAGGTCGAGCTTGGCGAAGCCTGGGGCGATCTTTCGTTTGAGGACGCCGGTGTTTTTCTCGACCAGTCGGAAGCGGAGCATTTGGAGTTCCTCGCCATTGCGGTGGACGAGGACGACGAGAAAGAGCTCGACGTCATCGGTGAACTGATCCAGACCGCCAAACGCAAATCCATCAAGGTCATCCTCATCGCTGACGAGGTCAGCCCGATCGCGCTGCACCAGTTGTTGCGGCTGGGCGCGGATGATTTTGTCCCCTACCCGCTGCCCGATGGCGCGCTGCATGAAGCGATCGAACGCATTCGCAAACCAGCCGTTCCGGTCATGCCGGCCGGCGCGGCGCCCGGTGTCAGCGCTGAGGGATCACGCAACGCGGTGATTCTGCCGGTGCACGGCCTCGCCGGAGGCGTAGGCGCCACGTGCTTTGCGGTGAACCTGGCCTGGGAACTGGCAAACGTCGAAAAGAAGGAAGGCCCCAAGGTCTGCCTCATCGACCTCGACCTGCAATTCGGATCGGCCTCCACCTATCTGGACTTGCCGCGGCGCGAGACAATCTTCGAGGTTCTGTCGGACACCGGTTCTCTCGACGGCGAGTCCTTCAATCAGGCGACGGTCACCTTCAACGATCGCCTGAACGTCTTCACCTCGCCGGCGGATATGCTGCCGCTCGATCTGATCGCAGCCGATGACGTTGAAAAGATCATCTCTGTGGCCCGCACACAGTATGACTTCGTGGTCGTCGACATGCCGTCGACCCTCGTACAATGGACCGAAAATGTCCTCAACGCCGCCCATGTGTATTTCGCCATGCTCGAACTCGACATGCGGTCGGCGCAGAACACACTGCGGCTGGTGCGCGCGCTGAAAGGCGAAGATCTGCCATTCGAAAAGCTGCGCTACGTGCTGAACCGGGCACCGAAGTTCACCGACCTGACGGGCAAAAGCCGGGTCAAGCGGCTGGCGGAAAGCCTGGACATTGATGTCGAAGTGCAACTTCCCGACGGCGGACGCCCGATCGTGGAAAGCTGCGACCACGGGCTGCCTTTGTCCGAAACAGCGGCCAAAAACCCATACCGCAAGGAAATCGCCAAACTGGCGAAGACAATCTTCGATCTCAATAAAGCCGAGGCGACCGCCACATGATCCCGCACTTCGGGACAACATCGGGCATTTTTATCGTGAGGGAACTAGGCCGTGTTTTCAAAGTATAAGAAGTCATCCGGATCCGCGGCACCCGCCGCCAAGCGCGCACCTGCCGCCCCCCCCGCCGCCAAGGCCTCCGTTCCCGCCGTGACGGCCGCGCCACCCGCCCCGAAAAATC